>NZ_FUWW01000011.1 GCF_900167205.1 Eubacterium coprostanoligenes
CTTGGCATAACGGAAAGGTTGAAAGAAGCCACAGAAATGACCAAGAAAGATTTTACAATTATTTGAGCTTTTACTCTTACGATGATTTAATTGTTCAAATGAAACAATATCTCAAACGTTCAAACAACATACCTATGTCTGTTTTGGGTTGGAAATCACCATTACAAAAACGAGCAGAACTCGAATACATCGTTGATTAAAGCCGCCGACAATGTGATGATTTCACTTCGCTACGCTCCGTTTAATCATCACATTGTCCTTTTCCCAATACTTTTTATTTTAATATCTCGGTGTCACATCATTGACAAATGAACACTTGAAAATTGTTAACAATTATTCTATAATATATGTGTATCAAATTTAAGAAAGGGATAAAAAATGGTAGAAAAAAGCATTTTCGGCACTCTTGCCGACGGAACAGCTATTGACCTTTACAAAATCACAAACAAAAGCGGTGCATTTGTGACACTCCAAACTCTCGGCGCAGGTATTCAATCAATCAATGTGCCTGACAAAAACGGCGTGCTTGCAGATGTTGTGCTCGGTTTTGACAATCCGCTGGATTACACAAATCCCGATCTTGGCTATCAGGGTTTGATTGTCGGCAGATGGGCAAACAGAATCAGAGGCGCAAAGTTCACATTTAACGGTGAAGAATACACAACACCGATGAATCAGGGACAATGGACCTTGCATAGTGGCGGTCGTTTCAGCTTTACACCTTGGGATGTTGAGGAAACAGGCGAAAACTATGTTGTTTTCAAGCGTTTTTCACCTGACGGAGAGGACGGCTTCGGCGGCAACTTCACAATGAGAGTTAAGTACACATTCACCGAGGACAACACGCTCCGCCTTGAATACAGCATTCTTTCGGACAAGGACACGGTTGCAAACCCTACCAACCACGCATATTTTAACCTTTCGGGCAATCCTGACGAAACCGTTGAAACTCACTTTCTCAAAATCAATGCAAACTACTTTACCGAAACCGATGACGACCAGCTTCCGACAGGTGAGCTTGCAGAGGTTGAGGGCACAATGATGGATTTCAGAGAGAGCAAGCAAATCGGCAAAGATATTGACAAGCCGTTCAGAGCCGTTATTGACGGAATCGGATACGACAACAATTTCTGCCTATACAAAAAGGATTTTACACTTCAAGAAGCCGCTGTGCTTGAGCACAAGGAATCTGGCAGAGTGCTTGAAGTTTTCACAGATTTGCCGGGTATACAGCTTTACTGCGGCGGATGGCTTGCAAAACAGGGCAATCCGGGCAAGGCAAACGGCAAGGTAACATACCGCAGAGGTGCGGCGCTTGAAACACAGTTCTACCCTGACACCGTGCATTTTGCGGATGTGTTCCCATCACGCTTTGTAAAAGCAAACGAGGAATTTAAAACCACAACCGAATTCAGATTTTCCGTAAAATAATTTTTTGCAGTAACAAAAACAATTCTCCCTCATAGTATGAAGTGAAGCAAAGGATAACATCCTTATCTTACAACACTGTGAAGGAGAATTTTTATGCCCGACAATCCTATTATTAAAAATTGCAACAGACAGATAAATGAGGCGGTTTGCATTGACACAAAGCGAATTTACGATTCGTGCGTCAGCAAGGACTGCTTGGAAGATTTAAGAGTTACATTTTTTGGTGCAAGCCAGCGACTTATTGACGAGGCAACAACCGTAAAATGCCGCAGCTGTGTGATTAAGGCTGTTAGCATTGATGTTGACGAAGTGCCGTTCAACAGAGGATTTTACAGCGCAAATGTGCATTTTTACTTTATGCTCTGCTTTGACTGCTATAATGCTCCGTGCTCAACTCCGCAGGTAGCTGTGGGCTACACCGATTTTGAAAAGAAGTGCATACTCTACGGCTCGGAGGGTGATGTCAAAATCTTTACATCAAATCTTTGCGATGAGAGAACGGACTGCCCCGAAGCACCGCAGTACACAAACCCAACCGCAAAGGTGCAAGCCGTTGACCCTGTTGTGCTTTCAAGCGAAGTTGTGGAAACCTGCAACTGCCCAGTTCCGCTATGCACCTGCTTCCCTCAAAGCATTATGCAAGGCTCAAACGAGGGCGGAATTCCCGTTGCATCAAGCAGAGCCGTGCTTGTAACTCTCGGACTTTTTTCGATTGTTCAAATGGAAAGAGATGTACAAATGACCATTCCTGCATATGATTTTTGCATTCCTGACAGAGAGTGCAACTGCTCAACGCAAGACCCGTGCAGTGCTTTTCAAGGTGTGGAATTCCCTGTTGATGAGTTCTTCCCGCCTGAAAAACCCGAAGGTTGTTCCTGTCCCGGTGTGATTGAAAAGTGAATAAAAGCGGACGGAAATTCCGTCCGTTTTTTTATTGTAACGGTGTAAAAGCAAAAACAAAGAGGCGAACACAGTTCGCCCCTACGAAATAACGATATAAAATTTATAAATGGGATGTGATTTTTGCTTTTCTCGGGAGAACGAACATAAATTGATAAATGGAGCTGAATTTCGTTTTCTTGCGAAGGAAGATGTATATAGATACCTCGACTGAGCAAAAAACGAAAAAGAAAAATGCCTTGATTTTCAAGGCATTTTTATGGTTCAGCCCATTTAGGGTTTTATTGCTTTGCACCGTTGATGAACATTTCGCATGCCTTTACTGTTGCTGCATAGCAGTTAGCAAGACCTTCGGCGTTCATATTGTCGTATGTATCACGGCGGGTGTGGTAGTAATCTTCAAGATTATGGTTAAGACCGGTGATACCTGCTGCACGGAAACCTGCCTGTGCAAAAGCAGCTGAATCGGTTGCACCGCCGAGTGGTGGAACCCAACCCTTTTTGCAAGGAACATTTACTGCCTCGGCAGCTTCCATAAAGAGGTCGGAATAATCCTTATCAGCCTTTACGGTACCGTTAAGGTCACGATAGTTAACCATCAAATATTTAGGGTCGTGGATTGTATCATAAGAGATAATCATAGTTGGGCAATCCTGGAATTCGCCCTTATGAGCCTCGCACCAAGCCTTTGAACCACGAAGTCCTGCTTCTTCAGAACCTGTGAGAACGCAACCGATTTCTGTATCTTCAAGGTCGATGCCCTCGTCCTTGAGTGCCTTCATAACAGCGATACCCATATAGCAACCCGAAAGGTTGTCGTTTGCGCCGTCAACTACTCTGCGGTAGTTAACCATCCAATAAAGACCAACAAGCGGAATGAGGAAAATAAGACCGATAAGGCTTGCCTTAACTATTGGTTCGGATACAGGAACAGTGCCGAAAACACCGAATTTTACGCATTTGATGATTGCGATTACAAGGTAATAAATTGCACCTACACCGCAAAGAATAGCGTGTCCCTCAAAGCCGACACCACCGAACTTGTAGTTCATAGGCCATTCCCAAGCTGCGTCAGGGTGACCGTTGAAAAGAATTCTTCTCTTTGGTGTGCCACTTGCGCACTTTTTGATGGCGGTTACATTATGACCTGTCTTTTCAGGGAAAACCCAGTCAATGAGTTTGAGATAAAAACCGAACTGTGCAAGCACAATTGCAAGACCTACAACGATGAGAATAATACTCAAAATCGGTGCAAAGAATGAAAGTGCAACACCTGCGATTACGAATGTGATGGTGAAATAAATCCAACCATAGAATGAACCCGGATTTTCCTTGAACGACTCAACATCTGCCTGCTCACAGCCACAATCCTTTTGAAGAACCTCTGCCATATATTGGCAAGCTTCGCGCTCACCCCTTGAACCTGGGTCTCTTTTGTCAAAAGTCTTGATAATATGAGTGATTTCGTCAATCATATATTGAGCGGCTTCGTCTTTTTTGTTAATAATTTTTGTTAAATCCATAACAAGACCTCCAAATGAATATTTCAAGTTAAGTTTATCACATTTACACAAAACTTGCAACCAAAACAAGGAAAAATATCAATTTTTTAGGTGAATTGACAAAAAAATTATTAATTTGATTATAAACAAATTTTGCAACCGAAATTCAAATTGATAAACAGTTGATACTTTATTGTATTTTAATTCCTATTGACAAAGTGGGAAATGACTATTATAATAATTTATACTATATACATATTAATATATGTGAGGGACAGGATATGAAAATAAGCGAAATACTCAAAAACAACAGAGTAACCGTGTCGTTTGAAGTTTTTCCGCCAAAGCAGTGGGACAAGCTCGAAAACACAAAAAATACAGTAAAAGAAATGTGCAAATACAACCCGTCGTTTATGTCGGTAACCTACGGTGCGGCAGGCACAACATCGGGATTTACAACAGAAATTGCGAACGAGATAAAAAATTGTGGCGTATCTCCGCTTTCGCACCTCACCTGCCTGACTTCCACAAGAGACAAAATTCATCAGGTAGTCGGCGAACTTGAGGACAACGGAATTGAAAATATTCTTGCGTTGCGTGGCGACATTCCGCAGGGATTTGAATTTAAGGACAAGCAGTATTTCAAAAACGCATACCAGCTTGTAAACGAAATCAAGGCTATGAATCCGAACCTTTGTGTCGGTGCGGCGTGCTATCCTGAAACACATCCGGAGAGCAAAAACAGAGTTGAGGACATTGCCCGACTCAAAGAAAAAGTTGAATGTGGCGTTGAATTTTTGACAACACAGATGTTTTTTGACAACGAAAAATTCTTCAATTTCTACGAAATGTGCCAAATCAAGGGCATAAATGTGCCGATTATCGCAGGCATTATGCCGATTACAAATGCAAACCAAATCAAGCGAAGCATTGAACTTTCGAATTCGAGCGTTCCGCCAAAGTTCTTCAGAATTATGGAGAGATTCGGTGACGACCCTGACAAGATGAAGCAAGCCGGAATCATCTATGCCACCGAGCAAATCATTGACCTTATGGCAAACGGCTTCAACAACATCCACATTTACACAATGAACAAGCCTGATGTTGCAAAAGCAATTATGGGCGGACTTTCGAGCATCATCAATGAATAAAGCAGACATTTTAAGATATATGCGAACCTCGTCAAAGACCGACGACCCGCAGATTTTGGCGCTTGTTGACAAGGCGATTAACATCATCAATTCATCTGTCACACCGAAAACGCTGTACAGGATTTTTGACTGCAAGGTGACGGACAAATCGCTGATTATCGGCGACACAGAATTTTTCAGCACCCGACTTGCAGAGAACCTAAAAGGTTGTACAAGGGTGGTTATGTTTGGTGCAACACTCGGCACGGAATGTGACAGGCAGATAAAAATCGCAACGGCAACGGATGTGGCACTTGCAATGGCGTTGCAGGCAACCTCGGCGGACAAAATCGAGGAAGTTTGCGACAATCTTGAGCAAGAAATCATCAACGAACACGGGGTTTCGCTCCGTCAAAGATACTCACCGGGGTACTTTGACCTTGACATCAGTGAACAAAAGAAATTCTTTTCTCTGCTCGAATTACAAAAACGAATAGGCTTGACGCTCACGGACACATACGAAATGTTGCCGACAAAGAGCGTTACGGCTTTTATAGGAATTGACGAATTATGATAAAATATTTTGACGGCGGAATGGGAACAATGCTCAACCTCAAAGCAGGTGAGCTTCCCGAACTTTTGAACCTCTCCGACCCGGAGAGAATTTTTGCCATCCACAAGGCATACGCCGAGGCAGGCTGTGACATCATTTCAGCCAACACCTTCGGCGCAAACAGATTGAAATACGACAATGCAGACGAACTCATCAAGGCTGCCGTGCAAAATGCACGCAGAACAGGCAAAAAAGTTGCTCTCGACATCGGACCGACAGGCAAACTGTTGAAGCCGATGGGCGACCTTGATTTTGAGGAATGCGTGGATGTTTTTGCCGATATGGTCAAGGCAGGCAAAGACGGTGCAGACCTTGTCCTTTGCGAAACTTTCGGCGATGTTTACGAACTTAAAGCCGCTATGCTTGCAGTCAAGGAAAACTGCGATTTGCCACTTGTTGTGTCTATGATTTTTGACGACAAGGGCAGATTGCTGACAGGTGCGGATGTAAAAACCGCCTGTGCAGTTGCCGAGGGACTTGGCGCAGACGCTATCGGATTCAACTGCGGATTAGGTCCAAAGCAGATGATTCCGCTTGTTGAAGAGCTTGAAAAATGCTGTTCAACCCCTATCATCGTTATGCCGAACGCAGGCTTGCCTGAAAGTGTTGACGGCAAAACAATCTACAATGTTGACCCGGCAGAATTTGCCGACTATATGAAGCAAATTGCCGAAATGGGCGTTTCTATACTCGGCGGTTGCTGTGGCACAACTCCCGAACACATCAAGGCTATGATTGATGCAACAAAGGACATTCCCGACAAAGTGCCGAGTTTCAAGACCGACACGCTTGTTACCTCTTATTCTCAATGCGTTGACATTTCCGACGGTGTGGTTATCGGTGAGCGAATCAACCCAACGGGTAAAAAATTGCTCAAAGAGGCACTCCGCAACAAAGATATGGACTACATTTTGCGTGAGGGCATCACCCAAAAAGACGCAGGTGCGCACATCCTCGATGTGAATATGGGATTGCCTGAAATTGACGAAGAAGAAATGCTGTGCAAATCGGTGTTTGAGCTTCAATCCGTGCTTCCGACACCGCTTCAGCTTGACTCATCGGACGCAAAAGCTATGGAATCGGCACTCCGCATTTACAATGGCAAGGCAATGATTAACTCCGTAAACGGCAAGGAAAAGTGTATGAAAGAGATTTTTCCGCTTGCCAAAAAATACGGCGGTGTGGTTGTGTGCCTTTGTCTTGACGAGGACGGAATTCCGTCAACCGCAGACGGCAGAATTGCCATTGCGGAAAAAATTATCAACACAGCGAAAGAATACGGAATCGACAAGAAAAATCTTGTTGTTGACGCTTTGACTATGACGATTTCCACCGACAAAAACAACGCTGTGGAAACCTTGAAAGCCGTTGATTACATCCGCAACACGCTCGGTGTGAACACGGTTTTGGGCGTGTCGAACATCAGTTTCGGCTTGCCAAACAGAGAGGCAATCAACACTGCGTTTTACACTCTTGCAATGAACGCAGGCTTATCGGCAGGCATCATCAACCCGAAATCAAAATCGATGATGAACGCATTTTACAGCTACAAGGCACTTGCGGGACTTGACGACAACTGCGAGGAATACATCAAATCGGCGACTCCGATTGAGGTTGTTGCAGAGGGTGCAAAAATCGACCTAAAGCAGGCAATCATCAAGGGTATGAAAGAGGAAAGCGCAAAGTGCGCAAAAGAGCTTCTTCAAACCACGGACAGCCTTGAAATAATCAACAACTACATCATCCCGGCACTTGACTTTGTGGGTGACGGATTTGAGAAAAACACGCTGTTTTTGCCTCAACTTTTGATGAGTGCAGACAGCGCAAAATCTGCATTTGACGAGATTAAAGCCCACATTGTTATGAGCGGAACTCCGCAGGTCAAGGGTGACAAAATCATCATTGCCACCGTTGAGGGCGACATCCACGACATCGGCAAAAACATAGTTAAGGTACTTTTGCAAAACTACGGATTTGATGTTATCGACCTCGGCAAAGATGTTAAGTGCGAACTTGTGCTTGAGGAAGCAATCAAGCAAAATGTCAAACTTGTCGGCTTGTCGGCACTTATGACAACGACCGTTCCGAATATGGAAAAGACGATTAAGCTCTTGCACGACAACACAGACGCAAAAGTATTTGTAGGCGGTGCGGTGCTCACAAGAGATTACGCAAAGATGATAAACGCCGATTGGTACGCAAAGGACGCAATGGAAAGCGTCAGAATTGCACAGGAATTTTTTGAATAATAATCACCGTTAATCGCAGAAATTGACGAATATTTTAAGGAAGCAAAACATTATGATGATTTCAACAAAGGGCAGATATGCATTAAGCATTATGCTCGACCTTGCCGCACACGATGACGGCAACTACATTTCACTCAAAGACATATCCGAAAGACTCGAAATTTCTATGAAATACCTTGAAGCGATTATTGCAAAGCTCTCAAAGGGCGGACTTGTTGACAGCGCACGAGGAAAAAGCGGTGGATACAAACTCAACCGCAAGGTGGAAGAATATTCTGTGGGCGAAATTTTGGTTTTGACCGAAAAAACGCTTGCGCCCGTTGCGTGCGTTGATTGTGACGCCTGCAAAAAAGAGGAATCCTGCCTCACCAGACCTATGTGGAACGAGCTGAACGAAATCATTATGAATTTCCTCAATTCCAAAACCTTGGCGGATTTGTTGTAAAAACAAATCATACCGAATACGGCTCCCCTTGTTATGTAATCAAGGGGAGCTGTCGCACTTTATGTGCGACTGAGGGGTTAAAAGAAATCATCAATATAAAACCCCACCGTCAACACTTCGTGTTGCCACCTCCCCTTGCATCAAGGGGAGGCATATAAAGAAAAAAAGCAGTTCGCAATGAACTGCTTTCTTTATTTGCTTAATCAGTCTGATGTGTAAGGCAAAAGAGCGAGATGTCTTGCTCTCTTGATAGCTGTTGTAAGCATTCTCTGGTGCTTTGCACAAGTGCCTGTTACACGGCGAGGAAGGATCTTTGAACGCTCGGAAATGAACTTCTTGAGCTTTGTTGTGTCCTTGTAATCAATGCTTTCAGCCTTATCTACACAAAATTGACAAACTTTTCTACGGCTCTTTCTTGGGCCTTTAGCGTTATATGCCATTTTGGTTTCCTCCTTAATTAAAATAAGATGTTAGAACGGAAGGTCGTCATCATCGTCGACGATTTCTTCAAAATCGCTGTTGTCTGCGCTTGCATAAGACGGTGCAGGCTCGTTGAATCCTCCGCTTACAGCAGAAGCTCCTGTGCCTGAATCATTCTTTGAACCGCAGAATGATACGTTGTTTGCAACAACCTCGACCTGTTTTCTTTGGTTACCGCTTTTGTCTGTATAACTGCTGGTTTGGATTGAACCTTCAACAGCTATCATTGAGCCTTTGTGGAAATATCTGCTGATAAATTCCGCAGTTTGACGCCATGCAACACAGTCGATGAAATCTGCCTGTCTGTCTTGACCCGAACGCTGATAATTTCTATCGCACGCTACCTGAAAACGAAGAACAGATACACCGCTTGGAGTTGTACGGAGTTCCGGCTCAAAGGTAAGTCTACCCATAAGGGCTACCATATTAATCATAGTATGCCTCCTAATTATTCGCCTTTAGCGACGATAAGTGAGCGAAGTACACCGTCAGTAATGTTGATTACACGGTCAAGCTCAGCAGGGAAAGACTCTTCTGATGAGAAGTTGATAAGAACATAGTAACCGTCGGTTTCGTAGTTGATTGCGTAAGCAAGCTTCTTCTTGCCCCACTCCTCTACTTCACCGAGAGTGCCATTCTTTGAGATGAGGTCAGTGAACTTTGTCTTGAGAGCGTTTACTGCCTCTTCTCCCTTTGAAAGAGAGAAAACCATTACGATTTCATAGTCTTTTAATGCCATTCTTCAGCACCTCCTTTTGGACTTTGGCGTATTATCCATACGCAAGGAAAATTTACTTGCATTAAGACATACTGCAAGTGTTAGTATTATAGCAGTTGACAAGCAAGATGTCAAGGATTTTTTTGCTCATTATTTGAATGAATTTGTGGCTTCGTCATATTCAAAGCCGACTGCCGACAATGTTCTTATAATCTCGTCCTTGTTTTCGTGCATATCATCGCAGAGTGCATCGAGTGACGAATAGCTGTCACGCAGTTTCATATTTATCATACTGAAAAGAATAAACGGGTCTTTTGGCAATGGCATAATCTGTGCCTCCTTATACTTTAACCTAATTAATGTGCGATACCTCCCCTTAAAAATTAAGAGGAGGCTGATGAGTTTGCTATTAATTTTCTGCTTCGGAAAGGAGGATTTTGTCGTCCTCTAATTCCTCGCCCGATGTGAGCTTGAACTTTGCAAGAAGGTCCGCTGTGGTGAGCTTCTTCTTTTCTTCGCCCTGAACATCATAAATAATCTTGCCGTCATTCATCATAATGAGGCGGTTACCGATATTGATTGCATCTTTCATATTATGAGTAATCATAATAGTTGTGAGGTGGTTTTCTTCAACGATTTTTTCTGTCAAATCAAGCACCTTTTTTGCAGTTTTTGGGTCGAGCGCAGCGGTGTGCTCGTCAAGGAGTAAAAGTTTTGGCTTGCGGAGAGTTGCCATAAGAAGTGTGACAGCCTGACGCTGACCGCCTGAAAGCAGACCAACCTTTGAAGTGAGTCTGTCCTCAAGACCAAGGTCGAGATGCTTGAGCACCTCTTTGTACTCTTCCTTTTCCTTACGCTTTACACCTGCGCCGAGACCTCTGTGACTGCCTCGTCTTGAAGCGAGTGCAAGGTTTTCGAGGATTTGCATATTGGCAGCAGTACCTGTCATTGGGTCTTGGAAAACTCTGCCGATATATTTTGCTCTTTTGTGTTCCGGAAGTTTTGTGACATCCACACTGTCAATAACGATTGAGCCACAGTCAACAGGATAAACGCCTGCAACCATATTAAGCATTGTTGATTTACCTGCGCCGTTGCCACCGATTACAGTAACAAAATCGCCCTCGTTGAGAGTTAAATCAATGCCGTTGAGCGCCTTTTTTTCATTAATAGTTCCCGGATTGAAGGTTTTATGTACATTCTTGATTTCTAACATATCACTTAACCTCCTTTTTTGCAGTCTTAATATGAGTTTCCTGGTATCTGCCCTTGATGTAAGGAATGCCGAGGAATACAGCAACTACCGCCGCTGTGAGAAGCTTGAGGTCGTCGGTGTTAAGACCGAGGCTGATAACGAACTGCATAACGATATAGTAGATGATACCGCCGATTGCAACAGCCAAAAGTTTGAGCGCAAAGTTCTTGAAAATCTTGCCGAAAAGCACTTCGCCGATAATTACGGCGGCAAGACCGATAACGATTGCGCCTCTGCCCATATTGATGTCGGCATAGCCCTGATATTGAGCAAGAAGTCCGCCTGCAAGTGCTACCAAGCCGTTTGAAAGCACAAGTGCGATGATTTTCGTTGAATTGATGTTGATGCCGTTTGCACGAGCCATATTTGCGTTTGTGCCTGTTGCACGAATTGCGTGACCGATTTCTGTGCCGAAGAACCAATAGAGCAACGCAATGATGACCAACACAAAGACTGTTGCAACAATGAGTGCTTGATTGAGCTTTGTCATTGAGCAAATAAGATTGTATTTATATCCCGAAACAGGCTGATTTGCCTTGCCCAAGATACGCAAGTTGATTGAATAAAGTGCAAGCTGTGTCAAAATACCTGCCAAAATCGGCGGAATACCAAACGCCGTGTTGAGTATACCCGTCACAAGTCCTGCCAAGCATCCTGCAACAAATGCGATGAGAAGTGCAAGATAAACATTGCATCCCGCCATAAGTGACATAACCATAGCGGCACCGCCTGTTGCCAAAGTTCCGTCAACTGTAAGGTCGGCGAAATCGAGCACTCTAAATGTGATGTACACACCGATTGCCATAATGCCCCATATAAGTCCCTGACCGACAGCACCCGGCAGAGCATTTAAGAATCCCATAAATTCTACCTCATTTCTCGGACTTCTAAACAAAAGCCCAAATTTTCAATTATACTTCATCATTATACTTTAAAGCGTTGAATTAGTCAACTGTTAATTTGCACATATTTGCTTTGGGGCGAACTGTGTTCGCCTAAATTCTTGTTATGTCCTTTTAACCACTCAGTCGTGCATAAAACACGACAGCTCCCCTTGCAACAAGGGGAGCCTGATTAATAAGTTAATTATTATTCTTCTGTGGTTGCTTCGGCTGTTGTAGCTTCTTCGTAACCGTCAGGAATATTTGCCTTAAACTTCTTAGCCTGTTCTGAATTGTACTTGTATGTAAGACCGTCTGTTTGCTGAATGTTCATTTCAGCAGGGTTCTTGCCGTTTACAAGAATATCATATGCCATTTGAGCTGTTGTTTCACCGAGTGCATAGTACGAAATAGAAAGTGTTGCTACGGCTCTTGTGTTTGTAAAGATACCCTCTTCACCTGCAATAATAGGAACATTTGCATTTGAGCAAGCGTCATCAATTACCGCACCGTTTGAAGCTGCTGTGTTGTCGGTTGGAATGTAGATTACATCAACCTCTGAAGCGGCTTTCTTTGCAACTGCCGAAATATCGTTTGAGTCGGAGAAAGCAAAATATTCGCAAGTAACGCCCTTTGCTTCGAGTGCCTTTTTAACACCGTCTGCCTGTGGCTTTGAATTTGTTTCTGCCGAGCAGAAGATTACGCCGACTTTCTTTGTTTCAGGGAAAAGTTCCATAATCTGGTCTGCCTGCTTGTCGAGTGGAGCAAGGTCGCTTGTGCCGGTTACATTGATGCCTGTTGCGTCTGTCGGACCCATATCAATGTCGAGTGCAGCTGCATAATCGGTTACGGATGTTCCGACAACAGGTATTTGCGAAGCAGCTGTTGCTGTTGTGCAAGCCTGAAGTGCAGGTGTTGCGTTTGCCATAATCAAATCATAGCCTGATGAAACGAACTTGTTTGCGATTGTTGTGCAGTTTGCGGAATCGTTTGAAGCATTTTGATAATCAAACTCAAATGTAATTCCGTCTGCCTCGCCAAGTTCCTTGAGTTTGTCCTCAAATCCCTTGGTTGCCGCATCAAGTGCAGTGTGCTGAACAAGCTGGCAAATACCAATCTTGTATGATGTTTTCTTTTCTGCGCCTTCATTATTGTCCTTTGTAGCGGAACAGCCTGCGAATACACCGCCGACCATTGCCGCCGAAAGAACAACTGCCGCAATTTTCTTTGTTAATTTTCTCATTGTGGAAATCTCCTGTCCTTTGGTTTATTTGCATTCAGTTTAGCACCTAAAAGCGTTAAAGTCAACAGGATTTACCATATTCATAATGAAACATTTTTGCCGATTTTTTACAATCAATCAAAATTCTTTATACTGCCTATAAATATTTTTACTCTAAATTACCCGTCAAGAGCATAATAGCCGTAAGCCCTGCAACCGGTGCGGTTTGGGTGCGGAGAATACGCTTGCCGAGAGTTGCACGGACACCGCCCGCCGCTTCGATTTGCTCAACTTCTGCCTCCTCAAATCCGCCCTCCGGACCGATGAAGATGCTCACGCTCTTTGTATTTTTATCTATTATATCGGTGAGTTTTTTGCCTCCGCCCTCAAAGAACACGATTTTGACTTCGCTTTCGTCCTCTGCCAAAGCCTGCTTCAAATTTTTCATATTTTCAATTTTAGGCACAATGCCTCTTCCGCTTTGCTGTGCGGCTTCAAGCGCTATTTTTTGATAACGCTGATTTTTTTTGCCTGCCGATTTGTCATCGGGACGGGAAACACAACGCTTTGTGAGTGTCGGCACAATTTCGGTTACACCGAGTTCCACGCATTTTTGAATAATATCCTCAAGTTTTGTGCTTTTCGGCACTCCCTGATAAATTGTCACTTTGCAAGACGGCTCACTTTCGCAAACCTGCTTATAGCAAACTTTCAGCACAACTTCATCTTTTGTGATTTCCTCGATTTGACAGCCGTAGTCCTCGCCACCGCCATCGGTTACGCAAATCACATCGCCCACCCTCATACGCAAAGACTTTGCTATATGTCGAGCAGATTCGCCATCAAGAATGATTTTTTCATCACTTATATTTTCAACAAATAACTTTTGCATTTTTCACCTCATAAATTTTGTCTTGCCCAATGGAACAAGTACTGCTGTGCTATGCCCTCAATGCCGTCAAAGCACCGTGGCAAGCCGTCGGGATAATACGCCATCACCCTTTTCATCCACACATCAAGCGGAAAGCAGGAATAAAACTGCATACCGAAAAGCAAGGCGCAGTTTGCAACCTTTTCGCCGACACCGTAAATTTTGAGCAATTCTTTTTTCGCCTCGGCAAGTGGCAGGGACTTTATATAATCCAAATCTATCTCGCCGTTTGCAACGGATTTTGACAAGCGTTCAAGATATTTTGCACGGTAGCCTGTGCCGAGAGCCTCAAAGTCCTCAACGCCGAGCGTACTCAACTTTTCCGCTGACGGAAACGAATACCAACCGTCTGCAACCTCGTCACCGTAAGCCTTGCAGAGCCGAGAAATAATCAGCTTTATCCTTTTTATATTATTCTGCTGGCTGATGACGAAAGAACACAGCGCTTCCCAGCTGTCCTGATTGAGAATTCGGATGCCGTAATACTCATCAATGGTTGAGGCAAGCAAGCTGTCCTGCTTCAAGCGGTTGCAGATTTCATCATAGTCCTTGTTCAAATCAAAATAATTCACCCAAAAGGAATAAAAGACAGCCTTGTCCGTATCATAAAAAATGAGTGAGTCGCCATCCTTTGCAATGTGCAAAAAGTGACCGCCGGCAACACCCTTGTACGAGCCGTCCTCTTGACGCTCCCAACGAAAAGCCTGACCGCAATCAAGAGTTAAATCAAGATCAAGGCATGAAACCTCGCTGACTATTATATTATTTTTTTCAACTTTTACTTTCATATTATATATACCATTTTGCCAAACAACAACAAAAATTTTACCTTTCACGAAAAACGAAAATTCGTTTTCGACTATTTGTAATAATTGAATTATATCATTTTTTTGTCAAGACTAAAAGTGAAAAACAGCAATTTATACAAAATTTTTGAAAAAACTTTTTTGTTGAAAACTATGTGTAAAATGTTGAAAGAATTGCATATTTTTAGTTTTCAACACCCTAAAAGTGCTTAATTATAGCGTTTTCGGGGTAAGTTTTACACCTTTTCCACATAGTTTTCCACATTTTAAACATCGGTGGAATAATACGAAAAGTTTTCCTAAAACGATTGTCAAGGGTAAAAATATGTCCGAAATGTAGAAAATGACCAAAGCTGAAATGTATAAATTTTGTGTAATATTCAAACACTATTTGTATAATTAAGTGCCGAAAATTTGGCACGCAAAAAAGGAAGATGTTTATGCTCAAGGGAGTCAACAAGCAAATACTCGAAATCACCAATCCCGAGTCGCCGTATTTTGAAAAAATCATCTTTTTTGTACGGCCGTCATCACAAAATGCAGACGCAAAAAAGCTACACAAAGAGGCTGAAAAAATCTCGACTTCAACCGCCGTAAAACCGCCAAAACAAAAAATTGACGGGCGAAAAGCGGCGCTGATTATCGGCTATTCCGCAATGACCGTGCTGTCGGGAGCAGGGATTACATTTTTGCTCAGCCACCTCAACATCTTATAACAAACAAGGAGAATAGTGTAAAAAATCACACTATTCCAATTATATTACCCTCAAAATTTGCCTGTGGCATAATTTTGAGATGGTTAAATTTCCATTATACGCCTTCTCTGGCTACAAGAAGCGTATAGGTGATTTTTATGAACTATTTGTAGCCAGAAAGGCTATGGAAATTATTATGAAAAACAAGATAATCAAAAGTATAATCAGCCTTATGCTTGCCTTTGCAATCATCTTTGGTTTTGCGGGCGCAGGGCTGATTGTGTACGACACATTCATCAAAGAAACAAGCATTTATGCACTGTCAAAGCTCGGTTCAAGCGGAAGCGAAGTCAAAAAAATTCAGCAAAAACTTCAATCTCTCGGCTACTACAACGGTGCAATTGACGGCATTTACGGTTCGGCAACAAAAAAAGCCGTCACCGCTTTTCAAAAAAATTGCGGACTGACGGCAGACGGAATTTGCGGAAAAACAACGCTTTTGTATCTCGGACTCGGCGGTTCGTCATCGAGCAGTTCAAACGGTGCGTATTCGAGTGCGGATGTTGAATTGCTGGCAAAAGTGATTTCGGCAGAGGCTCGAGGCGAAAGCTACGAAGGTCAAGTTGCGGTCGGTGCGGTCATCCTCAACAGAGTTGCTCACCCGTCATTCCCCGATTCGCTGTCGGGCGTTGTGTACCAAAAAGGTGCATTTTCCTGCGTGAACGATAGCAACTGGTATCAGCCTGTGGCAGAATCAAGCAAGCGTGCCGCCACGGACGCACTCAACGGATGGGACCCATCGGGCGGTGCGGTATACTACTTCAACCCTGCCAAAACCAACGACAAATTTATGCACTCTCGCACGGTAATCAAGGAAATAGGCAACCACAGATTTTGCATTTAGAGGGGTGAAAATATGACAAATTCAGACGCAAGAAAAGTTGCGATAATCGGTTGCGGCTTTGTGGGCAGTGCGTGTGCGTTTGCACTTATGGAAAGCGGACTTTTCAGCGAAATTGTTTTGCTTGACGCAAACACAGACAGAGCCGAGGGCGAGGCACTCGACATCAGCCACGGTCTGCCTTTTTCAAAGCCTATGCAGATTTACGCAGGCACATACGACGACATAAGCGACGCATCAATCATTATCATAACGGCGGGAACGGGGCAAAAAGAAGGCGAAACCAGACTTGATTTGGTGCACAGAAATGTGGACATTTACAAATCAATTATTCCGCAAATCGCAGGGCGAAACTTCAAAGGCATACTGCTGATAGTATCAAACCCCGTGGATATTTTGACATACACGGCACTTAAATTGTCGGGTTTGCCGTCAAACAGAGTGTTCGGCTCCGGCACGGTGCTTGACACGGCAAGGCTTAAATATCTGCTCGGCGAACAGCTCGGAGTTGATTCGAGAAGCGTGCACGCATTTATTTTGGGCGAACACGGCGACAGCGAAATTGCGGCATTCAGCAGTGCAAATGTATCGGGTATTCCGCTGAAACAGTTTTGTGCCGACAACTGCGGCGACATCTGCCACGCAAACAAAATGAAAGAAATTGCCGAAGATGTAAAGAACTCGGCATACGAAATCATCAAAAGGAAAAACGCCACCTACTACGGCATAGCGATGAGTGTAAGACGCATATGCGAGGCGGTGGTGCTTGACCAAAAATCAATTTTGCCCGTATCGTGCATACAGACGGGGCAACACGGAATATCAAATGTTGCACTGAGTATGCCTGCCGTTGTGGGCGAAAACGGCGTTGAAAAAAATGTAAAAGTGTCCCTCAATGCAGAAGAGGAAACGGCGGTTAAAAAATCTGCCGAAATGCTCAAAGACATCATAAGGGAGCTTAATTTGGATTATTAAAACAAAATTCATTTTCTTTTTCTTGACATAATTCGACTTTTGAATTACAGTATAGGTATAGTAAATAAAAAGGAGTGGGACTGCAAGGCGGTGCGTTGAGGTGCTCAATTCGCCACGCAATCCAAAGAATTATGGCATTCAATCCAATGGCATTGCTTCAAATCAAGGAAAAGGCAGAGGGTTTCAACTCTCGCCACCCGAAGCTTGCAATGTTTTTTAAAGACGCAGGGAGCAGAATAGACACGGGCGCTGTGCTTGAACTATCTGTCACAACCCCTGACGGCAACAAAATTCGCACAAATTTCAGAGTGTGTGAGGAGGACAAGGAATTCCTTGCAATGCTCACATCACTTGCAGGACAAAACAAACAGTAGGAGGTATGGAAATGACTATTGAAGTTACAGCACAAAATTTTGATGAAGAAGTGCTCAATTACAAAGGCAAGGTGCTTGTTGATTTTTGGGCAGAATGGTGCGGACCGTGTATGATGCTCGGACCGATTATAGAGGAAGTTTCGGAAGAAGTTGACGATGTCAAATTCTGCAAGGTCAACTGTGATGAAGCAAGAGATGTTGCGCTTCAATTTGGAATTATGACCATCCCGAACCTCATTGTTTTTGAAAACGGCGAGCAGGTCAACCAATCAATCGGCTACATCGAAAAAGAGGATGTGCTCAAACTAATAAAATAAATACGAATTTGCAAAAAACAGCTTTCTTATCATAAGAGAGCTGTTTTTGTATTTGTTTACCCCACCGTCTTTTTGCTACGCAAAAATCCACCTCCCCTTAAAAAGAGGAGGCAGATAGGTAAAAATTTTTATTTAATTTTTACTGTTTTGACCTTTGACCATTTTGTGAATTTGCCTGTTGACTTATTCTTTGCACGGACACGGACATAAACCTTTTTCTTCGATTTCAAGCCGTTGATTGTGAACGAGCCATAGCGTTCTGCAACATTATGCGACTTTTTGTTCTTGAACTTTTTGTTATATGAATATTGAAGCTGATAGCTTTTGATGTTCGGCTGTGAATTCCAGCTGATTTTGACAGCCTTTTTCTTTGGAGAAGTAACCTTGATTGTCGGCGGTTTTGGGGCATTGATTTTTACACCTGCAAGGCTTGGCTTTGCAGTGCCGTCAACTACAACACTGCTGTTGCTGTTGTTTGCCGGTGACGGATTTGAGTCAACAACATAATCACGGAATTCCTGCACCCAATAATATCTGCCGTCAACATAACAGCAAGCAATACCGATTGCACCGAAATCACCGTTGAGCATATTTCTTCTGTGACCCTGACCGCTATAATCCTGGTCTTCCTCTTCCCAAAGTTCGAAAACGAATTCTTCGCTCATATCATAGCCCTCTGTGTAGGCAATGTTTTCACCACAAGTACCGTAGCCGGTAAGTGAAGTTTCACAACCTGTTCCGTTTGGACGGGTGTGCTCGTACAATCTGCTGATTTCCGCTGCACGAATCATAGCCGATCTTTCCAAATCATAGTCATAAACAAGTGCTTTTACAGCCGGATATTTCACCTTTTTTGTGTTTGATTCATCCCAGCACCATGAACCTGCTGTTCTGAATTGATTTATACGATTTAACATCTTGCGTGCTTCGGTTTGTTCATACTTGACATTTATTGTGTCTTTGGCATACGCCGTTGAGGAAAGTCCGCCAAACACACCAACTGCCATAATCAATGATAATAAAACGGATAAAACTTTTTTCATAGAAAAACCTCCTTTCTTATTATAATAACATATTATTAATATAAAATCCACTATATTACAAAAAAATGTAGGCAAAACTAAATCTGCCTACATTCTTACTTTTTATAATCTGTCTATTTTGCGATTATTCGTAAATCTCTCTTTTAAGTGAGCCGATATACGGAATGTTGCGGTATTCCTGATCGTAGTCAAGACCGTAGCCGACAACGAATTCGTCAGGCACATCACAGCCGACATAATCAGGGTGAATGTCAACAACTCTGCGTTCAGGCTTGTCAAGAAGTGTCACAATAGAAATGCTGTTTGCACCTCTTGCAGAAAGCATTTTGCTGACATATTCAAGAGTTCTGCCCGAGTCGAGAATATCCTCAACAAGCAAAACATCATATCCTGCAAGGTCAATGTCTATATCCTTGATAATCTTTACCGCACCTGATGAGCGAGTGCCGCCGCCGTAGCTTGATACGGCGAGGAAGTCGAGTTTAAGCGGCAAATCGATATATCTTGTGAGGTCTGCCAAAAAGTAAATCGAACCTTTAAGAATACCTACAACGAGGAGGTTTTTGCCCTCAAAGTCCTTTGTGATTTGTGCGCCGAGGCGAGCGTTGATTGCTTCAAGCTCCTCTTTGGTGACAAGCACCTTTTCAATATTTCCATCAAGATTAGCCATAGTAATCTCCTTTTATCAATTAAAAATTTATCGTTCTTCTCTGAAATAAGACAATCCGAGAGCGGCAGGACCTTGGTCCTCTTTCTTCTTTCTTACGCTGACAAGGATGAGAACAAGAATTGTAACAACATAAGGAATCATCTTGAAAAGTTCCTGTGTGCGGAGTGCACTTGGAACATAGAGATAAACAATGTAAAGTCCGCCGAAAACGATTGAACCGAGAATACTCATATTCGGCTTCCACACTGCAAAGATAACAAGTGCGATTGCAAGCCAGCCTCTGTCGCCGAAGCCGTCGTTTGACCACACGCCGTTTGCATAGTCCATAACATAGTAAAGACCGCCAAGACCTGCGATAACAGAGCCGATACCTGTTGCGATGTACTTTGTTTTTTCAACATTAATGCCTGCTGCATCGGCAGTTGCAGGGTTTTCGCCTACTGCACGGAGATGCAAGCCGACCCTTGTCTTGTTGAGCACATATGCACAAACAAGAGCAATGATAATTGCAAGATATGCCAAAAATCCGTAGCTCAAAAACAGCTTGCCGAACCATCCCGTTGTTTCCGCAACAGGGAGAGTTTTGCTGAAATAAGCAGAAGTTGTTGAAAGAGCAACTGACGGAACATCTGCACCTGTGAGCTTGATGAGCGAACCGCCAAAAAAGTTGCCGAAGCCTGTGCCGAAAGTTGTGAGTGCAAGACCCGTTACATTTTGGTTAGCCTTGAGGGTTACGGTGAGGAATGAATAAATCATACCTGCGATGAGCGAACCCAAGATACAAGAAATGAGCGGAATAAAAATTGCAAGAAAGCCGTTGGCGTCTGCCTTGTCGGTTAGTGAATTTTCGTAGAAAAACGCACCGATAACGCCACTCATACCGCCGATATACATAATGCCGGGGATACCGAGATTGAGGTTGCCCGATTTTTCTGTAATGATTTCACCTGTTGAGCCGAACAAAAGCGGAATGCCCTGCATAATGGCTCTGTGAAGAAAAGTAATCAAAGTTGCAAACATATTACTTTACCTCCTTTTTTGATGAAGTGCGGAACTGCAATTTGTAGTTGATGAAGAACTCACTGCCGATAATGAAGAACAAAATTATACCGGTAATGATTTCCGAGAAGCTCTGATTAAGACCGAAAATCATAGAGATTTGGTCTGCGCCTGCTTCGAGGAACACCAAAAGCAATGAGGTCAAAACCATATAAATAGGATTGAACTTTGCAAGCCACGATACCATAATTGCCGTGAAGCCTCTGCCGTCGGCAGTTGTGGTTGAGATTGTGTGGTCTGTGCCGCCGACAAGGAGAAGTCCTGCGATACCGCACACAGCACCCGAGAGTGCCATAGTTCTCAAGATAACCTTTTTAACATTGATACCGATATATCTTGCAGTATTTTCCGATTCGCCGACTACCGAAATTTCGTAGCCGTGTTTTGAATATTTGAGGTAGATGTACATTGCAATAGTGATTGCAAGAACAATCAAGATATTAAGGAGATAGGTTTTATCCCCGATTACAGGAAGCCAGCCTGCCTCTGTTTCACGGTTGATGATGCCGATTTTGCCCGCACCCTTTGGATTTTCCCAAAGCATACAGAAATACGAAACGAGCTGAATTGCAACATAGTTCATCATAAGTGTAAACAAGGTTTCGTTTGTGTTGAAGTTTGCCTTGAATACAGCCGGAATAAGTGCCCAAAGAGCACCTGCAACAACGGAAGCAACAATCATAATGATGATGAGAAGTGCATTTGGCACTTTGTTGCCGAGGAGCACCATACAAGCGGTTGTTGCCAAACCGCCTATAAGCACCTGACCTTCGCCGCCGATGTTCCAAAATCGCATCTTAAATGCAGGGGTGAGCGCAAGCGAAACGCAAAGGAGCATTGCAAGGTTTTGGAGAAGCTTCCACACCTTTCTGCTTGAACCGAAAGCACCATCAAACATTGTGGCATACACGCTGATTGGGTTTTCACCCGTGAGGAGCATTGTGATAATGCCCGAAAAAACAAGTGCAAGGAGTATCGCAATAATTCTGATTGCCCAGGACTTTGTCTTTGACACTCCGTCCCTTTTAACTACATGAAAAAGAGGTTCACGCACGGTTGAATTATTCTTTGCCATCTGTGTTTACCTCCCTGTCAACGCTTTTGGTCATCAAAAGACCGATTTCTTCCTTGGTAGCGGTTTTGCCGTCTACCACTCCGGTGATGACACCGGAATTAATTACCATAATTCTGTCGCACAGTTCGATGAGAACATCCAAATCCTCACCAACGAAAATAACGGCTGTGCCCTTTTCCTTTTGCTCCGAAAGCAATCCGTAAATGGTATATGACGAGTTGATGTCAAGACCTCTTACGGGATAAGCAACCATAAGCACCTTTGGTCCGAGTGCGATTTCTCTGCCGACAAGAACCTTTTGAACATTACCGCCCGAAAGTCGTCTTACGGGAGTTGAAGCACTCGGAGTGACAACCTCGAGTTTTTCGATAATATCATCTGCCAAATGCTTTGGCTCTTTTCTGCTGAGGAATGCGGTTTTTCCGCCCTTATACGAACGGAGCATCATATTATCAACAATGTCCATATTGCCGACAAGACCCATACCGAGTCTGTCCTCGGGAACAAACGAAAGAGCAATGCCGAGTTTTCTGATTTCTCTCGGTGATTTGCCTACAAGCTGTTGCGGACCCAAGTCGTCAGGCTTGTACAAAATGCTCGACTTCTTTGTTGTTTGCTGAAGTCCTGCGATTGATTCAAGAAGTTCTTTTTGACCGCAGCCGCTTATACCGGCAATGCCGAGGATTTCGCCGCCGTAAGCCTTAAAGTTTACATCGTCAAGTGCCTTTGTGCCGTCACGCTTGATAACGGTGAGGTGCTCAACATCAAGACGCTCTTTTACATTCTTTGGTTCTTCTCTTATGATATTAAGGTCTATTTTTTCACCCATCATAGCTTCCGTAAGCGATTGCTCGGTTGCATCCTTTGTAGGCACGGTGTCTACATGCTCGCCCTTGCGGAGAATTGCAACACGGTCGGAAATTTCCAAAACCTCGTGGAGCTTGTGAGTGATTATGATAATTGATTTACCGTCCTTGCGCATATTGCGAAGAACATCAAATAATTTTTCTGTTTCCTGTGGGGTAAGTACAGCAGTCGGCTCGTCAAGAATGAGAATATCCGCACCTCTGTAAAGTACCTTGATAATTTCAACAGTCTGCTTTTCGGATACAGACATATTGTAGATTTTTTTGTCCAAATCAATGTTAAAGCCATATTTATCCGTGATAGCCTTAACACGCTTTTTAGCCTCTTTAATATTGTATTTTTTGCCGTCCTCTACACCGAGAACTATATTTTCGGTAGCGGTAAAAACATCAACAAGTTTGAAGTGCTGATGAATCATACCTATTTTATACTTAAATGCGTCTTTAGGAGATTTGATTACAACCTCTTCTCCGTCAACAAAAATCTGACCTTCATCGGGAAAGTAAATGCCGGACACCATATTCATAAGTGTGGTTTTGCCCGAACCGTTTTCGCCGAGGATAGCCAAAATTTCTCCGTGGTGCACCTGCAACGACACATCGTGGTTTGCCACAACCTTGCCGAATTTTTTGGTGACGCCCTTTAATTCCAAAGCTAATTTGTTTTCCATTGCGACCTCTTAAATCATCATAAAAGAATAAATTTTGTCATTTTTATACTTCTGTATAAAACAACTATACCGTGACGAGGTTAATCCCTCGCCACGGAGTGTAGTTTATTAAAGCGTTGCTTAGAATGCTGTGTCGAGCAATTCGATACCGTCGATTTGAATGTCGAAGTATGGAGCTGCACGATATTCTGATTCGTGGAAGTAACCGTCAGATACAGCTTCTGTATCAGGAGTGTAGTTTGCGTCTGTGTCAACATCAGCCATATAGCTTGTAAGGTGACCGTCAGCATCTACCTTTGCATTTACATTCTTGTCCTTTGTTACTGTAACAGTGAATGTTGAAGTATCAAATACATGGATTGTGCCGTCTTCAAGACCCTTCTTTGCCTTTTCAACTGCTTCTGCTGTGCCGTCAGCTGTTGCCTTTGCACCGAAGTCTGTGAGGCATACAGAATTGTCAGCAAGTGTGCCAACCCAGTCAGTCTCGATTTCCTTACCCTCTTGAACTGCCTTGATGCAGTGCTCATAGTAAGGAGCCCAGTTGATTCTTGAAGAAACGATGAATGTGTTAGGGCAAGCTGATTCTGTTGAACCGTTGTATGAAACATTCGGAACGCCTGCTTTTTCACAAGCTGTAGGAGCACCCATTGAGTCAGCGTGCTGTGAAATAACTACGCAACCGTCATTGATGAGCTTTTGAGCAGCTTCTTTCTCGGCTGTTTCGTCATACCATGAACCTGTGAATGTAACCTTCATTGTTACTGATGGGCAAACGCTCTTTGCACCAAGATAGAATGAAGTATAGCCTGAAATAACTTCAGCGTAAGTATATGCACCGATATAACCCAACTTAGCCTGGTCAGCAGTAATCTTCTTGTCAGCGATCATTTGGTTGAGCTTTTCACCTGCTGCAACACCTGCAAGGAATCTTCCCTCGTAGATTGCAGAGAAAGCGTTGTGGTAATTTGGAAGGTTCTCTGTGTGAGCCTTTGTACCTGTTGCGTGAAGGAACTGTACATCAGTGAATTCCTTTGCAGCCTGAATGATGTAGTCCTCGTGACCGAAGCTGTCTGCAAGAATGAGGTTGCAGCCTTCGTCAACAAGTTCAGCAGCTGCTTCATATGCAGCCTGACCTTCTTCGATGTTGTTCTTCTGAACAAGCTCTACTCCGCAAGCCTCAGCAGCTTCCTGTGCAGCTGCGATAAAGTTCTTGTCGTAAGTTGAGTTTTCATCATGAAGAGTAATCAAACCGAACTTAACTGTCTTTGCGTCTGTTGATGTTGATGCGTCTTTAGCGTCATCGTTGCCCTTTGATGCAGAACAGCCTGCGAATGCAGCTACTACAAACAAAGCAGCAAGGAGAACAGCCAAAATTTTTTTAGTGAGTTTCATTTCGTTTTCCTCCGTTGAATAAAATGATTTATATTACAGGCATAATTGCCATATAACCAAATGAAAATTTAATCTCTGAACACAATTTCGCCCTTATCGGCGTCCATAGATTCGATAATTGCAAGCGATTCAACACGAATGCCCTTTGCACGAAGCTTGTCACCGCCGTGCTGATAGCCCTTTTCAATAACCGTGCCACAGCCGACAAGCTCTGCACCGCTCTCTTTGACAAGGCTGATTAAGCCATTGAGTGCATTGCCGATAGCAAGAAAGTCGTCAACAATAAGAACTTTATCGCCGGGGTTGAGGAACTTTTTGCTGACCATAATATTATAGGTTGTGCCGTGAGTGAACGACTCAACGGGAGCAGTGTACACATCACCGGCAATATTCTTTGTTTTGTTCTTCTTTGCAAATACTAAAGGGCATCCGAACTCCTGTGCTACTATCGCACCGATAGCAATACCCGATGCCTCTATAGTCAGAATTTTATTGACGCCCTCATTTTGATATAATCTATGAAATTCTTTGCCCACTTCTGCCAAGAAGGTACAATCTATCTGGTGGTTGAGAAAACAGTCTACTTTTAGGATGTTACCGGCATAAACCTGTCCCTCTTCAAGAATTTTCTTCTTTAACAAATCCATAGTTATATCCACCTATCCTCTAAAATACACATATATTTTATATTATAAAGGAACAAAATTCAACAGTTTTTTTACTTTGATACACTTTTTTAACTATTTTATCTATCCGTCACAAAGAAACGCCAAAACTTTCGCCCTTGTTCGTGCATTTTGTCACCTTGAATTTTTTTGCCGTTGTGGTGTATTATTAAATTATAGAGTAATATTATCATCCTTGTTACAGGGTTCGTTGAATAGACCCCACCGTCTGCATATCAACGCAGACACCTCCCCTTGATATAAGGGGAGGCTCATAAGGTTTGATGATTTATATTTGGAGATGATTATATGATAAAATTAATCGCACTTGATTTGGACGGCACCCTCACTTCTGCCGACCATATGACTGTTACACAAAAAACAAGAGACGCCTTGAAGCGTGCCCACGATTCGGGAGCAAAGATTTCTATTGCCACAGGCAGAACAGTTGCGATTATCGGCGACATCTGTCAGCAGGTTCCCGAAATTGACTATGTGATTTACTCAAACGGAGCGGGCGTTCTTGACAGACACAACCAAAAAATCATATATTCTAAATTTATGCCGTGGGAGCTTGTTGCACCGATTTACGACACGCTCAACACAATGCCGACATTTTTTGAAGTTTATGTTGACGGTGTAAGCTACTATCAACTCGACAAAACAAAGTTTTATCCAAAAGGTGCATTGCCACAGGAATTTGTTGACGAATTGCTCGGAAAAATGAGCGGTGTTGAAGATTTGAGAGCCGTGCTTGAGGGCAACAGGATTGAAAAATTCACCGCATATTTTGACGACAGAGCCGACTACGACAAGGCTTGGAATTATTTGAGCGGTTTTGACGAACTGTATCTTGCTTCCTCACTTCCGATAAGTATGGAATTCACAATGGCAAATGTCAACAAAGGCACAGCGATTGAGGGAATGTGCAAGGTGCTCGGCATCACAAATGCGGAATGTATGGCATTCGGTGACGCAGGCAACGACATTGAAATGCTCGAATTTTGCAAATACGGAGTTGCAATGGGCAACGCAACAGACGAATGCAAGCGCCACGCAAGATTTGTGACAAAAGCAAACACCGAGGACGGCATCGCCTACGCAATTGAGCAGATTATGGAAGTGTAAGCCAACTGTGGATTACGAGACTCGCTCGGCTCGCTTTAATTTGCAATGTTGTCGAGAATGTGTGCGTTATCCACTACAATTTAAAAATAAAAATCCCCACCTTGTGGTGAGGATTTTCATTTTTGGAGCGGATTACGAGACTCGAACTCGCTACCTTCACCTTGGCAAGGTGACGCTCTACCGGATGAGCTAAATCCGCAATTGCAAGACTTATTATAACCAAGATAGTTACATTTGTCAAGCATTAATTTTATTTTTATGAATTTTTATATTCCTTAAAATAAGCCTTTGGCACTTTGCAGAGCGGACAAACCTCCGGTGCGGACTTGCCGACAACGATATGACCGCAGTTCATACAAATCCAAATCGCCTCGCCGTCTTTGGTGAAAACCTTTTGATTTTTCACATCTGTCAAAAGCTGACGGAACTTACTTTCGTGCTGGGACTCCACCTTTGCAACAAGGTCAAAGAGCTTTGCAATTTCCGTAAAACCCTCTTCTGCCGCCGTTTTTGAAAATTCGGGATACATATTCACCCATTCAAAATTTTCGCCGTCTACCGCTTCGGTCAAATTTGTTTGAGTGTCGGGCATTTCATCGCTGTGGAGATACTTATACCACAATCTTGCGTGGGCAAGTTCGTTTTTTGCAGTCTGCTCAAAAATGTTTGCAATCTCGTTGTAACCGTCATTTCTTGCCTTTGTCGCAAACAGCGTATACTTTGTGTTCGCCTGTGTTTCGCCGTTAAATGCGGCAATCAGATTTGCTTCGGTTTTTGTTCCCTTGATACTGTGCATAAAAAAATCCTTTCCGTTTTTTATTAGTTTTAGAAAAAACGAAAAGGATATTCAAATAAATAATTATTAATTTATAATTTGGCGTGATTCAGAGACTTTATCAACAGTCTTTTTTAGGAACGATTTTGTCCTTACCGCCCATGTACATACGGAGTGCTTCAGGAATTGAAACTGTGCCGTCTGCATTGAGATTGTTTTCAAGGAACGCAATGAGCATTCTCGGCGGAGCAACAACCGTGTTGTTAAGAGTGTGAGCAAGATAATTGCCTTTTTCGCCTTTAACACGAATCTTGAGGCGTCTTGCCTGTGCGTCTGTAAGATTTGAGCATGAACCGACTTCAAAGTACTTCTTCTGTCTTGGTGACCATGCTTCAACATCGACTGACTTAACCTTGAGGTCTGCAAGGTCGCCCGAGCAACATTCAAGTGTTCTTACAGGAATATCGAGTGAGCGGAACAAATCAACGGTGTTCTGCCAAAGTTTGTCAAACCACATCTTTGATTCTTCAGGCTTGCAGACAACAACCATTTCCTGCTTCTCGAACTGATGAATTCTGTATACACCACGCTCCTCAATGCCGTGAGCACCCTTTTCCTTACGGAAGCAAGGAGAATACGAAGTGAGAGTGAGCGGAAGTTTTTCTTCAGGTGTGATAGTGTCGATAAACTTACCAATCATTGAGTGCTCGGAAGTACCGATAAGATACAAGTCCTCGCCCTCGATTTTGTACATCATAGCGTCCATTTCCTCAAAGCTCATAACGCCTGTTACAACATTTGAGCGAATCATAAACGGAGGCACAACATATGTGAAACCACGGTCGATCATAAAATCACGGGCATAGCTGATAACTGCGGAATGAAGTCGTGCAATATCGCCCATAAGATAGTAGAAGCCGTTGCCTGCAACTCTGCCGGCAGCCTCCATATCGATGCCGTCAAATGATTCCATAATATCGGTGTGATAAGGGATTTCAAAATCAGGAACAACAGGCTCGCCGTAACGCTGAACTTCAACATTTTCGCTGTCGTCCTTACCAATCGGAACAGACTCATCAATGATGTTTGGAATCATCATCATTCTCTTTGTTACTTCTTCTGTAAGCTCGTTTTCCTTGCCTGCAAGTTCGTCAAGTTCCTTTGCCTGAGCTGTAACCTTTTCCTTGAGAGCCATACCCTCTTCTTTTTTGCCCTGTGCCATAAGAGCACCGATTTCCTTTGAAATCTTGTTTCTGTTGGCACGGAGTTCATCTGCTCTTGCGATAACCTGACGGCGTTCCTCATCAAGCTCAATAACCTCGTCTACAAGATGAAGTTTGTGGTCCTGAAATTTCTTTTTGATGTTTTCCTTAACCACATCGGGATTTTCTCTGACAAATTTAATATCTAACATTATTTTTTCTCCTGTTTGTTATTTATAAATATATATTATATTACTTTGCAATGGCATTTGCAATATTTTTTAGGTCATCAAGGGTGTAAAACTCAATTTCGAGTGTGCCCTTGTTTCTGCCGTTGTACACTCTGACCTTTGTGCCGAGTGCCTCTGTGAGCGAAAGTTCAACCTCGTCATAAAAACTGTCTCGTCTTTGAGCGGTTTTTGTTTTTGCTGAACTTGTGGCAGGACGCTTCGCCATTTTTTCAACATCACGCACGGTGAGTTTCTTTGAAACGATTTGATTTGCACATTCAATCATCATCGGCTGATTGTCAAACGCAAGAAGTGCCCTTGCGTGACCGGCTGAAATTGTGCCGTCTTTTGCCATTTCTCTGACCTCTTCAGGCAATTTGAGAAGTCGCAAAGCGTTGGTGATTGCCGGTCTTGACTTGCCGACAGATGTTGCCACCTGCTCTTGAGTGTATCCGCATTTGTCAATAAGTGCCTGAAGTCCCTCCGCCTCTTCAATCGGGTTGAGGTCCTCACGCTGTAAGTTTTCGATAATAGCTATTTCCATAGCCTCGGTGTCTGAAAGCTCCTTGATGATTACCGGAACTTCCTTGAGTTCTGCCAAACGGCTCGCTCTCCAACGGCGTTCACCTGCAACAAGCTGATAACCTCCGCTTGTAAGCGGTCGAACCAAAAGCGGTTGAAGCACGCCGTGCTGACGAATGGAATCCGCAAGTTCTTCAAGTGCCGTTTCGTCAAATGTTTTTCTCGGCTGTTCTTTGTTCGGGGTGATTTCGTTTATGTTGAGCGTGCTTGTTGACACCATTGAATCGGTGTTATTTTCAAGCATCAACGCACCCAAACCCTTACCGAGTCCTGACTTTTTTGCCATATTTTCCTCCTGAAATGTTTATCGGTTAATTATTGATTTTTCAAAAATTCCTCAACAAATTTTTTGTATGCGAATGACGGCTTGGAATATTTTTCGTAATAGATTACAGGTTTACCAAAGCTTGGTGCTTCAGCAATCTTGACGGAGCGAGGAATAGCCGTTTTGTATGGCTTACCCGGAAAGTATTGCGACACTTCGTCAATTACCATTTGGTTGAGCTTCAATCTGCCGTCATACATTGTGAAGAGCACGCCCTCAAGTTCGAGGTGTTCGTTGTAGTGTTGTTTAATTGTGCGAACTGTTGAGATGAGCTGGCTCAAACCCTCAAGTGCATAGTATTCACACTGAAGCGGAACGATGAGCGTATCTGCTGCAACAAGTGCGTTGATTGAAAGCAAGCCGAGTGACGGCGGACAGTCAATAATTACATAATCAAACTCCATAATGAGAGTTGCAATTGAACGCTTCAACACGCTGTTGCGGTTTTCAAGCTCTGCAATTTCTACCTCTGCGCCTGCAAGATTCATATTTGCAGGGAGGAGATACAGATTTTTGAACTCTGTTTCAATCATAACGGAACGGGCGGTTTGCTCGCCAATCATCACATCATATGTGCTGAATTCAACCTCGCTTTTGTCGATGCCGACACCTGATGTGGAATTGCCCTGTGGGTCGATGTCAATAAGCAGGGTTTTGTAGCCTTTTTGACCCAAACCGGCAGCCATATTAACGCATGTTGTGGTTTTGCCGACTCCGCCTTTTTGATTAAAAATTGCAACAGTTTTGCTCATAAAGTCACCTCATTTGTTTACTGATATTATTATACTACTATACCGATTATATATCAAGGTGAATATATGGTGTATGTTCCACATGAAACATCAATATGTGGATTTGAATGTTTCACATGAAACATTGAGTAATATTCCCCACGAATGTATATTAAATAATGTTTCACATGAAACAACGCAAAACGGACAGGCATAACCTGTCCGTTCCGCTGTGATGAAAAGAGGAGAATATGTTTAAAATGGTTTTACCCATTTTAAGCCGATTTTTGACCGACCGCCTTAGGTATCTTGATTCGATACTCAATGTACTCATCGGTTTCCGTTTGGTCAGATATGGCATTAATTCCTGATTCCTGCATCGTTTTGATAGCCTTGTTGACCGTGTTGACAAATATTCTAAAATCCTTGTAAATAGGATGGTTTGTTCTTTTTTTAGGCTTCGGCTTTGCATAGAATGTTGCAATATAGCTTTCCGTTTGGGCAACATTCAAATGTCTGTCCTTGATTACATTGAGCACAGTCCAAATGTCTTTTTCGTCCTCAATGGCAAGGAGTGCCCTTGCGTGTCGCTCGGTGAGGTGCTCTTTTTCAATAAAATACCGCACATCAACGGGAAGTTTGAGCAAACGCACCTTGTTTGAAAGTGCCGATTGGCTCTTGCCAAGCGCCTTGGATATATCTTGCTGGGTCATCCCGAACACCGTCATAAGCTGTCCGATTGCCACCGCTTCCTCAAAAAATGACAAATCCTCACGCTGTACATTTTCGAGTATGGAATAGACAGCCGATTGCTCTCGGTCTATATCCATCTCTATGCACGGCACGGTGTCAATGCCTGCCAAGATTGCGGCACGAAGTCTGCGTTCTCCCGCAATGATTTCGCAATAATCCGAGTTATTCATTCTGCGAATAAGGAGCGGTTGAAGTATTCCGTTTTCTTTGATTGAATTGGCGAGTGCAAGCATTTCTTCCGATTGAAATTGATGCCTCGGCTGATTTGGATTAGGCAACAGCTTTTCGGTTGCTATATATGAGATATTGTTCATAAGCCTGTCCTTTCGATATATCTATATTATCATAAACAACGCAAAAAGAAAAGGATTTCTCATCGTGAGAAATCCCTTTAATTCGTCAAAAAGTCCCTTTTTACAAAGGCTTTGTTGATATTTTTTTGGACTTACGGGGGAACTGTGTCGGAGTTTGCGATATTTTTTTAATCACAACAATTGAGCGTGGTTCTGTTCCGTTAAGTTTATATGAAATATTTTCCACAACTTCACCGCCAAGGGTTGAAATTGCGTCCTTTGCCGATTCGGTATCGTCACAGCTACCCTTGAGTGCCACAAAATATCCGCCGACTTTTACGAACGGCAGGCAGTACTCAGCGAGCACATTCATGGGCGCAACTGCTCTTGCGGTTGCCAAATCAAACATTTCTCGGAAATTTTTGTCTTGTCCTGAGTCTTCTGCACGAGAATGAATGAGCTGTGCTTCAAGTCCGAGAGCGTGAATGGCTGTATCCAAGAATGTTAATCTTTTGTTAATTGCATCCATCATAGTTAGACATAAATCAGGTTTATAGATGAGTAACGGCACGCTCGGAAAGCCTGCTCCGGCACCAACATCAATGACCGTTTTGACATTTTCCAAATTAAAATACTTTGGAAGCATAAGGCAGTCGAGAAAATGCTTAACCTCAATTTCCTCCGGTTCGGTGATTGCGGTCAAATTCATCTTGCCGTTCCACTCCACAAGAAGCTCGGCGTACTTGTCGAATCTGTCGAGTGCTTGCTCGTCAAGAGTTATTCCGTTTTCTTTTGCAATGTTGCAAAGTCGATTTTTGTCAATCATTGTGCATACTCTCCAAAATAATATTCAACGCCGTGATGTCGGCAGGGTTAACACCGCTGATTCGGCTTGCCTGTCCGAGATTTTGCGGACGGATTTTTGACAGCTTCTCAATAGCTTCAAGTCGCAAACCTTTAAGCGTGGAATAATCAATGTCGGCAGGGATTTGCTTTGCCTCAATTCGGCGCATTTCCTTAATCTGTGCTTCCTGCTTTTTGATGTAACCCTCGTATTTTATGCTGATTTCAACCTGTTCAAAAACTTCAAGCGGAAGTTCAGGGCGGTCAACATCAATCGTTTTGAGGTCATCATATGTAATCTGCGGTCTGCGGAGAAGTTCAATCATTTTGCATCCTGTTTTGAGTGGGGCAGTGCCCTTGGAGGTCAAAATCTGTTGAACCTCATCGGTCATCGGCACGGACAAATTTTTAACACGATTGAACTCTTCCTTGATAAGTTCCTGTTTCTTGCAAAACTTTGCAAAACGCTCGTCGCTGATAAGTCCGATTTTATGGCCTGTCGGGGTGAGGCGAATGTCCGCATTGTCCTGGCGGAGCACCAAACGGTATTCGCTTCGGCTCGTCATCATTCTGTATGGGTCGGAACAACCCTTTGTAACAAGGTCGTCAATCAAAGTTCCGATGTACGAACCGCCACGGTCGAGAATAAGCGGTTCTTCACCCTTAATTTTGAGTGCAGCGTTAATTCCGGCAACAAGTCCCTGTGCCGCAGCCTCCTCGTAACCGCTCGAACCGTTGAACTGTCCTGCGCCGTAAAGCCCCGGAATGTCGAGGAATTCAAGTGTTGCTTTGAGTGCGGTCGGGTCAACGCAGTCGTATTCGATAGCGTAAGCCGCCCTCATAACCTGCGCGTGCTCAAGACCTTTGATTGTGTGGATAAATGCAAGCTGAACATCCTCGGGAAGTGAGGAGCTCAAACCCTGCAAGTACATTTCTTCTGTGTTTTCGCCACAAGGTTCGATGAAAAGCTGATGCCTCTCCTTGTCGGCAAACCTAACAATTTTATCCTCAAAACTCGGACAATAGCGAGGTCCTTTGCCCTCGATTTTTCCGCTGTACATCGGTGAACGGTCAAGGTTGTCGAGAATAATCTGCTTCGTTTTCTCGTTTGAATAAGTGATGTGGCAAACAACCTTGTTTTCAGGGCGCTTGTCGGTTTCAAACGAAAACGGCACGGTGACCTCGTCGCCCTCTTGAACATCAAGTCCATCAAAATCAATGCTTCGTCTATTAACACGGCTCGGTGTGCCCGTCTTAAATCTGCGAAGCGGAATGTTGAGTTTGCAAAGTGCCTTGCTGAGTTCGTTGGCAGGGAACATACCGTCAGGTCCGCTCTCGTATGTTACATCACCGATGTAAACTCTGCCGCCCAAAAATGTGCCTGTCGCAATAACAACGGCTTTTGCACGGAACAAAGCTTCAAGCCTTGTCTTAACCACCCACTCGTCACCGTCTTTGTAGAGGTCAACAATTTCGCCCTGACGAATGTCAAGATTGTCGGTGAGTTCAAGAGTGTGCTTCATTCCGGCAGAGTATTCACGCCTGTCGATTTGAGCACGGAGCGAGTGAACCGCAGGACCTTTGCCGAGGTTGAGCATTCTGCTTTGAAGCGAATACTTGTCCGCCGCCTTGCCCATTTCTCCGCCGAGGGCATCAATTTCTCTGACAAGGTGACCCTTGCTTGTGCCACCGATTGACGGATTGCACGGCATATTGCCGACCCAATCCAAATTTATTGTAAACACGGCGGTTTTCACGCCGAGCCTTGCAGATGCAAGCGCCGCCTCAATTCCTGCGTGACCTGCACCTATAACTATTACATCATATTTTCCGCCAAAATATTCCATAATTCTCCACTAAAATTATTTTCCAACACAAAACTTGCTGAAAATGTTGTTAACTACTTCTGTTGTTGCCTTTTTGCCTGTGAGCGAGAGAAGCTCCTCAACCGCACTGTCAACCATAACATTGACTGCGTCATAGGTCACGCCCATCTCAACTCCGCCGATTGCTTCGGCAATATTTTCCTTGGCATTTTGGCAATTCTGCCTTTGACGAAGATTTGCCAACATCGGAGCGCCCGTGTCAAAATCCTGAACACCTAAAAGTTCCTCGACTGCCGAAGACAACTCCTTTAATCCTTTGTTTTCCTTTGCGCAGATGTAAACCACCTTGGCAAATGCGTTTTCTATTTCGTCTGTTTCAAGCCTTTGTTCAAGGTCAACCTTATTGATGACCGCAACGGCAGGCTTGCTTTTTGCCTTTTCAAGAATTTCTCTGTCCTGCTTTTGAAGCGGCTTGTTGTTGTCAAAAACCGCAAGAACAAGCTGTGCTTCGTCAAGTGCCTTGTACGCTTTGTCAATTCCGATGCTTTCAACCACATCATCACTTTCACGCAGACCTGCCGTGTCACGCAGATGAAGAACAAGGTCGCCGAGGCGAACGCTCTCCTCAACAATGTCACGGGTTGTGCCCTCAATTTGAGTAACAATGCTCTTGTCCCTGCCGACAAGCATATTCATCAAACTGCTTTTGCCGACATTCGGCATACCGACAATCGCCGTGTCAACTCCGTCAATCACGGTTTGACCGTTGTCGTAATTTTGAAGAAGCTCGTCAAGCTCCGCTTCGCACTCTTTGAGAGTAGAAAGCAACTCGTCCTCCTCAAGTTCGGGAATTTCCTCATCGGGATAATCAACCCAAGCCGACATAAGTGCCGACATATCAAGTAGTTTTTGCAAAACAGAATTAATCTTATCGCTCAAAGAACCCTGCAAGGCATTGAAAGAGGCTTTCATTCCTGCTTCGCCCTGTGCGGAAATCAGGCTTGCCACCGATTCCGCCTGGGTCAAATCCATTTTGCCGTTGAGGAACGCCCTCTTTGTAAATTCGCCCGCCTCGGCAGGCTTTGCACCTGCATCAAGCACGGCTTCCAAGGTTTTTTGAACTATAAGAAGTCCGCCGTGAACGCTGATTTCAACAACATCCTCGCCCGTGTAGGATTTTGGAGCTTTGAACACAAGCGCAACCGCATTGTCGCTCGGTTGACCGCCGATTATAACATTGCCGAATTTTGCTCTGTATCCGCCGAGGTCTGCAAGCAAACTGCCGTCCATAGCCTTGAAAACTCTGTCCGCAACCGCTGTTGCCTCGTCACCGCTTATTCTGATTACACCGATTCCGCCTGCCGCATTACCGGTTGCTATTGCTGCAATAGTTGACATACTCCTTCTCCCACTTCCTAAAAATTTATGCAAAAAAGGTGCAAAATACCTATTACAATAATAAGTAACTGCACCTTTCACCTGCTTATTTATTCACTTCAATCTTGCCGAACTTTGGCAAATCTGCTCTGTCAGCCTTTGGTGTGTGATTTTCCGGAGCCTTTGTAACAGCCTGGCTTCTGCCGCCTCTGCGATAGTTGCCGCCGTTTCTCTTTACACCGCCTGTTGGCTCAAGAACAACTCGTCTGTCCTGATTGTATCCGATTGAGCGTGATTCAACACCTTCAATTTCCTGCACTGCTGTGTGGATAATTCTTCTCTCGTACGGATTCATTGGCTCAAATGTGTATCTTCTACCTGTGCGAAGAACTCTTTGAGCGTTTTTCTTTGCAAGATTTGAGAGAGTCATAGCTCTCTTTTCTCTGTAGTTGCCGACATTAATCACAACTCTGACATATTCCATAGTGCTCTTCTTGATAACAAGAGAAAGAAGATACTGGATGCTGTCGAGTGTTTCGCCTCTGTGACCGATTACAATTCCGTAATCCTCACAATCAAGGTCGATTGTTACAACGCCCTCGGCATAAGACGCTTCAATTTTTGGATCAACAATCTTTAATCCCTCAAGGATTGTCAAGAAGTAGCTCTTTGCATATTCAAGGTCTACGCTCTTTGGATAATCCTTTTTAGGCTGGTCGCTCTTTGCCTCTTGCGCCTCGGCAGGCTTTGCCGGAGCATCCTGCTTTTTTGGAGCTTGTGGCTTCTTTGGAGCAACTTGCTTTTTTTGTGCCGGCTTTTGCTGTGCCGGTTTCTTCTCCGGAGTCGGCTTTTTTGCCTTTTCAGGGCGTTTGCCGTCATCGAAAGAAACCTTAACCTCAAAGTCCTTTTTGCCAAAGCCTAAAAAACCTTTGCTTCCTGTTTGGAGCACTTCGGTCTTTATTTCAGCGCCTGCAGGAGCATTAAGCATTGCTTTTGCAGAAGCAACAGCGTCCTCCAAGGTTTTGCCGGAACCGATTCTTTCTATAATCATATATAAATCTCCGATTTATTTTGTCTTTTTTATGCTTTCTTCTCTCGAACGGCGCTCGATGGTTGCTTCAATCATTTGACGGGCAACATTGCGCTTTGGTGGGAAGAATTTTGCCATAAACACCTGCTGTGCGGTTGCAACAAGGTTGGAAATAATCCAATAGAAGCCTACTGCGGCTGAAACCTTGAATGAGATGTAGAAAGAGAAAAACGGCATCATAAGCATCATAATCATCATCTGCTGACCTTGAGCGGCAGCTGCCGGATTTTGCTTTTTCTGAATCTGCTGTGACAACAGTGTTGAGCCAAAAGAAGTAACCAAGCAGAGAATAGGGATGATGATTATTGGGTCTTTCCAGTTCTTAAAGTTCGGAATTTGAGTCATATCAAGGTTTCCGATAAACATATGTGCCTTGTAGTCGGCAATCGCATTAAGCTTCGCCTCAGTGAAAAGTTCAGGGAACTTGCTTGCAAGCACATCCTTGTAAATATCAAAATTCTGGAGAATTTCAATCTGGAAATAATTGCCCTTAATTTCGTGCACCTTGTTGAGTGCTTTGAAAATCGCATCACTGTTTGACGCAATATCAACGCCGATGATATATTGGATAGGATAGTAAATAATACCGATAATACCCATCAAAAATACCATTTGAAAGAGCATAGGACCGCAACCCATATTCATAGGATTATGACCTTCACGATTGTAAAGTTCCTGCATTTCCTCTTGCATTTTCTGACGGTCTCTCGGGTCGTTTGAATTTGCGTACTTCTTTTGAATTTTTTGAATTTTTGGCTGAAGACGGGATGTCTTTGCCATTGTTTTTTGCTGTTTGAGGTTTAATGGGAACAATATCAAACGGGTAACGATGGTGAACACAATAAGAGCAAGGAAATATTGGTCGTTGAAAAGCATCAACAAACCTTCCATACACTTACCGAACAACCAGTACAGCGGTTTAAACAAACCCATACCGTTCGATACAGCCATAGTAATAGTAGTTATCACCGATAATTGTCCTCTTGCTTTGTTTTTTTCATCGGAACAGGGTCGTATCCACCCTTAAAAAAAGGATTGCAACGCAATATTCTCCTTATGGCAAGCAATGTGCCCTTGAATATTCCGTGAATTTGTATTGCCTCGATGGCGTATTGCGAGCAGGTTGGTGTGTATCTGCAAGCACCGTGCGAAAACCTCGGCGACAAAGTCACCTGATAGGTTCTTATCAAAAATATCATAATCTTTTTGATAAAAGCGTTAATCTTCTTCATTCTTAACAGCACCTATTGCCTGCATATGCTTGAGCATAGCCCTCTCCACAACATCCTCCTTGCACTCGGTTGTTCTTGTTCTTGCAACAAAAACAAAATCCCAACTGCCCTCGATGAGTGGCTCAATATTCCTGAAGGCTACTCGAATAACTCGGCGAGCACGGTTGCGCTGAACTGCACCGCCAATTTTTTTGCTTGTGGTTATTCCGTAGCGGACACCGCCCCTACGACTTTTCATTCCGTAGGTAACAAGCGCAGAGCTTGCCTCGCTTTTGCCCCTGTAATACAATCTGCGAAAATCCTTATTTTCCTTTAAGGTTTGACCTTTCACAAAATCGTTCCTTTACTTGCTAATTAGTAAGAAAGTGACTTTCTGCCCTTTGCACGACGGCGAGCAAGTACCTTTCTACCATTCTTTGTTGACATTCTCTTTCTGAAGCCATGAACCTTCTGTGCATGTCTCTTCTTTGGTTGAAATGTTCTCTTCATTCTTTTTCACTACCTTTCGCAAAGACTAAACTCGTCTTAATCTTTTATAATCTCTGTGCGGTATAGCACAGGCAAAACGCTTTTTTGATATGTGGCAAAACTACCACACATACTATTAGCCTTGATATTATATTATAAAATATGTCAATTTGTCAACAAAAACTTGTATTTATTCTAAATATATTATATAATGGCACTATATGTTGGGGGTGAGCAGGGTGTCAACAACTAAAAATACCGTTTTGGGCATAAAAAAATTTTCAAATATCCTGTTCACATTGGCGATTTTTTTCTCCTCGTGCCAATTTCTTTACAACTACAATCACTTTCTTTTGTCGTTATATTTCAGATATAGCTGGCTTAAACTTCTGCTTGCTCTCATAGTGCCGATTGCCGTCACTGTGATTCATTATCTAATAAATCACGATTTTATTTATATTGCCGACCGCACAGCGTCGGTTATGATTGTCTTTTCAGTTTTATTTGTGCTCGACGGCATAAATCTGCGACATTTTGATATGACAGACCGCTCTCGGTCGCTTCATCAGCTCATTTTTGGGTTGGAAACTTTCTTTTCCGTTTTGGCGGTCATAACTTTGATTACGCTTATCCGCCAAAAAAACAGGGAACTCAACAATCATTACGCCGAGTCGCTCAAAGCGTTCTTTTCGGGTTCAATTCCGGTTATGGTTATCGGGTTTGCAAAAATTTATTTTTCATCTCGTATTTACGGCAAAGTATACAATCCGCCAAACCTCATCCCTTTCAACGGCGAAATGAGTGAGTTTGCCAAAAGCGGAGAACTTGAGTTGCTCATCAGGGACGCAGGCAATGTGCTGTTTTTTACGGCTTTGGTCATTGTGCTTTTGGGGATTACAAAGCGGTGTAAATTCTTTTGGGGGATTTGTTTGCCCGTTGCAATCAGCGTTTCTATGGAGTTTTATCAATACTTTTTTAAGTGTGGTGACCCCGATATAGACGATGTTATACTCAACACGGTTGGGGCAATCCTCGGCTGTGTGATTTACAAATTTATTATAGAAAAAATCAAGGAGAATGAATTATGCTGGGAATCATTGGAGCAATGGATGTGGAGGTAGCAAGCATCAAGGCAAAGGTCAAAGATGCTGTTGAAACCGAAATTGCGGGCATAGTTTTTGTTTGCGGAACAATTGAAAATGTTATGGTCACTGTTGCGCAGTGCTCACCGGGCAAGGTGAACGCTTCGCTGTGCACACAGATTATGATTGACCGCTTCAAGCCTGACGCAATCATCAATGTCGGCGTTGGCTGTTCGCTTTCAAGCGATGTAATCATCAAAAATGTTGTTATTGCAAACGATGTTTGCGAATATGATATTGACATCACGGCTCTTGGCGAACCGAGAGGCTTCATCAACGGGCTGAATGTCATCAAGGTTGAAACCGACAGGGAGATTTCCGAGGCACTCAGCCAATGTGCAATCCGCTGCGGAGAAAAAATCCACAGGGGCACGGTTGCTTCGGGCGACACCTTCATTGCATCACAGGAGCTTAAAGACCTTATTTCAACCGAATTCAACGCAATTTGCGGAGAAATGGAAGGCGGTGCAATAGGTCACACCTGCAAGGCAAACGGAGTGCCGTTCGCTGTTCTGCGTTCTATCAGCGATGGCGGTGACGCAAACGCACAAATGGATTATCCGACTTTCAAGATGATTGCTGCCAAAATCAGCACCGACATCATACTTGAATACATCAAAACCCAAAAAACACAGTTTGAATTGTAATCAAAATTCATAGGGGCTAACTGTGTTTGACTAACAACGAAAAAGAACGGCGAAAACTGCCGTTCCGTTTCGATATATATTGCAATCTGACTTGCCGGGCAAAACCCGATAATTTACTCTAAAATGTAGTTTGACAAAATGTATTCCTCTGCCTCGGTGATAATATCCTTGAGCGGAGCAAATTGGTTTTCGTCAATGCCTGTGCGTGACTTGTCCTCAATAAGCACGAACTTTGCGTCCTGCACTGCAATTGCTGCCGATGCCAAATCACGGGCAACAGAATAATCAATTCTGAAAAGTTCCTTTGGCAAATCACCGGCTTTAGCAAGAGTAAGAGCACCCCTGTATATGCAAAGCATAAAGTAATCATATACAAATTTGCTTTGATTATTGTTTGCACCTGCGGTTGCAAGCTCAAGCAAATATTTTGTTGCGAGCGCCATAGATTTGATTGAGCGGCCCTCGCCGCTGCCGTCAAGAGCGGAAAGCACATTACCGTTAAATCCGTTTCTGCTTTCGCTCACACCAAGCAGATAATCTGTGGTGACTCCGTAATATCGGCTGCATTTAATAACAAAATCAAGCCCACATTCTCTGATGCCTTTTTCGTAATGAGAAAGAAGCGCTTGAGAAATACCCAAATCGGTGGCAGCCTTTTTTTGGCTGATGCCTCTCTCTTTTCTCATTTTTGAAAGCATTTGGGAGAATTTGGACAACTTTTCTGTTTCGTTCTTCATAGCTTCCCCTTAAACCAATTCCTAAATATTAGAACAAAGCGATAGTTCTCTTCTCAACACTATACAATTTGTAATCTAAATACATACTACCACTTATTATACTTTTTGTAAAGAACTATTTTTTATTTGTTGTATTTTTGTAATATTTTGGTTAAAAATCACTTTCACGGAGGTTTTAAATAATGAAATCATACACAGTGTATTTATTAAGACACGGACTCACAAAAGGCAATCTTAACGCACAGTATATTGGGCATACGGATTATCCTTTGTCCACATTTGGTATAGAACAGCTCAAAGAGATAAAAAAAGAGCACCCGTATCCCAAGGTGGATGCAGTTTTCGTTTCTCCACTAAAAAGGGCAATGGAGTCGGCTGACATAATGTACCCAAAAAATAACAAAATTGTAATAGATAACTTCATCGAGTACTCATTCGGCGAGTTCGAGGAGCTTACGGCAGACGATTTGAAGGACAACGAGGACTTCAAAAACTGGCTTCACGGCGATATGTATGCACGCCCGCCGTTTGGCGAAAGCAACGCAGAATTTGTGCAGAGAGTCTGCAAAGCGTTTGAACAAGTCGTTGAGGGTTGCGTGTCAACCGGCACAGAAAAGTTTGCCATAGTGTCGCACGCAGGAGTTTTGATGACGATTTTGGCTTGCTACGGACTTCCGGAAGCACCTATGGCACATTGGCAAATGGACGCCGGCTACGGCTACAAGCTACGCATCACACCGTCAATTTGGATGCAGGGCAAAAAAGTTGAAGTTGTTGACACCGTACCCGTTTCGCTGAACGAATTGGAAAAATAACATAGTGTTGACAAATTCAAACTAATTATATATAATAAAAATGAACAAGGAGCAGTCTGACAGACGGTCAACCTCCTTGATTGAGCAATGAAGTAATCGCACTCATTTGGAAGTTTGGGCGATTACTTCTTCTTTATTTCAATTATGTATCCTGTATATACTATAACGAAAACCGTTAGAATAATAAGAAAATCCATAATACCACCTCCTCGTTCTTCAAATGAAGTTCGGAGGTAAGATTTAACCGCCTATCCGTTTTTCAAAACAAATCTCCTTGTCCGAAAAAGATTATATATTATTCTGCAATATCTGTCAATAAAAACGACCTATTATGTTTAATAGGTCGTTTTTTATGTCGTAGGGGCGAACTGTGTTCGCCTAATAATTAAAGAGCAAGTAGGCTGTTGAGAAAGGTTCTGAAACACGCCAAGATATAATCAACCGAATTATACCTCCCCTTTATAACATTAAAAGGGGAGGCTTGATAATGTTTATTCTTCGTCAGTTTTTTCCGGTGCACGGGTGGTTACTTCACCGTAGTTTTCGTTGGTGTAGGTTGCCTGCACGGCATAGCCTGTTTCCGAATAAAATCCTGATTCACGGCAGTTGATGTAGTCAACTCTTGTGCGTGCAAGAGTGATGTTGCTCTTGCCGTAAATGTCCATTTGGAGCATATATGCGTCCATCGGATAGTCGGCTTTCCAGCACCAAGCGCCATAGAAATTACCGCCTGCGCCGTTCTCGTCATTTCTGTATTCAGGAAGATTTGACGACTTAACGGCATAGTTCATCCAACCCTCTTTGAGCGCATATTTTGCGGTTGAAACGATATTGCTCTTTGGCATATCGGTGCGGATGTAAGGCACCATATCGTTGAGGATTTTGAGAAGTTGAACGCTTGAAGCGCCCTTCAAATCGTCAAACACCTTTGTAAGACAAATCTTTTGGCGGTTTGCACGCATATTGTCGGAGTCAATCTTTCTGATTCTGCAATAAGCGAGAGCCTGCTTGCCCGAAAGTTTGAGCATGCCCTTTGTTCCGTCAAATGTCTTGTCGATGTAAACACCGCCGTATCTCTTTTGGTGGTTGTTGATTTCGTTAATTTCGGCACTTGTGAGTTCAAGCTCAACACCACCCAAATTGTCGATTATCTTTTCAAAACTTGTGAAGTTTACAATAACATAGTTGTCTATCTTGATTTTATAAAGATTTTCAACTGCTGAAATATAGGTGTGAATATCACCGCCGTCAGTGGACATTGCGCCGTTGATTTTGCCAAAATGACCTGTCGATTCGTCACCCGGTGTGTTTTCCCAATAAGCGTAGGCATCACGGAGAATTGATGTGAGTTTAATCTGCTTTGTGTCAAGATTTACGCTTGCAATGATTGCAGAGTCGGCTCTCGTTCCGCTTTCAAGCACATTTTTGCCACGGGTGTCCTCACCGATGAGCATAATGTTGAGCACCCTTGTTGATGATACAGGCGTACCGTTTTTGTACCACTTCTTAATCATATCTTTGAGCGAGCCGATTTCCGATGCGTCTGTTTCTTCAAAGTTGTCAAAGCACTCAACTCGCTCGTCCATTCTGAACGAAGAAACGCTGACTTGCTTGTCCGCATTTTCGTCCGTCACGGTTTCTAAAATATTGTTGACATACCAATAAACGCCGATTCCTGCGCAAAGAACGATAACAAGCAAAATGAGAATAACCTTAACAGCGGTGTTCTTCTTTTTCTTCTTGTCGTTTTTCTTCTTCTTTCTTGCACGGGCTCTGTCACGGGCATCCTTGTCGGAAGTGTTGATGTAGTAATTTTCGTAGTCGTTGTTTTGGTCAACTATTTCCTTAACATCAACAAAGTCCTCGTCATCCGTTTTTGGCACTTTTTTGGCAGATTGAGCCTGCGGTTCAGCCTTTTTTACAGGCTTTTCCGCTTTGCTTTCAGGCACTTCCCGATGAACAGGCTGTGCCTCTTGAACAGGCTCTTGTGTTTTATCATTTGTGGTTTGAGAATAAGTATCCTGCGATTCCTCCTCGGTTTCTTCGCTTGGAGTTATATCCTCAACGACAGGCTCCGGTTTTTTGCTGTTGATAACTTCTTCAACAACTTTTTGTGCAGCTTCGTTGTCCGACTTAATCTTAGCCTCGTTTTCCTCACGGCGTTTTTGAACCTCCGAGAGAATATCGTCGATATTATATCCTTTTTCCATAAATTACTCCTCTGTCGTCATCACTGACGGTTATTATTCCTCGACAGGCACATCTTCATTCTGTGCCTCGGCATCTGTTTGCTCCGGAGCAGTGATTTCTTCCTCATCATTTGCTCGTTCAACAATGCCTATTGTTGCAACCTTTTCGTTGTCCTTAACGGTCATTACCTTAACGCCCTTTCCGCCTCTCTTGATGAGCGAGATTTGGTCGGCGTGGGTGCGGATTACAACACCGTCGGAGGTAATCATAATAACATCATTTTCTTCCATAACAGGAGCAATCATAGCAACCTTGCCGTATTTGTCGGTGTGGTAGTTGATGAGACCCTTGCCGGCTCTGCCCTGAACACGGTAATCCTCAAAATCGGATCTTCTGCCGTAGCCGGTTTCTGATACGGTGAGGAGTTGCATATTTTCAACTGCAACCGCAAATCCGACAACATAGTCGCCCTCGGCAAGCTGAATAGCTCTTACACCTCTTGCGGTTCTGCCGATAAGACGGGCGTCCTCTTCCTTGAAGCAGATAGACATACCGTCATGAGTGGCAACAATGAGATTGCGTTCGCCGTCTGTGATTTCAACCCAGCAGAGTTCGTCACCTTCGTCAAGATTGATGGCAATAATGCCTGTTTTTCTGATATTATTGTATTGGTCAAGTGCTGTACGCTTGATGACGCCGTTTCGTGTAACCATACAGAGATATTCTCTGTCGCTGTCCTTTGGCACCTTAACCATTGCAGTAACTTTTTCGTCTTGTTCAATCGGCAAGAGGTTGATGACATTCATACCCTTGCTTGTTCTTGATGCTTCAGGAATTTGATAGCCCTTCAGCTTGAACACCTTGCCCATATTGGTGAATATGAGAATTGCGTCGTGAGTTGAACATGTAAACATATTCTTTGCAACATCTTCTTCTCGTCTTGACATACCCATAATGCCCTTGCCGCCACGGTTTTGAGCCTTGTAGGTGTCAACTGTCTGACGCTTGATGTAGCCACGCTCGGTGAGTGTGAGAATGCAGTCTTCAACAGGAATCAAGTCCTCATCGTCAACATCGCCTGTGAATGCGGAAATTTCCGTTCTTCTTTCGTCACCGTATTTGTCGGCAACTTCACGGATTTCTGTCTTGACGATGTCAAGCACTCTTTGTTCGTTGTTGAGAATGTCGTTGTAGTCCTTGATTTTTTCGTGGAGTTCTTCCAACTCGTTCAAAATCTTTTCGATTTCAAGACCTGCCAACTGACCCAAACGGTAAGCAACAATAGCCGCTGCCTGTGGGTCGTCAAAACCGAACTTATCCATAATGGCTTGCTTTGCTTCGCTTTGTCCGCCACGGCAGGCACGGATTGTTGCGATAACCTCATCAACAATGTCAAGCGCCTTTGCAAGACCCTCCAAAATGTGAGCACGCTCTTCGGCTTTCTTGAGGTAAAATCTTGTTCTTCTTGTGATAATCTCCTCTTGGAATGAGATGTATTTTTGAAGAATTTGCTTGAGCGTGAGAATTTTCGGCACTCCGCCGTCAAGCGCAAGGAGGATAACGCCGAAAGTTGTTTGCATTTCGGTCATTTTGTAAAGATTATTGAGCACAACCTGTGCGTTTGCATCTCTCTTTATTGTGATTTCGATGTGCATACCGTGTCTGTCGGTATAGTCCTGCAAATCGGCAATGCCTTCAATTCTCTTGTCCTTGATGAGCTCGGCAATTTTTTCGATAAGTCGTCTTTTGTTTACGCTGTAAGGAAGCTCGGTAACGATAATTTTGTATCTGTCGTTCTTGGTTTCCTTGATTTCGGCTCTTGCACGAACAATAATTTTGCCTCTGCCTGTTGAATATGCTTCTTTGATGCCCTTTGCACCCATAATAATACCGTGGGTCGGGAAGTCAGGACCTTTGATGTATTGCATAATTTCTTCAAGTTCGGCGTCCGGATTGTCAATAAGACAGCAAACACCCTCTGCAACCTCGCCCATATTGTGAGGCGGAATGTTGGTTGCCATACCTACTGCGATACCCGATGAGCCGTTGACGAGCAGGCACGGGAACTTTGTAGGCAAAACTTCGGGTTCAACCTCTGTGTCGTCAAAGTTCGGAACCCAATTTACTGTGTCCTTTTTTATATCTTCAAGCATTTTGAGCGAAATCTTGCTCATTCTTGCTTCCGTATATCTGTATGCAGCGGCAGGGTCGCCGTCAACGCTACCGAAGTTTCCGTGACCGTCAACAAGCGGATGACGGAGCGAAAAGTCCTGTGCCATTCTTACCAAAGCATCATAAACGGATGCGTCACCGTGTGGGTGATAGTGACCGAGCACTTCACCGACGGTGGTAGCACACTTACGGTAAGGCTTGTCCGGATAAAGTCCGGTGTTGTACATTGCATAAAGTATTCTTCTGTGAACAGGCTTCAAGCCGTCCCTTACATCAGGGAGCGCACGGGAAACAATAACGCTCATTGAGTAGTCAAGAAAGGCACTTCTTATTTCCTTGCTGATTTCAACATCAACTATTTTTTGGTTAGAATAGTCAATATTGTCACGCACTACTTCTTTTCTTGCCATTTTGTAATATCTCCTATTCTAAAATTAAATATCAAGGTTCTTAACGAACTTTGCGTTTTGCTCGATAAACTGTCTTCTTGGCTCAACATCCTCACCCATAAGGATAGAGAAGTTTTCGCTTGCAATCTGTGCGTCATCAACAGTAACACGCTTCATTGTTCTGAACTCGGGGTCCATTGTGGTTTCCCAAAGCTGTTCAGGGTCCATTTCACCAAGACCCTTGTATCGCTGAACATCGCAATCTCCGCCCATTTTTTGGATGATGTCATCTCTCTGCTCGTCAGAATATGCGTATTCGCTCTTCTTGTTCTTTGTCACCTTAAAGAGTGGCGGCATTGCCAAATAGACATGTCCGTGTTCAATAAGTTCAGGCATATATCTAAAGAAGAATGTGAGCAAAAGGGTTGTGATATGCGCACCGTCGACATCGGCATCCGCCATAAGCACGATTTTGTGATAGCGGAGCTTTGAAATGTCAAAGTCTTCGCCGATACCCGTGCCGAGTGCCGTGATTACAGGCACAAGTTTTTCGTTGCCGTAAACCTTGTCAAGTCGTGCCTTTTCAACATTGAGCATCTTGCCCCAAAGCGGAAGAATTGCCATATATTTCGGGTCACGGCCAAGTTTTGCCGAGCCTCCCGCAGAGTCACCCTCTACGATGTAAATTTCGCATTTTTCAGGTTCTTTTGATGTGCAGTCCGAAAGTTTGCCAGGCAAAGAGTTGCTCTCAAGCGGAGATTTTCTTCTTGCGTTTTCTCTTGCTTTTCTTGCTGCTTCTCTTGCACGGGAAGCGTCAAGCGATTTGTTGAGGAGTGCTTTTGCAACCTGCGGATGCTCCTCAAAATAGGTCATAAGTTTGTCGTAAACAAGACCTGACACAAGACCTGTCATTTCGGTATTGCCGAGTTTGCCCTTTGTTTGACCCTCAAACTGTGCCTCTGTAAGTTTAACCGAAATTACAACGGTGATACCCTCACGAACATCGTCACCTGTAAATTTCTTGTCGCTGTCCTTGAGAATTCCGTATTTTTTGCCGTAATCATTAAACACTCTTGTAAGGGCAGTCTTAAATCCTGTTTCGTGAGTACCGCCGTCAACAGTGTTGATATTGTTTGCAAATGAAAGTTTTGTTTCGGAATAACTGTCTGTATAGCAAAGTGCAACTTCTGCACTCTTGTCATCCTTTGTAGTTGAAATATGGATAACTTCAGGCTGAATAGGAGTGAGTCCTCTGCTTTCGTTTATCCATTCAACAAAAGAACGGATACCGCCCTCGTAGCAATAAACGGCAGTGTGTTCGTCCTCGCCGTATTTGTCGCCCTCCGGCTTTTCGGTAAGTTCTCTCTTGTCGGTAAGGCTGATTGAAAGACCTGCGTTGAGGAATGCTTGCTCACGAAGTCGTCTTTCAAGGATGTCAAAATCATATTGTGTTGTTTCTTGGAAGATTTCGTCATCTGCCTTGAATTTGATGAATGTGCCCTGACCGTCACTGTCGCCAATGATGTGCAAATCATTTACAGGCACGCCTCTTTCAAATCTCTGTGCATAGATGTGGCCGTTTTGAGTTACCTCAACTTCAAGCCATTCCGAAAGTGCGTTTACAACCGATGAACCAACACCATGCAAACCGCCCGAAACCTTGTAGCCCGAACCGCCGAATTTACCGCCTGCGTGAAGCACTGTGAGAACAACGGTTACGGCAGGAAGTCCTGTTTTTTCGTTGATACCGGTCGGAATACCACGGCCGTTATCACGAACTGTGATGACATTGCCCGGCAAAATCTCGGTTTCAATATGAGTACAATAGCCTGCAAGAGCCTCGTCGATAGAGTTGTCCACAATCTCGTAAACAAGGTGGTGAAGTCCTCTCGGTCCTGTTGAGCCTATGTACATACCCGGTCTTTTTCTAACCGCCTCAAGTCCCTCAAGTACCTGAATATCATCCGCACTGTATTCTTCTGTTACAACGGTGTTGATATCCTCTTCCTCAAGATTGGTTAACTTCTTTTCTTCTTCCATTTTTTAACCCCATTTATTTGGCACGCTTGTTGAGTGTGCCCGTGTTTATCGGACTTACAAAAACATTTTTGTCTGTAACAACAAAACATTTCGGCAAGTCATAGTTTACATAAATTACTTTTTTGTCTTTTTCGGCTTTTTTGAGATAGTCCCTTGTCGCCTTGTTGACGGTTGAAGTGTCCATATCAAAAATACCGATAATATCCTTATCTCTCACGAGGGTGTCCTCGCCTATGTGCAAATACATTGTCAACCCTCCGAGAGTGCTCCGTTTGCAATATGAAAAGTTTTGCCTTTTTTCAGTCGAAGCACGGTTTCTTTGTCACAGCAGGTGATGAAAATCTGCAAATCTTTGATGTGGTTCAGGATATAATCCTGTCGCTTTTCGTCAAGTTCGCTCATAACATCGTCAAGCAGAGCAATCGGATTTTCGCCCGTCATTTCTCGAAGCAGGCTTGCTTCCGCCAATTTGAGCGCAAGCACCGAGCTTCTTTGCTGACCCTGACTGCCAAAGGATTTTACGCTCCTGCCGTTAATCATAATTTCTATGTCGTCACGGTGCGGACCTTTGGTTGTCGTGTGGTTGAGCACATCAATTTTTCTGTGACTTTTAATTTTATTATACAGCCTTTGTTCAATATCATTCACATCATCCGTGTAGGTGTCTGCCCCGATATAAACAAGTTCAATGTCCTCTTTGCCACCGCTGATGCCCTCAAATATGCTTTTAAGGTACGGTTTAATCGCCTTTAGGTACATAATTCGTTGATAAATTATTTTTGCACCCAAGTTTGCCAAGTTAACATCCCACACTTCAAGCATAGGTGCAACCTCATCAACGCTCTCTGCATTTCTCAACAGGGAGTTTCTTTGGACAAGAGTTCTGCTGTAATTTTTCAGTAATGTGCGATAATTGCTTTTTATTTGGCATAGTGCCCCGTCAATGAATTTTCGGCGTTCGTTCGGACCTTCCTTAATCATATTCAGGTGGTCGGGACTGAAAATAATCGTTTTGATTTCGTCCCCGAGTTCTGTTGAACTTCTTTTTTTTATACCGTTAAGGGTCACTGTTTTTCTGTCTTTAATGCTGATTTCGGCTGTTTGTTCTCTGCCGTTTGCAAAAAAATCGAGTTTCATTTTTGCGTAGTCGCAATCAAATTTGACAAGTTCTTTGTCCTTTGCACCTCTGAAACTTTTTGCACCGCTGAACAAATATATTGCTTCAAGCAAATTGGTTTTGCCCTGTGCATTTTCACCCCAAATGATGTTCACATCATCAAAATCAACCGACAGTTCTTTTATATTTCTATAATTCTCAAGTGTAATTGAATTAATCTTCATTTACTATTGTATAATCAACCGCAAATGCCGTTACAACATCGCCGTTTCTGATTTTTTTACCTCTTGCGGTGCAAACTTCACCATTCACACGGATGATTCCGTCTTGTATGAATTCTTTTGCCTGACCGCCTGTTTCTGCAATTCCTTTAAATTTAAGGAATGATTGCAACTGTATGAATTCGGTATTGATTTTTACCGTTTCTTTTTGATGTTCTGCTGTTTTTACCTTAATTCTCATTTTTCAACCTCATTGGAAGCACAAGGAAAATAAAGTTGTTTGCGTTAATAGGCTTGATAACCGCAGGGCTGACAGGTCCGCAAAGTTCAATCTTCACTTCGTCTGTGTCGCTTGCGTGGAGTGCATCAAGCATAAATTTTGAGTTAAAGCCGATTTCTACTCTGTCGCCCGATGTATTTGCATGTGTGTAATCCACAACTCTGCCGAGGCTTGACACGGTTGACACTCTCATTTGGTCACCGTCAAACAAGCATCTAATCGGGTTTTTCTGATTATTTTCAATAACAGGCAATGTTCTTTCAATGCAGTCAATCGCATCGCCTGTGTTGATGAGCACTGTTGTTTTTTGTACATTTGGAATTGCGGCGGTGTAATCAATGAATTCACCATCAAGAAGTCGGCTGATAATGCTGTAATTTTCAATTTCAAACACAATATGACGCTTGCTGATGAGCATATTCACGCTCTTGTCCTCTTCCAAATTGAAAAGTTTTGTAATTTCCTTAATTGTTTTTTTCGGAACAACAAAATCAAGAGGTTCACCGTTATAATTGATTTTTTCTTTTCTGATAGCAAGACGATAGCCGTCAACACCAATCATTGTGATTGTGTCGTCTGCAATTTCAAACTTAAGACCTGTGTAAACAGGCTTTGATGATTCGTTGTCTGCAACTGCAAAAACGGTTTGGCTGATCATTGAATACATAAGTTTTTGGTCAAGTTCAACCTTATCTCCGTTATTAACAGACGGAAGTTCAGGGTAGTCCTCTGCGTCTATGCCGGAAATATTGTACTGTGCGGCACCGCTGATGATTGATACAGAACTACCGTTTGTTTCAATAGTAACCTCATCATTGTTAAGTTTGCGGATAATATCGCAAAGCACCTTTGCATTGATTACTATTGCACCCGGCTCAACAACATCAACACTCATAATTGTGTTGATTCCAAATTCAAAGTCATAACCTGTAAGGCTCAAAGTGTCGCTTCCGCATTCAATGAGAATACCCTCAATTGTCGGAATTGTTACCTTTGTGCTGACCGCTCTGATTACATTATTGCAGGCTGCCGATAATTCTTTTGTATTGCATATAAATTTCATACCGATGCTCCTCTTATATGATATAGCTATATACGGCTAATTAATTTATTTTTTCATCTGTGTTGAAAATTCACAGCTCTGTTTGCCTCATTTTCAGTTTGGAAACGGGATTTGCTATCACAATATATCATTATTGTAGTATTAGTATTAGAGGCAGTGCAAAATGTGTAAAACTCTTGAAACCTTTTTAAACAAAGAATTTTGCCTCAAAAAATTTTAACATCCCGTTTGTGAAAAATTTGTTTAAAATGTGTAAAACTTTGGTTTTCCACATACTGTGTGAAAAATATTAATGTGGAAACTTAAAATTTTGTGGAAAATAATTGCAATAAATTTTTTAAACCGCACCTTAAAATAATTAAACCGATTTTTGCCTCCCTTGTGTAAAGGGAGGTGGGTGCGTTTTATCGCACTCGGAAGGATTGTAACTATATTTTGTATATCATATACAAAATATATTTGGTGCTTTTCGTTTTTTGCTCAGGGGCGGTACCTTTGTACAGCTCCCGTTCGCAAGAAAAGAAATTTAAATAATTTCTTATCAATTATCTAATCTTTAAAATTTATTATTCCTTTACATTATTGATAATGTCGCTGACCTGATATTCAAGTGCAGAATCATTTTTCATCTTTTCTTCAAATTTTTCTACATTGTACATAACTGTTGAGTGGTCCTTGCCGAACTTTTCGCCGATTGCTTTAAAGCTCATATCGGTTACTTCACGGATGATGTAGAAGCACATTTTTCTTGCAATGGAAACATCACTTGTCTGCTTCTTGCTGTAAATATCCTCAACAGAAATTCCTGTTGTTCTGCTGACTTCCTCAACAATAATTTTGAGCACATCACCAATTGGGCGAACATCATTTTGAACCGCCTTGATTGCACTCTGTGCAAGCGAAATGGTTGGTGTTTGCTCGCTGAATTTGCAGATTGCCTGCAATCTTTTTGTAATTCCTTCAAGTTGACGAATATTTGTTTTGATGTTTTGTGCAATGTATTCAACAACATTGTCGTCCTCAATTTCAAAATCAAGAAGCTGTGCTTTTCTTTTGATTATGGCACATCTTGTTTCAAATTCAGGGGACTGAACATCTGCCAAAAGTCCGCTTTCAAATCTTGAGCAAAGACGCTCTGTGAGCGATTTGATTTCTTTTGGAGGACGGTCGGAGGTCAACACAATTTGTTTGCCGTTGTCTACAAGGCTGTTGAATGTGTGGAAGAATTCTTCTTCTGTCTGTGTTTTACCTGCGATGAACTGAACATCGTCAACCAAAAACAAATCAATGTTGTTTCTGTATTTGTTGTGGAATTCGTCAACTGTCTTTTTGCCAAGGCTCTCAATAAATTCGTTTGCAAAATTTTCCGCCTTGACATAAGTAATTCGCATTTCAGGATAATTTCGGCTGACCTCGTAGCTGATAGCGTTGAGAAGGTGGGTTTTACCCAAACCGCTCGAGCCGTAAATGAAAAGCGGATTGTAGTTGTAGTATTTTGCACCGTTGCTGATTTGACCGGCAGGGTCGGCTGCGATTGCTTTTGCCGCCGCATATGCAAATCTGTTGCTCGGGCCGACAATAAAATTGTCAAAGGTAAATGTTTCATTTTTAAAGTCTGCAAAACTGATTTCCGTTTTTTGCTTTTGACTCATTTCGTCCTCGGGGCAATAAAAATTGATTTTTACTTCAAATCCGCAAATAACCTCAAATGCTTCTTCAATCAATTTTCCGTATCTGCCAACAACCGTGTTTTTCTTAAACTCGTTGGCAAATTTCAGCGTTGCCTCGCTTCCGTTAAATTCAGTCATTTCTATCGGAGCAAACCACAAATTGTATGCCGTTTGGTTTGTTTGCTCTTTGCAATAAAGGAGAACATTTTGCCATAATTCTTGGTATGTATCCATAAATATAATAATCTCCGTTATGTAAAATTTGTTTTTATTAAATATTAAAAAGTATTTTGCCGAGTGGGCAACCTTGTCGGGCAACCTTAGTGTGTAACTTTGTTGGGACAAAAAAAAAGATTGAGGCAATAATACATAATCTATTATAGTAAAGAAAAGAGTTTAAGTCAATAAATATTTAAAATAAGATAATAATTATATACTTCTATAATATATATACTGTATAAGATGTATGAGCAAAACCAAACAAAAACGGCAGGGTCAACATCTTTCATTTTAGGTTGCAATTTGAATGTATTTATTTTATAATGAATTCAATATAAAATATAAGAAAGGCAGAATATGAAAATTTTTAAGCACCGTGGCGATATTTATATCAGCAAATCAAACGGTAAAAAGAGCAGAGAAGAGCATATTTTGCTTATTCTGCTTGTTGTAATTGTTATATTTACGGTTGCTTTTTTCGGCATATTGTCGCAGAAATATTCATCGGTCAAGGAATTTTTTGCAGGTGAAAATGTCACTGTCACCGAACAGGTCAATACTGTTGAAAAATTGCCGAAAATTTCGGGCAAAAGCAACTTTTTGATTATAGAAACCGATGATGAAGAATCGGTCATTCACTTTGCATTTTTGGTGCAGGCAGATAAAGATACTCAAAGCTACAAGGTCTGCTCGCTTTCACCGAACACCGATATTGACGGTCAATCTCTCTATGATTTGTATTCACTCGGCGGAGGAGCAACAATTCAAACAAAGTTGACTTCATATCTTGGAGTGAATATAGATTACTACGCTTCAATGAAAACGAATGACTTCATCGAATTTGTCAACAAACTCGGCACATATATTTATCCGTCAACCGATGTAATCAAATTCAGCAACGAAAATCCGGATGACAAGTATTCGGTTCGTATCGGCAAAGGCGAACAAAAGCTGTCAGGCTCCGAAACAGCCGATATTTTGCGTTATTATTCAAATGATATGGTGGATTATTCCAAAGCAAATCAAATTATCCTTTACGGGCTTACAGAACTGTTTAACGAGGAAAATTTTGAAAATGCCGAGGCAATATTCAGATTGTTTATCAACAGTTCAACCACAAACATCACGGTTCGTGATTTTCAGGATAATATCGACTCCCTTGAGGTCTTTTGCAAAAAAAACAGAGATATTGCGGTTTATTCGGCAAAAATCAAGTATTCGCAGTCGAATGTGCTCACTCCAAAATCCGTGCAGGAAATCAAGGGTTATTTCAGCAAGTAAATATTGTTTTACACAAAACTATAACGAGGAATTATTATGATTACAGAAGAAAACAAGCAAAAAATTATGAATGCCGTTCGTGACATTCTTGAAGCGGTGGGCGAGGATGTAAACCGTCCGGGACTTATCGAAACACCGAAAAGGGTGGCAAATATGTATGAGGAGATGTTTGCGGGACTTGACAGCGATGCAAAGCAACACCTCAAATTGTTTGATGAAAGGTCAAATGATGAGATGGTTATCGTGCGTGACATTCCGTTTTCGTCAATGTGCGAGCATCATTTGCTTCCGTTTGTCGGCAAGGCACATATTGCGTATATTCCGTCGGATAATAAGATTATCGGGCTTTCAAAATTTGCAAGAATAGTTGATAATTTTGCAAAAAGACCGCAGGTTCAGGAAAGATTGACCTCGGATATTGCCGACTTTTTGGAAGAAAATCTTTCGCCAAAGGGAGTTGCGGTCATCGTTGAAGCGGAGCACACATGTATGAACATCAGAGGTGCAAAGGCTTCAGGCTCGTCAACAATGACTTCCGCACTTCGTGGAATTATGAAAAAAGACGCACGCACAAGAGCAGAGGTTTTGTCCTTGCTTCAAAGATAAAATCAAATACAGCTCTCCTTGTTTTTTGGGGGAGCTGTCGCATTTTGTATATGAATGTTTTTGGCAGAAAGGCAAAGTTATGATTTGGAAATGTACAGACAAAAATATTGAATACGGCGACCGACCGCTTATTATGGGTATTGTGAATGTCACACCGGACAGTTTTTCGGACGGTGGCGACCATTTTTCGCCTGAATCGGCGATTGAATGTGCCCTCAAATTGGTTGAGGACGGCGCAGATATTTTGGATTTCGGCGCACAGAGCACCAGACCCGGCTATACAGAAAAAATTTCACCTCTTGAGGAATTGGACAGACTTGAGCCGGTTATTTCAAAAGTCAGGGCACAGACGGATGTGCCGATAAGCATTGACACCTATTTTCCTGTTGTTGCACTCAACACGCTTGAATGGGGTGCAAACATCATCAATGATGTCAGCGGTGTTGTCACAAAAGAAATGGCAAAAGTTGTGAAAAATAACCAAGCAGGTTGGATAATTATGCACAACGGAGCAGGCGGAGTTGACGAGGTCAACAAATTTTTCGTTGATTCTGCACAGCAGTGCGATGCACTCGGAATTGACAGGGCACAGATTTGCTTTGATATGGGAATCGGATTTGGCAAGGACAGATTGCAGGATTTGGCTCTCATTTCCCGTGTAAGCGACTATAAGGTTGAAGGTTACCCTCTGTTACTCGGAACAAGCAGAAAGCGTGTTATAGGCAAATACGGTGGCGAGAGCGTGGCTAAAAACCGTGATTACGGCAACATAGCAGCGGACACAGCGGGTGTTCTGGGCGGAGTTGATATAATTCGCCTGCACAATGTAAAAGCCGAAAAACAGGGTATAGATATGGCGTACGCAATCAAAAAAATGCAAAGTAAGGAATAATTATGGATAAGATTTCAATCAAGGGCTTAAAACTTTTTGCCTACCACGGAGTTAATCCGGAGGAAAAAGAAAACGGTCAAAATTTTGTTATAGATTTGGATTATTATGTAAACATTAACAAGGCTTGCCAGATGGATAGCCTTGACGACACGGTGAGCTATGCAAAGGTTGTCAAAACAATTCGCCGTGTGTTCACAGCGGAAAAATATGATTTAATCGAAAGAGCGGCACAGGTTATCGCAGATTCGGTGCTTGATGAATTTGAGGATATTTTCAAGGTGGAAGTTACTCTCAAAAAGCCTGAAGCACCAATCAGTGCGGATTTTGATTATGTTGCGGTTTCAATCACAAGAGAAAGGTAAAAAATTATGACTTATGTTCTTGCACTCGGCACAAATATCGGCAATCGCAAAGAAAATATCGACAATGCGGTTGAGTCGATAAATCTTGTGCCGAAAACTTCGGTTATCGCTTGTTCCTCGATTTACGAAACAGAGCCTGTCGGCTATGATGAGCAGGATGATTTTTACAATGCGGTTGTTCTTGTTGAAAGCGAGCTTGACCCTCACGAAATGCTCGGCGTGTGCCTCGGCATTGAGGCAGGATTTGGCAGAATAAGAGTGATTAAAGACGGTCCGAGAGTTTTGGATATTGACCTTATTTTTGCGGAAGATAAGGTTATAAACACCGAAAATCTTGTTTGTCCTCATCCTCGATATTCCGAGCGTAGATTTGTTCTTGAACCGCTTTTGGAGCTGTTCCCGAACGGCGAATTTTTTGGAAATAAATTCCTCAAATCAGCAGAAGAAATTGACGGTCAATTCGTCAGAATTGCAGACAAAATTGATATAAAATAAAAAAATTACCTCTGTTATTATTACAGTCAAAAGCACAAACTATTATTGCCGATATGGCAAAAACGCTGTAATGAAAACGGAGGTATTTTTATGAATGTCAAAACATCAAAAATAATGATGAAGTGCGTTGGCGCAACGCTTGCACTCTGCTCGGTGATGGCATTTGCAGGCAGTTGTTGCTCAAATTCCACTTCGTCATCAACAAAAAAATTTATGAAAAAAACGATGAACAAAATGTCGGACATTGCAGACACCGTTGCATCGTTTATGTAAAGTTTGCCTCCCCTTAAATGTAAGGGGAGGTGGATTTTTGCAAAGCAAAAAGACGGTGGGGTTTTTCTTCTTGACCACTCAGTCGCAAAGAATCATAGATTAATTCCTTTTAACCCCTCAGTCGCACATAAAGTGCGACAGCTCCCCTTTATAACATTAAAAGGGGAGCCTTGGTCGGTTTGAATGACTTATATTTGCCGACAGCTCCCCTAACTATTAGGGGAGCCGATATAGGTTTAAACTTATGCCTTGTTTACAGAACCGAAGAGTTCCATCTTTTCCTTAACTTTGTCGCAGATAGCCTGTGCGCCCGGAGCGAGGAGTTTACGAGGGTCAAAGCCCTTGCCTTCTAAGTCCTTACCTGCTTCGATGTAAGCACGGGTTGCTTCCTGGAATACAAGCTGGCATTCTGTGTTTACATTAATCTTTGAAACGCCGAGGTCGATAGCCTTCTTGATCATATCGTCAGGAATACCTGTACCGCCGTGAAGAACGAGTGGCATAGCGCCTGTCTTTTGCTGAACAGCGTCAAGAGTTTCAAATGAAAGACCTGCCCAGTTTGCAGGGTACTTACCGTGGATGTTGCCGATACCTGCAGCAAGCATATCAACTCCGAGGTCTGCAATCATCTTGCATTCGTTAGGGTCAGCACATTCGCCTGCACCGATAACGCCGTCTTCTTCACCGCCGATTGAACCAACTTCAGCTTCGATAGAAAGACCGAGGTTGTGAGCAACATTTACAAGCTCTGTTGTCTTTGCAACATTTTCCTCGATTGGATAGTGTGAACCGTCAAACATAATTGATGTGAAGCCTGCCTTGATGCACTTGTAGCAGCCTTCGTATGTGCCGTGGTCAAGATGAAGTGCAACAGGAACTGTGATACCGAGCTCTTCGTCCATAGCCTTTACCATAGCCGCAACGGTCTTAAATCCTGTCATATATTTGCCTGCACCCTCTGAAACACCCAAGATAACAGGGCTGTTGAGTTCTTGTGCAGTGAGAAGAATAGATTTTGTCCATTCAAGGTTGTTAATATTGAACTGACCTACTGCATAGTGGCCTTCTTTTGCTTTTTTAAGCATTTCTGTAGCGGAAACTAACATAATTTTACTCTCCTATATTGTTAAAATTTGAGTATTCCTACTCATTCGATTATAGTATAATACATTGATAAACAAATATCAACCTTTTTTTGAGGCGAACGCAGTTCGCCCGCTGTTATTCAATCTCCATAACGGATTTGAGTATCCATTTTGCACTTTGCTGAACCTCTCCGATTGTGATACCAAACGGTTTGCCGAGTGTTGCAAAAAGTGTTCCGTCAGGCTTGCCGTTTGTAACTCTGTCACCGCCCGGCATAAGCAGATTTACACCGCTTCTCACTCTGTATGCTTGGTCACGCATTTTTGGAAATTCAATGCTCTTTGACGGGTGCATCCACCAGTCGGTCATAACATTGCCCTCGTAGCCCCATTCGTTACGCAAAACGGTCACGCAGGTGTCGTAGTTGTAGTGACTCCACACGCCGTTGATTTTGTTGTATGAGGTCATAATATTTTTTGGTCGAGCCTCTTTTATGCAGATTTCAAAAGGTTTGAGGTAGATTTCACGCAATGCTCTTTCGCTGACTTGCGAATCGTTTGTTGTGCGTGCAAGTTCCTGATTGTTGCATGCAAAGTGCTTTGGGCAAGCCGAACCGCCGAGGGATTGAATACCTTTTACGCAGGCAGATCCCATCTTTCCGCTCAAATACGGGTCTTCCGAAAAATATTCAAAGTTTCGTCCGCACAGCGGATTTCTGTGGATATTCATACCCGGAGCAAGCAGTACATCACTGCCCTTTTCTTTCATTTCTCCGGCAAGGATTGTGTACATTTTTTCAACAAGTTCGGTGTTGAATGTGCACGCAAGAAGTGTGCCGATAGGAAGCAACGAACAGCACGAAGCAAGTCGAATTCCCGATGGTCCGTCTGTTGTGATAATCGGCTTAACGCCCTTGTTACGCAGACTTTCAAGAATACCGCCGTATGCTCCGGCGTTGCCTTTTGCACCGAGCGGAGAGTCCATTTTGTAGTCGCCTCTTGTGATTGCTTCAAGTTCAACATTGTCAAGCTGTGCCACAAATTCTTCAAGTGTTGCCTTGCCGTCTTTTACATCTTGGAGTTTAATTCCCTTGTCGCCGGTCTGCTCAATGTCGGCAGGGAGATTGTTGAGAATTCTTGTTGCAAGGTCGTATTTTTCCTTTGCAACCATTTTTGTGCTGAGGAAGTAATTGCCGTGCTTTTCTTCCGCACGCCAAACAAGAAAGTCCGATTTAGGCGCACAAACTTGCTTCAGTTGTTCCCAAACCTCGGTGTTTTCCTGATAATATGTAAACACCTTTTCGGCCTCACGTACATTTTTGCCGACATAAAAATCGTATTCGCCTTTTTGGGTAACATACGAACTTGCGTTGTTTGTTGAACCGCAGTCGTCATATGATGTCAGCTGATACATATCAACGCTCATAGTCAATTTTTGACTACCGTTTGGCTCGATGAGTTCGGTTTTTGCAAAGCCGACAAGCTCTCTTTTAGGGTTGCCGAGTTTTCCGCAAGGCTTGTTGAGATAAAGTTCAACGGTTTCTTTGCCGGCAAGGTCGCCCGTGTTTGTAACGGTAAATTCAAAATCAAAGCCGTTGTCAATAGCCTCTGCCTTGTCGCACTTGATGTCAAAATCCGTGTAGCTCAAACCGAAGCCGAACGGATAAAGCACTTTTTCTTTCGCAAAGCTTTCAAAATATCTGTAGCCTACAAAAATATCTTCGGTGTATTCGTTTGTTTTTTTGTTGCCAAACTGTGCCGATGACGGATAATCATAGTAGTTTCTTGCAATGGTGTCGGTCAATCTGCCACTTGGGTTAACATTTCCGCAAAGCAGGTCTGCAACAGCGTTTCCGCTTTCCATTCCGCCCTGCCAAACATAAATTACCGCACCGATTTTGTCGCCGTAATGCTTAACCCAGCTCATATCGATGATGTTGCCGACATTGAGCAGAACAACCACTTTTTCAAAATAAGATGTCACAAGATCGAGCATTTCAATTTCTTCATCGTGAAGAAAATAACTGCCGTTTGCAAGGTCGCAATCTCTGTCCTCGCCCGATGAACGACCGATTGTGACAACCGCCGTGTCGCTCTCCGCCCTTGCAGACGCAACAATTTCGTCAGTCAACGGCATTTCTTCGTATCGGAGTGGCCAGTGTGCCCAATATCCGTGAGATACAGGGTGTTTCTCTCGCCATTCCATATAAATGTTGTGCAGGGTGTAGTTGAGATTCAGCTTGTCGCAGTTCTCGATTCCCTGTGCAATGTCAATGTTGTACGGTCTGATTACATCTCCGCCGCTTCCGTAGCCAACAAAGAAGTAATCTTTGTATGTTCTGCCGAAAAGTGACACGGTTGTACCCTTTTTCAACGGCAAAACATTGTCATTTTTCAACAAAACCGCACCCTCTGCCGCCGCTTGACGGGCAAGCTCCGGCATACCTTTTGTTATTGTTTTTTCAACCTCAACATTTCCGTTTTCGTCTTGTGAAACAGAGGTAAATTTGGTCACGATTTTTCCGATTTTGTCGTTGAGTTTTTCTTTAAAGGTCATAGCATTTCTCCTTTGGATTATGCAGTTGTTGACGGTTTGTATTGGTCCTCAAACAGTTTCTCAAGGTGCTCGCTTGTTTTTGCAAGTCGCCTTTGCGAAACCAAAAATACTATTTCATCCCCGGCTTTCAGCACAATATCGCCGTTTGGCGTGATGCTGTCTTCGCCACGCTCAACCGTGATGATGAGAGCGTGCCTGCCCCAATCAATGTCCTTGATTTTTTTGTTTGCAAGGTCGCTTCCTGTCGGAATAACAAATGATTTGATGATTTTTTCTCTTTTGGCAATGTCTTTTTCTTTGATTTCTTCCGGAGTAGCCGAAAGTCTTGCAAGCAATGCTTCGTAAATCGGCTCACTGCCCAAAAGGTCGGATACCGCAAAGCTGATAAGTGCAACGGTTACGAGCGGAAGCAGGTTGTTCATATTTCCTGTCAACTCAAACACCAAAACAATACCTGTAATCGGGCTTTTGATGGTAGCCGAGAAAAATCCTGCCATACCTATAACGGCAAATTCCTGCCACAATTCGTTTGGAAGCCCTGAAATGTTGAGTGCAATCATACCAAATGACGCACCGAGATATGTACCCAAAATGCAAAGCGGATAAAGTGTACCGCCGGGTGCACCGCACGCAAAACAAATTGCGCCAAACAAAAATTTTGCAACAAGCAGGGTGAACATAACGCTAAAACCCGGTTTTTCGTTCATCAAAAACTCAACCATTGAGTGTCCGCCACAAAGCACCTGTGGGCAGATAAGACCGATAATTCCGCTGAAAACGAAAACAATCGGAAGTTTTACATTGTTCGGAATTTTTTTCAGTCCCTTGAAGCAGTCCTGAATTTTGAGCATAATTTTTGTATATCCGACGCCCGAAAGTCCAAGAATGATTCCGAGCAGAATAAGAATCCAATAATATTTGAGCGGAAAAGTAACGGTGCTGTAGTTGAAAATTGTGTTTTGACCGAAAAACATCTTTGACACGAAGTCGGCAACAACGGTCGAAACAATGCCCATGCAAAGAATGTTTTTGTCAAACGAGTGGTGAATTTCCTCCAGCACAAATATAATTCCTGCAAGCGGAGCGTTGAACGCAGCCGCCATACCGGCACCGGCACCGCAGGAAATCATACGAAGTTCGGTAGTTTTGTCTGCCTTTGTGATTTTTGCAACGCCCTTTGCCGCCATACCGCCAAGCTGAACGCTCGGACCTTCTCTGCCGAGTGAAAGACCTGCAAAGACCGATGCAGTACCGCCGATGAGTTTTGCAACGAGCACTCTCCACCAAGATGGCGACATTCTACCTTTTACTTCGCCCGTAACCTGCGGAATGCCCGAACCGCCGGCAGCAGGCTCCCATTTGATGATGTACGACACAAAAGTGCCAATCAGCCACAAAATGCCAAACCAAATTGCAATTTTCCACCAGCTACCGTGAACAAATGTTAAAACCTTGTTGAGTCCGTCCTCTGCTACGGACAACATATATCGGTACAGCACTGCAATCAAGCCGGCAACCAAGCCAACTTCAAGCCCTCTTATCACAAGAAAGAAGGCTTCGCTGTTTTTTGATTTAATTTTTCTAATCGTGTTTAACTTCTTTTGTTCTCTCATACCTATATTATATATTTTAGTGTTCTATATTTCAACAATAAAATGGAAATATCCGCCGACAGAAATTGTGTTGATTTAGCTTTGGTGTTTGTGTATAATAATATTAGAAAAAGAAAGGAGCGATTTTATGACAAAAACAGAAATAGAAAATCAAATCAGACAACTGCTTGTAAAATACAATGCGGAATATGCGCTCCTTTTCGGCTCATATGCAAGGGGCGAAGAAACCGAAAATTCGGATGTTGATGTTGTTGTTTTTGGTGGTGACGGATTTAAAAAATATAATATTTTTGCCTTTGCCGAAGATTTGCGACAACTCACGGGCAAGGATGTCGACGCATTTGAAATTTGCGAGATAGACAAATCCACACCGTTTTATGACAATGTTATTAAAGAAGGAATCAAGATTGCATGAAAAAGTCTGATACAGAAAGAATTAAAAAAATTGTTTCCACTTGGGATGCGTTGAAAAGACAGATTGACGAACATTCAATTACAAAAGAACAATTACTTGATGATGAGTTTTCGCAATGGGCGGTTACAACACCTCTTTATAATATAGGTGAGCAGGTGTACAAAATCAGTGATGAAACCAAAAAACAAAATCCTCAAATTATTTGGAGCGTTGTGTCGGGTTTGCGTCACCGCCTTGTTCACGATTATGAGGGCATAAATTGGAGTATCATCGTTGATGTGATTTTTAACGAGATGGAAGAGTTTGTGAACGATGTCAAAAAATTAATATAGGTTATTAAAAGAAAAATACCTCTCCGTTTGGAGAGGTAAATTTTTTGTTCATTAATCTCTGTAGATGATTGCTTCTCTTTCAGGGCCGTTTGAAACCATATTAATCTTATGGCCGAGCTCATTTTCAATAAAGAGAACATAGTCCTGTGCTTCTTTTGGAAGTTTGTTGAAGTCCTTGATGCCTCTGATATCGCAGTGCCAGCCCTTGAGTGTTTTGAAGACAGGCTTTGCCTTTTTGAGCACAGATGTTGTTGGGAAATCCTTTGTGATTTCGCCGTCAATATCGTAGCCAACACAAACCTTTATTTCTTCAAGATATGAGAGGCAGTCAAGAGCGGTCATAACAACCTGTGTTGCACCCTGACATTCAATGCCGTAGCGAGAAGCAACGCAGTCGAACCAACCAACTCTTCTCGGTCTGCCTGTTGTTGCGCCGAATTCGCCCTTGTCACCGCCGTGGATACGGAGTTCCTGAGCCTCGTCACCGAAAATTTCAGAAACAAATTCGCCTGCACCTACAGCAGATGAGTACGCCTTTGTTACAACAACGATGTCCTTAACCTCGTGAGGAGGAATGCCTGCACCTACACAGCCGTAGCCTGCAAGTGTTGATGATGAAGTAACCATTGGATAAATGCCGAAATCAGGGTCTTTGAGAGTGCCAAGCTGACCTTCAAGCAAGATGTTTTTGCCGTCTTTGAGTGCCTGTGCAATGTACTTGTGGGTGTCGCAAACATATGGTGCAATCTTTTCTCTGTACTCTACGCAGGTGTTGTAAAGTTCTTCTTCGTTGAGAAGCGGCTTGTGGTAAACATGCTCAAGAGTGAGGTTCTTGAGTGTGCAGATGTTTTTGAGCTTTGCCTTGAGAGTTTCGTCATCGAAAAGCTCGTTAACCTGAATACCGATTTTTGAATATTTGTCAGAGAAGAAAGGCGCAATACCGCTCTTTGTTGAACCAAATGCGTTTTTGCCGAGTCTTTCTTCCTCGTATGTGTCAAGTAAAATGTGATATGGCATAAGGATTTGTGCTCTGTCGCTTACAAGAAGCTTTGGATTAAGTCCTGCCTTTTTAATATCCTCAAGTTCAGAAATAAACTTGTTGATGTCAAGCGCAACACCGTTGCCGATGATGCAGGTTGTGTGGTCATAGCACACACCCGACGGCATCAAGTGAAGTGCAAATCTGCCGTGCTCGTTGATGATGGTGTGACCTGCGTTTGCACCACCCTGAAAGCGAATAACGATGTCGCTCTTTTCAGCGAACATATCTGTGATTTTACCCTTGCCTTCGTCGCCCCAGTTGGCGCCTACTATTGCTCGTACCATTTTTATTCTCCTTAGAATTTATATTAGGCGAACTCGGTTCGCCCCTATGGTTTTGATTTGTAGGGGAGAATATCATCCTCCCGCAAAATATTTTAGTGGTGGAAGAGGCGGATGCCTGTCATTGCCATTGCAATGCCGTACTTGTCGCAACATTCGATAACATTTTCATCTCTTACCGAACCACCCGGCTGTGCAATGTACTTAACGCCCGACTTAACGGCACGCTCGATATTGTCCTCAAACGGGAAGAACGCATCCGAGCCGAGAGCAACATTGTCCATCTTTTCGTGCCATGCGGCTTTTTCTTCTGCTGTAAACGGTTCAGGCTTAACGATAAAGTATCTCTGCCATACGCCGTCCTTGAGAAGTTCCTTATAATCATCAGAGATGTAGAGGTCAATGGCGTTGTCCGCATCACACTTTCTGATGCCGTCAATGAACGGAAGATTGAGAACTTTCTCGTTTCTTCTGAGCCAAAGCATATCTGCCTTTGAGCCTGCCATTCTTGTGCAGAGAATTCTGCTCTGCTGACCTGCGCCTACACCGAGGGTTTGACCGCCCTGTGCGTAAACAACAGAATTTGATTGAGTGTATTTGAGTGTAATCATAGAAATGAGCAAGTCGATTTTTGCGATTTCAGGAATTTCTTTAACCTTTGTCGGCATATCGTCAAACAAATCCATAGTGATTTTTGCATTGTTGCGCTTTTGCTCAAACTTAATGCCGAAAACCTGCTTTGTTTCCATCTCTTCAGGAACATAATCAGAGTCCATTTGGATGATGAGGAAGTTGCCTCTGCGCTTTGATTTGAGAAGCTCAAGTGCCTTTTCGCTGTATGACGGAGCAATGATACCGTCCGATACCTCTTTCATAAGGAACTGTGCAACGGATTCGTCACACTCGTCAGAAAGAGCAACAAAATCGCCGAATGATGATTGTCTGTCTGTGCTTCTTGCTCTGACATAAGCCTGTGCAATCGGAGAAAGCTCAAGACCGTCGGGAACCATACAAACCTTTCTGTCTGCTTCGTCAAGTGGCTGTGCAACTGCTGCGCCTGCCGGAGAAACATGCTTGAAGCTCGCAGCACTCGGAAGTCCTGTTGCTTCTTTTAATTCTCTGACAAGTTGCCACGAATTGAAGGCGTCAAGCAAATTGATGTAGCCTGCCGCACCGTTGAGAACGGTGAACGGAAGTTCTTTGCCGTCCATATGGATTCTTGCCGGATTTTGGTTTGGGTTACATCCGTATTTCAACTTATACTCTGTCATTACTACACTCCTATAATTTTAGATAGTTATTCTATAATAAAATTACCATAGGCTATTATTGTACAATATTTTGTTGCAGTTTTCAAGTGAGAATGATACAATATTTAAAACAATATGTAGAAAAGGGGCGAGACAATGCACGGCTTTTTGGTAGTTAATCACTATTTGCACGGCGGAAAGTACAACGAACTGCACGAGCATTTGTTGAAAACAGCCAAGGCAAAGGGCATAGATTTGGACATTGTGACCAACGAAAATGCGGTTTTTTTGGATGAAAAACCCGATTTTGTGCTTTTTTGGGACAAGGACACAATTCTTGCAAAAGCATTTGAAAACAGGGGCGTTCCTGTTTTTAATTCGTCACGCTCAATCGAAATTTGCGATGACAAGGCGAAAACCTATCTTGCCCTTGAAAATAAATTCAGCCAGCCAAAGACGATTATTGCACCGCTTTCGTTTTTTGCCGTGGATTATTCACGATTTGTGAATATGGCGGTGGAAAAACTCGGACTTCCCGTTGTTTTTAAGGAGCGTTGCGGTTCGTTCGGCGAGCAGGTGCATTTGTGCCAAACGGTTGATGAGGTGATGAAGCACATCAACGGCAAGCCGTTTCTTTTGCAGGAATATGTTGAGTGCAACAATTCGGACGCAAGGCTCGAAGTTGTGGGCGACAGGGTGGTTGCAAGTATGAAGCGAAGCAACAAAAACGACTTTCGCTCAAACATCACAAACGGCGGAGTTGCCGAGAAATACACCCCGACCGACAGCGAAATTGCCACGGCGGTTGCGGTGTGCAAAGAACTCGGTTTGACATTTGGCGGAGTTGACATTTTGCCAAACGGTGCGGTGTGCGAGGTCAATTCAAATGCCCATATAATCAACATTATGAACACAACGGGTGTGGATGTTGCACCGTTGATTTTTGATGAGATATCAGAGAGAATTAAGCAGATATGAAAACGATTTTGGTTTATTCGCCCGAGGAGGCAAAACGCAATTCCTTTGTGGTGAAAAAATTTCGGGAACAGCTTGGCGCAGAGCTTGTTGACCCGACGGCGAGGGTGCAGGCTGATGTTGTCATCAACCGAAGCAATGATTTCGGCGTTGCGAATTATTACAGCAAAATGGGCGCAAAAGTCTTTAACGGTGCGGAATTTTGCCGAATTGCAAACGATAAGGAAATGAGCTATCGTTTTATGGAAATGCGTGGAATTGAGATTATGCCGATAGGTTATTCCACTCCGCCTTTTGTGAAAAAACCGAAGAATTCCCACGGCGGAAACGGTGTTGTGATGTGCCACAGTGCAGAGGAATACGATGAAAATCAAGTGTGCCAAATGCCGGCGTCCGACCTCGGTCGAGATTTGCGAGTGTGGGTGCTCGGCGGAGAAATCGTCACCTCGATTTTGCGTGTGTCCGATACCGATTTTCGCTCAAATTATTGCCTCGGCGGTAGGGCGGAACTGTATGATTTGTCAACCGAAGAGCGAGCATTGGTGCAGAAAATCATTGATTATGCCACTCCTCTCGGCGCACATTATTATGGCATTGATTTTGTGTTCAATCACGGCAAGGCGGTGTTCAACGAGTTTGAGGACACCGTCGGCGCACGAATGGTCTACGACCTCACCGACATTGACATTATAGATAGGTATATAGAATATATAAAAAATAATATATAGTTAAAAAGGCTCCCCTAATGGTTAGGGGAGCCTTATTTGTGTTATATCAAAATTTTATGCTAACAAAAAATATCCCAGCACGCCATAAACTGTGGAGAGCATAACAAGGATGTTTGCAACGACACTTGTTTTGCCCTTGGCAATGCGAAAGACTATGCCGACAGCGGAAATTATCAGTCCGCACCAAGCAATGATGACCTCACGCATATAGTTTTCAGGCAGTGAGGTGGCGTTGATAAAGGTCACAAGCACATTGAGTGCAACTGCAAGCCAAAAGAATATTATGTGTACGGTTTCGTTGCCCTTTGGTTTGAACATAAATATTGATGTGATTACAAACGAAAAGACGATTGTAATCTCCAATATAAGCATTGGGCTGAGTGCTAAAGTAGGCATAGCTTCTCCTTTATTTCATAAATTTGTCAATCGCAGCATTGAGCTCGTCAATCATTTCGGTGTCGCCGTCCTCAACAGCGTGAACAATGCAGTGCTCCATATGGTCTTTCAGTATCACCTTGCCGGTGTTGTTGATTGCGGATTTGACCGCCGCTAACTGAATCAGCACATCACTGCAATCCTCGTCATCGTCAACCATTTGTTTGACCTTTTGCAGGTGTCCGATTGCACGGGCAAGACGGTTAGAAACCTCACGCCTGTGCTCCTCGGAATGATGATGGTGATGTCTGTGCTTTGAATCACTCATATTGTACCTACCGATTACTTAAAGTATTTTACACCGCTTTCAAAGAGAAGCATATCCTTTTCAAACGGAACATTTTTGTAGAGATTGTCGCCCTTACGCTCACAGTGACCCATCTTGCCGAGTACACGACCGTCAGGTGATGTGATGCCCTCAACCGCACAAACAGAGCCGTTAGGGTTAAACGGCATATCGGCAACAACTTCGCCGTCAAGGTTGACATATTGGGTTGCAACCTGACCGTTTTCAATGAGCTTCTTCATTACATCTTCGTTTGCAACAAATCTGCCTTCGCCGTGGCTGATAGGCACTGCAAACATATCGCCTGCGTTTACGCTTGAGAGCCAAGGTGACTTAACGCTTGTAACTCTTGTGTATGCCATAGAAGAAATGTGTCTGCCGATTGTGTTGAATGTAAGAGTCGGGTCGTCCTCGTTGATTGTCTTGATTTCGCCGTACGGAACAAGACCGAGCTTGATGAGTGCCTGGAAGCCGTTGCAGATACCGAGCATCAAACCGTCACGACAGTTGAGAAGTCTTTGAACAGCCTCGCTGATTTTTGGATTGCGGAATGTTGTTGCAATAAATTTGCCCGAACCTTCAGGCTCGTCACCGCCCGAGAAACCGCCCGGAAGCATAATGATTTGGCTTTTTTCGATTTCTTCAGCCATTTTGTCGATTGTTTCGTTGATGGCTGATGATGAAAGGTTGTTTACAACAAGAACGGAAACATCTGCACCTGCTTTTTCGAATGCACGGGCAGAGTCAACCTCGCAGTTTGTGCCCGGGAACGCAGGGATGAATACTCTCGGCTTTGCAACCTTGTTCTTTGCAACAAAGATAGAACGCTCCTTGTAAAGCGGCACATCTTCGTACATTTTTGCCTGCTTGCCCGAATCGGTTGGGAATACTTTTTCAAGTTTGCCTGCCCACGCTTCGATGAGGTCGTCACAGGTGTAAACAGTGCCATCAATGATGAACACGCTGTTGTCGTTTGTAGTACCCAAAACAACGCCGTCAAATGCGTTTTCGTCTGCAAGTTCAAGAACAAAGCTACCCTGAAGCGGTGCAAACAAATCCTTGCTGTCGAGGTTTTGAGCAAAGGTGAAGCCGGTCTTGTTGCCGAATGCCTTTCTGCAAACAGCACTTGCCGAGCCACCCTCTCTGACAACGCTTGCCGAAAGAACTGTGCCGTTCTTGATGCCTTCGGCAACGGCAATCATAAGGTCGAGAGCTTCTTTGTATTTTGGAAGTCCTGTTGTTTCGTCAACAGGAAGTTTAACGAGTTTAACTGTTGAGCCGTTCTGCTTGAACTGTGCAGATGCGGTTTCGCTTGCTTTTGAAATACCTACTGCAAATGAAACAAGGGTCGGAGGAACATCAAGGTCGTTGAAGCTACCGCTCATTGAGTCCTTACCGCCGATTGACGGGGTGTTGTAGCCGATTTGAGCAGAAAGTGCACCCAAAAGTGCCGCTGTCGGCTTGCCCCAACGCTTTGGCTCGTTGCCGAGTTTTTCAAAATATTCCTGGAATGTAAGTCTTGCGTCTTTTGGATTGCAACCTACTGCCGCAAGTTTTGCAAGTGATTCCGTAACGGCAAAAGCTGCCGAATGGAACGGTGACCAGCGTGAAATCTTTGGCACAAAGCCGTAAGACATAACTGTTGCCGTGTCTGTTTCGCCCTTGAGAAGCGGAATTTTTGCAACCATTGCTTCTTCGGGTGTGAGCTGATATTTGCCTGCATACGGCATAAGAACGGTGCTTGCACCGATTGATGCGTCAAATCTCTCAACAAGTCCCTTTTGGCTTGCAACTTCAAGTCTTGAAAGGTTAGCTTTGAGTGCCTCTGCGTTGCTCATATTTTGAAGTTCTGACGGAACTTCGTCACGGTATGAAACATTGTCAATGCCTGTGATTTCGACATTTGCGTGCTGAACAACACCGTTTGTGTTGAGGAAGTCACGGCTGAGGTCAACAATCTTGTCGCCTCTCCAAGTCATCTCAAGTCTGTTGTTGTCTGTAACCTTTGCAACGATTGTTGCTTCAAGGTTTTCTTCGTTAGAAAGTGCAATGAACTTTTCTGCGTCTGCCTTGTCAACAACAACCGCCATTCTTTCCTGTGATTCGGAGATGGCAAGTTCTGTGCCGTCAAGACCCTCATATTTCTTTGGAACAGCGTCAAGGTCAATTTGCAAGCCGTCTGCAAGTTCGCCGATAGCAACGCAAACACCGCCTGCACCGAAGTCGTTGCAACGCTTAATCATCTTTGATACTTCGCTGTTGCGGAACAAACGCTGAATTTTTCTTTCCGTAGGCGGATTACCCTTTTGAACTTCCGCACCGCAGGTTTCGATTGATGAGCTGTCGTGTGCCTTTGATGAACCTGTTGCACCGCCGCAGCCGTCACGACCTGTGCGACCGCCGAGAAGAATGATTACATCCTCGTTTTGCGGAACTTCACGGATAACATTTTCTTTTGGTGATGCGCCGATAACCGCACCGATTTCCATACGCTTTGCAACATAGCCCTCGTCATAAAGTTCTGTTACCTGACCTGTTGCAAGACCGATTTGGTTGCCGTATGATGAATAACCCTGTGCCGCACCTGTGGTGATTTTTGCCTGTGGAAGTTTTGCATCAAGAGTTTTTTCAAACGGTGTGGTCGGGTCGCCCGCACCTGTAACTCTCATTGCCTGATAAACATATGCTCTGCCTGAAAGCGGGTCACGGATTGCACCGCCGAGGCAGGTTGCCGCACCACCGAACGGTTCAATTTCTGTCGGGTGGTTGTGTGTTTCGTTTTTGAACTGAACAAGCCACGGCTCTTTTTTGCCGTCAATTTCAACATCAACATTAATGGAGCAAGCGTTGATTTCCTCGCTTTCGTCAAGGTTGGTGACAATGCCTCTCTTTTTGAGCACCTTTGTGCCGAGGCAAGCCATATCCATAAGGCAAACAATCTTGTCTTTTCTGTCGCCGTAAACTTCTTTGCGAAGCTCAAAATATTGCTCAAGAGCTTCTTCGATAGCCTTTGAATATTTGCCCTCGTCAATCTTGATTTCGTCAAGCTGGGTGGCAAATGTTGTGTGACGGCAGTGGTCGGACCAGTATGTATCAATAACCTTAAGTTCAGTGAGTGACGGGTCACGGTTTTCGTCATTCTTGAAGTAATCACGAACCCAGCACAAATCCGCAATGCTCATTGCAAAGCCCATTGATGCGTGGTATTTTGCAATTTCTTCATCGGTCATATTGATGAAACCGTTGATTCGAACAATATCAGCCGGAACATCACTCTTGATGTCGAGTGTTTCAGGCTTGTCCATAGATGCAAGTCTTGATTCAACAGGGTTGATTACATATGCCTTGATTTTGTCGAATTCAGCGTCTGTGATGTCGCCCTTAACTGCGATAACCTTTGCTGAAGTAACGGTTGGACGCTCACCTACTGTGAGGAGCTGAATGCACTGTGCCGCACTGTCGGCTCTTTGGTCGTATTGACCCGGGAGATATTCGGTTGCAAACACTCTCCATTCAGGTGAAAATGTCATTTCCTCATAATAAACATCATCAAGGTTAGCTTCGCTGAAAACGCCCTTAACGGCTGCTTTGAAGCTCTCCTCCGACAAACCCTCTGCATCGTATCTGTTGATGATGCGCACCTCTTCAAGTCCGGTTATGCCAACATTGTTTTTGAGGTCGTTCAACATATGAACAGCCTCGATGTCGTTACCTTTTTTCTTCTCTGCGAATACTCGATAAACTTTACTCATAAACTTGCTCCTATAATTATAATTTTTATGATTAAATATTTTAACATATAATATCCCTCATTACAACGGTTTTTTGCAAATAGTCCTAATTAATATCAAATTTATAATTTATAATTAAAAAATTGTGAACATTGTTTCTTTTTTGTCATAGGTGTGGTATAATCAAAATATAGTTTAAGTACTATGATTATTTACAACGGAGTGTATCCATTTATAATGTTAGACAATACTGATGAACTCGCATTTGAGGTTGAATTTCTCTCTTGCGTTGTTGATAAAAAGAAGGACTTTGAGGTTGTTGATGCAGACAGTCATTTTTGCGAATTTGTCGGCATTCACTATTCTAAGATTAAGCAGGGCAAGTTGTCGTTACTCGATATTCTTGTTCCGCAGGACAGAGAAGATGTGATGACCAAGATTTGCAAGAAGGATTCGCCTTATGTGTATTTTGACTTGTACCTCAAGGATAATTCCTCTAAGTATAATTTTGTTCACGCAACTGCCAAGAATAACGAGGATAGTTCGCTGTGTCAAATCACCTTTGCCGATGTTGGCAAGTCTGAAAAAAAGAGCAAGCAACTTCGTGAAAAAGCAAAAACAATGAACCATCTCATTGATTTTGTTACGGGTGGTGTTTGCTTGTTCAAGGTCAATTCCGATATGCACTTTGAAGTGCTTTATGCCAACGAGGCGTGTTGCAAATTTTTCGGCACAACCAAGCAGACTGTTTCGAGGGACAGTTACCGAATCAGCGACCTTGTTCACCCCGATGACAAGAGCCGTGCCCTCACCGCAATCGGCGGAGCAATGGCAACAAAGAAACCGATTGATATGGAGCTTCGCATAACCACTCACAAAGATGAATATAAGTGGGTCAAGTTAAATTCGGATATTCAACGCTATGACAAAAAGGACAACTGCCCGATTTTTCACGCTATGCTTACGGATATAACCGAACTTAAAGCCGCAGAAAAAGAGGCTGAGGAGCAAAAAGAAATGCTGCTCAAAGTGCTTAAAAATGTGCCGGGACCTATGTTTTCAACACCGTTTGACGATCCGTTCAGGCTCACTGTTGCAAGCAGTGATTTCCTAAAATTGATTGGCTATTCAAGGACGGAATTGTTCGAGGAATATGACGGTGATTTGACAAAATTGATTGTTCCCCGTGAGGTGGAAGTTGCCCGTCACGCAATCGAATCCGATATGGAAAATGACAAAAAAGTTTTGCGTGCAACCTACTCGCTTCGCACCAAAGGCGGCAAGCAGTTGATTGTTCTCGACAGGCGAAAAGTCGTTGAACTTGATTCGGGCAAAAAGTCGCTTATCGGTATGATCAGCGACATAACATCCAAAAATTTGGATATGTATTTTGAGTCATAATCAGACTGTCGATAAAACTCCTGAACCACGCCAATAAATTAACCGCTTAATGCCTCCCTTGTGTAAAGGGTGCGGGTCTCCTGTGGAGACCTCTGCATTTTAATGCAGAAGCACCGACCGAACCGGTAGGTGAGACGGTGGCAACACGAAGTGTTGACGGTGGGGTTTTAAAAATGCTGTAAGTATCGAACTTACAGCATTTTTGGCGTTTTCCGTTTTTTGCAAACAAGCAAATATAAGGCTTCCAAAAAATCTGTAGATTTTTTGGAAAGAGGAAAAACATATGTAGTATATTTACAAAACTTTGTTTTGTTCTATACGGAATATGTTTTGACGAGGTACAGCTAAGTTCGCAAAAAACGGAATTCAGAACCTTTCTCAACAGCCTGAACTGTGTTGATATTCTTTTAAAATTTATACAA
>NZ_FUWW01000005.1 GCF_900167205.1 Eubacterium coprostanoligenes
AAATGACAAACAATCAGCTTATGTTCTTGCACAAGAAATTTTGAAGCGGAATGACAGTGTTTATGAACCGAATAATGTTATGGCTAACATTTATTCGGCTGATAATAAATACGGTAAGGCTATAAAGCAAATGGAACTTGTAATTGAAAAAGATCCACGAACTATGCAGCACTACCGTGATTACATTGATTTGCTTGTAAAAGCAAATAAATATTATGAAGAAAGGGGAGAAACAGAAAAATCTAAAAACTGCAAAAACAAAATTGCTTCAGTTGATGATATGATTATGGAGTTGAAAGAGAATACTGCAGCAAGAGGAATTTTGTACGGAAGAAAGCAGAATTTTGAGATTGGAAAAAAGTACAAAAAAATCATAAAACAACAAAGTTAAAGGAGAAAAAATTATGGAAAAATCAACAAAAAAGTTTTTGTCTGTTTTGCTTTCTATTGCAATGCTTTTGAGCTTTCCAATTGCAGTAAATGCTAATCAGGCATATGACGAAACATTCAAGGGAACTTATACAGCCCCTTCACAAGCAAAAAACACACTTATTAGCGGTGATGACGCAAGACTTACCGAATGGTATGGTGACAGAGTAAATGCAGGTTCAAAAACATATTCTGTTCGTCAAAATCAATATGGCTTAAACAAAGACGGCAATATGATTGATGCCAAAGAAGGCGTAAAATATACAGTATGGCTTGCTCAGTACGGTGTGGCTTCATTTAGATTTGAAGCACCCGAAGCCGGTGATTATATTGTCCTTACATCCAGAAACGAAAAGTATACCGATAAAGATGATTTGAGCCTTTGGGAGAATTGGGTTCATATTTTGAATTCTCGTATGAATTTAAGATCTGAACAGTATGAAGGAAGCACTCTTGATAATCTTCAATATAAGGCAAGATATTCTTACTGTGTATATCAAAATCAGTATAAGGGCGGAGTCTTCTATGTAACAGCCGGCGCTGAAACAGATAGAGACTGTGTTTATGATGTTCAAATTTTGAATGTTAATGATCTTAAACAAGATACATGCCCTCATTATATTAGTGATGAGATAGGTAGAGAAGAAAAAGGTTGCACAATTATATATACAAATAAATGTAAAATTTGTGGCAAGGAATATACTGAAGAACGAACTTATCACGATTGGGATGAAGAAGTTCAGGTTGAACCTGAAGACGATGCTGAAAACTATTGTGAGAACGAAGTCTTTTATAAGGAAAAGTGTTCAAAATGTGGTAAACTTGAATCTTATACCTATTCAAGACATGACATCACTAAAAAAACTGTTAAACTCGTAAATAAAGAGTATTTCTATTATGAAATATGTTGTACATATCATTGCGAATTATGTGATGATTATTTTGAAAAATATATTGAATCGCCATGCTACAATAGTGAAATTGATGAAATTGAGCATGATTTTGGTGATGTAGATTTGAACAAGGTTGACTGTGAACATCCGGCAATTTGTAAGAAATGTGGTTATAAAGAAGGCTACCATGATTATGGTGATGTAGATTGGAATAATGTTGACTGTAAACATCCGGCAATTTGTAAGATTTGTGGTTATAAAGAAGGCGACCACGATATGAAGCCGATTAGAGAATATCTCAACCCATCACATTCATGCTACATTGACAGAGGCGAAAAGTGTGAAGTTTGTGGAAAACAAGAGCTTGACGATAAACCAAGTGTTCATCATTCTGCATGGACATTTGTTCAGGTAACTTCTCAAACCGATAAAAAATGTGGTACATATAGAATGTATTGTGAAGATTGCGGAGAATTTATTACAAAAACTGCAACTCTTCATACCGGCGAATGGGTATTTGATGAAAACGAAGGCAAATATGTTATGACTTGCACACGCTGTGGAGATCGTGTTTCTTATGACGAGATGCGTCCTGAAGAGATAATTCCTGGTGGTTCAACAGGCGGCTCAACAGGCGGCGGAGCAATCGGTGGCGGAGGCGGCGGAGGCTTCGTTCCTGCACCGGCTCCTGAAGATACAGACAAAAAGGATGACGACAAGAAGCCTGAAACAAAGCCAAACGAAACAACTCCTGCACCAAGCACAACAAAGAAGCCTGCAACAGTTGTTGCAAGCAAACCACAATCAAAGCAAAAGGCTGTTGTTGTAACATGGAAGCCTGCAAAGAATGTAGACGGATACGAGGTTCAGGTTGCTACAGACAAGAAGTTCAAGAAGAACAAGAAGACTGTAAAGGTTAACAAGAAAAAGGCAAAGAAAAAGACTGTTAAAAATCTTAAGAAGAACAAGAAATATTATGTTCGTGTAAGATCATACAAGATTGTAAACGGAAAACAGGTTTACGGCAAATGGTCAAAGGTTAAGGCAGTTAAGACTAAGTAATTTTTAACCCCTATGATGAATTTCGGTTCACCATAGGGGTTATTTTAATCTTCAAGCATTGTTGTGTTGCGGAACAACAGACTGATGCACCACACAGCCGCAAGGCAAACGAGGGTGTAGATTATTCTCGACATAATTGCACCTTGACCGCCAAATATCCACGCAACGAGGTCAAATTTAAAAATTCCGATTAAACCCCAATTTATTCCGCCGATGATTGTCAAAATCAATGCGATTCTATCCAATATCTTCATAAAAAACAACTCCTTTTGGTTTTAGTATGACCAAAAGGAGCATTGTTATTCTATCTTGTTTTAATTAAATTGTCGTTGATAAAAATTCGATTTCACCGCTGATTTCAAACTTTTCGTGATTTGCGGGGATGAGGAAACTGTCGCCTTTTTTAGCGTTTCTGCCGTCGATTTTTCCGTTGCCCTCAATCACCAAAATGTGCATAAATGAATTGCCGTCGGTTTCAAATTCTGCTTTATTTTTTATTTCGAATCGCTCAACATTGAACAAATTGCATTTTGTGATGAGCTGTTCGTCATATCCGCATTTGTGCTCTGTTTTGCCCATAGGCTTTATATCATGGGTTGGAGGAACAGTCTTTGAAACATCAACCGCCTTTTTGATGTGCAACTCTCTTGGCTTGCCGTCAGAACCGACTCTGCCGTAATCATAAACCCTGTATGTGCAGTTTGAATTTTGCTGAATTTCCGCTATCATTGCACCTTTGCCGATTGCGTGCACAGTGCCTGCTTCGATGAAAAATGTATCGCCCTTTTTAACATTAACAACATTCAATTTGTCAAGGAGTGTGTTGTCCTCAATTGCTTTTTGAAATTCGTCTTTTGTGATTTCGTTCTTAAAGCCGTATATAAGCGTTGCTCCGTCCGTTGCGTCAAGAACATACCACATTTCTGTTTTGCCGAATTCGTTTTCAACCTCTCTTGCGTATTTGTCGTCAGGATGCACCTGAATAGAAAGATTGTCATATGCGTCAATCAACTTTATAAGAATAGGAAAATATGGATATTTTTCCGCATTTTTGCCAAGAACCTCAACAAGTCCAACCTCGTCAAGAACGCTTTGAAGTTCTTTGCCGTCATATTTTCCGCCGTCAATTGTGTTCATTCCGTCTTTGTGGCAGGCAAGCATCCAGCCCTCGGCTGTTTTGTCAAAACCTGTTTCAAATCCGTAATCATCACGCAGTCTGTTTCCGCCCCAAATATAGTCTTTGAATATCGGTTTCAGCTTTAATATTTCCATAGTGATTACCTCTTTATCATAATATAAATAAATAATATCAAAATTAGGCTTCACATTCAACCAGTTTTATTGTAAAATAGTAAATATATTTTTTATGTCGGAGTTATTATGGCAGTTTTAGATGTTCAAAATTTAACATTATCATTTGGTGAAAAAACACTTTTCAGCAATGTTTCCTTTGATATTAAGGAAAAAGAAAAAGTTGGTCTTATCGGTTGCAACGGCGCAGGCAAAACTTCTCTTTTCAAGATTATAACAGGGGAATACACTCCTGATGACGGTGCGTGCTTCATCTCAAAAAATTCACGCCTTGGCTATATGGAACAGCATACTTGCAGTGAAAACAAAACTGTTTGGGATGAACTCGTTTCTGTTTTTGATGAATTGGCTGTTATTGAGAAAAGACTTGAGGAAATTACCGTGCTTCTCACAAACGGTGAGGGTAATCAAGCCGAACTCATTGAAGAGCAGGACAGACTTAACACAATTTTCACCCGTGACGGAGGACTTACATATAAAAGTATGACTCGCTCCGCACTTATCGGTCTTGGCTTTGGCGAGGACGATTTTGCTATGCCTACCGCAAAACTTTCAGGCGGTCAACGCTCAAAACTCATTCTTGCAAAACTTCTTTTGTCAAAAGCTGATTTCCTGCTTCTTGACGAGCCGACAAACCATCTCGACATCAAGGCTGTTGAATGGCTTGAGGGATTTTTAAAGGACTTCAACGGTGCGTGCCTTATCGTGTCGCACGACAGATATTTTCTTGATAAAATCACAACCAAAACGGTTGAAATAGAAAACAAAAAATGCCGTTCGTATATCGGTAATTATTCGGAATTCCTTGTAAAAAAAGCCGCAGAGCAAAAGGCCATTGAGGAAAAGTACGAAAATGATATGAAAGAAATTGCCCGACTTGAGGGAATTATTGAGCAACAAAGACAGTGGAACAGAGAAAAGAATATCAAAACCGCTGAAAGCAAGGAAAAAGTTGTTGAACGAATCAAGGCACAGCTTGTTGTTCCTGACAGCAAAGTTGCTCGAATTCGCTTTGATTTCACGCCAAAATGTGTCAGCGGTGACGATGTCCTTTCGGTTATTAATCTCAAAAAATCGTTTGGCGACAAAACCATCTTTTCAAACACCTCTTTTGAGGTGAAAAAAGGCGAGCGAGTATTCCTCCTTGGTGATAACGGCTGCGGAAAAACAACCCTCTTAAAAGTTTTGATGAAAGATTATGCTCCCGATGACGGCACATTCAAGTTCGGTTCAAATGTCCTTACCGGTTATTTTGACCAGGTTCAGGCAAAACTTGATTTAACCAAAACCGCAATAGAAGAGGTGTGGTCGTCATTCCCGTCTATGAGCGAAACTTCCGTTAGGTCGGCACTTGCGGCTTTCTTGTTCAAAGGTGATGAGGTTTACAAAAATCTTTCCGATTGTTCGGGCGGTGAAAGAGCACGAATTGCACTTCTGAAATTAATGCTTGGCAAGTTCAATTTCTTGCTTCTTGACGAGCCGACAAATCATCTTGACGCTTTTTCAAGAGAAGAACTCGAAAATACGCTTCTTGATTATTCGGGCACTATGCTCATCGTGTCGCACGATAGATATTTCATCAACAAACTTTCTTCCCGTATTCTCGAACTCACTCCGACAGGGGTGAATGAATATCTCGGCAATTATGATGAATATATTGAACGCAAAAATAGAACTGCGTCACAAGAGGTTGTTGAGAAAAAAGAAACCGTAAAAAAGGTGAACGACTATCTTCTAAAAAAGGAGCGTCGCTCACAGATGTTAAAGATGAAAAATCGTCTTGCAAAGGTTGAAGAAGAAATTGAAAAAACCGAACTTGAAATAGACGATATAAACTCAAAACTCACCACTTCCGATTACGAGGAACTTATGGAGCTTACGGCAAAACTTGACCGCAAGACTCAATATAGGGATATTCTCTATACCGAGTGGGAGGAATTGTCTGAAAGATTGACAGAAGCAGAGGAATAATTTATAATCATTTTATGAGAAAAATTATAATTATCGGCGGTGGTGCGGCAGGCTTGATTGCCTCTGCAACAGCCGCAGGTCGTGGCGAGGATGTCACGGTTATAGAAAAGAATTCACGCCCGGCACGCAAGGTTATGATAACCGGCAAGGGCAGATGCAATGTGACAAATGCTTGCTTTGATTTGGATGACTTAATCAACAGCGTTGTCACTAACAAAAGGTTTATGTATTCGGCGTTTTCGTCATTTATGCCGTATGACACTATTGCGTTGATTGAGGAAATGGGCGTGCCTACAAAAATTGAGCGAGGCAATCGTGTCTTTCCCGAATCCGACAAGGCGGTTGATATTGTAGACGCTCTTGTAAAAAATGCAAAGCAAAACGGCGTTAAGTTTGTTGAGGGCACTGTCGCTTCATTTAACACAGAAAACAATGTTATCAAATCGGTTAATCTTGCCGACGGAACTGTTGTTGACGGTGATGCTTTTGCAATTTGTACAGGCGGATTGAGCTATCAGTCAACAGGCTCAACAGGTGACGGATACAGACTTGCCGAAAGTGTCGGACATAGCATTACAGATATTGAACCTGCACTTATATCGCTTATTGCTTCAAACGGCTTTGTTCCAAAACTTCAAGGTTTGTCACTTCGCAATATTTCAATCAAATTGCTTGACGGCGAAAAGGAAATTTATTCCGATTTCGGCGAAATGCTGTTCACTCATTATGGCGTCAGCGGTCCTGTGATTTTGTCCGCTTCGTCACATATGACTCATCCAAAAGAGCATAATTACAAAATCGTTATTGATTTGAAACCGGCACTTGACGAGCAAACGCTTGATAAACGAATTCAGCGAGATTTTGCAGAAAACACAAACAAGGATTTCATCAATTCTTTGTCAAAGCTCTTACCAAACAAGCTTATTCCTGTTATAGTAAAGCTGTCGGGTATCGAGCCGTCAGAAAAGGTAAATCAAATCACTAAAGTACAGCGTCAAAATCTTGTCAGCTTGCTGAAGAACTTTACGGTCAACATCAGCGATTTCAGACCGATTAACGAGGCAATTATCACTTCGGGCGGTGTTGATGTAAAGGAAATTAATCCAAAAACCATGGGTTCAAAAATTGTTGACAACCTTTATTTTGCAGGAGAGGTTATTGATGTTGACGCTTATACAGGCGGATTTAATTTGCAGGTCGCTTTTTCAACCGGCTATCTGTGCGGAATGAATATTTAGTATATTAATGTTTTTATATAAGAGAGGTATTGTATGATAAATGTTGCTATTGACGGACCTGCCGGAGCAGGCAAGAGCACAATTGCAAAGGCCGCAGCCAAGGAACTCGGCTTTATTTATGTAGACACGGGTGCTCTTTATCGTGCTGTTGCATACAACGCAGTTAAAAACGGTGTTATTGATGACGAACAGGGAATAATCTCTATGCTTGATGACACCAAGGTTGAACTGAAATATGTTGAAGGTGTTCAATCTGTTTATCTTAACGGAGAGGATGTGTCGGGTTTTATCCGCACACCGGAAATTTCTATGGGAGCAAGCAAGGTTTCTGCAATACCACAGGTCAGAGAATTTTTGCTTAACCTTCAACGAGAAATTGCAAAAACCAACAATGTCATTATGGATGGCAGAGATATTGCAACTGTTGTTCTTCCTGACGCAGAGGTTAAGATTTTTCTTTTTGCTTCTCCTGAATGTAGAGCAGAAAGAAGATATAAAGAACTTGTGGAAAAGGGTGAGAATGTCAGCTTTGATGATGTTCTCAAAGATGTCAATCAGCGTGACTATCAGGACTCTCACAGAGAGATTGCACCGCTTAAACCAAGCGAAGAATCAATTATGGCAGACACTTCCGAACTTACTTTGCAGGAGTCAATTGATTTAATAGTAAACACAATTAAGGAGAGAATTCAGTGAAAGAATTTGATTACTCAACCGTAAAAGACTATAAACTTTATAATTTCGTAAAAAATGTGTTTAAGCCTCTTATCAAGATGGTGTTTCACACCGAATACAAGGGACTTGAAAACATACCTCCAAAGGGCACAAAGTATATTTTGGCAATCAATCACACTCATGCACTCGACCCTGTGTTTGTTGCCGCACCAAAGGAAGTGCCGACCCTTCACTTTATGGGCAAGGCAGAACTTTTCGAAAATCCGCTTTTGGCTTGGTTTATGACTCATATGCAGACTTTTCCTGTCCACAGAGGCAAGGGCGACAATTCTGCTATTGAATACGGCGAAAAGATTATTCAAGAGGGTCATGTAATGGCTATTTGTCCGGAGGGCAAGAGAATAAGAGGTAAGGGAGGCAGACCTCAAAGAGCAAAGGCCGGCGTTGCCATTATCGCAAAGGCTACCAATGCAGGTGTTCTCCCTGTTGCAATTTGCTGTGACGGAGAAATCAAGGCAGGCAAAAAGGTTACTGTTTCTTACGGCAAACTCATCACTCCGGAAGATATGAATTTTGGCAAGGAAGATTTTGGCAGAAGCGATATTTCAAACGCAGCCAATATGATTATGGATAGAATAACAGAGCTTTGGGAGGCTGAACAAAAGTGAGTAAGCAAATAATACTTGCAAAAACAGCGGGCTTTTGTTTTGGTGTAGACAGAGCTGTTAATCTTGTTTATGAACTTGTCGGTGAGGGCAAAAAAGTTTGCACCCTCGGTCCGATTATTCACAATGCACAGCTTGTTGCAGATTTGGAGAGCAAGGGTGTAAAGATTATTGATGATATTTCACAAGCACCGCAGGGCTATACTGTTGTTGTTCGTACCCACGGTGTAGAAAAAAGTGTTCTTGACGAGCTTGAAACCAAGGGCATTGATTATGTTAATGCGACTTGTCCGTTTGTAACCAAAATTCATAACATTGTCAAAAAACAGGATGAAAATACTGTTGTTTTGATAGCAGGAGATAAGAACCATCCCGAAGTTTTGGGCATAAAATCATACTGCAAAGGTGATTCTTATGTTTTTAAAAACGAGGAAGAACTTACAGAAATTATACAAAAACATAAAATTGCACAAAAAAATGATGTAATTTGTGTCGCCCAAACAACTTTTTCGCTAAATGAACAAAAAAAATGCAAAAAAATATTCAAAAAACTATGTACAAACTGTAAAATATTTGATACAATATGTAATGCAACGTCCGATAGGCAAAATGAGGCGGAGGAACTTTCAAAAAATTCCGATGCTATGATTGTTGTCGGAGGGCGTCATTCATCAAACACTTGCAAATTGCGAGATACAGGCGAGGCTAATTGTCCCACTTTTCTTATAGAAACGGCGGACGAGCTTGCTTCACTTGATTTGAGCAAATACAATGTGATTGGTGTAACTGCGGGGGCTTCGACACCCTCGGTAATAATCAAGGAGGTACTCAAATCCATGTCCGAAGAAATTAAAGAAAAGGAAGTTGAAACAACTTCAGCCGTAACTGAAGAAGTTGTGGAGACAGCAGAAAACGCTGATAAGGCTACAAAGCCTGCTGTCAAAGCATCTGCTGATGGTGAGGCATCCTTTGAAGAATTACTTAACGAATCTTTTAAGGGAAACGAAAACAGCAAGGTAGTTACAGGTACAGTAGTAAGAATCACTCCTACTGAAGTATTTGTAGATGTTCCTGGCAGAAAGCAAACAGGCGTTGTTGCATTTGACGATTTGTCATCAGAAAATATCTCAAAGTGTGAAGATGTAGTTGCAGTTGGCGACGAAATCCAGCTTGTTATTATGAAAACAGATGACCAAGACGGTGTTCTTAAGCTCTCAAAGCGTTTGTTCGACGCTGTAAAGGGTTGGGACGAAATCGTTGCTGCAAAAGAAAACGATGAAATCCTCGAAGGTCAGGTTACCGCTGTAATCCGTGGCGGTGTTCTTGTATCAGCAAAGGGTACAAGAGTATTTGTTCCTGCATCACTCACAGGTGTTCCTCGCAATCAGGAACTCTCTGTTCTCAAAGATGCAACAGTTAAGTTCAAGATTATCGATATTAACCCGGCTCGCAGAAGAGCAGTTGGTTCAATCAAGGTTGTTTCTGATGCTGAAAGAAAAGAAAAGCAGGAAGCACTTTGGGCAACTCTCAAGGAGGGCGACAAGGTTAAGGGTACTGTTAAGTCACTCACATCATACGGTGCGTTTGTTGACCTCGGCGGTATCGACGGTATGGTACATATTTCTGAACTTTCATGGTCAAGAATCAAGCACCCATCAGAGGTTGTTAATGTTGGCGATGTAGTTGAAGTTACTATTAAGTCACTTGACGAAGAAACAAAGAAGATTTCTCTTGGCTTCAAGAACATTGAGGACAATCCATGGGAAATCCTCAAGAGAGATTATCCTGTTGGTTCAGTTGTTGACGCAAAGATTGTTTCATTTGCAACATTCGGCGCATTTGCAAACATCCTTCCAACAGTTGACGGTTTGATTCACATCAGCCAAATCTCTTGGGATAGAATTAAGGCTCCACAGGATGTTCTTAAGATTGGCGATGTTGTTAAGGCAAAGATTATCGAAATCGACTTCGATAAGAAGAGAGTTTCTCTTTCAATGAAGGAACTTCTTGACAAGCCTGAAACAGCAGAGGATGATTCAGCAGAAGTTGAAGAAACAGCTGAAGAAGCAACAGAAGAATAATTGAATTTTACCGCTTCATTTTTGAAGCGGTATTTTTTTGCACAAGAAAACGCCGTAAGTTTTACCTTACAGCGTTGTTTTTATCTTATTTTAATAATTTCATTAAATACGGCGGTCATTTTTTTGCTTATCTGCAAATCAATGTGGAGCGAACCGAAAAACCAATGATTATATTCAACATTTTTCATCAGTTCTTGAAGATAAGTGTTTATCGGCGTTTGCTTCATTGCAGAATTTGTGTGAAGCCTGATGAAGTCTTTTGCCATGGCAGGTGCTTCGTGTGTGATAACATAGTCAACCTGAAAATCCGCACTTTTAAGATTGTCTGCACCGTTTTTCATTTCCTCGGCATTCGGCATTTCATCTTTCCACCAGCTTCTGCCTTCTTGACGCATATCAATGTCGTCGCTTTCGCCACCACCCATACAAAAGAAGGTTTTGCCACAGAATGTGAATATTTCACCCCTCATAAGATGGAAAATGTTAGGGCTGATTTTGTGCGCAGTGCCACCCTTAAATCTGTATGGTCTGTATGCGTTGAGCATATCAAAATTTTCGTGTGCACCGTCAACAAAGCAGATGGTGTATTTCTTTTTTGAAAGGGCTTCAATAGCCTTTTGTTCTTTTTCGCTTCCGTCCCATAAAAAGCCGAAGTCACCGCAAATAATAAGAATGTCGTCATCATTGAGCTTTTTTAATTTTGGGTTTTTGAATAGGCTCAAGTCACCGTGGGTGTCGCCTGTGATATATACCATTTAAGTTTACCTCAAATTAAATTTTAGTCTTTTAATATCGTAAGATATATGTTATTATATTAATAATATAATTTATTTAGTGAGGTGTCAAGTGTATGAAAAAACTACTTTCGGTTTTTATGAGCATTGTTATAATTTCGCTCACTGTTTTTTGCGTTCCTTTTACTGCAAAGGCTGCAACTTATACCCCGAATGTAAAGATTTATGCGGATGCGTATATGCTCATCAGTCTTGATGATGATTCTCATCCTGTTGTTGCAGAAAAAAATGCCGATAAAAGAAAATATCCGGCTTCTCTTACAAAAATTGTTACTACCATGGTAACTCTTAATAAAGTACAAAACCTGTCACAAACAACAACTGTTTCAAAAAGTGCAATTGAGGCTCTGTATGGCACAGGTGCACAGGTTGCAGGGTTGAAAATCGGTCAAACAATTACTATTGAAGAACTTTTATATCTCACGATGGTGCACTCTGCTTGCGATGCTTGCCAGGTCCTTGCAGAGTTTGTCAGCGGAAGTGTTCCGGCATTTGTCGAAGAAATGAATAATTGGGTTAAATCTCTCGGCTGTAAGGATACCAATTTTGTCAATCCTGACGGTTTGCACGACCCAAATCATTATACTACTCCGTCCGATATGGCAAAAATCACTCTTGCCGCAATGAAAAATGAAATTTTCAATAAGATTTCAAGCACCCAGCAATATAAGTTTGGCAAGTTGAATTTTATTCATACAAATTATATGCTTGACAAATTTCATGTCACATATTATTATCCGTACGCACAGGGCATCAAAACAGGCTCAACAGAGCAGGCAGGCTATTGTGTAATCACAAAGGCTTCGAAAGGCGGATATAACTATCTTGCAATTGTTATGGACAGTCCGATTGAAGTACTTGACGGCATCAAAACAAAGTGTTCGTTTATAGATGCAAAGTCGCTTTTCGATTGGGCGTTTGACTCACTAAAGTATACCACGGTTGTTCGTAAAAATGATATTGCATATGAACTTCCGGTAAATAATGGTAAGGATGCCGATACGGTTCAGCTTGTTGTCAAGGATGATGTAACAACCCTCGTTCCGAGTACACTTGACCCGTCAAATGTAATAATTGAGCCTGTTGACCCGCCCGAAAGCCTTGATGCTCCGGTTACAAAGGATGATTTTGTTTGCAAGGCAAATGTCATTTTCGGTGAAAAAACTATTGTCACAGTTGATTTGGTTGCTGCCAAAACAGTTGAACTTTCAACATTTTTGAAAATTCTCAATGCACTCAAAAAGTTCTTTACAAACAAAATTGTTCTTGCAGTGCTTGGTGTGATTGTTTTGCTTGCGATTTTGTATATTGTCACTTTTGTCAGACGACTTCGCCGTGATAAAGAGCGTGTGGCAAAGCGTCGCAGAGAACAAGAAGAACTTGACAAGCAATTGTATGGTGATGACGATTATCTCCCACCACCTCGTCCGAGAAGATAAAATAAACAGCGTTGTTCGTATAAATTGAACAACGCTGTTTTTAATTTTTGGTTCTTAATTCTTCAATCAAATTGTTGATTCTTTCTTTGTCGCTGTCGCTGAGCATACGGTATTTTGCAAGCATAACCTTTTCCTGCTTGGTCAGGTCACTGATAAAAGTGTTGCCACACGGCTTGTCAAATAACGAATTGCCTACCATAAGAGAGTCGTAGTCAATGTAAAAATCATCAATCCTTTTGCCGTAAATTGATGCAAGCTTTGACAATTGAATTGCATTTGGCAACGAGTCACCGCTTTCCCATTTGGTATAGGTTGTTCGGTTTGTTCCCATCAGCAGTGCAACCTGCGTTTGAGTGAAATTGCTCGATTCTCTAAATCGCCTGATGTTAACTTTTAGGTTTTCTTTTGTATAATAATCTTCGTTTATAGTAGAAATTGGGGCTCACCGCCTTTCTTTTTATATTATATCACACCTGTTCGACAAAAAGCAACAAATATCTTTTTGACATTTTATACTTTTGAATAGGATAAAAATGCTGCCTTGCGTTAATAATATTCTTGTACATAAAAACTAAAGGATGATTATGTGCAGTATTATAATAAGGTAGAAATATGCGGAATAAACACGAATGATTTAAAACTTCTTAAAGAAAGTGAAAAAATCGAACTTCTCAAAAAAGCTCAATCAGGCGACCAAAAAGCAAGGGACGAACTTATTAACGGCAATTTGCGTCTCGTTCTTTCTGTCGTTCAACGCTTTGCAAACAGAGGCGAGGGAATGGACGATTTGTTTCAAGTCGGTGTTATCGGCTTGATTAAAGCGATCGATAATTTCAATACCGACCTTAATGTCAGATTTTCGACCTATGCAGTACCTATGATAATCGGGGAAATACGCCGTTTTTTGCGTGATAATAATCCTATTCGAGTAAGTCGTTCACTTCGTGACACTGCCTATAAGGCAATGCAGGTCAAGGAAATGCTTACAAATAAATATAACAAAGAGCCGACCGTTGATGAAATTGCCCAAGAACTTGATATGAAAAAGGCTGATGTCGTGATTGCTCTTGAGGCTATTGTGGATCCTGTGAGCCTTTATGAGCCGGTTTATAATGATGGCGGAGATACGATATTCGTTATGGATCAAATAGGCGATAACAGCACCGATGCCGATTGGGTAGACGAAATTATAATGAGGGATAGGCTCAACAATCTTGACGATAGGGAACATCGCATTTTGTATATGCGTTTTATGCAGGGCAAAACACAAATGGAAACCGCAGAGGAAATCGGCATTTCTCAAGCGCAGGTGTCACGGCTTGAAAAGAACGCACTCAAAAGAATAAAGAGCGAATAAATAAAGACGAGAAGCATTTAGCCTCTCGTCATTTTTCAACAGCCTACTTAACTTATTCTTTTACACCGCTTAATTGTTTCCAGTGAATTTTGCAGTATTCCTTGCCGTCAATAGGCGGATAATCTTTGTCGTCAACTTTCGCTTCGTTCATGCAATCGTATTCACCGACATATGCACATCTGTGAGCGTTTTCGCCACCTTCTGTCATTGCAGGAATGTAGCTCAAACAGAAAATTCCGACTATAACAGCAATGATTGCAACAGGTGCAACCTTTGGATTGACTTTTTTGAAGAGCGGAGTGACATCGATTTTGTCAAGAAACTTAATCTTTGCAATGATGTTGCATGCAAGCACGGCAAGAGCGTAGCCGAGGCAACCTGCAAATGTGCCAACAATGAATCCTGCCAAAACATCACTTGCATAGTGAACCATCAGGTATACACGGCTACCCATTGTGCAAAGTGCGATTACCGGGAACAACCAACAAATTTTTTTGTGGTCTTTTTTGAAGCAGATGAACATTGATGTTGCAATTTCAAATGCTGCGGTTGTGTGACCGGACGGGAATGAATAATCGCTTTCGCTGAGCATTCCTGCGCCCTTGTACCAAGCAAAATATTCCGCAACACCTTGAAGTGTGTTGTATGGTCTAACTCTCAAAAACATAGGCTTAACAATAACATTTGTTATGAGCGTTCCGATAACAATTGAAAAAATCAAAGCTGCACCGTACTTTCTTGTTTTCTTAAAGAAACAGAGTACCAATCCAAAGGCTGCCATAGGAATTACAAACATCTCATCACCAAAGGAGGTGAAAATCTTTGCAACGGCGGTCAAAAATCCGCATTGCATATGGCCGAAGATGCTGAATACCCATAGGTCGAAGTTGTAAAAGATGCTGTCAACTCTTTCGCCGAGTGTGACAGCGGCGAGTAAAAAAGTGTTCATTTTTATTTCCCCTTTAGTTATTTATAGTAATACTATACCAAATTATTGTTTCTATTTCAATAACAATCTTGTCATAATTATCTCTTTGTGATACTATAAAAATGTATCAAAATGAGAGGTTGTGAAAATATGTACATATTAACAGCTGACGAAATCAGAGCAGTTGAAACCGACTGTTTTAAATATTATTCAACCGAAGCCGAATTAATGCTCAAGGCAGGCACAGCTTGTGCCGAAAGTATTATCGAAAAATACGGCGACAGCCTTGTTAACAGTTCTGTTGCTGTGCTGTGCGGAAACGGCAAAAATGCAGGTGACGGCTTTGTTATTGCAAGTCTTCTTTATGCCTACGGTGCAAATGCAAAAATCGTTCTTTGCGATAAAGAGCCTGAAATTGCCGAGCCTCTCAAATATTATAACGAGGCTGTAATGTCGGGTGTTCCCGTGGAATTTTTTAACAACAGCGTTCTTTCTGCCGATTATATCGTTGATTGTATTTTTGGCATTGGTTTTCACGGTGAAGCTCGCAGTCCGTTTGATAAGGTGTTCGAAACAGTCGCTAATAGTTCTGCTACAGTTATTTCTGTCGATACCCCAAGCGGTACAAATGCAACCGACGGTTCGGCTTGCAAAAATGCCGTCAAAGCTGATTTCACTGTCGCAATTTCCACTTTAAAGTTCTGTCATGTTCTTCCGCCGTCAAATGCTCTTTGCGGAGAAATAAAGGTCGTTAATATCGGTATTCCTGATGATTGCTATAACGATGATTATGCAACCGCAATAATGATTGATGATATAAAAAAACTTATTCCACCGCTTGAATATAATTCAAACAAAGGCTCAAACGGTCATCTCCTTTGCCTTTGCGGTTCGTACAAAATGCCGGGAGCGGGTGTTATATGCTGTGAATCCGCAATAAGAAGCGGTGTCGGACTTGTAAAGTTGACCGTTCCGAAATCTGCTTATCCTATTGTTGCGTCGCATCTTGTTCAACCGATTTTCAATCCTGTTGAGGAGTCAAACGGTATGTACAGCGAAAAAGCCATTGATGAAATATCAAACGATATGCAGTGGGCAAGTGCTATTGTTCTCGGTTGCGGTATGGGCGTCAGCGATGATACAAGAAAAATCACCGAATTTGTGCTGAAAAATTCAAAAGTGCCCGTTATTCTGGATGCCGACGGTATAAATTGCATAACTTTGAGCATAGATATATTAAAGGATGTTAAAGTGCCTGTTGTTCTTACGCCACATCCCGGTGAGATGTCAAGGCTCGTGTCAAAATCGGTGGAGGAAGTGCAGTCAAATCGTGTTGAAGTTGCAAAAGATTTTGCAAAGAAATACGGTGTTTTGATTGCATTAAAGGGTGCAAATACCGTAGTTACGGACGGAGAAACGGTGTTTGTGAATATGAGTGGCAATCCTGCAATGGCTATGGGCGGTACGGGTGATATGCTCAGTGGTATTATCGGCTCGTTTGTCGCACAAGGAATAAATCCATATGATGCAACAAAAGCAGGCGTGGTTATTCACGGCTTGTCGGGTGATAATGCCTCAAAAGCCATCAGCCAAAGAGGGATAACCGTTTTTGATATGATAGACCGGCTCGGTGCTTTAATGTCCGAATTTTGATATTCGGGTTGATTTTATGAAAAAATTAATATCATTTTCGATGTGCCTTGTGTTTCTGCTTTTGTGCGGCTGTTCAACCGTCAAAAGTACAGTTGAGTTAAAGCCGAAATATTCTCAAACCGCAACGGTCAAAATGGGCGAATATTCCTATTCTGCCAATGTGAAGTTTGACGGCAAGAGTGTGTACATAACCCCCACTTCAACAAATGCAAGCGGAATGACGATTTCCTGCAATGGCAAAGAGGTTGCTTTTTCAAGGAGAGATATGCTCACAAAGGCGGACAAATCAAAGGTTTCCGCCTATAATCCTGCCGTACTGTTTTATGACGCAATCACAACTGCTTCGGATTGTAAAAAGGTTGATAACGCTTATGTTTTTGACGGTAAAACTTCGGTCGGCAACTTCACTTTGACAGTCAATCAATCATCGGAACTTGTCAGCTTGAACATCCCCGATGCCGATTTCAGCATTGAGTTTGATGTTAACAGTAAATAAAATTAATAAATATATTATATAAATAGCAAAAAAGGCTTGATTTTTCAGGTCTTTTTTGTTATAATGCTAACGCATTCGTAAAAAAGAAAGCGAATTCGCACACAATGAGGTTGAGCCAAAGGTTACAAAATCGGCTCTTGCCATACTTCATTGTGGAGGATTAACCTTAAAGGAGGAAATGAAAATGGCAAATGTAGTTTCTATGAAACAGCTTTTAGAAGCAGGTGTACACTTTGGTCACCAAACAAGAAGATGGAACCCTAAAATGGCTGAATACATCTTCACAGAGAGAAATGGTATTTATATCATCGATCTTCAAAAGACAGTAAAGAAGTTGGACGAGGCTTATATGTTCGTTCGTGATCTCGCAGCAGAAGGCGGAAGCATTATCTTTGTCGGTACAAAGAAGCAGGCTCAGGAGAGCGTTAAGGAAGAGGCTATCCGTTGCTCAATGCCATATGTAAATGCAAGATGGCTTGGCGGTATGCTCACAAACTTCAAGACAATCCGTGGTCGTGTTGCTCGTCTTGCTCAGCTCAAGAAGATGCAAGAGGACGGCACATTCGATCTTCTTCCAAAGAAGGAAGTTGCAGGTCTTGAGCTTGAAATCGAAAAGCTTGAGAAGTACCTCGGCGGTATCACAGAAATGAAGAAGATTCCTGATGCAATGTTCATCGTTGACCCACGCAAGGAAAGAATCGCTGTATCAGAAGCAACAAAGCTCGGTCTTCCAATCGTTGCTATCGTTGACACAAACTGCGATCCTGATGAAATCGACTATGTAATTCCTGGTAACGACGACGCTATCCGTGCAGTAAAGCTTATTGCAGGTGCTATGGCTAACGCTGTTATTGAGGGTAGAGACGGTGCTGATGCAGTTGCTCCTGAAGAAGCTCCTGCAGCAGAAGAAGCAGCTGAATAATTAATTATAACTTAATTTTACTTTATTATATTGGAGGATATTATTATGGCATTTACAGCACAAGATGTAAAGGCTCTTCGTGAGAAGACCGGCGTTGGTATGATGGAGTGCAAAAAGGCTCTCGTTGAAGCTGACGGCGATATGGATAAGGCTATCGATTTCCTTCGTGAAAGAGGCCTTGCAGCTGCACAAAAGAAGGCATCAAGAATTGCCGCTGAAGGTGTGGTTCTCCCTTACTATGACGAAACTGCAAAGAAGGGTGTTGTCCTTGAGGTAAATTCAGAAACAGACTTCGTTGCAAAGAATGAAAAGTTTATGTCTTTCGTAGAAGGCGTTGCAAAGACAATCCTTGCAACAAATCCTGCCGATGTTGAAGCTCTTAAGGAAGAGAAGTTCAACGGCACAGACAGAACTGTTACAGAAACACTTAATGACCTCGTTCTTGCAATCGGTGAAAATATGAAGGTTCGCCGTTTTGAAAGAATGGACGGTATCGTTTCAACATACATCCATGCCGGCGGCAGCGTTGGTGTTATGGTTGGTTTTGATGTTGCAGACGAATCAAAGGCAGCTGATCCTGAATTTGTAGCTATGGGCAAGAATGTTGCTATGCAAATCGCAGCTATGAATCCTGAATATTTGAGCAGCGACGACATCTCTGCTGAAGAATCAGAGAAGATGCACTCAATCACTGTTGACAGTGCTCTCAACAAGCCTGATTCACTTCCTATTCCAATCCTCAGCAAGCTTATCGACGAAGCTATCAACGATAAGAAGTGGACTGATGAAGACATCACAATTTATCAGGGCCTTGACAATAAGCAAAGAAAGAACTTCACAAACTTCATTTCAAAGGAAGCTCTTGAAATCCTTGCAGGCATCGCAGTTTCACACAAGGACGAAATCGTTGATAACAAGATTTTCACAGGCCTTGTAAAGGGCAGACTCCAGAAGCAAATCAAGGAAGTTTGTCTTCTTGAGCAAGACTTCGTTCGTTCAGATCTCTTCCAGGGTTCAGTTGCAGGCTACATTGAAAGCGTTGCAAAGACTCTCGGCACAGAAATCAAGGCAACAAACTTCATCCGTATGATGAAGGGCGACGGCCTCGAAAAGAGAGAAGAAAACTTCGCAGAAGAAATTGCAAAGCAAATCAACGGCTAATTAACCGTAAATTTAATAAAAAATCATCGCTTGAAACTCTCTGCTTTAGGGGCTTTCAGGCGATTTTTTATGCTATTTTCCGACTACACAAAAATTTATAAATGGTTGAAATATGTTTGTTTCAAAAAAATAGATTTGTAAATCGGACTGATTTAAAAATATAAATTTAAATTTATATTTTTACGCCAACATTTTTTTCAATAGTGTTGTAAAAACAGTAAAATTATGGTATAATTTGCATATATTTTGGTTGTTTTAAAATTTTTGCGGACTGAAAATATTATATAGGGGTGTTTTTATGAAAAAAGTTATCAGCCTATTATTATCACTTTCTTTGATTTTCTCTGTCGGCTTGCCCGGTACTCTGGTTAATGCCGCAGAAAGCATCACTATTTATTATAATGATGCGGAACTTACTGAAACCTTGCACATCACCGAATACGATTCTGCACAGTTGGTCGCTCATTCGGAGTCGGAACTTCCGGCAGGCTCTACTGTTGAGTGGGAAAGCAATATGCCTTTGCTTGCGGATGTTGATGAAACAGGCGAGGTAACTGCGTACGATTACTCAAAAGCTGCCGTCATCAAATATTGGCTTGATAATGAGGTCCGCCCAACTCCACTCATCGGTAATGTAACCGCAGACGCTATTGAAAAGGCTTTTGCAAACGCGGGGATCGACCTTAATGACAGTAACCTCAATACAGAATTGGTTGTTGCTATTGTAAAGGGCATTAACCAAACCATGGGTGAATCTCTCGAAAAAATGCTGAATAATATGACAATCACAATCACTGCAAGACTTGTCAACGAAAGCGGAAAAGTTCTTGCTTCCGACAAGGCAGAGATTGCTGTTGATCAAAGTTTAGCAGGTAATATATGGCCTACGGGTGTACATATCACAAACAAAAAGACTGTTCCGAAAACTGTTGCTGTCGGCAAGCAGGTGCAAATGTACGGTGCCGTAACTCCTGTTCGACTTAAGCAAAGTGTTAAATGGAGCGTCGGCAAGGCTCTTGATACCGAGTCAAGGAAGCACGCAACAATTACCTCCGACGGTCTTGTAACCTTTACTTCTCCGGGTACTGTTTATATTCGTGCAAATCCCGACAACGCTCTTTATTCTGCGGTTACAGATACTGTTGAATTTAAGGTTGTTTCTCGTGAAGAACTTCCTGTTACCGATTTTTCAATCGGCGGAACTCTTGATATAAAAGAGGGCGAAACTTCACAGCTTACTATCGAAAATGCTTCTCCTGCCGGTGCATACACAGGCGATGTAAAGTGGGAATGTTCGGATTCGTCAGCCGCTGTCATTACTCAAGACGGTGTTGTTACTGCTCTTGATGCAGGTCAGGGCTTGCAGTTATCAAAAACTGTAACCATCACGGCGACAATTGACGGCGTTTCAAAAACAGCTTCGCTAAAAATTAACAGAAATATTATCGGCGACAAAATCAACAGCGTTGAAATCAACGGATATGAAAATATTGCACTTAACGAAACAAATAAGTATACTGCCGATGTGACCCCTGTAAGACTTAACACAAATACAGGCGTTGTGCGTCAGTGGGGATTATATGATTCACAGTCGGGCGAGCTTGTGCTTGCAACGGCAGACACTCCTGCCGATAACGGTTTTGCTTCGATTGATTCCAACGGCAATCTTGTTGCAAGAGAAGTCGGAATAATCAAAATCTATGTTAAGGTGTCTTATAATGACACTTCGCTTGAAGCCGAAAAAACCGTTTCATCGGGTGTTCCGATTACAAGTTTTTCTTTGTCAAAAGGCAACGGCTTTACTACAAATATTTTGACAGGCAGTAGGGACTCGTTCCTTGAAGAGGGTAAGACAGGTCAGCTTAATATCACAAACATTTTGCCGGAAGGTTATGACCCTGATTTGCTCAAGAATGTTGTTTGGAAAAGCTCCGATCCGTCTGTTGCATCTGTTGATGAAAATGGTAAGGTTTTTGGTCTTGATTCAGGCGGACTTACAATTTATAATGCTAAATCGGTTACAATTACTGCGATTATCGGCGGTGTGTCCTCATCTGTGACATTTAATGTCAGAGGTGCTTCTGTCAATAATCTTGTAAGTGCCTCAATTTCGGGAAATGATGTTGTTGTAAAAGACTTTCCGAGAGAGTATTCTGCAATTTTTTCTCCGTCAAGAATTAACGTCAAACATACTCATTGGGGACTTACATATGACGATGGTACTCGTCCGTGGAATTCGAGCTGGAACAGTACATCCGGCAACACAGAAAACAGCGTTGCAACAGTTGATTCAAACGGTAAGGTGTACGGAAAATCGGCAGGCACAACAACTCTTTGGGTCTTTGGCAGAGAGGGCGCAACCTCATTAAGCGGTTCTTATGTTGAGGCTTCAAAACAAATTCAAGTTGTTGAAATTCAGCCAAAAAATATAGCCGTAACCGCACCTGAAAAATATGATTATATCGAGGGCGAAACAGAACTTGATTTGACAGGCTTAAAGGTTTCTGCAACATATGACCGCAACGAATTGGCCAATTATTATTCGGATGCAGAAAGCTATGGCGATTCTATTTTAAGTGTTGATGTTGACGATTATGAAATAAGCGGATTTGACCCAACCTTGATTGATAGAGAGCAATATGTACTCGTAACTCTCGTCAGAGCAGGGGAGCAGTTCCGTGCTGTTTTTCCTGTAAAGGTTAATTCAAAAGCTGTTGAGTCAATTGACATTACTGCCCCAAAATATGCTTATGTTGAGGGTGTAAAACAGCTTGATTTGAGTGGATTAAAGGTATATGCAAATTACAGCAACTCACCTCGTGAAGAAGTTTTTGACTACACGGTTGACGACTCCGCTGTTGATTATTCAAAACTTGATGTGGAGCAAACGGTCAAGGTTGTTTATAAGCATTACGGTCGTTCGGCAACAGCCGAGTTTCCGATTATCATTTACGGAAAACCTGTTGTTTCTGTTGACACGGCAGATTATGACGGCTCGTGGACAGGCAAAGATGTTGCGTTCACTTTGAGCAGCACACATCAATTAGACGGCACTAAATATTATTATAATGTTGACGGTGGCGAGTGGAATGAAATTAACGGCAATTCTTTGACTGTTACTGAAAACACAGACAGCGTATATACATTCAAAGCGATTAACAGCGCAAAGATTGAAAGCGAAATTACACAGCCGTATACTGTTAAAATTGACAAAATTGTTCCGTCATTTACTCTTGTTCAGGATAATACAAACCTCACAAATCAGTCGTATTCTGTGAGAATTACAGATTTGAATATTGGTGCTTCAGGTGTCAAAGCGGTTTATCTCAATGGCAATGAGATTGACAGTCAAACGGAATTTACCGTTACTGAAAACGGAAATTATATTGTAAAAATCGTGTCAAACAGTTTGCTTGAAAGTGAGCAGAGTATCTCTGTAAACAATATTGATACCCAAAAACCGATTGTTACAGAAATTTCAATTGCTCACAAAGACACAAACGATTTTGCAAGACTGATAAACAAAATTTCCTTTGGTCTGTTTTTCAATAAAACTACCGAGCTGACTATCAGCGCCGAGGATGTTGGCGTTGCAGGTGTTGACAGAATTGAATATCGTTTTATAGATGAAAACGGCACACCGCTCAACGATTGGGCAGTGTATGATGACAGCAACAAACCGTTACAGGACAGCGATTTTAAAGGCTATGCCGAAGCGAGAGCAATAGACAAGGCGGGCAATGTATCCGACAGTAAGTCGACAGTTGGATATATCCTTGATGTTGAAGCTCCTACCGAGATTGTTGTCACGGCAGATGCTGACGGTGAAAATTACGAAAGCGACAGTTGGACATCAAATGATGTTACAATCAAACTTTCATCAACCGCTTTTTCGGGCATTTTCAGATATTATTATAGTCTTAACGGTTCAGACTGGGTTGAAATGGACAGCGACACACTTGTTGTAAAAGAGCAAGGCGAATGGAATTATAGATTCAAAGCGGTGTCTTATTCAAATAACGAAACTGTAACCGAAAATGACTTTGTTGTAAAGATTGACAAGACCGAGCCTGTTGTTCGTGTCGATTTTGAGGGTACATTTGGCAGATGGACTGCCGATGCCGTCAAGTTCAGTATGAGCATACTCAATCAGGCAATTTCAGGCGTTCATTATTATTTCAGCACCGACAACGGCAACAGCTGGATTCCTGCCGAGGAAGGTTCCGTAATCACTATTGATGAGGATGTTGACGCTTCGTACATATTCAAGGCTGTAAACGGTGCCGGGGTAGAGAGCAACTATTCCGACAGCTATCACATTATGATTGACACCGTTGCTCCAACTCTTGAATATACACTTGATGAAAACGAAAACAATGCTTCTTCGTATAAGGCATATTACAGGGTTAATACAGGTCTTTCAGGCTTGAAATCAGTCAGTGTAAACGGCAAGGATATAACCAATTCTGATTATTTTGAAGTAACGGATAACGGCAGATATGTCGTTGTAATGACTGCAAATAATGGGCTTACAACCACCGAAGTTATAAATGTCAACAATATTCCGGTTTCAGAAAAGCCTGTGCTTTATGTCACGCCTTCCGGAACTATCGGCAGTGAAACATCACAAACGGTTACATTTACGCTTTCTTCACCTAATTGCAATAACGCTGTTTATTATTATAATAACGGTGACTGTTGGATACAGATTGATGGTGATACCTTTGTTATTTCAAAAGCGGGTGATTATAATTTGACCTTCAAAGCTGTTTGCGGAGAACTTGAAAGTTATCCAAGTCCGACATATAGCGTTAAATTGACGGCTGATTATTACACCGCTGTGTTCAAAACTACTGTACTCGAAAGTAAGGATTCTGATACAGGAAGCGTTGCTCTTGGTGGAGTAAAGGTCTATGTTGATGACAAATTTGTCGGAACAACAGATGATGACGGCAAGGTTAGTTGCTTGCTCAAACAAGGTGAGCATAGCGTTTTGCTTGACAACGAAACTTTTAATAGAACGATGAAAGTTGATGTAACCGAAGATGTAGAATTTAATGCTCCTATGGTGGCACTTGACCTCAACAAGGACGGTTGTATCAACGCAAAGGATTATGTGATGATTAGAGAAATTGCTGATTCACAGCTCACTACACTCTATTCTGAAATCTTTATAAATTTCTATAACGAGTTCGACAGCACATTTTCTTATCAAAATTAATAATATAAAATTTATGCTTCCTCTTAATTTAGGGGAAGCATTTAAATTTATACATCTATATAAATTTCGGTTGACTTTGCATATCTTTAAAGGTAAAATAAAAGTAATAAAGCCAAGGGAGATAAAATATGCACGAACTCGGAGTAGTATTTTATGTTATTGATGATGTTGAGAGGGTAGCAAAAGAAAATGATGTTGAGCACATTCATTCTGTAACTCTTGAAATCGGCGAGGTTTCAAGCGTCATTCCCGAATATCTTTTGGATTGCTGGAAATGGGCGATTAAAAAGCACGATATTCTTATTGATTGTGAGCTGAAATTTGAACCGATTGAAGCCGTGACTTATTGCGAAGATTGTCAAAGTAATTATTCTACTGTTGAGTTTGGGAAAATTTGTCCTCGTTGTGGCAGCGAAAACACTTATTTAATCAAAGGAAATGAATTTAATATTAAAGAAATTGAGGTTTATTAACGGAGATAAGCTATGAGATAAGTTTTTAAAAATTGTACGCTTCTTGACGGTACAAAAGATATGAAGCCACATCCTAATACAGATGTCGCTGTTGAAAATGGAGTTGATTCCATCGAGCACGGTTCAAGCCTTACTCAAAAGGAAATTGACACCTTTAAGAAATACAATGCAGTTTTGGTTTGCACTCTTTCTCCTGCAATGCCTATGGCAAAGTTTAAGCGAGAAACTCTCGGTATCAGCGAGGCTGTTCAGTAAAATTCAAATATTGTTTTTAATAATATGATTATCGGTACAAAAACAGCGCTTGAAAACGGTATTACCGTTGGTCTTGGCACGGACACAGGCTGCCCTTAAACAACACACTACAATATGTGGCGTGAACTTCATTATTTTGAAAGAAATGTCGGAGTTTCACCTGAATATGCACTCTACACAGCAACACCCAACAATGCTCAAATCCTTGGAATTGCCGATGAAACAGGCAGTATTGAGGTTGGCAAATGTGCCGATATGCTCATTTCAAACGACAATCCGTTTGAGGATTTCAGAGCACTCAGCGAGCCGTATATGGTTGTTTGCCGTGGTAAGATCTTCAAAGAACAAAAAATCAAGAAGTATCCAAAATGTGATGAAGAACTTGATAAATTTTATGATTGTTGAGCTGAAAAAATATGATAAAAATAGATGATAACAGCCGAATTCTGTTTTTCGGCGATAGTGTGACCGACATAGATTTTAATCGTCAGTATGACCATTTGCTTCACGGCAAGCAGGTTTATGCCATTAATATCGGCGAGAAAATCAAGAAAAAGTTTCCTAACGCCGAGGTGTTTTACAAGGGAATTGTTGATGACAGAACCTACAATCTTTGCAATAGAATGGACGATGATTGCATTGCGCTGAAACCGAATGTTGTGATTATGCTTGTTGGTGGAAATGATGCTTGGGAGGAGTATTCTCCGGAATTGTGCCCACCGCCAAATCAAACTTTGGAATCAAATATGGATGAGCTCTTCGGTAGAATGAAAAATGAACTTGATGATGCTCAAATTCTCTATGTTCTTCCGTTTTTGGTTGACACGCTCGAGGAGTTTCACCCGTTTATCAAAACGCTAAATCGGTTTAGAGAACGACTTAAATTGTCGGCACAGGCAAACGGAATAGAAGTTCTTGATTTGCAACCTCTGCTTGATGAAGCACAAAAAACATTTTCTCCGCAGGAACTTTCAGCCGATTCGTTTCATCCAACCGACCTTTGCCACAAAATTATTTCCGATGAAATATTGAAGCAATTATCTCTTGACACGGAATAATCTGTGTATTATAATATTTTTTGGAAAAAAGGGAGTAGTTAGCATTTGCATCGCAAATGTTGCACAGTCCGTCAGTACGGGAAAACCCGGATTGTGCAGTTCCGTTTTGGTAGTAACAAGACTTTTGCCATTTTTATGGCAGAAGTCTGTTTTTTATTTTAATACAAAAGGAGAATTTTATGGAAGCATTACTATTAAGAACATCTGTTTTGCAGGAATTTGCCAATTTGTTCTCTAATGTCGGAGAGATAAAATGGCAAATGGTTTTGATGTGGGCAGTCGGCGGATTGCTTGTTTATCTTGCAATTGCAAAAGAGATGGAACCAACACTTTTGTTGCCGATGGGCTTCGGAACAATTCTTGTCAACTTGCCGTGGTCAGGCGCAATCACTCAACCCGGCGCAGAAGAAGGACCGATTGACACCCTATTCAATGCAGGTATTGCCAATGAACTTTTCCCGCTGTTGCTGTTTATCGGTATCGGCGCAATGATAGACTTCGGTCCGTTGCTTAAAAATCCATGGTTGATGCTTTTCGGCGCTGCCGCACAGTTTGGCATATTCTTTACATTCTTTCTTGCAAGTTTCTTCTTTGATGTCAACGACGCTGCCTCAATCGCAATTATCGGTGCAGCTGACGGCCCGACATCGATCTTCGTTGCAAATGAGCTTAACTCCAAGTATCTCGGCGCAATTATGGTCGCAGCGTATTCGTATATGGCTCTTGTGCCGATTGTTCAGCCTCCGGTTATCAAGGCTGTCACAACCAAGAAAGAACGCCAAATCCGTATGAAATACTCTGCAGGCGAGGTGTCAAAAACAACCAAGATTTTGTTCCCGATTGTTGTAACCGTTATTGCGGGTCTTGTTGCTCCAAAATCGGTTGCTCTTGTCGGCTTCTTGATGTTCGGCAACCTCATCAGAGAATGTGGCGTGCTTAATAATCTTTCAGAAACCGCACAGAATTCTTTTGCAAATATCATCACAATTCTTTTGGGTATTACAGTTGCAGGCAGAATGAACTATAAGTCTTTCGTTCAGTGGGACACAATTTTGATTCTTGCTCTCGGTTTGGTTGCGTTTGTATTCGACACAATCGGCGGTGTTATGTTTGCAAAGTTCCTCAATTTGTTCTTGCCAAAGGATAAAAAAATCAACCCTATGATTGGTGCTGCAGGTATTTCTGCATTCCCAATGAGCGGTAGAGTTGTCAACCAAATGGGACTTAAAGAGGACAATCAAAACTTCTTGCTTATGCAGTCAATCAGCGTAAATGTTTCGGGTCAAATCGCCTCGGTTATCGCAGGTGGCTTGATTTTAACACTTGTTTCTTAATTTATAAAAAGGAAAAATATTATGCAGAATTTATTGATTTCGGTTTTAACCGTGTTTACAATGGCAATCCACGCAAACAGCTGGAAAACCTCACTTCCTGTTGTTTTGTACGGAATGCTCGGTATTTTTATTGTCATCGGAGTAATCGTTCTTGTGACTTATTTGCTCAACAAACTTACTTCCAAGAAAAAAGGTGATTCCGATAAATACGAATAACAAAATGTGCTTATCCGCTTTTGCATAAGTGGATAGTTCAACATCATCATACAAGAAAAACAGCTTAAACATTATGCTTAAGCTGTTCATCTTGTCTGTTGCGAGATTTACTTTTTTGTAAATCTCGTCTTTTTTATTGTGTGGTTGCTACATTATTTTAAAAGACCTATTCAAAAAGTATTGACACATATATAAACTTATGACAGAATAAGTGTAATGAATAAGCAGAGGAGTTTTGTTATGATAAAGTTAAAAAATGCTGTTGGCTATATTAGAATTAATTCTAATGAACTATCTGATGTTGAATTCGGTATAGAAGAACAAAAACAGGCTATATTGAAATATGCCAATGATAATGGCTATGGCATAGTAGAATGGAAAATAGATACCGTTAACGGTGCAAATGATTCTTGTCCCGAATTAAATGAAATATTATATGGCGATGTTTCAAATCCTCCGTTTGAGGCAGTTATTATTTTTGAAAATGATGTATTTGCTCATGATATAAAACTGTTCTTTTATTATTTTTATGTTCTTGATAAAAAGAACATAAAACTTCTTTGTACGCAACAGAATTTTGCCGAAGGAGATAAAGTGGCAAATGCTTGTCATGATTTAATTTGTTATGTGGCTGAACAAGAGAGAAGAAATATAGCTTTAAGGACAGGCAGGGCCAGAAGTATAAAAGCCTCTTGCGGTGGCTACAGTGGTGGCAGATGTCCTTATGGATACAAAGTTAAGGCAGGCAGGTTGGTTATAAACGAAGATGAACGACCGATAGTAGAATATGTATTTAAAAGATACGATGAACACATACCGATGCTGACGATAGCAGATGAACTTAATGATTTAGGCTATCGTACTCGAAAAGGAACAAAGTTACACGATACAAGCGTTAGAAGTATTGTCAACAACCGACCTTTGTATGAGGGAATGTATAAGTATGGCAAAACTATGAATTGGGTAAAAGGGGTTCATGAACCTATATTAAATAAAAATAATACGGATGAAAATTTATAATTGGAAAAGAATTGAAGAACGCTTTTTCAAAGTGTTTTAGTAATTTTATTATTTGAAATTAACAATAAAAAAGAGAGAACAAGGGGCACATTACATAAAGAATAAATGCTCAAAAAATCAAATAAACAGCGAAATACTGCGTTAAATTTACAGTGAAGGCGGCAAGCCTGCCCTGTAAATTATGCCTTGTCTTTCATTTGTTTCTTTGATTTTTGAGTGCAAAGCAGTTTAAGCAAACTGATTTTGTTCAGTGTGCATTAATAAAATCCCGTTAATACTTGCGTATTAACGGGATTTTTTAATAGTGCAATGGGCAAAATTCAGAAAGCTTAAACCAATTACTTCCTTATGCAGTGTGCCCCAATGTCCCTCTTTTTATTTATGCCATTTTGGATTATTGCATTTTTGCTTCACGCTTTGCTTCAAGTTCCTTTTGTGCTTGCTCTTTCACCTTGCCGGTGTAGTCGTTGAAGAACATAGGAATGATTGTAAGCAAGAAACCGATTGCCGGAACAATTGTTACAAGAGCAACAAGCATTTTTTGTGTGCTCTCTGATTGCTGGAAGAAAATCTGTCTGCCTGCGATGTCAACAAGTGATTTGTCAACAGGCTTAAAGTCTGTTCTGTCAAGGATTTGACCAAATACAAATGTTGCAACAGCAGCGTTAACTTTTGAAAGGAAGGTCTGGAATGCAAAGCATACACCCTCTTGACGCTCGCCTGTTTTCCATTCAAGATAGTCAACTGCGTCTGCAATGAGTGCATATGTGATTACATTGTAAATGCCGAGTGGGAGACCCATAAGGAAGAGGAATACCCACAAAACGTAGATGTTAACCTTTGTTACATCCTGTGCCATAACTACATAGCAAAGTGCGTGAACAACCATACCGAAGAGTGCTGAACCGATGTAGATTTGCTTGAGTGAAAGCTTCTTTCTGAGAACAGGGAAGAGAGCCATAGCAGGCACCATACCAACACCGATTGCAACTGTAAGAGTTGTTACGATAGTTCCACGAGGAATCCAGAAATCGTATGCAGCGGCAGCGTCAACATTGTCGATGAGCAACTTCTGCGCACCAGGGAGGAAATCTTGGAAAATCTGTGTAAAGTCTGTGTAGTTTTGGATGATAATATAGTTGCCGATGTAGTCTGCGCACTGGTTAGCAGTAACCATTGTTGAGCCGAGAACAGCAGCAAAAATAACGATGATGAGGAGCTTGTTTTTGCCAAGAACAACAAATGTTTCCTTGAATGACGGAGTGTGGTCCATCTTTGGAACTCTTTCCTTTGAAACAAAGAAAATGAGAATAGAAAGTGCACATCCGAGAACTGCAAAGATTACACCTGAAAGGAAGAAGCCCTTTGTGTAGCCCATATTGCTCTGATAAAGAATCGGAACAAGAAGTGCCGGCAAGATACCGCCGAATGTTGAACCAAGTCTTGCAGTTGAGATGAATGATGTTCTTTCGCTTTCAAGCGGAGTGATTACAGATGAAAGTCCCCAGAACGGAACATCCTGTACTGTAAATGCAACACCCCAAAGGATGTATGTAACAAGTGCCCATACAAATGCTGCCGTTGAACCTTCTTCAAAAGGTGCAGAGAACAATGCAATTGTTGTCAATGCAATCGGCACAGGGGATAACAAAAGATATGGACGCATCTTGCCCCATTTCGACTTTGTTCTGTCAACAATCATACCCATTACAGGGTCGTTGAGTGCGTCAAAAATTCTGCCGATAAGAATAATTGTTGTGCCTTGTTTAAGTGTCAAGCCTGCTCCGTTTTGGAAAAATACGAGAGTAAACATTGACATAAGTGTATATATGCCTGAACGGCCGAACGCACCGACTGTAAAGCAAATGCGCTCTTTCATTGTTAAATATTTTTTCTGCTCCATTAAATCTTCCTCGCTTTAATTGCTGGCATAATAATAGGTTTTTCCTCACCGGCATTCATCATTTCGTCGATAAGCTGTTGCTTCAATTCTTCACGAACTTCTGCATAAGCCTTGTTTTTGATAAGATTATACTTTTCAATCGGGTCTTTTTCCAAATCGTAAAGATAATCTTCAAAGTAAACCTTTGCCTTTGCGTGAATGTATCCGCAAGGACTTGCGTCTCTAATTGAATATTTGTATTTGTCGGTTCTGATAGCTCTTGAGTTTGAAGCCTCGCTGACCTGAATAAATACATTCTTTCGTGGTGGCTCTTCACCGCTTACTTGCTTTGCAAGGTCGATACCCATATACTGCTTTGGAATATCAATGCCCGCCATAGCCATAAGTGTCGGCGGAATGTCAATGAGTGATGAAAGCCTTGTTTCTCTTTTGCCACCCACAAATTCGCCACCCTTGATGATGAGCGGTGTATGTGTTGCACTTTCGTGGCAAGAACGCTTGTATTCAAGGTTTCTTGTTTTGAAGTGACTGCCGTGGTCGGAGGTATAAATAATGATTGTGTCATCATAAATTCCTTCGTCCTTGAGCTTTTGCACAAGTCTGCCGACATTGTAGTCAAGTCGGTTGATGGCTGACATATAGTCAGGGTACATTTCTTTGTAGTCGCCCTTCATAAATGTCAAATCATCAGGAAGCGGATAGTTCTTGTAGTCGTCTATTGTTTCTTTGAATCCCTCATAGCAATGGTGGTCGTTTTGATGATGAGGTTCAAGCTGACTGATGAACATAAAGAAAGGTTTATCCTTATCCCTGTTTTCTATGTATTCTGTTGCATAGTCGTTTATGCAGTCTGCTCTGTATCCGGTAAAATTGATTTTTGTACCGTTTTCATCAAATATAAATCCGTCATATCCGTGTGACGTAAATTCCAAAACATCGGCACCACGGAAGTATTGATATTCACCGAGTCGCTCTTTTGGAATTGCTGTTGCTTCGCAGTGCATACCGATGCCCGGTAATCTGTCCGATGCCAAATGCCATTTTCCGATGTACGCCGTTTGATAGCCTGCATTGTTGAAGTAATGTGCAAGGCTCGGAGTACCGTCAGGAAGCGGAATACCGTTCCAATAACAACCGATTTGTGTTGCATAAAGTCCTGATTGCAGGCATGCTCTCGCAGGTCCGCAAACAGGCTGGCAGGTGAAGTTGTTTTCAAACATAACACCCTCGTTTGCCAACTGCATCAAATTAGGAGTTACTTGGCTGTTAACCGTGTCCCAACGCTGTTGATCGGAAAAATAGAATATAATGTTTTTTTGCTTCATAATTTCCCCCTTTATTTTTGTTTACCGTGCAATAAATCCTGCTATTGCATTGTAGAAGTTAACAAGTGCAACGGATGTTACGATAACGGTAAATATTTTTTGTATAACTTTCTCATTAACCTTTTTGTTCATTTTTGCACCCACGATACCGCCGAGAGCCGCACACAAAATTGCAACAATAAGTGTAACAACATCAAACTTTGGTATTGTATGTGTAACCCCAAGGGTAATGAGCTTTGAAAGCTGACTGAAAAAGATTGTGCCAACGCTGTAAACGGCAGCTTCTTTTACGGTCATAGAGAAGAATAGCACCAAAAATGCAACATTGATAGGGCCACCGCCTACTCCCAAAAACGATGCGATAAATCCGAGAGTTAAGCCAACAATAATGATAGGCACAGGCCTTGTGAGTTTGAAACTCTTTGCATTTTTTGTGTTTACATATATAACGGATACCACGAGCAATATGCCCAAAACAAGACCTTGAATACTCTTTAACAGTGAGTTGTTGAACAAGGTCAGGAAGTAATCAAACAGTTTTGAACCGCAAATACCGCCGGCAACAGCACCTATTGAAAGATAAATGATTATGCCAAATTCGATTTTTGTCTTTGCTTTAATGTGCTTAATAGTTGAGGTTATGCTCATACTGAACACCGCACAAGCAGAGATGAAGTTAACCACTGCAATTGTGTCGTGACCGATTAAATCAAGAAGTGGCTTGATGATTACACCACCGCCAAGACCAACGAATGCCCCGAAAAATGTGGCGGCAAAAATAACAACCGCATATATTAAACAAAAAACCATTTTATCTCCAATTCTATTTGTTTTAATTCGTTGACATAAATCCGTCCGATTGATATAATCAAATTAAGGATGGTTGATTTTATGCCTATTTCAGTTATGATAAAGCCGTCATCATCGGCTTGTAATTTAAAATGTGAATACTGCTTTTATACCTCTCTTGCAGAAAAACGAGATGAGGCGTTCAAAGGGTATATGAACGAAAAAACAGCTCAAAATGTTATCAAAAGTGCTCTTGAATATGCCAATTCAACAGAAGTGATTTTTACCTTTCAGGGTGGCGAACCTTTGCTTTCGGGCATAGAATTTTTTAGGATGTTCATAAAAAAAGAACAAGAACTTAATACAAAAGGTTCAAAGATAACAAATTGTATTCAAACAAACGCAACTCTAATTGATGAGCAGTGGTGCGAATTTTTCAAATCAAACGGTATCTTGGTCGGTGTGTCGCTTGATGGTGACCGTGAACTCAATTCCTACCGAATTTATAAAGACGGCAGGGAATCGTTTGACGATGTTATGTCTGCAATCGAACTTTTGAAAAAATACAATGTACAGTTCAATATTTTGAGCGTGTTGACTTCTCGACTTGCTCAAAATTTCAGAAAATCTTATCGCTTTTTTAAAAGTAATGACTTGCACTTTTTGCAATATATCCCGTGCCTAAAGGAATTTGGCGAGGAAAACAGCGAATATGCAATGTCTGTTGACGATTATGCAAGCTATTTGAAATCGGGGTATAAACTTTATTTCAACGATATAAGCCGAGGTACGCAGATGTCAATCCGACAGTTTGACAACTATCGACTTCTTATGCAGGGCAGACCTGCCGAGCAATGCGGAATGAACGGTTTTTGCTCCGAACAATTCGTTGTTGAAGGTGACGGCTCAACTTATCCGTGCGATTTTTATTGCATAAATGAATGTTACCTAGGTAATATAAATGAGGTTTCATTCTTAAAAATGCGAGAAAGCGAAATCTTCAAATCTTTTGTAAAATCATCATATGCCATTGATGAAAAGTGCAAAGAATGTTGCTATTTTCGTCTTTGCAGGGGTGGCGGATGCAAGCGAAACAGAGTTTCTGCCGACTACTGCGAGGCATATAAAATGTTTTTTGAAAATATAATCTGTTTTTAAAGCTAATAAACATTATACATTTTTTTATATATAAAGTCAACGTCAACGAATATAAAAATTTGTACACACCGATACAATATGTTGATAATTTACAGTTTATTTGTGCTTATACAAGTGTATAATTATCTATTTTGCATATTGACACTGATATTACATATTGTTATAATACATTATACAAATTGTTAATTTGAGGATAATTCATTATGAGCAGAAAGATGAAGCACAGCGAAAAGCTTGCTTATAAATACAAATTCCTGCGTGAAAAGATTATTGAATCATATCGCAGGGGATGTAAAATTCTTAATATCGTAAAAATCGTATTTTCTGTTATATTTGTGATTTTTAGTTTGATTGTGGCATCTGCCATCAGAGATTCAAGCGACAAAACCGTTTGGCTTATTTGGTGGGTTGTTATTATATTTGTTGCTGTTACGGTGTTCACAATAACTGATTATTGCAAGTATCTTGTAAAAGATAAGGTCATACCGTATTTGCTTGATGATGACCAGCTTGAATTTGGCGAATATGACATTTTTAAGGACGATGATGACGAAGAAGAGGAGGACAGCGACGAATGAAAAATATATTCAAGATTTTCAAAAGAGATGTAAAAAAGATATTTACCAACTCAATGGCTATCATTCTTGCTGTCGGTGTTGCTCTTTTGCCAAGCCTTTATGCGTGGTTCAATATTTATGCAAACTGGGACCCGTATGGCAAGACAGGCGCTATGAAGGTTGCCGTTTGTAACGAAGATGAGGGCGCAACATACAAAAAACTTGAAATTGCCATAGGTGACCAAATTTGCGATAACTTAAAGGGTAATGATTCTATTGATTGGCAGTTCGTTTCAAAAAAAGATGCCGTAAAAGGCGTTGAAGCAGGCAAATATTATGCCGCTATTGAGATTCCGAGCGGATTCAGTAAAAACCTTGCGTCTATTGTTACCGATGATTATGAACGACCGCAAATTGTTTATTATGCAAACGAAAAGAAAAATGCTATTGCAACAAAAATCACCGACAAGGTTGTGCAGACTGTTCAAACAACGGTAAATGAATCGTTTGTAACTACTGTTGTTGATGTGCTCAGTGCTGTTATCGGCTCTGCAATGGAAGCCGACCCGGTATCGGGTGAGGATACTTTTGATCATCTCAAAAATCAAGTTGGCAATGCAAGAGAAACGATTGATACTATTTCAGATTCCCTCACAAGCCTTGAAAAACTTTTGAATATGACCAAAAATATGAATATTGACACCAAGGAACTTAATTCATTTCTCAAAGACACCGATTCGATGATTAATGATACCTCCGATGCCGTAAGGCTCACTCAAGAGGCAATGGGTTCAATGACCGATTCAATCGGCAATATTCTTGACAGCACTTGCGAAACACTTGATGAAGCTGCAAAAACAATTGATAAGGTGGCAAACAAGGATTTGTCAAGTGTTACTGCAACTACAAAGCAGGTCGCAGCACAACTTGACGGCGTAAAAGATGAACTTGATGAAATTTGCAAGATCCTTACAAAAATTAATTCTGCTTTGCCAAAGCCTATATCTGAAATTAACGCTCTTACAGTAAGACTTACCAATGTCAGCAAGTCGCTTCAAATCATTTCTTCGGGACTTGTTAAGGCGTCTAATGTTGATTATGATAAAAACGCTTATAATAATGCCAAAAAGCTCCGCAAGGTTTCCGCTTCGCTCAGAAGTGCTGCGGATAATTATGACGACAATGTAGCACCTGCATTGACCCAGACTATTGACAGCCTTGTTATAACTCTAGGTGATTTGTCGGATATGCTCGATAATTTCCAGGATAAAGCACCTGAAATCAGCTCTTTTGCGGCAACTTTAAAGGATTGTGCGGATACAGGCGACAGCCTTGTTATCTCTATGAATAAGGTGCTCAAAAACACCGATAAAAAGCTTAAAAGTCTTATTGATTTGATAGATAATATCAGGGACAGCGAAATGGTGAATGCCGTTGTGAACCTTACGACCAAAAACGGCGGCGACCTCGGAGAGTTCCTTGCTTGCCCTGTTGAAGTAAAAACAGATAAGGTTTACGGAATCGAAAACTACGGTTCTGCTATGGCACCTTTCTATTCAACTCTTGCAATTTGGGTTGGCGCAATTATGCTTGTTGCCCTTGTAAACACAAATGTCAAGAAGAAAAAAGAGATTTCACCGTTGCTGAAACCTCATGAAGAATTCTTCGGCAGAAGTCTTTTGTTCCTGTGTATTGCGATTGTTCAGGGCTTGATTATCTGCCTTGGTGACCTCTATTTCTTGAAGATACAGTGCTATCACCCTGTCAAATTCCTGTTTGCAGGTGTGCTTGCCTCGATAGTTTATTCGTTCTTTATATATTCGATTGTATATACCTTTGGCGATATAGGCAAGGCAATAGGTGTTATTATGCTTGTTGTTCAGATTGGTGGTTCAGGCGGTACTTTCCCGATAGATGTAACACCTCGATTCTTCGTGTCAATCAATCCGTATATCCCGTTCACCTTTGTAATTGAAGCTATGCGTGAATGTATTTGCGGAACATATGGTAATGACTATTGGATTGATCTGCTTAAACTTCTTGCTTATGCAGTCGCAGGACTTATTATCGGATTGCCGGTTAAGGCGATTGTCAAAAAGCCTGTCAAGTTCTTTGAAAAGAAGATTGAAGAAACAGGATTGTTCTAACTTTTCAGCTCCCTTTGTGCACACAAGGGGAGTTTGTTGTTATAAATTTTTAACTTATTGTGTACATTTTCTCTTTTGGATTGTAAAAGTAGCATTTTGTGATATAATGTGTTGGGTGATAAAATGGCAAAGATTACAAAAATTGCAATAACCGGAGCACCATGCTCGGGGAAAACATCTGCTGTGGAAAGACTTGCGGCAGATTTATATTCAGCTAGCAGAGATGTCTTTATTTGTCCCGAGTCGGCATATGAGGTTATCGCAAGTGGCGCAAGCAGGGAGAATTACCTTGCTTTTGAAACTCTTGTTGCAAAAAAACAGCTTGAAAATGAAGCGGAAATACTGAAAAAAGCAGAGCAAAGCGATAAAAATGAGGTTGTTATTATTTATGACCGTGGCATTACCGATTGTTTCAGCTATGTTGAAGACAAGGATGCCCTTGCTGAAAATATCGGCATTAACATTGTTGATTCGTGGGCAAGATATGACGCTTTGATTGTTATGGAAACTGCACCCGAAAGCGAGTATTTTTCAACTTTTGCACGAATTGAAACCTATGAAGAAGCACTTGAATATCAAAAGAAATTGCTTGCCGTAACTGTTGGACACTCACATTTGCGCTTTATAAAAAACGAAAGCACTTTTGAAGAAAAATATATTTATTGCAAGGCAGAATTTGAGTCCGTTTTGAGCGGATATGAGATTGAAAAAAAGTTCCTTGTTGAATATCCTGATTTTGCTTCTCTTGAAAAATATAATCCGTTTAAGGCGGAGATTTCACAAACCTATTTGCTTTGTGCAGTCGGCTCTCACAGAATCAGAAAAAGAGGTTCAAACGGCACATTCACCTATTTTGAAACTCTAAAAATTCGTGTAACAGACTCTTGTTCCGAAGAAATTGAAAACATTATTTCGGAGCAAAAATATAACGAACTTATGGAAAGCGCCGACCCCGATAAAAACACAATAATAAAGGACAGATATTGCTTTTTGTATGAAGGTCAATATTTTGAACTTGATGTTTTTCGTTTTTGGGATGACCGTGCATTCCTCGAACTCGAACTGAAAAGCGAAAATCAAGAATATAAGCTACCGCCTGAAATCAAAGTAATTGAGGATGTTTCGGACGATTATCACTATAAAAACAGTTATTTGGCAGGATTGAAATTATGAAAATAGTAAAACCGACATTCTATAAGAATTTTAAATGTATTGCAGGTGCTTGCCCTGACTCCTGTTGTCAGGGATGGGAGGTAGACGCAGACATTGAGTCCCTTGAATATTACAAAACCCTTGACCCGTCACTCGAAATCAAGCAGAGAATTGACCGTGTTCTTTCAAAAGACGAATTTGACAACACGATTTTTACCCTTGCACCAAAAAAGCGTTGCCCTTTTTTGAATGACGAAAATCTTTGCGATATGCACATAGCAATCGGCGGGGAACACACTCCGTATACTTGCCGTACTTTTCCAAGATTTATTTATGATTTTGGCGGAACAAGGGAAATAGGCATTTCGTTTTCTTGCCCTGTTGCTTCTGATATGATGTACGATTTGCCGTCATTTGAGTTTGAGGAAGAAATGACAGATGAACTTCCGTCACTCAATGATATTGACGGTATGCTGTATTATACCCTTGTAAAAGCAAGGAAAGAGGCATATGCAAAAGTAAAAGATAAGTCAAAACCTATCAGTCAACGACTTTCAAATCTCCTTGATTTTGCACAGGATTTGCAGTCGCAACTTGACGATTATCCTGACGGAAATGATGAAAGTATAGACTTTTTTGAGGTCTTTGAAAATCCCGAATTAATCAATCCGGAGTGGGAAATCAAGGTTGAAAACAGGGAAGTTAAGCCTATTTCAAATGTTCAGGCAAACGAAAATATTGCGATGTATTTTTTGTATAAATATTTCTTGCAAGCTGTTTATGACAGAGATGTTTTGAGCAAGGCAAAAATGGCTGTTGTGGGCGTTCTTGTTAATACATATTTTGGCGAGGATAGCTGGACAATTCACCTTTGGAGCAAAGAAACAGAACATTCACAGTATAATATGGACAGATATAAAAAACTCCTTAAAACCGCTAAATGCCTGTCCGTAGAAGAACTTAAAAAACGTCTTATTAAATAACAAAAAATCCCGATTTTGTATCGGGATTTTTTATGTTAATTATTAAATATTGCATCAATAAGTGTTTCGTACACAGCAGCAGGGTCAGATATGAATTTGTCTTTTATCAATTCTGCCTGTGTATCTGTAACTGCAAAAAGTTCAAGATTCATAAAGTCTGTTGTGTTGTCGCTGACTTTGAGATGAACCTTGTATCCTCCGTCAACCTGTTCGCAAATAACCTTGTTCTCACGCTTGTATGATTCTCTTGCAATAACCTTTTGACAAGCCTTTATGCTTCTTTGTCTGATAGTCAACGGCAAGTCTTTTTCAATAAGTGCAATTTCCTTGACATCCTGCTCGTCCATATAGAGCATTTTGTCATCACCCTCGTTGATTGTGCCTGCTTTTATGAGCTTGTTCACCGCATCTGAAATCTCAAAATAATTGGCAATCATTGCATCGTTTACAGCCTCAATTATTGTTGCGGCACTTACTCTTTTGTTCATATTTGCAACTATGTAGCAAACAAGCATATATATTGAGCTTACACTGCGAAGACCGCCGTCTTTGACATTTGCCATAAAAGCGTCAAATCGCATTTTCGGCTCTATAATTTTTTCTGTATTTTCGTTCATTTTATTACCTCTTTTTGCTTTTCTGCTCTATATATTAGCACATATTTTTTCATCTTGCAAACATTACTTGCAAATATGTACAATATATATTATAATATAGTATATTTATATTATGGAGTATTATGGTAATTGATGGTTAAATTGACAAAACGCTTGCAGGCAATAGCCGATATGGTTCAAAAGGGAAGTGTCCCTGTTGATGTGGGCACAGACCACGGCTACATTCCTGTGTTTCTTGTTGAAAATCAAATATGCCAAAGAGCAGTTGCCTGCGATATAAACGAAGCACCGCTTAATTCCTGTCGTTTTCTTGTTTTTCAATCGGGACTTGATGACAAAATAAAATGTGTTTTGTCAAACGGATTGCAGGAAGTTAGCGAAGATTTCGACACCGTTATTATTGCAGGAATGGGCGGAGAACTGATTGCGGATATTCTTTCAAGAGCGGATGATATTCATTCAAAGAATATTATTCTCAATCCAATGACCCATCCTGAAATTGCAAGAAAGTGGCTATATGATAACGGCTTTGAAATAGCCAAAGACATTATTGTTGCTGATGGCAAGCATCACTACAGCGTTCTTTCTGCCGAGTTTTCAGGCAATGTTGCAGAAAAATCACAGATTGATTATTACTTGGGAGCAATTACAGATTTCAGCGATAAAGAATACTTTGAGCATTTGCTCGTTTATTTGAAGAATAAGCAAAAATCAGGGCTATGCCTTGATGATTTGATAAAAGCTATTGAGGAAAAAATATGACTACCGTAAAAAATATTTATGATTATATCAATTCCGTTGCACCTTATGAGTCACAAGAGGAGTGGGACAATTCCGGTCATCTTGTCGGCGATTTCAGAAAAGAAGTAAAAAAGGTTGTTATGTCGCTTGATTGCACAAAGGCAGTTGTCAACTTCGCAAAGGATATCAATGCCGATTTGGTGCTCACCCATCATCCGTTGATTTTTGGCGGATTGAAAAATGTAATGAGTGACACGGCGGTGTATAATCTTATAAATTCAAACATTGCATATCTTTGTGCTCACACAAATTTTGACAAGGCTGAATGTGGTATAAACACCAATCTTGCAAAATTGTTGGGTTTGAATGATACCTACACAATGTGTGATGGTTTTGTTCTTGTCGGCTCGCTTGATTCTCCGATGAGTATGGATGATTTTGCGGAATATATTGAGCAACAGCTCGGCACGGCAGGTATCAGATATATCGATACCGACAAACTTATCAAAACTGTTGCAGTCGGTGGAGGTGCGTGCAGTGAATTTATGTTTGACGCACTTCAAAAGGCAGATTGCTTTGTGACAGGTGATTTGAAGTATCACGAAATGCTTGATGCATCAGAAGCAGGCTTTGCGGTTGTGTCAGCCGGCCATTTTGAAACGGAGAACTTGCCGTTTCTTATGTTTAAAGAAAATTTAGAACAGATTTTCACAGATGTTGAATTTGTTGTTGCACCTCGTGAAAATCCTGTAAAAACAATTTAGAATAGAGATGTACTATGGCATTTGACGGAATATTCCTTCATTTAATAAAAAACGAAATAGCATCAAAGGTTGTCGGCTTCAGGGTTGATAAAATCTATCAGCCGTCAAAAGAGGAGATACTTTTCACTTTTAGGACTTATGACGGAAGTGAAAAACTTCTTTTGTCTGCAAAGGCCGACAGCTCAAGAATACAGCTTACAAATCAATATATCGAAAATCCAAAAAAACCGCCTATGTTCACAATGCTTCTTCGCAAGCTCCTTTGCGGTGCGATTCTTCGGGAAATCAAGCAGGAAGGTTTTGAGAGAATACTCACACTTGTGTTTGATGCAAAAAACGATTTGGGTGACCCTGTTGAGTACAGACTTATTATTGAGATAATGGGCAAGTACAGCAACATTATTCTTGTTGATAAGAAATATAAAATCATTGAATGCGTAAAGCGAATTGACGAAACAAAGTCGTCTGTCAGAGAAATTTTGCCGGGATTAACTTATAAACTTCCTCCGACACAGGATAAAATGAATATCTTGACCGACAGTATCCCTGATATTGAAGCGAAAATGAAGTCGCTTGATACCACTCGTGGCAAGGCAGCAGGCAAGGTTATTCAGGGTATATCGCCGATTGTTGCCAACGAAATTGAGTTTGATTTGAGCCTTTCGGGATTGAAAGAGCATATCAATCATCCCGAACCGACTGTTGTCATTCTTGACAAGCCAAAAGATTTCACATATTTTATGCCACATCAATTTGGCGATTTGTGCACATATAAAACCTTTGATACACTTTCAGATTTGGTTGATTATTTCTATTATGAGCAGGTCAGAATTGAGAGAATAAGACAGCGTTCAAATGATTTGTTCCACCGTCTTAATACCCTTAAAGAGCGTGCCGTAAGAAAGTCAATTAACCGAAAGAGAGAACTCGATGAATGTGCGGATAAAGAAAGATTGAAAATCTGCGGTGACTTGATTAATGCAAATCTCCACCGTCTTGAAAAAGGTGCAATGTTCTACGATTTGGAGAATTATTATGACAATATGGCTCCAATCAGAATTCCTGTTGACCCAACTCTTTCTCCGGCACAGAATGCACAGAAATATTATAAGAATTATCGTAAAAAGCAGATTGCCGAAAACAAACTTCTTGATTTTATTAAAGAAGCGGATGAGGAGGCAAACTATCTTGAGACTGTAATTGATGAACTTTCAAGAGCCGAAACCGACAGTGAAATAACCGCTATCAGAGATGAGTTGCGTTCTGTCGGCTTGCTTTCAAGGGCAGGAACTAAAAATCAAAAGCAGAAAAAGCTCCCGCCAAAGAAGTATCTTTCTTCGGAGGGATACACAATTTTTGTCGGCAGAAATAATGTCCAAAACGATAAGTTGACGCTTAAAACAGCAAAGAATTATGATTTGTGGTTCCATGTTAAGGACACACCGGGCAGCCATGTCATTGTTGAAGCAGTAAAGGAAAAGCCGTTTACCGACAAATTGATTCGTGAGGCGGCAATGCTTGCCTGTGTCAATTCAAAAGCAGGCTCATCATCAAATGTTGCAGTTGATTACACTATTGTAAAAAATGTTCACAAGCCAAACGGTGCAAAGCCCGGTATGGTTATTTATGATGACTACAAAACGGAATATGTCACTCCAAACGAGGAGGAACTTTCGGAGGTGAAAGAGATTGAGTAATGTTGCGGTTATTCTCGGTGCGGGAAACGGTACAAGAATGAAGTGCGAGCAAAGCAAACTTTTGCTGAAAATAAAAGGTAAAACCGTGATTGAAAGAAGTGTTGAGGCTTTTCTCGGCATTTCCGATATTGATGAGGTTATTGTTGTTGCTCGTGAGCAGGATATAGAAACATTTGTCTCTCTTTTTCCTGACGAAAGGGTATCGTTTGCTATCGGCGGAGATACAAGACAGCAAAGTGTATACAATGCTGTTCAAACTATTGATGAAGCCGAACTTATTGCAATTCACGACGGTGCACGACCTCTCATTAGGGTAGAGGATATTGAGAACACTATCCGCCAAGCAAAAGAAAACAAAGCGGCGGCTGTCGGAATTCCGGTTAAAGATACAATAAAAATTATTGATAAGGATTCGTTTGTTGTTGAAACTCCGGAGCGTTCATCTCTTTTTGCCGTTCAAACTCCGCAAATTTTTGATTTCAAGATGTACAGCGAATTACTCGAAAAAGCGGTTGCAGACGGCAAGGATTTCACAGATGATTGTCAGCTTGCCGAATACAGCGGTGTAAAGGTTAAAATGGTCGAGGGCAGTTATTCTAATATAAAGATTACAACTCCTGATGACATTCCTGTTGCCGAAAGTTTGCTTGAAAAGGAAGAGGTGTGATTATGCGTATTGGTCACGGTTATGATGTTCATAAACTCGTTGAGGGCAGGAAGCTAATTGTCGGCGGAGTAGATATTCCGTATGAATTTGGACTTTTGGGTCATAGTGATGCCGATGTTTTGCTTCATGCAATTTCCGATGCGATATTGGGAGCGGCTGCTTTGGGCGATATCGGCGGAATGTTTCCCGATACAGATGAAAAGTGGAAGGGTGCAGATTCGCTTGTGCTTCTTGAAGCTGTTGTAAAAAGAGTGAATGATGAGGGATATTTTATTGAAAATATCGACTCAACTCTTATTGCACAGCAACCAAAAATGAAGCCACACATTTTGTCTATGAGAGAAAATATTGCAAAAGCTTGCGGAATTGATGTTTCACAGGTAAGCGTAAAGGCAACAACCGAGGAACAACTTGGATTTACAGGTAGAAAAGAGGGAATTTCAGCTCACGCTGTTGTCCTATTAAATAATGAGTAAAAGGGTAGAAAATATGGAAGAATTCACTTCAATTAAAGAAATACTTGATAAAACAGGCAAGTACACAGGCCTTACAAGAGGAACTTCAATGATGCCTATTATTCATCAAAATAGGGATAATATCATTGTTGTTAAACCGACAGGCAGATTGAAAAAATATGATGTCCCGGTTTATCAGCTTAAATCCGGCAGATATGTTATGCACAGAATTATTGAGGTTCATGATGATCATTATGTGATTGTCGGCGATAATCTTAAGGACAAAGAATATGTGACAGATGATATGATTTGCGGTGTGCTTGTTGGATATTTTCGCAAGGGTAAAAAATATGTAGATTGCAACAAAACAAAATGGTATAAGCTTTACTCTCGAATTTGGGTTGCTTTGTTTCCTATCAGACCGGTTTTTATGTTTGTTAATCGTTGTGTTAGTTTTGTCGAAAGAAGAATTTTAAAGAGGTACTGATATATTGGAACAGAATCGTAAATTTTCAAAATCAGATTTTGAAACTGTAAAATGGATGTGGCATACTTTTCATAAGGAGCGTTGGCATGTATTCATTTTGATTTTCTCAAATGCTATAAATGCCATTCTTTCAATTGTATATGCCGATTTTTCAAAAAATATTGTAAACGCTGCCACAAAAGAACATTCGTTTGACAGAGTTATATATTTTGCTGTTTGCTTTTTGGTGCTTACAATGGTTCAACTTCTGTTGACCCTTGTTTCAAGAAGTTTTACAGAACGCTGTAAGGCTCGAATAGAGGTTACACTCAGAAAGCATATTCTTGATGTCGTTTTAAAAAAAGATTATCAGGGTGTAACAAAGTATCACACCGGTGAAATTCAAAACAGAATGACAAGCGATGTCACAACAATTTCAGATGGCTTTACAACGATTTTACCAAATATAGTTAATTTTGTTGTAAGATTGGTGTGTGCATTTATTTATCTTGTTGCATTGGATAAGGTGTTCACGCTTGTATTTTTAGTCGGCGGTATTCTTGTTTTTGCGTTTAGCTTTTTATTCAGAAAAATATTAAAAAAACTTCACAAAAATGTACAAGAATCGGAAGGCAGAGTTCGTTCGTTTATTCAGGAAATTCTCACTTCATTGCTTGTTGTTAAATCATTTAATGTTGAGGAAAAAGTGTCAGGTGAAGCTGATGAACTTATGGAAATCAACTATAAAACAAAGATGAAGCGTCGTATGTTTGGTATTTTTGCAAATGCCGGTATTAATACAACTTTCAATTTGGGTTATGTATTTGCACTTGCTTATGGTTCATATAGATTACTTAATGGTTTGGATTATGGCAACCTTGTTGCTATGCTTCAACTTGTAAATCAAATTCAGTATCCGTTTTCATCTCTTTCAGGTATGCTTCCAAAATATTTTGCTCTTCTTGCATCTGCAGAGAGAATTATTGAACTTGATAATATTAAAGATGAGTTTGAAAAGAATAATCAGGACATTGATGTTAAGAGTACATACGAAAATCTTAATTCCATTGAATTTAAAGATATAACCTTTGGCTATGACAGAGATGTAATTCTTGACGATACTTCTTTAACCGTGAATAAGGGCGATTTCGTTGCTATTATGGGTATTTCAGGTATCGGCAAATCAACTCTTTTGAAGCTCCTTTTGGGCGTGTTCAATGTTGATAACGGTACGATAACGCTTGATGTCAATGGCAAAGAAATTCCTGTTGACTGCCATACAAGAAAGCTGTTTTCATATGTTCCGCAGGGTAATTTCCTTTTGTCAGGTACAATTAAGGACAACCTTAAGTTCATTAATTCAAATGCAACCGATGAAGAAATTGAAAAGGCTGTTAAGATTTCTTGTTCCGATCAGTTTGTGTATGATTTGCCTGACGGACTTGAAACCGTTATCGGTGAAAGGGGAATAGGACTTTCGGAAGGTCAGCTTCAGCGACTTGCTATTGCTCGTTCTATTCTTTCAAAATCGCCAATTATGCTCCTTGATGAGGCAACTTCTGCTCTTGACGAAGCAACTGAACTTCGCTTCTTAAAGAATTTAAAAGAAATGCAGGACAAAACCTGTATCATTGTTTCTCATAAGACTGCCGCCCTTGAAATTTGCAACAAGCATATTCAAATTGTTGACGGCAAGATTGTTGTGGAGGAAAAATAATGTTGATGACAAAATGGGGAGAGGACTTGAATAAAAATTGTCCTCTTTCGGAATATCCCCGTCCGCAGTTTAAGCGTGACAGCTATTTGAACCTTAATGGCATTTGGCAGTGCGAATTTTGTGAAAGCGAGGAAATCCCGTCAAAGTTTTCATATGATATAGTTGTTCCGTTTTCTCCTGAAACACCACTTTCGGGCGTTAACAGAATGCTCAAATCAAATGAATATCTGATTTATAATAAAAAATTTGACTTGCCTGACGATTTTAATAAAGGCAAAGTGTTCGTTCATTTTGGTGCTGTCGACCAAATTGCCAAGGTGTATTTAAACGGTAGATTTGTCGGCGTTCATCATGGTGGCTATACTCCGTTTAGTTTTGAAGTTTCTCATCTTATTCAAGAGCATAATACTTTGAATGTTGTTGTTCGTGATTTAACAGAAAAAAACGAGTATTCAAGAGGAAAGCAAAAAACTAACAGAGGCGGTATTTGGTATTCTGCACAAAGCGGAATTTGGCAAACTGTTTGGCTTGAAAGTACACCGGATGAATATATCCCCAATGTTCGTATAACTCCTGATTTGGATAATCAAACTGTCATGTTTGAAGCGGATGGGAATATCACTGTTCAAAAGCTCATCTATGACGGCGACAAGTTGATTGCCGACACAACAGATACCGTTGTTAAACTTGAAAATGTAAAAGAATGGTCACCCGAAAATCCGTTTCTTTATGATGTTGTGTTTAAGTATAAGAATGACGAGGTTCGCTCATATTTCGGTATGCGCAAATTCTCTGTCGGAACTGACGACAACGGTATGCCTCGACTTATGCTTAATAATAAGCCGTATTTTATGAACGGCTTGCTTGACCAGGGTTATTATCCTGACGGATTGCTTACTCCTCCGTCAAATGAAGCTATGAAGTTTGATGTGAAATCAATCAAAAATCTTGGGTTCAATATGCTCCGCAAACATATAAAAATCGAGCCGATGCTTTGGTATCACTACTGTGATGTAAACGGTATTATCGTTTGGCAGGATATGATTAACGGTGGCGGAAATTACGGACTTGAAGTCAGTGCCATTCCGTTTGTCGGCATCAATCTTGATGATTCAAATTATAAGACCTTTAAGCGCACAAGCCTTGAAGCACGCAAACTTTATTATAAAGAACTTGAAGAAATGATTGCCGTTCTTTATAATTGTCCGTGCATTGCTATGTGGGTTCCTTTCAACGAAGGATGGGGACAGTTCGACAGCAATTATGCTTATACTCTCGTCAAAGCTATGGACAGCACTCGAATTGTAGATTCTGCATCAGGTTGGCACGATAGGGGTCAAACCGATGTTATTTCAAAGCATATTTATTTCACTCCGATTAAAGTTCATTCGGGCAATAAACCGTGGTGCTTAACGGAGTTCGGTGGATTGAGCACCAGAGTTAAGGGTCATACCTTTAATAATAAGATGTTTGGTTATAAGATATTTAATTCGAAACAAGGGATTACAAAAGCATATAAAAACTTGTTTGAAAAAACGATTATTCCTCAAATCAAAGACGGCTTGTCTGCAACTGTATATACACAGGTCACAGATGTTGAGGATGAACTCAACGGTCTTTTCACTTATGACAGAAAGGTGCAAAAGATTGACACCGAAGTACTAAAATCAATTAACGAAAGGGTTAAATTATAATGAAAGCAATTATCAAAACAAACAAAGGTGATATGTCGTTCGACCTTATGCCTGAGGTAGCACCAAAGACAGTAGAAAACTTTGCTACTCATGCAAAGAACGGCTATTATGACGGACTTATTTTCCACAGAGTAATCAAAGACTTTATGATTCAGGGCGGTGACCCAACCGGTACAGGTATGGGCGGTGAATCAATCTGGGGCAAGAACTTTGAAGATGAATTTTCACTTGATGCACGCAATTATTACGGCGCACTTTCAATGGCCAATGCAGGTCCAAATACAAACGGCTCACAATTCTTTATCGTTCAGGCAAAGAATGTTGACCCTCAACTTCTTGCTCAAATGGAAGATTTGCAGGATAACGGCTTCCCTCGTGAGGTTATCGACACTTATAAAGAAAAGGGCGGTACTCCTTGGCTCGACTTCCATCACACAGTTTTCGGTATGATTACTGACGGCGAGGATGTTCTTGAGGACATTGCAGCAACCAAAACAGGAATGAACGACAAGCCTGTATTTGATGTTGTGATTGACACAATCGAAATTATCGACTAATCATATTTTGACAAATTATACTCTCTTTGCATTTTATAATGTATGCAAAGGGGGTATTTTTATTGTTGTTTATGTTGATATACTTTTAGCACTGAACTTTTTTGTGTCGTTCTTCCTTTTGCAAATCACCTGTCTGTTCTCAAAACGCAAGCCGAAATTAATTAGAATAATTATTGCTTCCGCAATCGGTGCTGTTTATTCGTTGATTATATTTTGCGATGATGTGCCTGCGTTAGTCCTTGCAATTACAAAACTGCTTGTATCTTTTGTAATGGTGTTTGTGTCCTTTGGATATAAAGGCGTTGTTGTTTTTTTGAAGCAAGTTGCAGTGTTCTATTTTGGTAACTTTTTGCTGTTAGGCATCGTGATGTGTGCCTGTTATTTGTTCAAACTTAAATTTATTGCAGTCAATAATGATGTTTTGTATTTTGATGTTTCATCGTCAACAATTATTGTTTGCACAGCATTTGCGTATGTTGTTTCAAGTGTGATTATCAGATTGTATAATCGTACACTGTCAAAAAAAGAAATCTATTTTTTAACAATAGAAAACAACGGAACATCGACCGATTTGCTCGCTTTTTTAGATACAGGCAACAAACTCCGTGAACCTTTCTCAAATGCTCCCGTGATTATTGTTGATTCTTCAAAAATTTCCGCAGACGGAAAAAATACAAGGCTCGTTCCTGTCACAACAGTTAACGGCGTTGGATTTTTGACCGCTTTTAAGCCTGACAAAATCATTCTCAAATCAACCAAAGGGGAGGAAGTAATTGAAAATGCATATATAGCCTTGAGCAATGATGTAAAAGATGAGAATTACTCCGCAATTTTAAATTATGATATTCTTTCAATTTGAGGTGCTTTTATGAAAAATATTTTTTTGCGTTTGCTTTTGAGATTTTTTCCAAAGCAGTTTTGTCATTATATAAACGGTCCCGATGTTTTACCGCCTCCGCTGAAAAGGGAAGAAGAGCAAAAAATTATGCTTGAACTTGCCGACGGAAATGACGAACACAAGGATTTGTTGGTTGTGCACAATCTTCGACTTGTGGTGTATATTGCACGCAAGTACGAGTGTCCAACTGCCACAACCGAAGATTTGGTTTCTATCGGAACAATCGGTTTGATGAAAGCGGTCAACACTTTTGATTACACAAAAAATATCAAACTTGCTACCTATGCTTCTCGCTGTATCGAAAACGAAATTCTTATGTATCTGCGAAAAACAGGAAATTCAAAAATCGAATTGTCGTTTGATGAACCGTTGAGCACGGACTGGGACGGCAATGAGATGACACTTCGTGATGTACTCGGCACAGAACCTGACGAAATCAGCCAAAACATTGAGTACGAGGACGAAAAGAAATTGCTCCGCAAAATCGTTTCAAACCTGCCCGAAAAAGAAAAAGACATAATGAACAGGCGATTTGGTTTGAACGGCTACAAAGCCCTCACTCAAAAGCAATTGGCGGATGAACTTTCAATCTCTCAATCATACATATCCCGCCTTGAAAAACGCATAATTTCAAATCTCCGCAAGGAGTTTGACAAGGCACAAAAAATCAGTTGAGCGAACAAATATGTCCTTGACTTTTGTTACCTTGCGTGTTATTATATTCGGGCAGTTGCACCTGTGGCGGAACTGGCAGACGCGCTAGATTTAGGATCTAGTATCGAGAGATGTGCAGGTTCGATTCCTGTCAGGTGCACCAATAAAAACCCACTCATTCGAGTGGGCTTTATTTTAACTTGTTTTTGAACAAGCTATTCTTATTTTGTTATTCATCTTTCAGTGCTTGATTTATTGTGTTGAGCACTGTTTTTTTATCTGCTGACCAGAGGGGGGCAATCAGGTCTTTTTTTGCTCCGTCACCTGTCAGGCGGTGGATAACCACATTTTCAGGGATGATTTGTACACATTCCTTTATTATCTCTGTGTACTGTTCCAATGTCAGCACCTCAAATTTGCCTTGCTCATAATATTTTGCAAGGTCTGTGCCTTTGAGAATGTGAAGCAGTTGAAGCTTTATTCCGTCAGTGACCTTGCACGCATATTTAACGCTATTCAGCATATCTTCCTTGCTTTCGTTTGGTAAGCCTAAAATGATGTGAGTAACCACATTTATGCCGATTTTGTGCAAGTCTGCAACTGCTTTGTCGTAAACTTCAAGTGTGTAGCCTCTACGGATGTATTTTGCTGTATCTTCGTTGATTGTTTGTAGCCCAAGTTCAACAAATATCGGTTTGATTTTGTTGAGTTCATCAAGCAATGCGAGAACATCATCTCCAAGGCAATCGGGTCTTGTACCGATTGAAAGTGCAACAATGTCGGGGTTATTGATTGCTTCTTCGTATATCGTCCTTAATCGTTCAACAGAAGCGTAGGTATTGGTGAATGCCTGAAAATATGCAATATATTTGCCGTTTTTGATTTTCTTTTCAAGTCGCTTTTTGCCATTCTCAATTTGCTCTGTAATTGTCAGGTCGGGACTTTCGGCAAAATCACCGCTTCCGCCTTTTGAACAAAATATACATCCTCTTGTGTCGATTGAACCGTTACGATTCGGACAGGTGAAACCTCCGTTTAGTGCGATTTTATATACCTTTTCGCCAAATCGTTCTTTGAGATAATTATTGAGCGTTGTATATTTCATAAAATTCTTTCAGGTTCTTTTCGTTTCCGCAAACATAGGATGTAATCTTGTTAAGGCTTAATTCGTCACCGTTCACCTGTGTGCAAATTCCGCCTGCTTCGTGCAAAATCAGAGTTGCACCCGCCCAATCCCAAGGGCGAATAATAAGCTCATAATACAAATCGGCTTTTCCCGCTGCAATATAGCAGATGTCAAGTGCTGCCGAACCGCCTCGTCTGACTTCAATAGCTTTATAAAATACATCTTCTGTAAGTTTGAATGTTTTGTGTGCAAGTTCGTGTTCGTATGGGCAAGTTCCGAAAAGTACAAGACTTTTTTCAATATTACAATCGCTGACATGGATTGGCTTGCCGTTGAGAAATGCACCTTTGCCTTTTTCGGCATAGTAGAGGTTATTCAAATCAGGGTCGAGTACAACGCCGATGATCAACTCTTTGTCCTTTGCAAGACCAACGCTGATTGCACTGTGCTGAAAGCCTTTTATAAAATTTGTTGTGCCGTCAATAGGGTCAATGATGAAACAGTAGCCGTCAGTAAGTTCCTTGTTTCCGTCACCTTCCTCACCAAAAAGCTGTGCATCGGGAAGAACCTTTTTGAGTTCTGTATATAAAAAGTCCTGAATTTTTTTGTCATATTTTGTAACGAGGTCAACGCTTGAACTTTTTTCACAAATACCAAGGTCGTCGCCTGCACTGCGGTATATTTCTCCTGCTTTTTTAACTATTTCAATAATTTGATTTAACATAATATCATCTCCGTGTTGAATATAAATTGATTATATCATATTTAATTTTTATTTCAATATAATTTAGTATGTTCATTATACTTTTGCTGTCCAAGATTTTAATAAAAATATTGAATATAACAGGCAAGGGAGCTACCTCTCTACCCGGAAAATTAGCACTTAAACTAAAGCCCGGAATACTTTTTCATCTTTCAAGAGGTGTTTACTGCATTTGCGTTACGGGAACAAACGGAAAAACAACAACCTGTGCAATGATTGAACACGGAATGAAAAACAATAATATTCCGTGTTTTATCAACAAAAGCGGTGCCAATATGCTCGGCGGTGTTGCAACTGCATTTATTAAAAATTCAAATTTATTCGGCAAACCAAAATGCAGATATGCGGTTCTTGAATGTGATGAAAACAGCCTGCCGTTAATTACAAATTCTATCAATGCCAAGATAATTGTTGTAACAAATATTTTTCGTGACCAGCTCGACAGATACGCCGAGGTTAACACGACTTTTGATAAAATCAAGCAGGGAATAGAAAATTCGCCAAATGCAACTATTGTTCTTAATGCGGATTGTCCGCTTACATATTCGCTTAAATTCCATTGCAAAAATGATGTTGTGTCTTTTGGTGTAAACGGTAACGGCAAAGGCAATGTTCCGTCTGATTCGCCGTTTTGTCCGTGTTGCAGTTCAAGACTAAAATACAATAGCGTTATGTATGCACAGCTTGGTGATTTTTGTTGCCCGAATTGTAAGTATAAAAGGGTCACTCCCGATTTGTGCGCAACCGATGTGCACGGCTCTTCGTTTATTCTTGATGGAAAAAGTATAACTCTTGCACTCGGTGGTATATATAATGTATATAATTTTTTGTCCGCTTCGTCTGTGCTTAATTTATTACATCTTAATTATTTACCGCTTCAATCGTTTGGCGGTTCGTTTGGCAGAATGGAGAACTTTTATTGTGATAACAGAAAAATCACGGTTATGCTTGTGAAAAATCCTGTTGGCTTTTCAAATTGCATAAACTATGCTTTTGGTCGTTTTGGTGAATTTGAAAGCGTGTTTGCGCTCAATGATAATGATGCAGACGGCAAGGATGTCAGCTGGATATGGGATGTTGATTTTTCAGCTGTGAAATCAAGAAAAAATTATACTGTCGGCAAGCGGGCATATGATATGGCACTTCGCCTAAAATATGACGGAATTGTACCGACTGTAATTGATGGCGAGGACTATTCAAAACTGATTGCTTTAATCAAAAACGGAAACACGGATTTTGTGATTTTTTCAACCTATACAGCTATGATGAATTTGAGGCATTTGTTGATAGAAAATTTTGGCGGTGATGAATTTTGGCAGTAAAGATTCTTCACTTGTATCCTGAAGAAATGAATTTGTACGGCGACAAGGGCAATGTGATTTGCCTAAAAAAACGGCTCGAAGCACGCAATTACAAGGTTGATGTCATCAATGTTGGGATGGGAGAGCGAATACCCGATTTTGATATTTTGTTCATTGGCGGTGGGCAGGACAAGGAAATGTCAATTGTCAGACGAGATGTTCGCAGAAAAGCGGAGGAACTGTCCTATTATATTCATTCGGGAAAAACCGTTCTTGCAATTTGCGGTGGCTATCAGCTGTTGGGTGAATATTACAAAACAGCCTCTGCACAGGTTATTGAACTGTCGGGAGCTTTGCCGTTTTTTACAGAGGGTGCAAAGCAAAGACTGATTGGCAATGTTGTGTTTGAGTCGCCGTTTGGCAAAATTGTTGGATTTGAAAATCATAGCGGAAAAACATATATTGCAAATGAACTTTGTCCGCTTGGTCGTGTGATTTCAGGCTTTGGAAATAATGGCGAGGACAGTACGGAGGGAGTACTATATAAAAACACTTTTGGTACTTATGCACACGGTCCTGTTTTGCCTAAAAATCCTATGCTTGCCGATGAAATAATAAAAAGAGCATTGCAGGTAAACGAATTACCCAACATTGATGACGAACTTGAGAATTTGTGTCATAATTCTCTTGTTTCAAGATTTACATAGCACTTGACAAAATGCCTCGCTTTTGGTAAGATACTATCAATATTGAAAGGCAGTGATTAAGAGGAGTAACACCCGATTGTTTTTCAGAGAGTTGACGGTTGGTGCAAGTCAGCAGGCAGACGGTGTGAAGGTAGCTTATGAGCCGATAGGATGAAGTAGCAGTAGTTCTATCCGTATTTCTGCGTTAAGGAAATGAGTGGCACAGTCGCTACACTGTGCAATTTGAGTGGTACCACGGATTTATTCGCCTCATATTTTGAGGCGTTTTTTATTTTTTATAGGAGATGAAAAAATGGCAAAAGAACTTGCAAAGCAGTATAATCCTTCTGAAGTTGAGGATCGCACCTATGACTTTTGGTGCAAAAACAAATACTTCCATGCAAAAAGAGAAGAAGGCAAGAAAACTTACACAATAGTAATTCCGCCTCCAAATATCACAGGTCAGCTCCATATGGGACATGCCCTTGATAACACACTTCAAGATATTCTTATTCGTTATCACAGAATGGCAGGCTACGACACCCTTTGGCTTCCGGGCACAGACCACGCTTCAATCGCAACAGAAGCAAAGATTGTTGAAAAAATGCGTGAAGAGGGCATCACCAAAGAGGATTTGGGCAGAGATAAGTTCCTTGAGCGTGCTTGGGATTGGAAAAAGCAATACGGTGGCAGAATCATTGAACAGCTCAAGAAAATGGGCTCATCTTGCGACTGGGACAGAGAGCGTTTCACTCTTGACGAGGGTTGCTCAAAGGCTGTTCGTGAGGTTTTCGTTGGCCTTTATGACAAAGATTTGATTTATCGTGGCAACAGAATGGTAAACTGGTGTCCTCATTGCAACACTTCGATTTCGGATGCCGAGGTTGAATATGAGGAAAAAGAGGGTAATTTCTGGCATCTTCTTTACACAGTTAAGGAAACAGGCGAAAAACTTGAACTTGCTACCACAAGACCCGAAACTATGCTTGGCGATACAGCTGTAGCTATCAACGGTGACGACCCACGATACGCACATCTTCACGGTTGCCATGTTATTCTTCCGCTTCTTAATAAGGAAATTCCTATCGTATGCGATGAACATGCGGATATGACAAAAGGTACAGGTGTTGTAAAGATTACTCCTGCTCACGACCCTAACGACTTTGAAGTAGGTCTTCGTCATAATCTCCCTATCGTTCGTACTTTCACATATGACGGACATATGACAGGCGCAAAAGACAAGGCTGTTGCCGATGAAATCTTTGCTTCAGGCAGAGCAACACAGAATGAACCTGAAGTTCTTGATTGTGGCAAATATGCAGGTATGACAACTCTTGAAGCAAGAAAGGCAATTATTGCCGATCTTGAAGCAGGCGGTTATATCAAGGAAATTGAGCCACTCAAGCACGATGTCGGCACTTGCTATCGTTGCCATTCAACAATTGAGCCGATGGTTTCAAAGCAGTGGTTTGTAAAGATGGACCCTCTCGCAGGTCCTGCAATTGATGCTGTTGAAAACGGCGACATCAAGTTCGTTCCTGAAAGATTTAAGAAAAACTATATGAGCTGGATGCGTGGCACAAGAGATTGGTGCATTTCCCGTCAGCTTTGGTGGGGTCACAGAATTCCTGCGTGGTACTGCGATGATTGTGGTGCTACTATGGTTTCAAAGGAAGATCTTTGCGAATGTACAAAGTGCGGCAGCAAGAATATTAAACAAGACCCTGACACACTTGATACTTGGTTCTCATCAGCATTGTGGCCGTTTTCAACTCTTGGCTGGCCTGATGAAACAGAGGATTTGAAGCATTATTATCCAACAAACACTCTTGTTACAGGTTATGACATTATCGGTTTCTGGGTTTCAAGAATGATTTTCTCCGGACTTGCATACACAGATAAAGCACCGTTTGACACAGTTCTCATCCATGGTCTTGTTCGTGATGCACAGGGCAGAAAGATGTCAAAATCACTCGGAAACGGTATTGACCCACTCGAAATTATTGATAAGTACGGTGCAGATGCACTCCGCTTCACTCTTGCAACAGGCAACTCACCGGGAAATGATATGCGTTTCTCCGATGACAAGGTTATGGCTTCCCGTAACTTTGCAAACAAGCTTTGGAACGCAGCAAGATTTGTTCTTATGTATCTTGGTGATGATTTCAAGTACAACGGACTTCCTCAAAATCTTCTTATTGAGGATAAGTGGATTGTTTCAAAGGCTAATTCTCTTGCAAAAGAGGTTACAGAAAATCTTGATAAGTACGAGCTTGGTATTGCAGTTCAAAAGCTCTATGATTTTATTTGGGATGTTTTCTGCGATTGGTATATCGAAATTGCAAAGATTAGACTTCAGGGCGATGACGAAAGTGCAAAGGATGACGTAAAGGCTGTATTGGTGTTTGTTCTTACCTATATCTTGAAGCTTCTCCATCCGTTTATGCCGTTTATTACAGAGGAAATTTATCAGGCTATTCCACATGATGCAGAGTCTATTATGGTATCGGAGTGGTGCAAGTTTGATGAGTCGCTTACATTTGAGGCTGACGAAACAGAAATGGAAAAGATTATGGCTTCCATTCGTGCAATTCGTAACCGCAGAGCAGAGATGAACATTCCTCCTTCAAAGAAGTCAAAGGTGTTTATTGAAACTTCAAATATTGCCACATTCTCAAACGGTGTTGACTTTGTAAAGCGCCTTGCATATGCAAACGAGGTTGAAGTTAACGAATCATTCGGAGATCTCGGCAATGTTGTAACTATCATCACCGATGATGCAAGAGTTTACATTCCTCTCGGTGATTTGGTAGACTTTGAAGCAGAAAAGAAGCGCCTTGAAAAAGAACTTGCAACAGCAGAAGATAAACTTGAGTTCATAAACAAGAAGCTCAACAACCCCGGATTTGTAAACAAAGCACCTGAAAAGGTAGTTCAGCAAAACAAGGATGACGCTGCAAAACTTGAAGAAAAGATTGCACAGATTAAAAAGTCAATCGAGGAAATCGCACAGCAATGATTTATAACGAAGCACTAAACTTCATATTGGGTAAACAAAGCCTCGGCATTATGCCGGGGCTTACTCGTATTATAAATTTGCTTGAAACTATGGGTAATCCGCAAAACGATATAAAGATTATTCACATTGCAGGCACAAACGGCAAGGGCACTGTTGCCAAAACAATCAATAATGCTTTGATTGATTCAGGCCACAAAGTTGGGCTTTTTTCATCTCCTTGGATTGATGATTATCGAGAACAAATCCAAATCAATAACGAATTTATTTCCGAGGAAGAATTTGCTTCTTATGTAGATAAATACAAGGACAACAATTGCACGGAATTTGAATTCTTGACTGCAATTATGTACAAATATTTTGCCGACATCAAGGTGGATTATGCGGTTGTCGAATGCGGAATGGGCGGCAAGGGAGACAGCACAAATGTTGAACAGTCGAATATTTCCGTTATAACTTCAATTTCGCTCGACCACACTGCGTTTTTGGGCGATACTGTTGAGCAGATTGCAGAAGAAAAAAGCGGAATTCTTCGCAAAAATTCCACTTGTTTTTTGTATCCTAACCCAAATGTTGAACATGTTTTTGATGGCAAATGCAAAAAACTTGTTAAGATTAAAGAACAGGGCAATTTCAAGAAAAATAACCTTGCAACCGCAAATGCTGTGCTTGAGTTATTAGGTGTTCCAACCGTGGAACAATGTGCTCAGTTGCCTGCAAGACAGGAATATATCGGCAATGTTATGCTTGACGGAGCTCATAATAAAAACGGCGCACAGGCTCTTGAACCGTATCTTCCAAACGGCAAAGTCACAGCTGTTATCGGTATGATGAAAGACAAGGATGTTGACGGATATTTGTCAATCATTGCTCCGCATTTGAACAGAATTATCACAACAACACCCGGCAATCCTCGTTCAATGCCTGCCGAGAAGTTGAAGCATCTTGCTCAAAAATATTGCAAAGATGTTGTTGCCGTTGACAGTTCAAATGAAGCCGTTGCACTCGCAAAGCAGGACGAAAACTTCAAACTCGTTTGTGGTTCGTTTTATCTTGCAAGAGAAGTCAGAAATTTAATTTAACCGCTTCTATATTTTTACAAAATATGCTATACCGATCTGTTACTATGTTAACGGATTGGTATTTTTTTATTTTAGATTTGGGGGATAAGTATGAATGTAACAATCGAATCAAGCGGAAATCTTGTAATTGCATATTTATACGGCGAAATCGACCATCACACCGCTGTTGATATTCGGGACAAGATTGACAACGCATTGAGTTTCATCAAACCACATCATCTTATTTTGGATTTTAAGAATGTGACCTTTATGGATTCCAGCGGAATCGGTCTTGTTATGGGAAGATATAGGTTGTTGATGAATTTTCACGCAAGCCTCGAAATCCGCAATGTCACAAAGCAAACCAAAAAACTTATGGAGCTTGCGGGACTTGGCTCAATTGCAATCATTAAGGAAATATAAGGAGAAAAAGGATGAAAATAAAAAACGAATTTAAGTTGACTGTTGACAGCAAAAGCGTAAACGAGAGTTTTTGCAGGGTAGTGGTTACTGCCTTTGCGTCTGCTCTTGACCCGACAATCGAGGAAATCACCGATTTAAAAACCGCCGTGTCCGAAGCCGTTACCAATTCAATAGTTCACGGCTATGCCGACACTTGCGGAAAGATTTACATAACAGGTCAGCTTTTAGAAAACGATGTGATAAAAATTAAAATCAAGGACAAGGGCAGAGGTATTGCCGATGTCAGCGAAGCAATGACACCGCTTTACACCACAGGCGGAAGTGACAGAGCAGGGCTTGGCTTCACTGTAATGCAGTCGTTTTGCGACAGAGTCAGCGTCACTTCATCACTCGGAATCGGCACAACGGTTGTTTTAACTAAAAAAATCAGCGGTCGTACAAAATGGTAACAAAAAACAGAAATGAAATGATTGAGGACAATATCGGGCTTGTTCATTCTATTGCCAAACGATTTAAGGGCAGAGGAGAGGAATATGACGATTTGTATCAGGCAGGCTGTGTAGGTCTTATCAAAGCGGTTGATAATTTTGATGAATCAAAGGGCTTTCTGTTCTCTACCTATGCCGTTCCCGTCATAATGGGCGAAATTCGGCGTCTTTTTCGTGACGGCGGAGCTGTCAAAGTTTCTCGCTCGTTGAAAGAAAAATCTATCAAGGTGCAGGCTATCAGAGAAAAGTTCATCAAAAAAGAACTTCGAGAGCCGACTCTCAGCGAATTATCCGAACTTTGCGGAATAGAAACGGAAGAATTGTCCGAGGTGCTTAATGTAATCAACCCCGTTGTTTCTTTGAGTTGCACAACAGAGGACGGCGACGAAACAATCGACATTCCTGTTGATGATACGGACAAGTTGTTTGACAGATTATCTGTTCATCACGCAATCAAGGATTTGTCAAATGATGAACTTTTATTGATAAAATATAGGTTTTATGAGGGCAAAACGCAGTGCGAATCAGCCAAACTTTTGGGAATATCACAGGTGCAGGTATCTCGCCGAGAAAAACAGCTCCTTGCAAAATTAAGAACAAGACTTGAATAATATTCATAAATTATATATTGAATATTAAAAAATAATTTGCATTTGTTTTTCATTTATGGTATAATAAATCATTATATTATATTTTTTCGAAGGGAGAACATATGCAAAATATTAATATGGCGTTGTCATTCAATGACCTTGTTGAAAAGGTCGACGGATGGGTGTGGGGATGGCCTCTCATCATTATCATTTTGTGTGCCGGTGTGTGGCTCACAGTCAGAACAGGCTTTGTACAGGTTAAACATCTTGGCAAAGCGCTCAAATTTATGGTTAAAAATGAAGAAAACGGCGAAGGTGAAGTATCATCATTTGCGGCACTTTGTACAGCACTTTCCGCAACTATCGGCACAGGTAACATCGTAGGCGTTGCAACGGCTATTTGCCTCGGCGGTCCGGGCGCACTTTTGTGGATGATTTTAGCCGCATTTTTCGGTATGGCAACCAAGTATTCCGAGGGCTTTCTTGCTATTAAGTACAGAGAGAAAAAAGAAGACGGTCACTATATCGGCGGACCTTTCTATTACATAGAAAAAGGTATGGGCAAAAAATGGAAATGGCTTGCAAAGCTTTTTGCATTTTTCGGTATCTTTGTAGGTCTTATGGGTATTGGTACTTTTACTCAAATCAATGGTATTACTTCCGCTATTCAAAATTTCTTTGACCCTCACAGAGAGCACATTGCCTTTTCAATCGGTGAATACAGCTATTCTTGGGCAGTCGTTATCGGCGGTATCATTGTTACCGTTTGCACAGCTCTTGTTGTCCTCGGCGGTATCAAGAGAATTGCCAAAGTTTCGCAGATTATCGTTCCGTTTATGGCAATCATTTATGTGCTCTTTGCATTGATAATCGTTATTACTCATATCAAGAATATTCCTTCAACGGTTGTTTTGGTATGCAAATCCGCTTTTGCTCCGGAGCCTGTTATCGGTGCTCTCACCGGTATAACAATTAAGGTTGCTATGCAAAAGGGTATAGGCAGAGGTATCTTTTCAAACGAAGCAGGTCTCGGTTCCGCTCCTATCGCAACAGCTGCCGCAAAGACAGATGACACGGTTCGTCAGGGTCTTGTTACAATGACAGGTACATTTATCGACACAATCGTAATTTGTACTCTCACAGGTTTTTCAATTCTCGTTACAGGTGCACAGGACAAGTTCATTGTCGGTGAATTTGAGGGCGTAAAAATCACAACCGAAGCGTGGAAAACAGGTCTTCCGTGGAACGCAAACTTCTCGGCATTCGTTCTTATGATTTGCCTTGCATTCTTTGCGTTCACAACTATTCTCGGTTGGAACTATTACAGCGAGCGTTGCCTTGAATACCTCACAGGCAGCAAAAAACTCATTATTCCTTATAGAATTTTGTACATCGCTTGCGTATTCATCGGCCCGTACCTCACAGTTGCCGCTGTTTGGAACATTGCCGATATATTCAACGGCCTTATGGCTTTTCCAAACCTTATTGCACTCTTTGCCCTCTCCGGAGTTGTCGGCAAAGAAACCCGTGATTATTTCAAAAAGAAAAACCACGAGGACATAAAAGACATCGCAAGGCAAAATAAGTAAATAGCATATAACAAAGACGGCTTTAGTGTAAGTCGTCTTTTTCTTATGCTTATAGTTCTTGCTTTTTAGATATTAGTATGATATAGTAAATTTAATAGACTATGTTATAATTTTATTTTAAAGGGGACTTTAACAATGAAAAAAGTTATTAGTTTATTAATGTCGTTTGTAATGCTTTTTAGCATTATATCCGGAGTTAACCTGAGTGCTTATGCAGAAGAATCCGCAACTTCCGGCAAATGCGGTGACAATGTTTATTGGTCTTATGATATAACAACAAACACTCTCACGATTTCCGGTACAGGTGCAATGTATAATTATAATGGCGATGCATCTTGGGATGAATACTGCGAAGACATTTTGACGGTAAAAATAGAAACCGGTGTAACAACAATTGGAGAGTGTGCATTTGAAGATTGCAGAAGTTTAACAAGCATAACAATTCCAAACAGTGTAACGACAATTGGATGGAGTGCATTTTCACATTGCAGTAGCTTAACAAGTGTGAAAATTCCGGACAGTGTAACAACAATTGGAAAGCGTGCGTTTTCTGATTGCAGTAGCTTAACAAGTGTGACAATACCAGACAGTGTAACAACAATTGTAGAGTGTGCATTTTTTGATTGCAGTAGTTTGACAAGTGTGACAATACCAAACAGTGTAACAAAAATTGGAGATAGCGCATTTAATGGTTGCAGTAGTTTAACAAGTGTGACAATTCCAAACAGTGTAACAACAATTGGAAATTATGCATTTCAATTGTGCTTTAGTTTAATAAGTGTGACAATTCCAAACAGTGTAACGACAATTGGTGAATATGCATTTTATTGTTGCAGTAATTTAACAAGTGTGACAATTCCGGACAGTGTTACAACAATTGGAGAGTGGGTATTTAAAGATTGCAAAAGTTTAACAAGTATTGATGTTGCTTCCGACAATTTAAATTATTCATCAGAAGATGGAGTGTTTTTTGACAAAAACAAGTCAAAATTGATTCAATATCCGGCAGGTAATCAAAGAACAGAATATACAATACCAAACAGTGTAACAACAATTGGAGATAGTGCATTTTGTGATTGCAGTAGCTTAACAAGCATAACAATACCAAACAGTGTAACAACAATTGGAAGTGAAGCATTTTATGATTGCAGAAGTTTAACAAGTGTGACAATACCAAACAGTGTAACAACAATTGGAGTTTGTGCATTTTCGGGTTGCAGTAGTTTAACAAGTATTGATGTTGCTTCCGGCAATTCAAATTATTCATCAAAGGATGGAGTGTTTTTTAATAAGGATAATTCAATATTAATTCAATATCCGGCAGGTAATCAAAGAACAGAATATACTATACCAAACAGTGTTACAACAATTGGAGAGTGGGCATTTTATGATTGCAGAAGTTTAACAAGTGTGACAATTCCAAATAGTGTTACAACAATTGGCGAGTTTGCATTTATTTATTGCAGTAGTTTAACAAGTGTGAAAATTCCAAATAGTGTAACAACAATTGGGAACTATGCATTTGGGGGTTGCAGTAGTTTAAAAGATGTTTATTATTCAGGTTCAGAAGAGCAGTGGAAAAAGATTTCAATTGGCTCTTATAATGATGATTTGTTAAATGCAGAAATTCATTACAATTACTTACTTCCGGATCCACCTGAAACAGGTGGTTCAACAGGAGGCACAACAGGTGGATCAACAGGTGGCGGAGGCGGAGGCTTCGTTCCTGTACCTGCTCCTGAAGAAACAGACAAAAAGGATGACGACAAGAAGCCTGAAACAAAGCCAAACGAAACAACTCCTGCACCAAGCACAATAAAGAAGCCGGCAACAGTTGTTGCAAACAAGCCACAGGCAAAGCAAAAGGCTGTTGTTGTAACATGGAAGCCTGCAAAGAATGTAGATGGATATGAGGTTCAGGTTGCCACAGACAAGAAGTTTAAGAAGAACAAGAAGTCTGTAAAGGTTAACAAGAAAAATGCAAAGAAAAAGACTGTTAAAAAACTTAAGTCAAAGAAAAAATATTATGTTCGTGTAAGAGCATATAAATTAGCTAATGGCAAAAAGGTTTACGGCAAGTGGTCAAAGATTAAGTCTGTAAAAACAAAATAAACCTATTAAGGCTCCTCTTACTTGTAAGGGGAGCTGTCGCACTTTATATGCGACTGAAGGGTTATAAAAGTAAGCGGTGCACCAATATAAAAGAAAAAGCGACATAGTTCAAAAGAACCGTGTTGCTTTTTTGTGCCTTGTTTAATGCGTGATTTTGCAGATAATTTTATTCTACTGTAACAACTTTTGCCAGGTTTCTCGGTTTGTCGACATCAAGTCCCTTGTCAGCCGAAACATAATATGCAAGCAGTTGCATTGCAACAACAGCCGGTATTGCCATAAAGTCGTCATTGAGATTTGGCAAAATAAAATCAGGATTGATGTCTTTTGTCTGAAGTCCGTCTTTTACAAAGCTGATAACCGTTGCTCCTCGTGACTCAACCTCTCTTATGTTCGAGATTTGCTTTGACATCAATTTTTCTTGTGTAAGCAGAGCTATAACAGGAGTTTTTTTGATTATTAACGCAATTGTGCCATGCTTCAATTCGCCCGATGCAAATGCTTCCGAATGAATGTAGCTGATTTCCTTTAGCTTCAATGACGCTTCAAGCAGAGCAGGGTAGTCAAGTCCTCTGCCAATCATAAATGTGTGCTCCGCAGTGAGCAAAGATTGCGACAGATGATGAATTTCGTCCTTGCGTTGAAGTATGTCGTCAACGGCTTGCGGAATTTTTTCAAGTTCGTTTACAAAACTTTTTGTTTCGTCCTCGTTGAAGCAACCACGCAAAAGCGCGGTTTTTGCAGTAATCAAATAGAACACCGCAACTTGAGTTGTGTACGCCTTTGTTGATGCAACAGCAATTTCAGGGCCGGCATTTGTGTAAATGACATTGTCGCTCGTCATTGCTATTGATGAACCTTTGACATTGACAATCGAAAGTGTTTTTGCTCCCTTTGATTTTGCGTATTTCAACGCTTCAAGGGTGTCTATTGTTTCACCGCTTTGCGAAACGCAGATAACAAGCGTTTTGTCGCTTACAATCGGGTCGCAATACATATATTCGCTCGCCATATAAACATTTACAGGAACAGCACAGGCCTTTTCAATCAAATGTTTGCCGATAAGCCCTGCGTGCATAGCCGTGCCACAGGCGATAACCGTGATGTTTTCACATTCCGTAAAAATGCTGTCGTCAACCCCGTCAGCCGAAAAATCAGGCAATCCGTCTTTAATTCTTGAACGGATTGTTTTTTCAATAACTTCCGGTTGCTCGCTGATTTCTTTTTCCATATAAAACGGATAGTGCTTTTTGCTTGAATTGTTGATGTCCCAATCAAGCTCAAGCATCTTCACATCAACCTTGTTGTCCTGAAAATCCCTTACTTCAATACCGTTTTTGCTGATTTCTGCAATAGTCAGTTCAGGCAAAACAAAGTATTCCTTGCTGTATTCGCCGATAGCTGTGATGTCGGACGCAATGTATGCACCGTCATCATTCACACAGCACACAATAGGGCTGACATTTCTGACAGCATATATCACATTGGGAATGTCATCAAACATAATTCCAAGTGCAAATGTGCCCTTGATTTCTCTGACCGCCTTGATAATAGCTTCGCTCGGGTCACTGCCAATGTGATAGTAATTGTCAATCAAAGCGGCAACAACTTCGCTGTCCGTCTGGCTTTTTAGCTTTCCTGCAATACCGAGTTGGTTCTTTATTGAAGCGTAATTCTCAATAATTCCGTTGTGCACAAGTGTTACATTGCCGAATTTGTGCGGATGAGAGTTTGAATCACTCACACCGCCGTGCGTTGCCCATCTTGTGTGCCCAATGCCCGTGTTGCCCTTGATGTCTTTTGATTTTTCATCAAGCCTTTCAACTCTGCCCTCGCATTTTGCAACGATAACCTCGTTGAGCGTGTCGTTGAAAACAGCAATTCCTGCACTGTCGTAGCCTCTGTATTCCAGGGTTTTAAGCCCTTTGATTAATTTACCTCTTGCGTCTGTATATCCTGTGTATCCGATAATTCCACACATAATCATTCCTCATTTCTTATTATAACTGTATGATTAAATCAAAATTTTATACTTAATATTGCTTTGTGAAAAAGGATTTGTTGCTTCGTTGCCGAAGTTTTTGCCTTTTTCTACGCACCAAAGCGTACGAAAGAGCATCCGCCGAATATTTCGATAACTCTTTTCCTCGTCAACCCATAGGGTTCAGGCGCTAACTGTGGCCGAAATTACAGCCGACAGCTTTATATCATCAATAATTAAGTGCAAAATTATCACGCATTAAATTTTCAAGGTACATCCTTGCGGATAAATACTATTTACCACAAAGAAATGTAAATGTCAACCGAATTAACAGTTTGTTTATAGAATTATTAATGATTTGGTAACATTAGAAAGATTTTCTCTGCCTCTCGGAGCAAGATAGCAAACATCTTCAATTCGTATTCCAAACTTGCCCGGAATGTAAATTCCGGGTTCAATTGATGTAACATTACCTACTTCATAAGTGTCTTTGCTTCTCGGTGAAGCGTTGAATCCCTCGTGGATTTCTATTCCCAAGCCGTGACCTAAACCGTGTCTGAAATATTGTGCCATATTCTTTTCGTTAAGGACATCATAAGCCGCCTTGTAAACATCGGCACATTTAACGCCTGCATTGAGTGCCTTTATGCCTGCAAGTTGTGCGTTGAGGACAAGCTCGTACATTTCTTTCATCTCGTCACTTGCACTGCCTACTGCAACGGTTCTTGTCATATCACTGTGGTAGCCTTGGTAGGTTGCGCCAAAGTCAAACAGCACAAACTCACCGCTTTTGATTGTGTTTTCACTCGGAATTCCATGAGGCATAGAAGTTCTTTCACCCGCAAGCAAAATTGTGTCAAAACTCACTCCGTCAGAGCCTTCTTTTGCCATAAGATAGTCAAAATATGCCGCAAGTTCTTTTTCTGTCTTGCCCGGCTTAACATGGTTGAGAAGCTCTATAAATGCCTTTTCTGCAATTTGATTTGCCTTTTTCATCATAACGATTTCTTCGGCATCTTTTCTGTTTCGTTCTCTCATAAGCAGGTCGCCGAGTTCAATCATTTGAGCATTTTTGCAGTGCTTCTTTATATTTTCAAATGCTTTGAGAGAAATTGTGTCGCTTTCGTACACAATGATCTCCGACTTGCTGTTATTTATGATTTTTGCAAGTTCTTCATAATAGCTTGATTTGAACTCAATAACTTTAAGTCCTGTTTTCTTTGCATGATTTTCGGCAGTTTCTGTGTATCTTGAATCAACAAGATGAAATGCGTCACCGTTCTTGAGCACAATAACTATTCCTTCGCTCGGAGAAAATCCGCACAGGTAGTGCATATTTGCTTCATCTAAGAGAACAAGTGCATCTGCTCCCTTTCTTTTGAGTATGTTTACGCATTTTTCGATATTTTGCATTTTTTCACCTCATAAAATATGTGATATTTGTATTATAAAACTTAAAAGATTTTATGTCAATTTATTGACTTTATATTTTTAATATGCTAATTTATTATTATTAGTCTTAAGGAGAAGTATATGGAAAAGTATCTTATTAACCCAAACCAAAAAATTGCAAAAATCAATAAAGATTTGTACGGTCATTTTTCCGAACATCTCGGCAGATGTATTTATGAGGGCATTTTTGTCGGTGAAAATTCAAAAATCCCAAATGTAAACGGTATGAGATGCGACGTTGTAAATGCTCTTAAAGAAATGGGAATACCAGTTCTTCGTTGGCCGGGTGGCTGTTTTGCGGATGAATATCACTGGAAAGACGGAATCGGTGACAAATCACAGAGAAAGAAAATGATTAACACACATTGGGGCGGTGTTGTTGAGGATAACTCTTTTGGTACTCACGAGTATTTTGAACTTTGTCGTCAACTTGGCTGTGATACATATGTCAACGGCAATGTCGGCTCGGGCTCTGTTCAGGAGATGAGTGAATGGATTGAATATATGACATTTGACGGTGTTTCTCCGATGGCAGAACTACGCAGAAAGAACGGAAGCGAAAAGCCGTTCAATCTCAAATATTTTGGCGTTGGCAACGAATCGTGGGGCTGCGGCGGAAATATGGACCCTGAATATTACGGTTGCCTTTTTAAGCGTTATAATACCTATTGCCGTGATTATGATTCAAAGAAGCATATCAGCCGAATTGCGTGCGGACCAAACTCTTGCGATTATAAATGGACAAGAGAGGTTATGGATAAAGTTAAGCATAATGCAAACGGCATTGCACTGCATTATTATACCGTTCCGACAGGCGATTGGGGGCACAAAGGCTCTGCTACTGTTTTTGACAAAAACGAATATGATTCAACTATTTGCAAGGCTTATAAGATGGAAGAACTTATCACAAATCACCTTGCAGTTATGGATAGCGTAAATCCTGAAAAATGGGTTAAGCTCATCGTTGATGAGTGGGGCACTTGGTATGATGTTGAGGAGGGAACAAATCCCGGATTTTTGTATCAGCAAAACACTATGCGTGACGCTATTGTTGCAGGTCTTACTCTCAATATTTTCAACAAGCATGCCGATAGAATTATGATGGCTAATATTGCTCAAACCGTTAATGTACTTCAGTCTGTTATTCTTACAGACGGTGAAAAAATGATTAAAACGCCTACTTATTATGTTTTCAAGATGTACAAAGAGCATCAGGAGAATACTCTTCTCGGCTCATATATCACTACTCCTATGCTCAATTCTGTAAATGATAAAAAAGATTTTCCACAGCTTTGTGAATCTGCTTCTGTTGATGAAAACGGAACTGTTTATTCAACAATTACAAACAATTCATCAACAAAGTCTGCAAAAATCAAGTGTCAGGTTGCCGATACAAAGGTTGAAAGTATAACTGCTGAAATTCTTACGGGCGAATGCCACGAAAAGAATGATTTTGAGGAAACCGAGAATGTAAAAACCGTTCCGTTTACTGATTTCAGAAAACTTAAGGATGGCTTTACGGCAATAATTCCTGCTTGCAGTGTCGTAAAATTTGTTATTAACAAGTGATGGATAATAATTGCAAAAGATGTTTGCTTTTTGAAGCGGGTCAAAATGTGACATATAATCAAATTCAGGATTATATCAAAACAATAGACGCTTCGGAAAAGGTGAACGATGAGGTATATAGTCATCGCTTGTCAATGTGTAAAAAATGCGACAACTTGATTTCGGGTATGTGCCTGAAATGCGGTTGTTATGTAGAGGTTCGTGCAATTTTGAAAAACAAGAATTGTCCGAATTTTGATGATAAAAAATGGTGAAACGAGGAAATAATTATGCAAAGAATTGCAGAATTTGAAAAAGTCAGCTTTGAACAATTTGAAAAGGATTGGCTCAAGGCATATCCTGAAACAGAGGATGTAAAATCAATTTATGACAGCATCAAACTTCCTGTTCGAGCAACAGTCGGCTCGGCTGGTTACGATTTTTTTGCACCTGCCGATATAACAATCAAAACGGGTGAGTCAACTCTTATTCCGACAGGAATTCGTGCAAAAATCAATGAGGGCTGGGTGCTCAGCATTTTTCCTCGTTCGGGTCTTGGCTTCAAGCATAGAATCGGACTTGATAACACAGTCGGCATTATTGATGCCGATTACTACGGCTCATCAAATGAGGGACATATTATGGTCAAACTTTCGTGCACTGCTCACGATGACGGTCACAGCGTTACCGTAAATGCAGGTGATGGCTTTTCACAGGGCATATTCACTCAATTCGGTATCACAATGTCTGATTCTGTTGACGAAATTCGTGACGGTGGTTTTGGCTCAACAACAAAGTAAATAAACATTTAATGTAATTTATTTGTTTTTGTTGTAGTGTTATAATATATTACTTGTATTTATTTTGCTTTAGTGGTATATTACCATTTGAATTATTTGTAAATTAAAGGTGAAGTAATGGGATTTTTAGGAAAAAGATTTAAGGAAGCAACAGGACTGAATATAATAATTGTTGGTTGCGGAGTTGTCGGAACTGCTCTTGTTGAACAGCTTGTGGTTGAAAATCACGACATCACTGTTGTTGACACATCGCCTCAAAAGGTGCAGAAAATCACTGATACATATGATGTTATGGGTGTTGTGGGCAATGGTGCGTCTTTTAGTGTTCAAAAAGAAGCCGGCATTGTTGACGCTGATCTTATCATTGCCGTAACCGATTCGGATGAACTTAATTTGCTTTGCTGTACTGTTGCATCTCGTGTCGGTCATTGCTCAACAATTGCCAAGGTGCGTAATCCTGAATATTCACATGAACTTAATCATATCAAGGATAGACTCGGTCTTGCAATGATTGTTAATCCCGAATATGAAGCATCTCGAGAAATATACAAAATTCTTTGCTTGCCTACTGCACTTGAGGCAACCTCGTTTGCTCACGGCAAGGCTGACCTTGTAAAAATCAGAATTCCTCATGGCAATATCCTTGACGGTATGACTATTGCACAGCTTGGCAAAAGCACAAATGATGTGCTTGTTTGCGGTGTTGAAAGAAATAATCAAATCTATATTCCAACAGGTGATTTTGAACTAAAAGCCGGTGATATGCTTTCGTTTGTTGCGCCTGCGAAAAAGGTTTCTGATTTCCTGAAGCAAATCGGTTTTAAAACAAATAAGGTTAAAAACACTATGATTATCGGTGGCGGTGACGCAGGATATTATCTTGCAAAACGATTGTCCGATAACGGAATTGATGTTTGCCTTATTGATAAAGACAAAGAGCGTTGTGAGGAAATTGCAACATTGCTTCCAAAAGTTGTTGTAATCAATGGAAACGGTGTTGATGAGGACTTGCTCAACGAAGAGGGACTTCAAAGCGCCGAATCATTCGTCACTCTTACAGGTTCCGATGAGGAAAATATCCTTCTCACTGTTCATGCAAAGCAGTTTTCTAACGCAAAACTTGTTACAAAGATTAACAGAATCAGATTTAAAGATGCAATAAATACCCTTGATATCGGTTCTGTAATTTATCCTCGTTATATAACAAGTGAGGCAATTATTGCTTATGTAAGAGCAAAGAGTGCTTCCAAAGGCTCAAATGTTGAAACCTTGTATCATTTGTTTGACCATAGAGTTGAAGCTGTAGAGTTCAAGATTGACAAGGAATCAAAGGTTACCAATGTTCCTATTATGAAACTTAAACTTAAAGATAATCTTCTTATTTGCTTCATTTTCAGAAGGGGCAAGGTTATCATCCCGTCAGGTCAGGACTGTATTTTGCCGGGTGACAGCGTTATGATTGTTACAACTCATACAGGTTTTAATGATATTAGTAATATTCTTGCTTAAGGATAGTTATTTATGAACGGTTCAATTATAAGAAAAATTCTCGGCTATGTCCTTGTTTTGGAGGGCGTGCTCTTGCTTATGCCGGGCCTTGTGGGTTTGTATTATCACGAGGAGGAATATAAGACTTATCTTATATGTGCAACAGTTACTTTTGCTATAGGAGCTGTTGTTGCCTTTAAGAAAACTAAAAATAATGTGTTCTATCTTAAAGAGGGATGCACGGCAACGGCACTCAGCTGGATTGTGCTTTCTGTGTTCGGTGCTGTTCCGTTTGTTTTAACAGGGGAGATACCGCATTTTGTTGACGCCTTGTTTGAGACTGTTTCAGGTTTCACCACAACCGGTGCAAGTATTCTCACGGATGTTGAGGCTCTTTCACATGCTTCTCTGTTTTGGCGTAGTTTTACTCACTGGATAGGCGGTATGGGTGTTCTTGTTTTCTTGCTTGCCGTTGTTCAAATGACAGGCGGTTCAAATATGAACCTTATGCGTGCAGAGAGTCCGGGTCCTTCGGTTGGTAAACTTGTTCCGAAAATGCGCTATACTGCAAGAATTTTGTATGCTTTGTACTTTATTCTTACTATTGTTGAAATTGTGTTTCTTGTTTGCGGTGATATGCCGGTTTTTGATGCTGTTACCGCTTCACTCGGTACAGCCGGTACAGGTGGCTTCGGTATCAAAAATGATTCCATGGCAAGTTATTCGCCATATATTCAATGGGTTATCACAATTTTTATGGCACTTTTTGGCGTTAATTTTAATTTCTATTATTTCCTTGTGCTTCGTCAACTTGGCAAGGCACTCAAAATGGAAGAAGTCAGAGCGTACTTTGCTGTTATTATTACTTCAATTGTTGTAATTTGCGTAAATACAGCAGACCTTTATACAAACATTGCCGATAATATTCGCACATCTGCATTTCAGGTTTCTTCAATCATCACAACGACGGGTTATTCAACCATAGATTTTGATACTTGGCCGTCACTTTCAAAGGCGATATTGGTGCTTTTGATGTTTGTCGGTGCTTGCGCAGGAAGCACAGGCGGTGGTATCAAGGTGTCACGATTTGTTGTTGTTATTAAAACAATCAGCAAGGAAATTCAATCATATCTTCACCCAAAGAATATAAAGAAGATTACGCTTGACGGTAAAATTGTTGAGCACGAAACCTTGCGTTCAACAAATGTATTTATAATCACATATTTTATAATTTTTGTTGTAAGTATGCTTTGCGTTTCGCTTGAAGATTACGACTTGGTAACTAACTTCACTGCAATTGCCGCAACGCTAAACAATATCGGACCGGGTCTTGAACTTGTCGGTCCGGCACAAAACTTTTCGCAGTTTTCCGATTTGTCAAAAATTGTGCTTGTTTTCGATATGCTTGCAGGCAGATTGGAATTGTTCCCGATTCTTCTTTTGTTCAGTCCTCGCCTTTGGCTTGATACTATAAAAAGAAAAACCGCTCGTAAAATCAGAAAAAAATAATAAAAAATCGCAGAAGCCTCAACACTTCTGCGATTTAGTTTTGTTATGCTGCAACATCATACCAATTTTGTTGCACATCTTTTATTTTTCTTGCACGCTCTTTGTGGCGTGCTTTTTCCTTTTTTGCTTGCTTTTCTTTGCTTTCCTGAACAAGCAGAAATATACTGCCAATCACCAAATAAATGCAAAGTTCAATGATGAAAAATATTCTTTGTCCGTCTTTTGAAACCGATAAAAACAGATTGAACGGAACTATCATAGCCACATATCCTGCAACAAGTGTTATTATTGAAATCAAAACGCCTTTTAATATATCTTTTTTGTTCATAACTAAATCTCCTTTTTCATTTTGCAATGTGTATTTTTTGTCTACATTTGTATTGTAAAACAAAGAAGATTCAATTACAATAGGGTAGATAGTAAGAGTCCTGATTTTGGTACTTATAATACAAAAGTTCTATAAAATTATTGACTTTATTTTTTCAACTGCTGACGGAATATCGGAGATTTTTACTGCTGACGGCACAAATACAATTCTTAATGCTCCGTTTTCGTTTGAGACAATGTTTGCACTTATTCCGTTTTGTTCAAATATTGATGTTTCTTTTTTGAATGGTATTTCTGCCTTGACTTGCAATCCGTTTTCGCTCAATTCAATTTTTGAATCGGGCAAAACTCTTTGAAGTTCATCACAAAAATATTTTGCTTTCGCTGTGTATAACCTGCGGACTTTTCGTGCTTGCGAGTTGATGTGCCCGTCACGGATGTATTGGCACAATGCAATTTGCTCGGTCTTGCTTGCGGTTTGCGAAAACCTGTTCTTGCATTTTTGAAATTCGTTTGCAAGCTCTTCGGTAAGCACCATAAAGCTGATTCTGATACCCGGTATAAGCACATTTGAAAAACTGCCCATATAGATTATGTTCTGTGCATTAGACAAGGCAAAAAGGGAGGGGATAGGCTTTGTTTGATACAAAAAGTCGCTGTCAAAATCGTCCTCAATTACAAGACTGCCACGCTCCTTGCTGTATTCAACAAGTTCAAGTCGTCTTTTGATTGGCATAACATTTCCGTACGATGTCATATGTGATGGTGAAACATAAATTATGTCGGCGTCCTTGTTCCTTGTTTTGACTTCAAATCCGTAATCTGCAAATAAATTCATCCCCTGCACAAAACTTTTGTCAGGAAAAGATACAGTGCCTTTGTTCTTGATAAGCGAACACAGAATATACAAAAGAGATTGAACGCCTGCACCGACAACAATTCTGTCAGATGATGCCGAAACATTTCTCTTTGCTCGGATATAGTCGGACAAAACTTCTCTCAAATCGGTTTCGCCCTGAACATCACCGTAAGATAACAATCGTTCTTCCTGTCGGAGTGCACTTTTTATATATCGTTGCCATAGTTTAACATCAAAACTTTCCTCGTCTGCATCACCGCTTTTCAGGTCGTATAATATCTTACTGTTTTCCTTGGTGTGTGATGTTGCTTTTGGAACAATGTTTTTTTGCTCGGTGACATAATATCCGCTTTTTGGGGAAGCTATAACATATCCGTCAGCTTGTAATTCAAAATAAGCATTTTGGATTGTTGTTTTGCTCACGGGCAAAAGCTGTGTAGCGGCTCTAACCGAGGGGAGTTTGTCACCCGCTTTGAGTTGATTTGTCAGTATGAGTTTTTTGTAATAATTATAAATCTCTATGTATTTTTTCATATCTGTACCTTAAATTATTTGCATATTTGCCTATATGATTAATGCCAAAAATATTATATAATATATAGAATAAAATTTCAATAAGGAGATAGTGTTTATTGCACTTTGTGTATAATTATGGCTGATATTATTTATACGCTTTGCGGCGGAACATACATTAATATAACAAACAAATGCCCTTGCAGATGCACTTTTTGCATCCGTTCACAGGGCAATGCGGTTGGCGATGCGGAAAATCTTTGGTTTTACGGCAACGAGCCAAGCCTTGACGAAATAAAAAAAGCTGTTGATGCATACGGATTTGAGAAGATTGATTCTGTTTGTTTCTGCGGATATGGCGAGCCTACCGAACGCCTTGATGTTTTGATTGCAACTGCAAATTATTTGAGAACAATCAATCCGTCAATCAAAATCCGTATCAACACTAACGGTCTTTCGGATTTGATTAACGGCAGAAGCACCGCCAAAGAAATCGGCGAAGCGTTCGACATTGTTTCTGTTTCACTTAACGACCCTGATTCCGACAGCTACGATGCCGTTACAAGAAATATTTATCCGACAAAGGCTTTTCCTGCACTTCTCGAATTCACCAAGGAATGTGCAAAGTATTGCCCTGAGGTTCATATGAGCGTTGTTGATGTTATCGGTGAAGAAAACATCGAAAAGTCAAGAAAACTTGCCGAATCCCTCGGTGCCAAATTCATTTGCCGTTCATTTGATGAGGGCAGATAAATCACCAAACATAAGACTGCAATCTTTTCAGTAGGATTGCAGTCTGTTTTTGTTTATGTATAAAAATTTGTTTGATTTGAGTAATCAAAACATTGTTTTCCGATTATTTTTAATTCTTTTCTAATATAATTTGTCATTTGCAGTTTTTGCATCATAATAATAACTTGAAAAGTTGCTTTTTCATTATCATTCTCCTTTTATATTATAGTCTGGTTCTGCATAGCTTCTCCATTGAATAAATTTAAAGCATTCAAAATGTTTTTTAGGTGTGTTGGTTACATAATAAAAGCTAGGAATATAATCGGCTTTTAATGTGCTGTTGAATTTCATGCTTAGTTTATCTATATACATATCGTCATATGTATATTCTTTATCATAAAAATAAAAACGTGCAACATCGTTTTCAAAGCATTTTAAAAATTGCTTTGAATCATCTTTTGAAATTATATATTTGTAATCAAGATTATTTTTATCGTAGTAGTTTATTATATTCTCCGTGTCAAGGTAAATCCCGATAATTCTTTGGTCAACATTTTTTTGCAACCATTCTGTGCACCAATTTTGGATATCGTCAAATTGATAATCGTCATAATAACCTTTTTTATTTTTGCTCACAATAAAATGTCTGTTGTTATATTCATATTCAAACGAAAAATCAATCCAAACCGTTTTTGTTAAAAAGATTTCATATTCTTCCTGTACAGAATGGGCTTGGTTGTATTTAATTAATTTAAACTCTTGCGGATTTGCGTTGTATTTCTCGCAAAGATATTCCAAGGATTGTTCTTTTGCAGAATCAACATCAGTTTTGCGCATGTGTTGTTCAATCAAAAAAATTCCCAATATCAACATTACAACGGCAAACAAAACAGCAAAGATAATTATTATTTTATTCTTTTTAGTCATATAATCACTCCTTTTTCCATTGTAGCAATCCAACCTTCACCGCCAAAAGTAATATTTGCTTTTCCGCTAAATGGATAAACAGTAATTGTTGCATTTGAATTGTATTTAATTCCAAATACCCAAGTTGTTTTAAATTCACAATAGCATTCAAAATAATTTCCAAAATATTTTATTGTTCCCGATACATCATCGTCAAAATTAACAGCTCCGCTATCATCTTTTACTTGCAAGTGTCCTTCAAAATTTATTTTATTCGTTGAATAAATTTCAAATTTTATTTTGTCATTACTGCTTTCCCCGTTACTATATTGATATATAATATAGTGATTTTGAACATTTTTTGTATTAGCTTTTACTTGTAATATATTGACTGTAAAATTAGAAAATAATAAAACAATAGACAGCGTCAATGATAAAAGTTTAACATTAATATTTGTAAAATGCTTTTTCATAATTTTTTTCTCCTTCTTTTTGTTATTTGAGTTTTGGCTGTGTTATTTAATTTGTTTTTTTCTTATTAATAATTATTTCATAGTTATTTTTGTAAATAAAATGTATCCCAAACGCTATATACATATTTATTTCGGTTATGTTTTAGATTTTTGTATAAATAGAACGAAGATAATCTATCGTTTTTTATACCGATTATTTTTAATTCTTTTCTGATAGAATTATCAATAATATCGCATTCGTTTTCTTGTTTGGAATAGTCATTTCTTTTTATAGATTCATCATAAAACAACGCAAAGTTATTTATTCCTAAATTACCTGAAAAATAATCATATAGAAATGTTTTGATTTCGTTTTTTGTCAAAACATTATTCTTGTATGATTTTTGAAACCTTATTAATTCATAGCTATCTAATGGGATCCCTACTATTCTCTTATCAATATTTTTTTGTAGCCATTCGGTACTCCAATTTTCAATATCCTCTAATTGATAGTCATCATAGAACCTGCCCTTGTCCCTGTTGACAAAAAAGAGTCTGTCGTTATATTTGTATTCGAATGAAAAATCAACCCATTTCGGTTTCATAAAAAATACTTCATACTCTTTACTTCTCACATATGATTGATTGTGATCAACAAGCTCAAACTTTGTAGGCGACTCTTTGTATTTTAAAGATAAATATATTTTTGCCTGCGCAACGACAACAGGATAAGCAAACAGATTTGCAAGAGTCAGCAAAATTATCGCTAAAAAAATGATTTTTATTGATTTTCTTTTTTTATTATTTTTGATAATTTCTTCAGCCATGCAATCACTCCTTACGATTTGTTATCGTTACAATAACTGTAATGATTTTCCTTTTTTATTCTCCTATACTATTTAATACCTTGTACCAGCTCATCCATGAATAGTTGCTGCTTTTGTTGTTAACATATTGATAAATTATATAATTGTTTTTAAATGTTTGCATTTTAGCACTTGCGTTATATGGAATAAATATAAAATTTAGAATAAATATAAAATTTAAAAAAATTATAATTGATAATAAATAACATATTTTGTTTTTCATTTTTTATCCTCCTCATATGTTTTAATGATAGTATGTTGTCCATGCATCAATTCCTTTAATGTGTTTATATTCTTTGTGCTTCTTTTGAGATAAATATATTATGTTTGTATGAGTCATTCCAATTATTTTTAATTTTTTTATAATTGCATTACTTAATTTTTTCTTTTCTGATTTTATATCATCATCTTGAATTAATGATTCGTCATAAAAAGAAGCCATACAATAATAATCATCATTATAAGGATATAGAAAGAAATAATTTAAAAATTCTTTTGTATCATTTTCAATTAATTTTCTATTATTAAATTCTTTTTGATATTTTCTAATATGGTCACTATCTAAATCTATTCCTATAATTCTTTCATCAACATTTTCTTTGAGCCATTCTGTGCACCAGTTTTCAATATCCTCTAATTGATAGTCATCATAGAACCTGCCCTTGTCCCTGTTGACAAAGAAGAGTCTGTCGTTATATTTGTATTCGAATGAAAAATCAATCCACACAGGTTGCGTAAAAAACACTGCATATTCTTTGCTTCTTACATGCGATTGATTGTGGTCAACAAGCTCAAATTTTGTGGGCGACTCTTTGTATTTTAAAGATAAATATATTTTTGCCTGCGCAGCGACAACAGGATAAGCAAACAAATTTGCAAGAGTCAGCAAAATTATCGCTAAAAAAATTATCTTTATTGATTTTCTTTTTTTATTGTTTTTGGAAATTTTTTCAGCCATGCAATCACTCCTTACGATTTGTTATCGTTACAACCACTGCAATAACTTTCCTTTTTCATTCTCCTATACTATTTAATACCTTGTACCAGCTCATCCATGAATAGTTGCTGCTTTTATCAATTTTCTTTATTGCTGATTCTTTTGAAAATTGGGCGGAACATTTTGCTATACTTCCGATTTTTAATTTGATTTGTTTACCAAGATTTTCGTCGACACCGTAAAATGTTGACCCGTTTATGTCATAATAATAGAAAACTTTTGTTTCGTTTTCTTTATAATTAATTAAAAAATCGTATGTTTCATTTTTGGAAATCACATGATTGTAACCGGTTTTTGTTGCAGACAAATAATTCAAAATATCGTGTGTGCTTATTTCAACTCCGGTAATGCGATTATCAACATTTTCTTGTAACCATTCGGTGCACCATTTTTCAATGTCATCAAGCTGATAATCGTCATAAATCGCACCTTTATTTCTGCAAGCTACAAATCGTCTGCCTTTATATTCAAATTCAAATGAAAAGTCCAACCATTTCGGCGTTTGAGTAAAAACTCCGGTATCATACCATTCAAGATGTGCTTGGTTGTAATCTTTCATCTTAAATTCATTAGGCTTTGCATTATATTTTTCGCAAAGATATGAAACTGTTTGTGCTTTCGCAATGGGATAAAATACTTTGTCGGCAATTTTAAATCCAATTGCGCCTACACCAAAGAATACAATAAATATCAGTAAAATCAACGCTTTGTTTGGTTTGTTCACAAAATCACCATCCTTTTGAATTTTTATATGTTTTATCTCTAATTTCTTAATATCATAAACTGTTCTTTGTGTCAATCCAAAACACCAAAAGTTAACATTCTGTTTATTATCTGGGCAGAATTATATATAAATTTATACATACATATAATTAACTATTTTAAAATTAAAATATTATAAAAAATATTACCAAAAGTTAGTGACAAACGGTGTTATTTATTGTATAATAGTTCAGTAAATTTATAAATTTGAAAGGAGTTTTTTATGAAACACTCTGAAATCGTCGGAAAAATGAGCCTTGAGCAAAAGGCAACATTTGTTTCCGGTTATGACTATTGGCATCTTGAGGAAGCTCCGGAACTCGGACTCCCTAAGATTTGCATTACAGACGGCCCTCACGGCTTGCGTAAGGCAAAGGGTAAGGACTATGTTCCTGAAGAAGGCGAAGCAAAGTCATCTGGCGGTATCGGTCTTGGCAACTCTGTGCCTACAACTTGCTTTCCGCCTGCCGCAACTTCATCTTGCTCTTGGGATGATGATTTGCTCTTTGAAGAGGGTGCGGCTATGGGTGAAGAATGCCTTAAAGAAAAGGTTTCCGTTATTCTCGGCCCGGGTACAAATATCAAGCGTGCTCCAACATGCGGCAGAAACTTTGAGTATTTTTCAGAAGATCCGCTTCTTGCAGGTAAGTGCTCAGCCGCCATCATCAACGGCGTTCAGTCAAAGGGTGTAGGTACATCGCTTAAGCACTTTGCTTGTAATTCACAGGAAGCATTCCGTATGGTTCTCAACGAAGTTATTGATGAGCGCACAATGCGTGAGATTTATTTCCCGGCATTTGAAATTGCCGTTAAAGAGGCTCAGCCTTGGACTGTTATGAATTCATATAACCGTATTAACGGTGTTTATGCTTCACAAAACGAATGGATGCAACAGCAGGTTCTCCGTAAGGAATGGGGCTTTAAGGGTCTTATCGTAACAGACTGGGGTGCATCTGTTGACCGTGTTGACGGCGTTAAGGCAGGTACAGACCTTGAAATGCCTACATCCGGTAAGCTTAATGCTAAAAAAATTGTTGCCGCTGTAAACGACGGTACTCTTGAAGAATCAATTCTTGACGAAAGAGTAGACGCTGTTGTTGACCTCATCTTGAAGTCAAAGCCGGCTCTTGAAAAGACACATACATATGACAAAAAGGCTCACCACAAGATTGCTCAAAAGATTGCAGAAGGCTCAATGGTTCTTCTTAAGAACGATGACAGCATTCTTCCTCTTCAGGCAGGTCAAAAGGTAGCTGTTATCGGTGAGATGGCAAAAGCTCCTCGTTTCCAGGGTGCAGGTTCTTCTGTTATCAATCCTACAATGCTTTCAAACGCTTATGATGAACTTGTAGAACTCGGCGTAGATGTTACTTATGCACAGGGCTATTACAAGTCGGCAGGCACTAAGAAAGAGCAAAAGACAAGAATGACTGAGGCACAGCTTACGGCAGAGGCTGTTAATGCTGCAAAGAATGCCGATGTTGCTATCGTGTTCGCAGGTCTTACAGAGGACTTCGAGGGCGAGGGCTACGACAGAGAAACAATCAATATGCCTCCAAATCACAACAAACTTATTTCGGATGTTGCCGCTGCAAATCCAAATACCGTTGTTGTTCTCGCAGGCGGTTCTGTTGTACTTATGCCATGGCTTTCAGAAGTTAAGGGTCTTCTTAATTCAGGACTCGGCGGTCAGGCAGGCGGTGCCGCAGTTGCAAATATCCTTACAGGTAAAGTTAATCCTTCAGGTAAAACTTCGGAAACATATCCTGTTTCATTTGAAGCAAATCCTACATTCGGTAATTATCCGGGCGGTCCTGTAACTTCAGAACATAAAGAAAGCGTTTACATCGGTTACAGATATTACGATTCTGCTAACGAAGATGTTGTGTTCCCGTTCGGTTACGGTCTTTCTTATACAACATTTGAATACAGCGACATTAAGCTTTCAGCTGATTCTATTAAAGATACAGACACCCTTACCGTATCCTTCAAGGTTAAGAATACAGGCAGCGTAGCCGGTGCGGAAATTGCTCAGGTTTATGTAGCAGATAAGGAATCAACGATCTTCCGTCCTGCAAAGGAACTTAAAGGCTACAAAAAGGTATTCCTTAATGCCGGTGAAGAAAAGGAAGTTTCTGTTGAACTTTCAAAGAGAGCGTTTGCTTTCTATAATGTTAAAATCGGTGATTGGTGTGTTGAGTCCGGTGACTTTGATATTATGGTTGCCGCTTCATCAAGAGATGTTAAACTCACCGCTACCGTAAATGTAGAAGCTCCTGCTTGTGAAATCCCTAATTATCATACAACTGCTCCTGCTTACTACAATGATGTTAAAAACATCACTCGTGATGATTTTGCCGCAGTTTACGGTGAGCTTCCAAATCCTCAAATTGATACTTCAAAGAGAATTGATAAGTACTCATGCCTTAACGATGCAAGACATACAAAGTGGGGCGGCAGACTTTGCAGACTCATCTCAAAGGTTATGTCGGGTATGGGTTCAGCTGAAAACGGTGACGGTAAGATGCTTGCCGCTATGGCAACACAGATTCCTGTTCGTAACTTCGTACAGATGTCTATGGGTGCATTCAGCGAATACCAGGCTGAGGGACTTCTTATGATGCTTAATGATGACCAATCTTCATTCATTGGCTTCAGCAAAATTTTCTGGACTCTCGGCGGAACACTCGCAAGACTTCCAAAGCTTCTTTCAGCTATCTAATTGAATAATAAATAAAAGGAGGTGCAGTGCATCTCCTTTTTTTATGATATATTGTTTATTCTTGCTTTTTTGTTTCGTTCTCAATTTCACTTGCTTTGACTACATTGAGATATAGTAAAACGAGCATTACAACAAGTGCAACATAAAGCAAAATTGAAATTGCAAAGAATTTTTTGAAGTTGTTTTTGTATTCGTCTGCTTGCTTTTTAGCCGAATCTGTTTGAGCAGACAAACTTACACCGCCAAGTTTGAATTCTGATTTTTGGTATAGTTTGTACGCCGCAACTGTTCCTTTGTAGTCGTTACCCGACTTGATTGCAACACCGGTTGTGATTCCTGCAATGACAAAAAGAATGATTGCAAAAACAGCAAAAAGCACTGTCGATTTTTTGTTTTTCATAATGATTACCTCCCAAATATATTTTTATTATAACATATAATATTTTTACTTGCAATTTTTATTTTAATAGGTTATAATATGCAGGTAATTTATTTGGAGAGTTGTCCGAGCTGGCCGAAGGAGCACGATTGGAAATCGTGTAACGGGCTATAACCTGTTCGAGGGTTCGAATCCCTTGCTCTCCGCCAAAAATAACAAGCAACACCATAGCGTGTTGCTTGTTGTTTTTTATATGAAACGAGTAAGGGATTCGAACAAGGAGGGAGCGAAGCGGAAGAAAACAGGCCGGTAGACTGTTTTTGCCGACGTGCCAACGAGCAAAGCGAGGCGAGAGAGGCGACAGCCTCGGAAAAGTCCCTTGCTCTCGGATGATAGAGGGATTCGAACAAGGAGGGAGCGAATATCCTTGACAAAAAACGGACTCGTCTTTGTGGGGGAATCCGTTTTGTTTTATTATAGCTTAAAGCATTTTTGGAGTGATTTGTAATCACCGAGGACAAGCAGGGTGATGCTGCTTGAAAGGACGGTGTCAGGCGTTATTGCCATATTCAGGTTGCCGTATTCTTTAAGAGCCAAAATGTTGATGTTGTACTTTTTACGAATGTCAATTTTTCCGATTGATTTGCCAATCCAATTGTCCGGCACTTGCACTTCAAAAATCGCATATGAATCGTCAACTTCAATGTAGTCAAGTATGTGGTCGGAAGTGTACCTGATTGCAGTCCATTTTGCCATTTGTTTTTCCGGATAAACAACCTTGTCGGCACCGTTGCGAAGCAAGAATTTTTCCTGGACATCTCTTTTGGCTGCCGAAACAACAAATTCTGCACCCAATTCTTTGAGCAATGATGTTGTTTCAAGTGAATTTTGGAAATTGCCCGACATTGTTACAATGCAAACATCGAAATTTCTGATTCCGAGCGATTCCAAAAAGTCGGAATCTGTGCTGTCGCCGATTTGAGCGCTTGTAACATATGGCAAAACATCATTGACTTTTTCTTCATTTTCGTCAACTGCCATAATCTCGTGACCCAATTGATTAAGTTCCATTGCAATGTGCTTGCCGAAGTGTCCAAGGCCGATAAGTAATATATTTTTCATTTTGTGCTCCTTTAACCTACTGTGATTTTATCAAGTGGCATTTTTGCATTGATATGTTTTTTGACCGATAATGTTGCGTAAATGAGGGTTAAGCCTCCGACTCTGCCGAGATACATCAGTATTATGAGAATAATTTGCGACGCTAAACTTAATTTTGGTGTAATTCCCAAAGTCAATCCTACTGTTCCGATTGCAGAAGCGGTTTCAAACAGGCTTGCAACCAACGGCAATTTTTCGATAGTGCAAATTGAAACACCGCCGATGAAGAAAAGTGTGATGTACATCATAACAATTGTTGCCGCACTTTTTATAACGCTGTCGTCAATTCTTCTGCCAAATGCACAAACATGTTCTTTTCGCTTAAAACAAGCAAAGGCATTGAGAATCAGCACAGCCATTGTTGTTGTTTTAAGACCGCCTGCTGTTGAACCCGGTGAACCGCCGACCAGCATAAGAAAAATCATAATCGCCTGTGACGGTCGAGTTAACTTTGTCAAATCAGTTGTGTTAAAACCTGCCGTTCTTGTTGTGACCGATTGGAACAGGGAAGCGAGCAATCGGTTGCCGATGCTGTAATCGGAATAGTCAAAAATGAAGAAATATATAGCCGGCAGTAAAATCAAAATAAGTGATGTAACAAGAATAATCTTGCTTTGCATACGGTATTTCTTAATCTTGAACTTATTGTTATATATGTCGTCCCAAGTCAAAAATCCGATACCGCCGATTACAATAAGAAGCATAACGGTTATGTTGATAACAGGGTTCGATGTGTATGAAGTCAACGAGCAGAATTGATTGCCCTTTGTGCCTAAAATGTCAAATCCTGCGTTGCAAAATGCGGAAATTGAATGGAAGATTGACATCCAAATTCCCTTTGCACCAAAGTTCTTGCAGAAAACAGGCATCATAGAAACAGCGCCGACAGCCTCTATAATAAATGTGCCTGTGATGATGAACTTTGTCAGTTTGACTATTCCGCCAACTTTTGGAGCGGAAATTGCATCTTGCATTGTACTTCGTTGCATAAGCGAAATTCTTCTGCCTGCAAGCATAGAAAATGATGCGGCAATTGTGACAACTCCGAGTCCGCCGATTTGAATAAGCGTAATGATTATCGCTTGACCGAAAGCAGACCAATAACTGCCTGTGTCTTTAACAACAAGTCCGGTTACACAAACGGCGGAAGTTGATGTAAACAACGCTTCGTTGAACGGAGTGACAACTCTCTCTGCCGATGAAATAGGCAACATCAAAAGCAGAGCGCCGAGCAATATCACTCCTGCAAAGCCAAGTAATATAATCTGAAAGGTTGAAAGTCGTTTTTTTATGTTTGATTTTTTCGGCATAATAAATGTAAACTCCTTTGCCGATTTTGATTAATCATAGTTTGATTGTTTCAAAAACAATGTGTGAGCTTGGTTGATCTTCATAGAGAATACCGATTGTGTTGTTGTCAATCTTTGTCATACAACTGTATGCAAAGAAGCCTTCGTTAATCTTGATGTCCTCTTTAGACCATTTGATGCCCTTGCACTTGCCTTTTTTGTCGTATTCAAAAGTACCTGTTGAGATAACTCCGTCATTTCTGCCTTTCTTTGATGGGTGAGAAACATATACTTTTTCGCCGTCAATAAAGCAGTTCTTTTGGCATTTTGGTGCTTTGAATTTAGCATTCTTTGTTTTAACCCAGCTGATACCGTTATCGTAAGAAATTGCGGCAGGTGTTGTCTTGTAGCCTCTTGCTCTTGAGAAAGAGTAAAGATTTCCGTCAGGACCTTCTGCAAGTGTCCATTCGTCAATGTTTGGAGTGAATGGCACAGCCTCGTTTCTTCTCCAAGTGTTGCCGTTGTCATCGGAATAAATACAAACAGAGCCTTTGAGTGTGTAAAGAGGGAATACCAATCTGCCACTCTTTGTTGTGATTGCGTTACCCGGAGCAATTCCAAGGAAGAAACCGTCTCTGTTTTGATTGAGAATGTCGCCGGTGATGTCAACAGGCTTTGACCATGTTGCACCCTTGTCTGATGAACGGAGCATAAAAACATAGCTTCTCTTAACAGCTTTGAGTGGTGCACCGTATGTTGTGCCCTCTGTTGCGTTGTCCTTGCTCTTTGCACCGTTGAGGAAGATGTTGCCCACATATTTGTCATTTTCGTAAAGTTCACCGTCAGCAAAGTTAACCTTGTACGCAGTGGCTTTCTTTGATTTGTCAAGAACTTTTCCGCTTTCAAGAACATAGTAGAAATTGCCGTCTCTGTCATAAATGAGCGGAACAGTTTTTCCGTCAAAACTTGCATAAGCAACTTTGTTCTTGTCCATCATCTTTTTGTTGAAAAGACCTTTTGATTCCGGATAATATGTAACAAGAAGCACGATGTCGCCGTTTGGTGCAACAGCCATACAAGGGTCAATGTAAAATGCGGTTGCCGTGTTTTCCTTGTCAGAATTGATAACTCTTGCAGGCGGTGTGGCAATAGTTTTGATGTCGCTCCAGTTCTTGCCGCCGTCTGTGCTTGTTCTGACAGCGATTTCAATAAAGCCCCAATCCGTAGGCACATGAGCCTTGTCGATAGCAGCAACAAGTGTACCGTCAACATTCACTAAACTCGGAATACGGAAGGCAACACCGCTGTTAGCCTCGTTTGCTTCCTTTACGAGTTCTGCGGATAAAAAATCTGTGTTAGTTCCGCAAAACAATGTTTGTTTGTTAGCCATCATAATCACCCTTTAATATTTAAATTTATATCCTATATTATATCAAACTTCTATCTGCACTTCAATACACAAAATATTAAATATAGATGAACTAAATACCAAATACTTGCTATTGAATAATTGAAACATTTGTTGTATAATATAGTGATTATAGATTTTTAGCAAAAAATAGTGAGTTGATGATATGGACAAATTTAAATTAGTCAGCAAATTTAAGCCGACAGGCGACCAGCCTCAAGCTATCGAAAAGCTTGCAGAGGGTGTTTTGCGAGGCGACAAAGAGCAAACTCTTATGGGTGTTACGGGTTCGGGCAAGACTTTTACAATGGCAAATATCATTGAAAAGGTCAATAGACCTACCCTTGTTTTGGCTCATAACAAAACACTTGCGGCACAGCTTTGTTCTGAATTTAAGGAGTTTTTCCCTGAAAACGCAGTTGAATATTTCGTATCTTATTATGACTATTATCAACCGGAGGCTTATGTGCCGACAACCGATACTTATATTGAAAAAGACAGTGCTATAAATGACGAAATCGACAAACTTCGTCACAGTGCAACTGCTGCTTTGTCGGAGCGTAGAGATGTTATTATCGTTGCTTCCGTATCATGTATTTATTCAATCGGAGACCCGCTTGATTATAAAAAAATGGTAATCTCTTTGCGACCGGGTATGCAAAAAGAGCGTGATGAGCTTATTCATAAACTTGTTGAAATTCAATACGAACGCAATGATATTAATTTTGTTCGTAATAAGTTCAGAGTAAGAGGAGATACGGTTGAAATTTATCCTGCCGGAAGCTCGGGAAATGCTGTTAGAGTTGAATTTTTCGGCGATGAAATTGACCGAATTTGCGAGATTAACCCTCTTACGGGTAAGGTTGAGGGCATACTGAGTTCATGCGTTATTTATCCTGCGTCTCACTATGTTGTCAGCCACGAAAAACTCAAAAAGGCACTCAACGAGATTTACAATGAAATGGTGGAACGAGTTGCGTATTTTGAGGCTAACGGCAAACTCCTTGAAGCACAGCGCATCAAGGAACGCACTATGAATGATATTGAAATGCTTGAAGAAACGGGCTTTTGCAAAGGCATCGAAAACTATTCACGAATTATGAGCGACAGAAAACCGGGTGAAGCACCGTTTACACTCATTGATTATTTTCCTGATGATTTTCTTATGTTTGTTGATGAAAGCCATGTTATGCTTCCGCAGGTGCGTGGAATGTACGGCGGTGACCGTTCAAGAAAGGGAAGCCTTATTGATTACGGTTTCAGACTTCCGTCTGCTTTTGATAACCGTCCGCTGACTTTTGATGAGTTTTACGGCAAAATCAATCAGGTTATATTTACTTCGGCAACTCCGGGCGAGTTTGAAAAAGAAAATTCTACGCAGATTGTTGAACAGGTAATAAGACCTACGGGATTGCTCGACCCAATCATCACTGTTAAACCGACTGATGACCAAATGGACGACTTACTGTCCGAAATCAATATCAGAATTGAACGCAAGGAAAGAGTGCTTGTTACTACTCTTACAAAGAAGATGGCAGAGGATTTGACCGCTTATCTTGAGGGCTTTGACATCAAAGTTAGATATATGCACCACGATGTTGACACCATTGAAAGAATGGAGATTATCCGAGATTTGCGACTTGGTAAATTTGATGTTTTGGTTGGCATTAACCTGCTTCGTGAGGGACTTGATATTCCCGAAGTATCGCTTGTTGCAATTCTTGATGCAGACAAGGAAGGTTTTCTGCGTTCCGAAACTTCGCTTGTCCAGACAATCGGCAGAGCGGCGAGAAACGAAAACGGCGAAGTTATTATGTATGCCGACAGCGTCACTCCGTCTATGGAACGAGCAATTACCGAAACCGTGCGACGCAGAGAAATTCAAGAGCAGTACAACAATGAGCATAACATTACTCCGAAAACCATCAAAAAAGATGTTCGTGATGTTATTGAAATCACTACTAAAGAAGCATTTGACGAACATAATAAACGAATGACGGCAAAGGAACGCAGGGTAATGATTGAAAAACTCACACGAGAAATGAAAGAAGCTGCCAAAATGCTTGAATTTGAGCATGCTGCATTTCTTCGTGATAAGATAAAAGAATTAACTGATGAGGAAAAGTTATGATAAAAAACATTGTAGTTAAAGGTGCAAGAGAGCACAATTTGAAAAATATTGATATAGAAATACCGAGAGACAAACTTGTTGTGTTTACGGGTCTTTCGGGTTCAGGCAAATCCTCATTGGCATTTGATACTATTTATGCAGAGGGTCAAAGACGGTATGTAGAGTCGTTGTCGTCATATGCAAGAATGTTCCTCGGTCAAATGGACAAGCCCGATGTTGATTATATTGAGGGACTTTCTCCTGCAATTTCTATTGACCAAAAAACCACTTCGAAAAATCCACGCTCAACTGTCGGAACAGTAACCGAAATTTACGATTATCTTCGACTTTTGTGGGCGAGAATCGGTATACCTCATTGTCCTGTGTGCGGCAGAGAAATCAGTCAACAAACCGTTGACCAAATTGTTGATAAACTTCTTGAATTGCCTGAACGCACAAAAATTCAAGTGTTAGCACCGATTGCAAGAGGCAAAAAAGGTGAATTTGTAAAAGAAATCAACGACATTCGCAAGCAGGGATTTGTTCGTTGCAGAATTGATGGGGAAATTGTTGATTTACAGGATGAAATAAAACTGTCTAAAACAAAAAAACACAATATAGAAGTTGTTGTTGACCGACTTGTAATTAAAGACGGCATTCAATCTCGAATAACCGACAGCGTGGAAACCGCTACAAAAATAGGCAACGGCTTGCTTATTATTGATATAATCGGTGAAAAAGAGGAGCTGTTCTCACTCAATTATGCTTGTCCGGAACACGGTGTGTCAATTGAAGAAATGAGCCCAAGGATGTTTTCATTCAACAATCCGTTTGGTGCTTGCAAAAAGTGTGACGGACTCGGAACATTTAAAGAAATTGACCCTGATTTGATTATTCCCGACAAAAAGATGTCGATTAATCAAGGTGCAATCAAAGCGAGCGGTTGGAATGTTGCAGAGGGTAGTTCTATCGCAAGAATGTACATGGATGCACTTGCAAAGGAATATAACTTCTCTCTTGATATGCCTGTCGAAATGATTAATGATGAGGGCTTGAATGCTATTCTTTATGGTACAGACGGCAAAAAACTGAAAATGAAGCGTGTTACTTCATACGGAAGCGGAACATATTTGAGCGAATTTGAGGGTATTATAAATAATCTCAAACGCAGATATGCCGAAACCACTTCTGATTATGCAAGAACCGCTATTGAAGAAGTTATGCAAGAATGTATTTGTGGTGAGTGCAAAGGTTCAAGATTAAAGCCAGAGGCTATGGCTGTTACTGTTGGCGGTAAGAATATATATGAATTTTGTTCAATGTCCGTGTCAGAAGAACTTGATTTTGTCAATAATCTTGAATTGACTGAAAAAGAGCAAATGATTGGCAATCTTGTTATTAAAGAGATTAAAGAACGACTTACATTTCTTAATTCCGTTGGTTTGGACTATCTTTCACTTGCAAGAGAATCGGGCACTTTGTCAGGCGGTGAGGCTCAAAGAATCAGGCTTGCAACTCAAATTGGTTCGTCTCTTATGGGTGTGCTGTATATTCTTGATGAACCGTCAATAGGACTTCATCAAAGAGATAACGAAAAATTGCTTGAAACTCTCCGACATCTCCGTGATTTGGGGAATACATTGATTGTTGTTGAACACGATGAGGACACGATGCGTGCGGCAGATTTTCTTGTTGATATCGGTCCGGGTGCTGGTATACACGGTGGTGAACTTATTGCAGCAGGCACACCTGAAGAAGTTATGGCTTGTGAAAAGAGCATAACGGGTCAGTATTTGAGCGGTAAGAGAAGTATTCCCGTTCCGACAAAAAGACGAGAGGGTAATGGTAAAAAACTCACTGTTTTCGGTGCAAAGGAGAATAACCTTAAAAATATTGATGTCGAAATTCCGCTTGGTAAATTTGTTGCTGTAACAGGTGTTTCGGGTTCGGGCAAATCCTCGTTTGTTAATGAGATTGTATATAAGCATCTTTGCAATGTTCTCAATCACGCAAAAAAGCATACCGGTAAGTTTTCGTCTTTTAAGGGAATTGACGCTCTTGACAAGGTAATTGATATTGACCAATCGCCTATTGGCAGAACCCCTCGTTCAAACCCTGCAACATACACAGGTGTGTTTAATGATATCAGAGATTTGTATGCTTCAACAAATGACGCAAAAGCAAAGGGCTACGGTCCAAATAGATTTTCATTCAATGTCAAAGGTGGCAGATGCGAGGCTTGTCAGGGTGACGGTATTGTAAAAATTGAAATGCACTTTCTTGCGGATGTCTATGTTCCGTGCGAAGTTTGCGGAGGAAAAAGATATAACAGAGAAACGCTTGATGTAAAGTTCAAAGGCAAGAGCATTTATGATGTGCTTGAAATGACTGTTGATGAAGCACTCGAATTTTTCTCAACTCACACAAAGATTGCAAGAAAACTTCAAACCTTGTCTGATGTCGGTCTTGGATATGTCAAATTAGGACAGCCTGCAACAACTCTTTCGGGTGGCGAAGCACAGAGAGTTAAACTTGCAACGGAACTTGCAAAGCGTTCAACAGGCAAGACAATTTATATCCTTGATGAGCCGACAACGGGACTTCATACTGCCGATGTTTCCAAGCTACTCGATGTTCTTAATAAACTTGTTGACACAGGCAACACGGTTCTTGTTATCGAACATAATCTTGATGTAATAAAATGTGCCGACCATATAATTGACCTCGGTCCCGAGGGCGGAAAAGGCGGAGGAAAAATCGTTGCAGAGGGAACACCTGAACAGGTTTCCAAGGTAAAAAAATCATATACAGGACAGTATCTCAAAAAGATTCTTTAAAATTCTTTAATTATTACAATCGTGTAACTATCCTTGATAACGATAGTCTGTTTTGCTATTATAGTAAGGATAAAATATGTCATTTTATGTCATAATTGTTTAAAAGGAGTAACTTTATGGAAAGAAAAGTTGTCATTTTCGATCATCCGCTTATTCAACATAAGCTAAGTATTCTTCGAAATGTAGAAACAAGCACAAAGGATTTTAGAGAACTTGTTAATGAGATTTCTATGCTTATGATGTTTGAAGCTACAAGAGATTTGCCTATGGAAACCGTTAAGGTTGAAACGCCGTGCGGTATTGCCGAATGTAAGCAGCTTGCAGGCCGTAAACTTGCATTTGTTCCGATTTTGCGTGCAGGTCTCGGTATGGTAGACGGTTGCCTTAAGATGGTGCCAAGTGCAAGAGTAGGCCACATTGGTCTTTATCGTGACGAAACTACTCACACGCCTGTTGAGTATTATTGCAAATTGCCAAAGGATATTGACAAGAGGGATGTTTATGTTGTTGACCCAATGCTTGCAACAGGCGGTTCGGCAGTAGACGCTATTTCTCAAATCAAGCTCAGAAATCCTCGCAAGATTTGCTTTATGTGTATGATTGCCGCTCCGGAAGGACTTGAGGTACTTAAAAAAGCGCATCCTGATGTTGATATCTATTGCGCAGCTCTTGATGAAAAGTTAAACGAAGATTGCTACATCATCCCCGGTCTTGGCGATGCCGGTGACAGAATTTTCGGTACAAAATAATTTTGGAGTTTAACTTATCAAACGGAGGAAAAAACAATGGCTAAAACAAAATCAAAAATTAAAATAGGTAAGGATGGCATTTATGATGCCCGTCAACTTGGCACACCAAAGATGCTTCTCCTCGGCTTCCAGCATATGTTCGCTATGTTTGGAGCAACAGTAACAGTTCCGCTCTTAACAGGACTTTCAATTTCAACAACTCTTTTGTTCGCAGGTCTTGGAACACTTTTGTTCCACTGCCTTACAAAGTTTAAAGTTCCTGCATTTCTTGGTTCATCATTCGCATTCATCGGTGGTTATCTCGCAGTCGCACCGCTTAATGAAGACGGAAGCGGCAACAAAGAAATGCTTCCGTATGCGTGCCTCGGTGTTGCGTGTGCAGGACTTGTTTATCTCATCGTTGCAGCATTTATTAAGGCTGTCGGCGTAAACAGAGTTATGAAACTCTTCCCACCTGTTGTTACAGGTCCAATCATTATGGCAATCGGTCTCGGTCTTGCTCCTTCTGCTGTTAACAATTGCAGCAGTAACTGGTGGCTTGCAATCGTTGCACTTGCACTTGTTATCATTTTCAACATCTTCGGTAAGGGTATGATTAAGATTATCCCAATTCTTTTGGGTATCATTGGTGCTTACCTTGTTGCTGTATTAGTCGGCAATGTTGGCGGTGTTGAAAACTTTGCTATCGATTTTTCAGCAGTAAAGGCTGCTCCTTGGATCGGCAACCCTGTTGAATGGTCATCAACTGTATTCGGCGGTGTTTCGGATAAGTCAAAGGCTATTTCTGCAATCATTGCAATCGTTCCAATCGCAATTGCTACCATGATGGAGCACATCGGCGATATTTCAGCTATTTCAGCTACTTGCAACAAGAACTTCATCAACGACCCGGGTCTTAACAGAACACTTCTTGGTGACGGTCTTGCAACAACTCTTGCATCACTTTTCGGTGCACCTGCAAACACAACATACGGCGAAAATACCGGCGTTCTTGCTCTTTCAAAGGTGTATGACCCAAGAGTAATCAGAATCGCTGCTTACTTCGCAATCTTCTTCAGCCTTTCACCAAAGTTTGCCGCTCTTATTGAGTCAATCCCTATGGCTGTTGTTGGCGGTATTTCATTCGTTCTTTACGGTATGATTTCTGCAATCGGTGTTCGTAATGTTGTTGAAGCAAAAGTTGATTTTTCAAAGGCTCGTAACACAATCATTGCTGCTGTAATCCTTGTTGTAGCACTCGGCTTGTCAGGTGGTATCACATTCACAGTCGGTTCAGTTACAATCACACTTTCATCACTTGCTTGTGCATCAATCGCAGGTATTGTCTTGAATATCATCTTCCCTGAAAAGGACTTTGATCCGGATAAGGCTTTCCAGTCTGACACAGTTTCGGCTCAGGTTAATGTTAAGTCTGATTACGGTAAAAACAAATAATAATTTGTTGATTAAAATAATTAAGCACGAAGTTCCACGCTTCGTGCTTTTTCTTGTGTTTTTGTTATCTGTATAATCTTATCGCAACAACCATTTTGTGTTTGCGAGTTTCGTTGACCGTTTGAGAATAAATAAATTTTCCATAGCCTCGAACCGACACCACATCGCCCTCTTTGAGCTGTATAGAGTCTTTGTAGACCGTTTTTGAATTTATGAATATCTTTTCTTGATTGATTAGTTGCGAAGCCGAATTTCGTGACATTTTGAACACGGCAGAAACTACGGTATCAATTCTCAATGACGAAACAATGTATTCCTCCTCGTCAGGGATTTGATTGAATAATTCGGGGATGTCATCAATGATTTTGCACTTCACGGAGGTGTGCTTAATTGACGAAAGATTGTCAACAATGTATTGGCTGATTTTGTCAAGGCAAAACAAATACCCCTCGTTGTTGAGAATTTTAATGTCACCGAGCATTTCTCGTTCAATGCCCAAATTCATAAGCGCACCGAGAAAATCTCTGTGGGTGAGCTTGTCGGAAAATTTTTGTTGTAAAGGCTCAATCTTAATACATACAATGGGGTAGGAGTATACCTCATCATTGCTGAATGAAGCGACGCATCTGTCGGCATTTTCGTATCCACCAAATAAATTGTACTTGCTGTCTAATTTCAGCGATTTTAATATGCTGATTTCCTGCAAATTTAAAAAGGTTGAATAGGTTGTGTAACTTCTCTCAAACGCTCTGTGTGATAACTCTGCAAGCCTCTTTTTGAGTAATGTTTCATTTTCCATCTGAAATCTCCGTTACCGTCAAAATATTATTGTTGACCTTAAATTTTATTTCTTTGCCTGCAAATCTAAAACCGTATTGCCGTCCGTCCTCGTGATATGCCGGTCGTGGGTCGTCTGCTAAAATCTTTTTTAATGTGTGTTGCTTGTCTGCCTCAATATTATGTAATAATTCATCATCAATTTCAACATTTAGTTTTGCACCGTTTTTTTCTTCTGCAAATCCGCTGATTGCATCCGGATGACAGTCGCTGAAAGTGATATATGGTTTTATATCATATATAGGCGTGCCCGAAACCAAATCAGCACCGCTGACAATAAGAATTATTTTTCCGCTTTCGTCTTTTTCTACTGCTTCAAGTTTTACACTTGACAGTCCGAGAGGGTTTGGTCTGAAAGGGGAGCGTGTTGCAAAAACGCCGACCTTTTCATTTCCGCCAAGTCTTGGAGGTCTGACAGTTAATGAATTTGATGGGTGAGAATTAAGGCTAAATCCCCAAATCAACCACAAATGGCTAAATTCTTCAATTCTTTTAAAAGCAGATTCGTCTGCATATTCTTTTTCAAAAACAATAGTGGATTTTATGTCGTTAACAAGCCCGCTTTGCCGTGGTACAGCGAATTTGCTGTCGTAGTCATTGATGATTTTTGCAATAGGTTTTATATCCATTTTGACCTCCGCTTTAGTCATTTTTAACAGTATTATAACACATATTTTTGAAAATTTAAAAAAATATGTTGAATTTGTGATTGTTTTAATGTATTATATAGTAGAAATATCTTGTAAGGAGAAAATTTAAATGGCTAAAGTAAAAGATAAGTCAGTACTTGCAAAGTTCAACAGATTCCTTTCTGTTGTCCTAATTCTATTGGTAATAGCAACTGCTATAATTGTAATCGTGTCACCTGCTAAGGTTGCACAGCAACAGGAAGCAGGCTCAAACGAGTTTGTAGATGAACCTGTTATTGATGAACTCAAACCGGGTACATACGGCGGTGTTGATTTTAAAACAACCGATGATGTTGTTAACTATTATGTTGAATGTTACAACAACACAAAGACTATGACAGTTGACGGTACATATGACGGAAGCCCTATCAAAGCATATAAGCTTCTCGGCGATGAAAATCTTGAAGTTAAAAATCTTCTTGTTGAAGGTAAATCAAATGATACCATCAACAAACTTGTTCCGGGTATTGTAGGCGGTCTTTTCTCAGGTGGCGTAAAGAGCTTGTCACCTGGTAACTCTCTTGAACCAAAGAATGACTGGCAAGAAGCAAGCAGTGGTAAGATTGACAGAACTGTTTCACACCTTACTGCAGATGATGTTCTTGCATGCAATGTTACAGACAACGGCGACGGCACAATCACAATGGTCATTCAGCCAAAAGCACAGCTTCTTGCTATGCCCGGTGAGGACTCACAGGGTCGTTTCTTCAATGTACTCGGTGACATTTCAGGTGTTGTTAGCAGTATCAGCGTTCTTTCATTCTCTGAAGGCACTATTGATGAGAACTTCGTTGTTAACTATGCAGGTGGTACAGGTACAATTAAGATAAATGTTGCTAACAAGGAAATTGTAGAAGCTGATTATGACATGCATGTTCATATTGATGTAAAGCACGCTAATGTTGCAATCATCAAGGATAAGAATGCGTCACTTGATATAGAGTATAAAAACCACTTCCCGGCTTCTGACCAATATCTCAAGGATCACCTTGTAACAATTAAATAATAAATTCTATAAAGATTTAAAGGTAGCTTCGTGCTACCTTTATTTTTGCGATAATATGAAAGATTCAAGTAAAAAACTTCAAAATATTTTTATCGTTTGGGGAATAGCGGCAATTTGCTGTTGCCTTTGGGGCAGTGCATTTCCCGTAATTAAAATTGGATATAACCTTTTTAACATCAATTCATCAGATACTGCGTCGATAATTTTGTTTGCAGGTATTCGTTTTATTCTTTCAGGTGTTTTGACAGTTGCAATATTCAGTGCAGTTAATAAAAAATTCGTTAAGCCTAAAAAGACTTCAATCGGCAAAGTTTGTGTTTTGGCACTGTTCCAAACAGTTTTGCAATATTTGTTTTTCTATATCGGACTTGCCCACACAACAGGAGTGAAGTCAAGCATCATTGACGGTTCAAGCACATTTTTTGCAATATTCATTTCTGTTTTTATTTTTAAGCAGGAAAAGTTTACCGTGTCAAAAATCATTGGCAGTTTGCTTGGCTTTTCAGGTGTTGTGCTTGCAGGAATTTCGGGAAGTAGACAAGGAGTTTCGTTTCAGTTTGGCGACATTATGCTCTTGATTTCGGCAATTTCATATTCTTGCTCATCTGTTTTTATGAAGAAATACAGCAATGATGATGAACCGGCTGTGCTTTCAGGCTATCAATTTGTGCTTGGCGGTGCAGTTATGACGGTTGTCGGCTTGGTTATGGGCGGAAAAGTGTCAACCGATAGTATAAAAGGTGTTCTTGTTCTTTTATATCTTGGATTCATTTCCGCAATTGCTTATTCACTTTGGGGACTTTTGCTCAAATATAACGATGTTTCAAGAGTGACTGTTTGCGGCTCTATGACCCCTATTTTCGGCTTTACTCTTTCGTATCTTCTCCTTGGTGAAGATAACGGCAAGTTAGTTTATAAACTTATCGGTTTGCTTTGTGTTGTAGGCGGAATGGTTATCGTTAATCTTAAATTTAATAAAAATAAAAAAGAAAAATCGTTGTGAATCACAGCGATTTTTCTTTATGTTATAAGTATTTTTGATATTCTTCAACAGCCAATTTGTCGCATATTTCGTTGTATTTGTGACCGTTATGACCCTTGACCCAAACAAATTCGACTTCGTGAATGTCAAGCTGTTTTAGCATTTCTTCCCACAAATCCACATTGAGTGCAGGCTTTTTGTCAGATTTTTTCCAATTGTTCTTTTTCCAAGAATAAACCCAACCTTTGTTTATTGCATCGCAAACATATTTGCTGTCTGTTGTGAGGGTAACCTTGCACGGCTCTTTGAGTGCTTTTAGCGCTTCAATAACAGCAGTCATTTCCATACGGTTGTTGGTTGTGTTTTTATCACTGCCGGAAAGCTGTTTTTCATTTTCCTTGTAAACGAGCACTGCGCCCCATCCTCCCGGTCCGGGATTTCCGCTGCACGCACCGTCTGTATAAATGTTTATTTCTTTCATTTTTATCACCGAGGTATATTTTATCATTAATTTTGATAATAATCAATATGGATTATATTTTAATATTCCTTGACAACAGCGTTATAATAATTTAAAATATATTTAATTGTTTATGTACGGAAAAAATATATTTAAGGAGGATTTTTATTTAATGACAAATCAAAAAAAGGTGCTGACAGGTGACGAAAGAAAACGGAATTCTAAGCGTCGCTATTACACAAAAAAGAGAGCACCGAAGAAAGCGGCATCTCTCCCGCCTGTTGAGCAGGAGAAAGTACGCATTTCTTTTTTAGGCGGTATGAATGAAATCGGAAAGAATATGACGCTTTACGAATATAAAAGCGATATGTTCATTGTTGACTGCGGTCTTGCGTTTCCAACAGCAGAACTTCCTGGTGTTGATCTTGTTATTCCTGATTTTACTCATGTAATCAATAACCAAGAAAGAATAAGAGGCATAATTGTAACTCACGGACACGAGGACCATATCGGCGGTCTTGCATATCTTTTGAAGCAGGTTAATATTCCTGTTTATGCAACAAAACTCACAATCGGTCTTATCAAAGGTAAACTTGAGGAACACGGACTTCTTAACAAGGTTAAACTCGTTGAGATTAAGCCGAGAGATAATATTACACTCGGTTCGTTTAATATTGAATTAATCCATGTAAACCACTCAATTCCTGACGCAGTCGGTCTCGCAATCAGATGTCCTGCCGGAATTATCATTCAAACAGGCGACTTTAAGATTGACACAACTCCTGTTGATGGTGATATGATTGACCTACCTCGTTTTGCAGAATACGGCAAAAAAGGCGTTCTTGCGCTTCTTTCGGATTCAACCAATGCAGAGCGTCCGGGCTGTACTATGAGCGAAAAGAATGTCGGCGAAAGTTTTGAACTTCTTTTCCGCAAAGCAAAGAACAAGAGAATTATCGTTGCAACCTTTGCTTCGAACATTCACAGAGTTCAGCAGATTATTGATGTTGCAAATGCAAGAGGCAGAAAAGTTGCCGTTATAGGCAGAAGCCTTGAAAATCTTGTTAAGGTCGGCGAGGAATTAGGCTACCTCAATGTGCCAAAGAATATTCTTATCCCAATTGACACCATCAAAAATTATCCTGACGATAAACTTGTTATTATCACAACAGGTTCACAGGGCGAGCCTATGTCTGCTTTGACAAAAATGGCTTTCGGTGAACATAGGAAGGTCACAATTACTCCCAACGACTATGTTATTATTTCTGCAACCCCAATTCCGGGCAATGAAAAAATGGTAGGTGGCGTTGTGAATGCTCTTATGAAGCGTGGTGTAGAGGTTATCTATGAAAAGATGTATGAAGTTCACGCATCGGGTCACGCTTGTCAAGAAGATTTGAAATTGATGATAGGACTTGTAAAGCCTAAATATTTCATCCCTGTTCACGGTGAGCAAAAGCATTTGATGAAGCATGCACAGCTTGCCGGTGCAATGGGCATTGACGAAAAGAATATTTATATTGCAGAAATCGGCGAAACTATTGAATTGACCGATTCGTATATTAAAAAAGTCGGCACTGTTCCGTCAGGCGATGTTTATGTTGACGGTCTTGGTGTAGGTGATGTCGGAAATGTCGTTCTCAACGACCGTAAACGACTTTCGCAGGATGGTTTGATTATCGTTGTTGCAACTATTGATGCACACGGCGGTTATGTTGTTTCAGGTCCTGACATTGTTTCTCGTGGATTTGTTTATGTAAAAGATAATGAGGAACTTATGAATGCTGCCCGCGACCTTGCTTGCAGAGTTATTGATGAGCAGTACGACAGCAAGTATCACGACTGGAATTCGGTTAAAACAAAGGTGCGTGACGAAATTTCTCGTCTTATGTATGAAAAAACAAAGCGCTCACCTATGATACTTCCAATTTTTATGGAAATATAAAGGAGAATTGATATGAAAGTAATTTTAAAGGCAGATGTAAAATCACTCGGTAAAAAAGGTGATTTGGTAAATGCAAGTGACGGATACGCAAGAAACTTTCTTTTACCAAAGGGTCTTGCTGTTGAAGCAAATGCAACTGCAATGAATGAATTTAACAACAAAGAGCAGTCAAAGAAATTCCACAAGGCAGAGGAAATCAAGGCTGCTGAAGAAGTTAAGGCTCAAATTGACGGCAAAACTTTTGCTCTCAAGGCAAAGGCAGGAGCAAACGGCAAACTTTTCGGTTCTGTAACCGCAAAGGATGTTGCCGCTAAAATCAAAGAAGAAATGAATATTGATATTGATAAGAGAAAAATCTCAATGACAGACATCAAGGCTTTTGGCACAGTTAAAGCCGAAGTTAAGGTTTATCAGGGCGTTGTTGCAACAATCAGCGTTCAAGTTACGGAATTATAATTTATAGGGTAATTTAAAATGGCAGAATTAAATGTTACATTACCATATAATCTCGAAGCGGAGCAAAGTGTTCTCGGCAGTATTTTGATTGACAATAAGTGTATGGCTGATGCAAACCTTTATTTGCGTGCGGATTATTTCTATCTTCCACAGCATAAGGCTATATTCAGCGCAATGGACTATCAGTTCATGAATAACGGCGGTGCTATTGACCCTGTTATTATTGCCGATGCTCTTACAAAAGACGGCACATATGATTTGGCAGGCGGTAAAGAATATCTTATGCAACTTGCAAATGTCGTTCCGTCAACCGCTAATATAGAAAAATACGCCAAAATTGTTCAAGAACAGTACTATTTGCGTAATCTTATTCAGGTTTCGCAGAGTATTATTGAAGATGCAACAAGTGGTGCCGGTACTGCAAACAATATTCTTGACAGTGCGGAACAAAGAATTTATGACATCCGTGAGGGCAAAATAGGTAAAGGTCCTGAAAAAATCGCTGATGTCATTATGAATAAGGTCTATCCTGAACTTAAAAACAGAACAGGCGAAAACAAGGACGATTATCTTGGTATTTCAACAGGATTCGGCTTGCTTGATAAGTACATTACAGGTCTTAATAAATCCGACTTCATTCTTATCGGTGCCCGTCCTGCTATGGGTAAAACTTCGTTTGCTCTTAACCTTGCACAGAATATCACTATGGGTGCAAGAAAGCGTTGCGTTTTCTTCTCACTTGAAATGACAAAGGAACAGCTTGCAGAAAGATTGCTCGCTTCTCAAGCAGGTATTGAATCGCAAAAGTTCAGAACAGGTGAACTTTCAAATGATGAGTGGATAAGACTCGGTAACGCACTTTCGGCATTCCACGATGTTGAACTATATCTTGATGATACAGCGGCAATTACTGTTCCCGAAATAAAATCTATCGTTCGTCGTCTTAAACATGTTGATTGTGTTTTGATTGACTACCTTGGACTTATTCAGTCTGCCGTACATAAGGAAAACCGTGTACAAGAGGTGTCCGAAATCACAAGAAACCTCAAAATGATGGCAAAGGATTTGAACATTCCTGTTATCTGCTGTGCACAGCTTTCCCGTGGTACAGAAGGCAGAGGCAAAACACATACACCGCAGTTATCGGACCTTCGTGAATCGGGCTCTATCGAGCAGGATGCTGATATTGTTATGTTCCTGTATCGTCCCGATTATTACAGAAACGAACTTTCCGAAGAAGAGCGTGATGAGGTTGATGAAAATCTTACAGAGCTTATTGTAGCCAAAAACCGTCATGGCGGTGTCGGCACAATTCAGCTAACCTTTGATAAGGAGTTCACAAGATTTAGAAGTATAGACAATGTTAGAGATTACAGCCAAAGCTGATTTGCTTGTTAAAAAATATAATATGCTGTCACACGGCGATTTTGTTGTTGTCGGTGTTTCGGGCGGTCCTGATTCAATGGCACTTTTATGCTATCTTCTTTCAAAAAGGGAAGAACTTGATTTGCGTATTTTGGTTGCAAATGTCGAGCACGGCATAAGGGGTAAAGAATCTGTTGCAGACACAGAGTTTGTAAAGCAATTTTGCAAAAGCAAAGATGTTGAATTCGCAACAATTTCTATAAACGCTGTTGATGAAGCAAAGCAAAATTCATTGGGTGTTGAGGAATATTCAAGAATTAAAAGATATGAATTCTTCAATTCGTTTAATCCCGATAAAATCGCAACTGCACATAATCTTTCCGATAATGTCGAAACCGTGCTTTTTCGTATGTCGAGAGGCACTTCGGCAAAGGGCTTGTGCGGTATCCCGCCTGTAAGAGATAATATTATCCGACCGCTTCTTACCTGTACGGGTGAAGAAATCAGACAGGCTTGTAAAAACAGCGGTATTCCTTTTAGAACCGACAGCACAAATTTTGATGATGCTTACAGTCGGAATCACATCAGGCAAAACATTGTTCCTCTTTTCAAGAGGCTCAATCCGTCTTTTGAAACAACGGTTTCAAGAATGATTGAAAGCATAAACGAGGATGAAAGTTTTATTAAATCCGTGGTTGATGATTGCTATGAACAGTGCTTTGATAACAGCTCTTTGAATACTTCGTTGCTCAATTCTTATGATGTTGCTGTTGCAAAGCGAGTTGTTATCAAATATTTGTCTTCATACGGTGTGGCTGTTGATGATTATCATCTTGGCGGAATTGTTGAATTAATCAAGTCAAACGGCAAGTTCCAAATCGCAAACGACAATTTTGTTGTTTGCGAAAAGGGAAGATTGCGATATGCAAAAATGAACCAAACCGTTGATTTTGACAATCTGTTTGTGAATAAACAAATAATAACTAACGAGGAATTTTTAACTAACTGTAAATTATGGCGTGAAAAATTTGACTTCTTTTGCGACTGTGATAAAATAAGTGGTAATATTTATGTTAGAGGCAGAACGGAAAATGACAAAATTTCACCTGCCGGCAGAGGATGCACAAAGACACTTAAAAAGCTTTTCAATGAGCTTGGCATAAATATTGAAAAAAGAGCCTGTGTTCCGATTATATGCGATGATAAAGGCATTGTTGGAGTTTACGGCTATTGTGTTGACGAAAGGGTAAAGCCTGATTCGTCAACAAAAAATATTCTTCTTTTAAAGATTCTTTTGGAGGACAAAATTTAATGCGAAAAAATCTTTCTCAAAATTGGAAATCAATAATATTTTATATTTTGATTCCGATTATGCTCATCGGTGCAATATTTTTGTTTTCTGGTCAAAACAGAAATGCTGTCACAACAAATTACAGCGAAATTGTAAATTTGTTCCGCACCGATAAGGTAAGTGAGTATGAACTTGATTTGAGTTCGGGTCAGTTGACCTATACACTCACTACCGACAAAAAAGGAACTATCAACAAATATACAGTTCCGAGTGTGTCATATTTTCTTGATGACATTAGCGACTATGTTAAAGATTACAATGACGCTCATCCTGATAAGCCTATAACTTATAACTACAAAAAAGGCTCAACCAATACTTGGTGGATGAGTATGTTGCCTACTTTTATCTTTACGATTATTATCGTGCTGATGTTTGTATGGCTTATGAGGAAAATGACAGGCTCAATTTCGAGCGAAACCAATCGGACTTTGGGCTTTGGCAAGATAAAATCAAAAACACAGTCGGGCGAGGAATCCGACAAAAAGTTTGAAGATGTTGCAGGCTGTGAAGAGGAAAAAGCAGAACTTGAAGAACTTGTTGATTTCCTTAAAAACAGCGAAAAATATACCGAACTTGGTGCAAGAATTCCTAAAGGCGTGCTTCTTGTAGGCCCTCCGGGCACAGGTAAAACCTTGCTTGCAAAGGCTGTTGCAGGCGAAGCAGGTGCACCTTTCTTGAGTATTTCGGGCTCTGACTTTGTTGAAATGTATGTCGGTGTCGGTGCGTCTCGTGTTCGTGACTTGTTTGAACAAGCAAAGAAAAAAGCACCTTGCATCGTGTTTATTGATGAAATTGATGCAGTAGGTCGTCATCGTGGCACAGGTATGGGCGGCGGTAACGACGAAAGAGAGCAAACCCTTAACCAACTTCTTGTTGAGATGGACGGCTTTGGCTCAAATTCAGGCGTTATTGTTATTGCGGCTACAAACAGACCTGATGTTCTTGACCCTGCACTTCTCCGTCCGGGCAGATTTGACAGACAGATTACCGTTAACCGTCCTGATGCACAGGGCAGAGAGGATATTCTTAAGGTTCACTCAAAGGGAAAGCCTCTTGCTCCCGATGTTGATTTGCACGAAATTGCAAAGGATACAATCGGATTTACAGGTGCAGACCTTGAAAATCTTATGAACGAAGCCGCACTTCTTGCTGTAAGAAGAAAGAAAAAGGCTATCACTCTTCAAGATATTATTGATGCCACATCAAGGGTTGAACTCGGCACAGAAAAGAAATCTCACAAGTTTTCAGAAAAAGCAAAGAAACTCACTGCTTTCCACGAAGCAGGTCACGCTGTTGCATCTTTCTATACAGAAGGTCACGACCCTGTAAGAGAAATCTCGATTGTTCCTCGTGGACTTGGTGCAGGTGGTTACACTTGGTACACTCCGCAGGAAGAAAATTACAATTCCCGCAAGGAAATGCTCGACAATCTTGTTTCAATGTTTGGCGGTCGTGTTGCAGAAGCACTTGCGCTTGATGATATTTCAACAGGTGCATCAAACGATCTTCAGCGTGCAACCGAAATTGTTCGTGATATGGTAATCAAATACGGTATGAGTGAAAATATCGGTCCTGTTGTTTATGACAGCGGTAACGGCGAGGTCTTCCTCGGCAAGGACTACGGCCATGTAAACAATTATTCCGAGGCTACTTCGGCTCGTATTGATGCAGAGGTTGAAAAGATTATGCGTGAAGCATACGAAAAAACCGTTGCAATTCTCAAAGAGCATTATGACAAGCTTGAACTTGTTGCAAACACTCTTCTTGAAAAAGAAAAGATTTCAGGCGAAGTATTTGAGTCTTTGATGAAGTTCGGTACACTCCCGACTTCAGAAGAAACATCTTCAACCGATGATGCTCCTGCAGAAATTGAAACTGTTGCAGAAGCACAAAGTGAAGTGGTTGAAACTGCACAAGCAACTCAAACCGAAAATACGGAAGAATAAACAAAACGGCGTAGCATCGGTTACGCCGTTTTATTTATGCACATTTTAATTATTTATTCTATAAATGATTTGTATTTTTCAAAATAATTGAGCAACTCTTGCTCCGTATTGTATGCAGAAAGAGCGCCGACTTTTGTTACAGCCTTGCCGCCTGTAATGTTGCCGAGGAGTACACATTCTTTGAGCGGCTTGTCATAGAAAAGTCCGTACATAAACCCTGAAAGAAAAGCGTCACCGGCACCTGTTGAATCAACATTTTTGAATTCGTCAATACTCGGTACAAAGAAACTGCCGTTTTCGTCAATTCCGATACAACCGTCTTTGTCAACTTTTACAACAACTTTATCAAAATATTTTGTAAGTGCTTGTGCGGCTTCTTCGGGAGTTGATGTGTTGCTTATCTTTTTTGCTTCTTTTTGGTTTGGTGTGTAATAATCGGCAATTTCAAGATAGTCTGCGTATTTTTCAAAGCTCATATCGTCATCCCATCCCGTATCAAGTACAAGCTTTGTTCCGCCTTCATGAAGTTTTTTATACACATCCAAAAATCCGCCAAGTTGCATCATTGTGATTTTGCTGCCTTTGGCTATTTGAAAAAACTTTTCTTTTGCATTATCGTCAGTTTCAATAGAACCTTTGCCGTATGTAAAAAATGTTCTGTCCTTAGGTAATATAATTGCCGATGTGATATTGAGCGGAATTTTATCGCCCTCATAAAGATTTGTCGGTTCAACGCCGTTTTGTAAAAATTTGTCCTTGGCAAATTCCGAAAAGATGTCAGTTCCGAGTTCCGTAGCGATTTTGGTTTCAATTCCGAGTCTGCCGAGGTTAATAAGTGTAGCCGGTAAACCGCCACCGAGTTGTAAGTCAAAATCCTTGCAGTAAAGTTCTTCACCTACATCCGGTATTCTTTCCATTCCCTGATAGAGCAGGTCAACATTTGTTGCACCCGCACCTGCTATAAAAGCCATAGCGTATCTCCTTCATATGAATAAATTATAATTTAATTATATTGTTTCAAACTTTTTATGTCAACAAATCCGGTGTATAAAAATATTTATTTTATTTCTTAATTTTCGGTTGACTATTTTGCCGATTTATTATATAATTAAATTCCGAAAGAGGTGCGATATGACAACACTAATTAAGGGCGCTTTCGTATATATGGGAGCGGGATTTTCAAAACTTGATGTTCTGATTACAGATGGTAAAATCAATACCCTTGGTACCTCCATTTCTACAAATGGAGTTGACGCTGTTTTTTTTGCACAGGATAAGTATTTAATTCCGGGTTTCGTGGATGTTCATATACATCTCAGAGAGCCCGGTTTTTCTTATAAAGAGACGATTAGGACAGGCACTCTTGCAGCTGCCAAGGGCGGATATACAGGTGTTTGCCCAATGCCTAATATCAATCCTGTTCCTGACAGTGTCGAGAATATCGGTATTGAACTTGATTTAATCAAAAAAGATGCAGTAATCAACACCTATCCGTTTGCTTCAATTACAAAGGGAAGAAAAGGCAGAGGAGAGCTTGTTGATTTTGATGCGTTAAAGGAACTTGCCGTTGGCTTTAGTGACGACGGAACAGGCGTTCAGGATGAGCAGGATATGAGGCTTGCAATGGAGCAATGTGCAAAAATCGGCAAGGTTATTTCAGCCCATTGTGAGGTTAATGATTTGCTTCACGGCGGATATATTCACGATGGTGAATATTGCAAGGCTCACGGACATAAGGGCATTTGCTCCGCTTCGGAATATGAGCAGATTGAACGAGATTGCAATCTTGCAGAAGAAACAGGCGTTCGCTATCATGTTTGCCATATTTCAACCAAAGAAAGCGTTGATATAATCCGTAAAGCAAAGGCACGAGGAGTTAATGTCACCTGCGAAACAGGACCGCATTATCTCACGATGTGCGACAAGGACTTGCAAGAGGACGGAAGATTTAAGATGAATCCTCCGCTTCGCAGCGAAGAAGATAAACAAGCGTTGCTTAAAGGAATTCTTGACGGCACTATTGATGTTATAGCAACCGACCATGCACCGCATTCGGCTGAAGAAAAGTCAAAAGGACTTGCAGGTTCGGCAATGGGCGTTGTCGGTCTTGAAACTTCGTTTGCAGTTCTTTATACAAAACTTGTAAAATCCGGCTTTATCACTCTTGAAAAGCTCATTGAGCTTATGAGTGTTAATCCGAGAAAAATATTTGATTTGCCGGGTGGCGAAATCAAGGAGGGCGAGGTTGCCGATTTGGCATTGCTCGATCTTGATGCAAAATGGAGTGTTGACCCTGATGACTTTTTGTCTATGGGCAGAGCAACTCCGTTTGAAGGTTGGCAACTTCAAGGTAAAAATATAATGACAATGTGTGGAGGGAAAGTAGTTTATGAAGCCTTATGATAAAAAAATAATTCTTGAAAACGGTATGGAATTTTATGGATATGGCTTTGGCTCAAATAAGCAAGCTATAAACGAAATCGTTTTCAATACTTCTATGGTCGGTTATCAGGAAATTATTTCCGACCCGTCATACACTGATCAAATGGTTTGTATGACATATCCTCTTATCGGCAACTATGGTATGACCGATGATGACTACGAAACAAGAATCCCGACTATGGGCGGTTTGATTGTCAGAGAGTACAACGATTTGCCATCAAACTTCAGATATACCAAAACACTTTCGGAAGTTCTTGATGAATATGACATTCCGGGTATCAGCGGTGTTGACACAAGAATGATTACCCGTATTATCCGCAACGAGGGTAGCCAAAAGGTTATGATTTGCGATGCCGATAAACCATATGATGAGGCGTATGCAGAGCTTAAGGCATATGTTATTCCAACCGATATGGTTTCAAGAGTTTCTTGCAAAAAGCGTTGGTATTCACGCACACCAAATCATAAATATGATGTTGTTGCAATCGACTGCGGTATCAAACTCAATATCGTCAGAAAACTTAATGAAAAAGGATGCAATGTAACAGTTGTTCCGTTTGACACTCCTGCAGAGGAAATTCTCAAACTTCGTCCGGACGGATTGTTTCTTTCAAACGGTCCCGGTGACCCTGAATATGTACAACCTGTTATCAATCTTGTAAGAGAACTTCACGGCAAACTTCCAATCTTTGGTATTTGCCTTGGACACCAAATGATTTCTCTTGCTCTCGGAGCAAAGACTTTCAAAATGAAGTTTGGCCACAGAGGCGGAAATCATCCTGTTGTTAATCTTGAAACAGGCAAGATTGAAATTACATCACAAAACCATTCATATGCTGTTGATGTTGACAGCCTTGAAAACACACCGCTTACATTGACACATAAAAATTTGCTTGATAATACAGCAGAGGGTGTTGAATCAAAGGACGACAAGTTGTTCTCTGTTCAGTATCACCCTGAATCTGCACCGGGTCCACAGGACAGTGCATATTTGTTTGACAAATTTATTGATTTAATGGCAAAGGAGGCTGAATAATATGCCAAAGCGTACAGATATACATAAGGTATTGGTAATAGGTTCAGGTCCTATTGTTATCGGACAAGCTGCCGAATTTGACTATTCGGGCACACAGGCTTGCCTTGCACTTCGTGAAGAGGGCTACGAGGTTGTGCTCATCAACTCAAACCCTGCAACAATTATGACCGACACCGATATTGCCGACAAGGTTTATATGGAGCCTCTCAATCTTGAATATGTTGCAAGAATTATCCGTCACGAAAGACCGGATGCAATTCTTCCGTCGCTCGGCGGTCAAACAGGTCTTAATCTTGCCGTTCAGCTTGCTAAAAAGGGTGTTCTTCAAGAATGTGATGTAGAAATTCTCGGTACAAGTTTTGAAGCTATTGAAAGAGCAGAGGACAGAGAATTGTTCAAGGACTTGTGCGAAAGCCTTGGCGAACCTGTTCTTCCGTCAGAAATTGCAAACACTCTTGAGGAGGGCTTGCAGGCAGCTCGTGATATCGGATATCCTGTTGTTCTTCGTCCTGCGTTTACCCTTGGCGGTACAGGTGGTGGCTTTGCCGATGATGAGAAAGAATGTGAACTTATGCTTAAAAATGCACTTGCACTTTCTCCTGTTCATCAGGTTCTTGTTGAAAAGTCAATCAAGGGCTACAAGGAAATTGAGTATGAAGTAATGCGTGATGCAAACGACACTGCTATCACAATTTGTAATATGGAAAACATTGACCCTGTCGGTATTCACACAGGCGACAGTGTTGTTGTTGCTCCGTCACAAACACTCACCAACAAAGAGTATCATATGCTTCGTGACAGTGCACTCAAAATTATCAGAGAACTTAAAATTGAGGGCGGTTGCAATGTTCAGTTTGCACTTGACCCGCTTTCGTTCCAATATTATTTGATTGAAGTTAACCCAAGAGTTTCCCGTTCTTCAGCACTTGCATCAAAGGCATCCGGCTATCCTATTGCAAGAGTTTCTGCAAAAATTTCAGTCGGTATGCACCTTGATGAAATTCAAATCGCTAACACTCCTGCATCATTTGAGCCTACTCTTGATTATGTTGTAACCAAGATTGCTCGCTTCCCGTTTGATAAGTTTGCTGATGCAAATAACTCACTCAACACTCAAATGAAGGCAACCGGTGAAGTAATGGCTATCGGCAGAACAATGGAGGAATCACTCCTCAAAGCTATTCGTTCACTCGAAACAGGTGTTTGCCATCTTTATAACAAAAAGTTTGATTCATATACAGCTGACGAACTTTTGGAATATATCAAAATCGGCACAGATGATAGACTTTTTGCAATTGCTCAACTTATCCGTCTTGGCGTTGACCTTAATATGATTTATAACGACACCAAAATTGATATGTTCTTCCTTGATAAGTTCAAGAACATTACAGATTTTGAACAGACCCTTAAGAGCAATGTCGGTGATGTTGAAACTCTTAAGGATGCAAAGAAGATGGGCGTTTCCGATAAATATATCGGTCAGGTTTGGGGTATGACAGAAGCCGAAGTATTTAATCTTCGTAAGGCTAACAAAATTTTCCCTGTATACAAAATGATTGATACCTGTGCATCGGAGTTCGACAGCTATGTTCCGTATTTCTACTCAACATATGAGCAGGAGAATGAGTCCGTTGTCAGCGACAAAAAGAAGATTATCGTTCTCGGTTCGGGTCCTATCCGTATCGGTCAGGGTGTAGAATTTGACTACTCAACCGTTCACGCAATTTGGTCAATCAGAGATGCAGGTTATGAGGCTATTATTATCAATAACAATCCTGAAACTGTTTCAACCGACTATACAACATCAGACAAACTCTATTTTGAGCCACTCACAGTTGAAGATGTTATGAATGTTATCGAGCTTGAAAAGCCACTCGGAATCGTTGTTTCTCTCGGCGGACAGACGGCTATTAACCTTGCTCCACCGCTTGACGCTCTCGGTGTTCCGATTATCGGCACAGATGTTGAAGCAATCGACAGAGCAGAAAACAGAGATTCGTTTGAAAAGGTTATGAACGACCTCGGTATTCCTCAACCAAAGGGTGAGGCGGTTACAGATATTGAAGAGGGAGTAAGAGTTGCCGAAAAGATTGGCTATCCTGTTCTTGTTCGTCCGTCATTCGTTCTTGGCGGTCGTGCAATGCAAATCGTTGCAAATGAAGAATCACTTCGTCATTATCTCCAAACTGCTGTAGAAATCAATACAGAACAGCCTGTGCTTGTTGACAAGTACATTATGGGTAGGGAACTCGAAATTGATGCTATCTGTGATGGTGAGGATGTATTCATTCCGGGCATTATGGAGCATGTTGAGAGAACAGGCGTTCACTCAGGCGACAGTATTTCAGTTTACCCAACATTTACAGCAAGCCAAAAGGTTAAAGATACAATTATTGACTATACCGTTAAACTCGGCAAGGCAATCGGTATTGTCGGACTTTATAATATTCAGTTTATCGCTGATGAAAACGATGATGTATTTGTAATCGAGGTTAACCCTCGTTCATCTCGTACAGTTCCGTTCCTTTCAAAGGCAACAAGCGTACCTATGGCTCACATTGCCACACAGGTTATACTTGGTCACAGCCTTAAAGAGCAGGGCTACACAAATGTTTATCAGCCTGAAAAGAAGCGTTGGTATGTTAAGGCTCCTGCTTTCTCATTCAGCAAACTTAAGGGTATGGACACATATCTTTCACCTGAAATGAAGTCAACAGGTGAAGCAATCGGTTATGATAAGTCGCTTACAAGAGCACTTTATAAGGCTATTCAGGCTTCAGGAATGAATGTTGCAAACTACGGTACAGTTTTGGTAACAATTGCTGACCAAGACAAACCGGCAGCTTTGCCACTCATCAAGAGATTTTACGACCTTGGTTTCAATATTGAAGCAACAGAAGGTACTGCAAAGTATCTTAAGGAGCACGGTATCAGAACAAGAGTTCGTCAAAAGCTCACCGCAGACGAAAGTGATGAAATTCTTAAGGCTCTCCGTCAGGGACATATTGCATATGTTATCAACACAATTGATATCAATGCAGGCGATAGCCATTCAGACGGTTCTGAAATCAGAAGAGCAGCAGTAGACAACAATGTAACAATGTTTACTTCTCTTGATACTGTAAAGGTTCTTCTTGATGTACTTGAAGAAATTACACTCGGCGTATCAACTATTGACGCAGAATAAAGGATTATTTATGTATAAGCAGAATAAATATAAAATTTTATCAAATGATGCTTTGACAGAGAATATATGCAAAATGGTTCTCGGCGGTGATACTCAATATATCACTGCTCCGGGACAGTTCATCAACATTCAGCTTGACGGCAAATTCTTGCGCAGACCTATTTCTGTTTGTGATTATAGCGATGATACAATCACAATTATCTATAAGGTTGTAGGCGAGGGAACAGAGCAAATGAAAAACCTTGCTGTTGGTGAAGTGCTTGATGTTCTCACAGGGCTTGGCAACGGTTATGATATTTCAAAGTCAAAAAAGCCGCTTCTTATAGGTGGCGGAGTTGGTGTTCCGCCTATGTACAATCTTGCAAAAGCATTGATTAATGACGGTCAAAAAGTGTCTGTCGTTTTGGGCTTTAACACTGCAAAAGAGATTTTTTATGAAGACGAATTCAAGGCTCTCGGCTGTGATGTTTTTGTTACAACTGTTGACGGTTCTTATGGTATTAAAGGCTTTGTTACCGACGCAATGAAAGATATAGATTACGATTATTTCTATACTTGCGGTCCGCTTCCGATGTTTAAGGCAATTTACAATGCAACCGAAACTTCGGGTCAGTTTAGCTTCGAAGAGCGTATGGGTTGTGGCTTCGGTGCTTGTATGGGTTGCTCATGCAAAACAAAGTATGGCAATAAGCGAATTTGTAAGGATGGTCCTGTTCTTGTTAAGGAGGAGATTATATGGTAGATTTATCGGTTAACCTTGCAGGAATGGAAATGGATAATCCTGTTGTTCCGGCATCGGGAACATTCGGTTTCGGCAACGAGTTCAAAGATTTTTACGATATTAATATTCTCGGTTCATTCTCATTTAAGGGAACAACAAAGGATGCACGATTTGGAAATCCTACTCCAAGAATTGCAGAATGTAAAAATGGAATGATTAACGCTGTCGGTCTTCAAAATCCGGGTGTTCATCATGTTATTGAGTACGAACTTCCTGAAATGAAAAAATACTTCCACAAGCCTGTTATAGCAAATGTTTCGGGTTTCAGCGTGGAAGATTATGCATATACATGTGAGCTTCTCGACAAAGAAGAGCAGGTCGGTATTTTAGAGGTCAATGTTTCTTGCCCTAATGTTCACGGCGGAGGAATGTCGTTTGGCACATCTCCTGAAGCTGCGGCAGAGGTTACAAAGGCGGTTAAAGCAGTTACAACAAAGCCTGTATTTATCAAACTTTCACCAAATGTAACAGACATTGTTTCAATTGCAAAGGCTTGCGAGGAAGCAGGTGCAGACGGCATTTGCCTTATCAACACTATGCTTGGTATGAGAGTTGATATCAAACGCAGACAACCTGTTATCGCTAACACAATGGGCGGTTTCAGCGGTGACGCAATTTTTCCTGTTGCGGTCAGAATGGTTTATCAGGTTTCAAAGGCTTGCAATGTTCCGGTTATGGGATGTGGCGGTGTCAGCACTGCAAAGGATGTCATCGAGATGATGATGGCCGGTGCAACCGCTGTTCAGGTCGGTGCTGCAAATCTTGTCAATCCGTATGCTTGCAAGGATATTATTGAAGCATTGCCGATTGAATGTGAAAAATTAGGAATTAATAAATTAAGTGATATTATAGGAGTGGTTGATTAATGGGAAAAGATGTTATTATCGCTTGCGACTTTGCAAGTGCAAAAGATACCTTTGATTTTCTTGACAAATTCACAGAAGAAAAGACTTTTGTAAAAATCGGTATGGAACTTTTCTATGCCGAAGGTCCTGAAATTGTCAGAGAAATTAAGCGCAGAGGCCATAAGATTTTTCTTGATTTAAAGCTTCACGATATTCCAAATACAGTAAAAAAATCAATGGCTGTTTTGTCAAAACTTGATGTTGATATGACAAATCTTCACGCTGCAGGCACAATTGATATGATGAAAGCCGCTCTTGAGGGTCTTACTCGTGAGGATGGTACTCGTCCTATTTTGATTGCCGTAACACAGCTTACTTCAACAAGTGAGGAGCGTATGCAAAACGAACTTCTCATCAATGCGTCAATCAATGACACAATCGTAAAATATGCACAAAATGCCAAGGAGGCAGGTCTTGACGGTGTTGTTTGTTCACCGCTTGAGGCAGGAATGGTTAAGGATGCTTGCTCATCTGATTTCATCACCGTAACTCCGGGCGTTAGATTTGCCGACGGTGAAGTTGGCGACCAAGTTCGTGTTACAACACCTGAAAAGGCAAAGGAAATCGGTTCTGACTATATCGTTGTGGGAAGACCTATTACTCAGGCAGATGACCCTGTTTCAGCATACAGAAGATGCTGTGCTGAATTTATTGGCTAATATATTTAGGAGGGCATTATGGAAAGCTACAAAAGAGAATTTATTCAGTTTTTGGAAAGTGCCGGTGTGTTGAAATTCGGTGATTTTACAGCAAAAAGCGGCAGAAAAATCCCGTATTTTATCAATGCAGGCGAAATTAAAACAGGCGAGCAGATTTCAAAACTCGGCGAGTTTTATGCAAAGGCTTATTTTGATAAAGTAGGCAACAAAAAAACTGTTCTTTACGGTCCGGCATATAAAGGTATTCCGATTGCGGTTTCGGTTGCTGTTGCTCTTGCAAAGCAAGGACTTGATGTTCCGTTCTTTTTCAACAGAAAAGAAGAAAAGGATCACGGCGAGGGCGGTGTGTTTGTTGGATACAAGCCACAATTAGGTGAAGAAATCGTTATCGTTGAGGATGTTGTAACTGCCGGTACTGCCATCAGAGAAAGTATGGCTATTCTCTCAAAGATTGAGGGCACAAAGGTTGCCGCAACTTTCGTTATGGTTGACCGCAAGGAAAAAGGTCAAACCGACAAATCTGCAATCGCAGAGGTCGGAGAAGAATATGGCTTCCCTGTATACAGCGTTGTTGATGTTTATGATATTATCGAATATCTTGAAGAAGATGAAAAGAATGCCGAGAATGTTGCAAGAATTAAGGCATATCTTGAAATCAACGGTGCAAAGGCATAATAACGGAGGTACAATAAATGCGTCATTTATTAGATACAACCGATTTAACACTTGAAGAAATAGATGATATGATTGCTCTTGCAACAGACATCATTGAAAATAAGCAAAAATACGCTCATGTGTGCGACGGCAAAAAACTTGCAACTTTGTTCTTTGAGCCGAGCACCCGTACCCGTCTTTCGTTTGAAGCGGCTATGTACGAGCTTGGCGGAAATGTTCTTGGATTTTCTTCTGCGGATTCTACCTCTGCTTCAAAAGGCGAAACTGTTGAAGATACTGTTCGTATGGTGTCAAATTATGCGGATATTATTGCTATGCGTCATCCTCTTGAGGGTGCACCGAGAGTTGCAACAACAAGAACTCTTGTTCCGATTATCAACGCAGGTGACGGCGGTCACGCACATCCGACTCAAACGCTTACCGACCTTTTAACTATTTACAGAGAAAAAGGAAAACTCGGTGATATTACAATCGGTCTTTGTGGCGATTTAAAGTTCGGCAGAACCGTTCATTCCCTTATTAAAGCTATGTGCAGATATAAGAATGTAAAGTTTGTACTTATTGCACCTAAAGAACTGCAAGTTCCGGATTATATTATCTCCGATGTGCTTATTCCAAGCGGTGCCGAATATGTTCAGGTGGAATCTCTTGAAGATGTTATGCCTACTCTTGATGTTCTATATATGACAAGAATTCAAAGAGAACGCTTTTTCTCCGAAGAAGAATACTTGAAACACAAGGACGCTTATATCCTTGATTTGAAAAAGCTTGACAATGCTAAAAAGGATTTGACTATTATGCATCCGCTTCCAAGAGTTAACGAAATTTCAACGGATGTCGACGATGACCCAAGAGCAAAGTATTTTGAACAAGCACTCAACGGAAAATACATCCGTATGGCACTTATTATGACTTTATTGAAATGGGGTGGCAATCTTGAATATTGATTCAATCGAAAACGGATATGTTATTGACCATATCCCGGCAGGTAAGGGAATGCAAATTTATAATGTTCTTTCTCTTGATAAACTCAACTGTCAGGTCGCCATTATCACAAATGCAAAGTCGCAAAAAAATGATGTAAAAGATATTATCAAAATTAATGAGCTTGTTGAGCTTGATTTGGATATTATTGCTTTTATTGCTCCTGAAGCAACTGTGAATGTTATTAAAGACAGCCAAAGAATTGACAAAAAACTTCTTTCTCTTCCAAAGGAAATAAAGAATATTGTCAAGTGTCCAAATCCTCGTTGCATTTCAAATAATGAGGATATAGACCATATTTTCAAACTTACTGACAATAAGGGAACATATCGTTGCCTTTATTGTGAAACTATGGCACTTTAATTTAAAAAAAGTAAAAATAATTCTTGACATTGCCTGCCTATTCTGTTATTATCTATAGGCAGGATAAATGGCCCGGTAGTTCAGTTGGTTAGAACGCCAGCCTGTCACGCTGGAGGTCGACGGTTCGAGCCCGTTCCGGGTCGCCATTTTTGCTGATATAGCTCAGTCGGTAGAGTGCATCCTTGGTAAGGATGAGGTCACCGGTTCAAATCCGGTTATCAGCTCCACCGAAGCCTTAGAAAACCTTGAAATTTTTGTTTTCAAGGCTTTTTTTATTTAAAAAAACTACACCTCCTAATTTTAAGGAAGTGTAGTTTTTCTTATCTTATTCTGTCAATAACGGCTTGTGCATTTGCATAAACCTTTTCAATGTCGATATTTTTGAATTCACCGTCATCATAAAGGATTTTGCCGTTTATCATTGTCATTTTGACAACATCTTTGCCACCGCTGTAAACAAGATTTTTTGTTATGTTGTTGATAGGTTGCATACTCGGTCTGTGCATATCAATTACAATCAAATCAGCCTTTTTGCCAACATCTATAACATCACAATCGTTTAGTCCCATACATCTTGCCGAACCAACGGTAGATGCTTTGAGAATATCGTTTGCATCCGTTGACGAAGCGTCTTTGTCATTGAGCTTTTGAGTTGCACAAATGGTGTACATTTCTCTAAACATATCAAGTGCGTTGTTACTGCTTGCTCCGTCTGTGCCTACTGCGATTTTAATGCCGCTTTTAAGCAACTTTGACACGGGAGCAATACCTGATGCCAACTTTGCGTTTGAACAAGCGTTTATTACTGCCCAAATACCTTTTTCTTTGTAGATTTCAATATCTTCATCGTCAATCCAAACGCTGTGGTAAGCTCCGCCACCGTAGTTGAATATCCCAAGCTCGTTTAGATATTTGGTAGGGGACATACCGTTTCGATTGATACAGTCCTCAACCTCTGATTTTGTTTCACTTGCGTGAGTGAAAACAGGTGCTTGATATTTTTCTGCAAGTTTTGCAAGCCCTTTGATAAGCTCTTTATCTGTTGTGTATTCGGCGTGAAAGCCAAGCTTGTAGCTTACAAGATTGTCATAATTGTTGAATTCGTTATAATAGTTTTCTACCGCCTCAAGACTTTCCTTGAAGTTGTTAAGACCGCTTGTCATAACAGTTCTGAATCCAAAATCAACGCTTGCCTTTGCCATCATTTCTGGGAAGTAATACATATCAAAGCAGGCTGTTGTGCCGCTTGTGAGATATTCCAAAAATGCAAGGGTAGACAAATCGTATATATCTTGAGGGGTTAATTTAGCTTCAAGAGGAAATATTTTGTCAAAAAGCCACGGCTGAAGCGGTAAATCATCTGCAAAAGAACGACCAAAAGTCATCGCAGAATGGGAGTGTGCATTTTTGAATGACGGCATAAGTAGGTTTCCGTTTAAATCATATACGGTATCAGCATTTTTTTCACAACTGCCTATTGCAACAATGCTGTAGCCGTCAACGAACACATCTTCTTTAATAATGTTAAAATCTTTGTCTAATACTAAACCGTTTGTAAATTTAATCATTATCTTTTATCCTTTGCAAATTTTCCTTAAATGGAGCACGAATAATACCTCGGTCGGTAATTATCGCAGTTATAAGCTCGTGGTCTGTAACATCAAATGCAGGGTTATAGCATTTTGTTTCCTTTAATGCCATAGGTTCTCTGTACCACATTTCTTTGATTTCACTCGGCTCTCGTTCTTCAATAACAATGTCATCACCGGTCGGGCAATTGTAATCTATTGTTGAATATGGACCAAGAACATAAAACGGGATGTTGTAGTGCTTTGCAAGAATAGCCACTCCGCTTGTGCCGATTTTGTTTGCAATATCGCCGTTTGCGGCAATTCTGTCTGTGCCAACCAAAACAGCATCAATTTTGCCTTGCTTCATAACAAGACTTGCCATATTGTCGCAGATTAATGTAACATCAATTCCTGCTTTTTCAAGTTCAAATGATGTAAGTCTTGCACCTTGCAAAAGCGGTCTTGTTTCGTCTGTGTATGCGTGGAATGTATATCCTTTTTCTTTGCCTAAAAGTAAAGGTCCAAGTCCTGTTCCGTATTCGCTCGTTGCAAGAGCGCCTGCATTGCAGTGGGTAAGAATTCCGTCACCGTCTTTGAGTAAGGACAAACCGTATTCACTGATTTTTTTGCACATTTCAATGTCTTCGTTGTGAATTGCAATAGCTTCGCTTACAAGATCTTTGCCGTCTTCATATGCCTTAATCATTCGAGATGTTGCCCACGAAAGATTAACTGCGGTAGGGCGTGCCGAATCAAGATATTTTTTTAATTCGTATTTGTCATCGTCAAGCAATGCCATTGCATAACCTGCAAAAATTCCGATTGCCGGAGCGCCTCTAACTTGAAGTGTTTTGATGGCATAATAGTAATCTTCCTTTGTTAGTGGATGTATGTATTCTATTCTGTTTGGCAAAACTGTTTGGTCAAGAAAAAACAGCTTCCCATTTTTATAATCTATATTCTTCATTATAACGCCTTTACTGTTTCTTTTATTAGTTTTCTGAATTGCGGACCTGCTTTCTCTGCCGCTTCCGTTACATCTTCTCCCGAAAGTGGTTTGTCGTAAATTCCGCACGCCATATTTGAAATCATACTTATTGCACCGACTTTCAGTCCGCAATGAACACCTGCGATTGTTTCGACCGCCGTGCTCATTCCCACTGCATCAGCGCCTAAAATTGACATCATTTTGATTTCACTCGGTGTTTCGAATTGAGGTCCTTTCAGCTGAACATATGTGCCTTCTTTTAGATTGATATTGTTCTCAAATGCAACTTTTTTGATTAGCTTTTGTAAATCTTTATCGTAAGCGTTGCTCATGTCAGGAAAACGAGTTCCGTAGTTTTCGTCATTTGCACCAATCAAAGGACTGTCAATAAAACAAGAGATATGGTCTTTTATAAGCATAAAATCTCCAACATTGAATTCTTTGTTTATTCCGCCGGTAGCATTTGTTAAAAGTAATGTTTTAACGCCCAAGTCCTTGAGTAATCTTATTATGCCGGCTATTTGATTTGAAGAATATCCTTCATATAAATGAACTCTGCCTTGCATTAGCACAACTTTTTTGCCCTCAAGGATTCCAAAAACAAATTGTCCTTTGTGTGACGGGGCAGTTGAAACAGGCATATCCGGAATGTCTTTGTATTCAATTTTGGCAATTGCAGTTGTTTCGTTTGCGAGTTCGCCAAGCCCTGAACCTAAAACAATTGCAATTTCAGGTTCAAAATCAGTTACGCTTTTGATATATTCAAGCTGTTTATTCTGCATATTTTCACCTCGTTTACTATAACAATTTAATTATATCCCATAATAATTTATAAATCAAATTATTTTTACATTAATTCTATTGCAAAAAACGGTCTTAATATGATATTATAAGTATATATTATTTTTATATTAAGAGGCGATGAGGCTTTATGAAAAAGTTACTTTCGGTAATTCTTACATTTACAATTATGGTTTGTGGCACTTTTGCACTTGTTGGATGTTCAAAACAGCAGACTAAAATTTTTGATGTTGTGTTCATAACAGACGGTGGCACTATCAATGACGGAGCGTATAATCAAAGCGCCTGGAACGGCGTTGAGGAATTTTCCAAATCATCTGATATGACTTGTCGTTATTATCAGCCAAGTGTTGATGAGGACGGTGTACTTGATACTGATACAGTCGGTAAGTATATAAAACTTGCAGTTGACAGTCAAGCCAAATACATTGTTATGCAAGGTGAGAAAATGGCTGTTGTGGTTGACAAATTCGCTCCGCAATACAGTGATGTTGATTTTCTTCTTGTTGATGCTTATCCGCACGAAGAAAACAGCGATACAGCAGACACATTCGAAAATGTTATGACAGTTTCTTTTGATAAACTTCAAGCCGGTTATCTTGCAGGATATACTTCTGTTGTAATGGGTAATGATAAGGTTGGTTATCTCGGTTCTGTTTCGGACAAAGACTCCGCGTTGTATGGCGCAGGATTTGTTCAGGGCGCTTCTTTTGCGTCTGACAAAAACGGTATTCCGGTTATTTGTGATTATGCAAATTATGATGCCGAAAATTTGAATTATGATTATTCATTCACTATTCGCCCTATATACAAAAAAGTTTCGGAATCTACCGAAAAGACTTTTAAGGTTAATGTTGTAGGCGGTATCGGTTCCGGTGTTTATGCTGACGGCGAAAATGTTACGATAACTGCCGATAAGCCTGAAAAAGACAAGGCATTTGACCATTGGGAAGTAAAAAGCGACACAGAAGGCGTCAAGGATAAAAAGGTGAATATCAGTTCTGATAAAAAATCATCAATGAACCTTTTGGTCGGTGATTGTGATTGCACAATTACTGCAGTGTGGAGAGATACAAAAACCGTTCAGATTCTTGTTACAAAAGAATCGAATCTATCTTTGTCATCTATGTATGATGAGTATACAGTAGAAAAGAACTCAACCACATGGGTTACAGCACCTCCGGCTCAAAGCGGTATGGTCTTTGACCATTGGGAATGTGACGACAAGGACGCCATTGAGGATGTTAATTCTGCTTCTACAAATGTAACTGTCAAAGATAAAACGATTTCAATCACTCCTGTTTATGTCGAATCCGACGCTCCAACTTTTGATGTAACTGTTGAAAACGGAACGGGTTCAGGTTCATACAGAAGCGGTGATCATATTTCTGTTGTGGCAGATCCTCCAAAAGATGGCTATATGTTCTACAAGTGGGAGAATGTTGACAATCAAGGTAATTCAACAGGTATAGCAATGTCAAATGAATATTGTTATATCACAGATTTCGAGATGATAGACAGATATTCATCAATAGCAGAAACTATGTACGACAATGGCACTCAAGTGATTTTTGGCGGTGGTAATTCGCATGCAGATTCAATCTTTACCGCAACTTGGAAAATCAGCCATCAGGTTTATGGATTTGGCTACGGATACGACCAAAACTCAATGGGCAATTGTCTTTCAAGCGTAGTTACGGATTACAGAGTCGCTGTTGTAAACGCTCTTAAGGAATACAAAGGCGGTTCAAATTATGAGGGTAATTGCTCTAATGATTGTCTTTATGTTGTTGGTATGAGTACACAAAAAACATATAAGGATAAGGATGGCAACGAGGTAGAGGATAAGAATTACAACAAGAATTACGCAAAGGTGTATAATGACCTTGCTAATGGTAAAATAAAGCCTAATCTTCCGAATGATGATGTCAGAAATATTGTTAATTCAAAATGTATGACTCTTAATTATTGGATAAAATAACTTATATAATAAGAAAAACATCGTAAGCGATTTTGCCTACGATGTTTTTTGTTAGTCTTGTAACAGCTTTACCAAAACAGCTTTTTGAGCGTGCAATCTGTTTTCTGATTCATCAAAGATTTCGTTTGCATGTGCTTCAAAAACTTTTGCTGTGATTTCTTCTTCTCTGTGAGCCGGTAAGCAGTGGAGAACGATTACATCACTTTTTGCAAATGCAACAACCTTGTCGTTGATTTGATAGTTTTTGAAAACTTTTTCTCTTTCTGCTTTTTCTTCTTCCTGACCCATTGATGCCCAAACATCGGTGTATAGAATGTCCGCATCTTTTGCACATTCATAAATGTTTGGAGAACAGGTAAATTTGCCGTTTTCTGACGCCCATTTTATAAGCTCCGGATCAGGCTTATAGTCTTCAGGGCAGGCAATGGCACATTCCATTCCCATTGTGATAGCACCAACTATCAAGCTGTTTGCCATATTGTTTCCGTCACCGATAAAGCAGAACTTTAAACCCTCAAAACTTTTTTTGTATTCTCTAATTGTCATAAGGTCAGCAAGTACCTGACAAGGATGGCAGTAGTCTGTAAGTCCGTTGATGATAGGAATTGAGCCGTATTCTGCAAGTGCTTCAACCTCTTTTTGCTCAAAGGTTCTGATCATAATTCCGTCAAGATAGCGTGATAAAACCCTTGCTGTGTCTTGTACAGGCTCGCCTCTGCCAATTTGTAAATCACGGTTAGAAAGGAATAATGCCTGTCCGCCGAGTTGATACATTCCTGTTTCAAAGCTGACTCTTGTTCGTGTTGAACTTTTTTGAAAAATCATTCCGAGAGTTTTACCTTTAAGAAGATGGTGTTCAATCCCGTTGTGATTTTCGTATTTAAGCTGATCAGCCAAATTGAGAATATCTATAATTTCCTCTTTGTTTAAGTCTTGTAATTTAAGTAAATGTTTCATTTTTCGATTACCTCCTTTAGTATGTCTAAGCCTTCGTTTAATTCTGTAAATGAAATATTTAACGCAGGAAGAAGTCTTACTTTATTTTTATGAGCAGTTAAAACAAGAAGACCTTTTTCCAAGCATTCTTTTGCGATTTCTCCGGCATCCTTGTTTGTGAGTATTCCAAGCATAAGTCCCATACCCGAAATATTTTCTACATTTTTCCACTTTGCAATTTCGTTTTTTATGTATTTGCTTTTTTCACTGACTGCAAGTAAAAAATCATCGTCAATTCGTTTAACGATACTTATAGCTCCGGCTGAAGCAATAGGATTTCCGCCGAAAGTTGAACCGTGACTTCCCGGTGTGACGGTGTTTTTCAGCTTTTCGCCAAATAAAACAGCTCCGATAGGCAAGCCTCCGCCAAGTCCTTTTGCAGTGGTTACAATGTCCGGAGTAATATCAAAATTTTGATATGCAAAGTATTTTCCTGTTCTTCCGTTACCTGTTTGAACTTCGTCAACAATCATTAGAATATCTTTTTCGTTTGCTATTTTTTCAATTTCTTTAACAAATTCGTTGGATAAATTATTAACTCCGCCTTCACCTTGGATACATTCAAACATAATCGCACAAACATCGTCTGTGATCATTTTATTTAAGTATTCAATATCATTCGCAGGGCAATATTTAAATCCCGGTGTGAAAGGTGCAAATGTAGTGTGGAAGCACTCTTGACCTGTTGCAGAAAGAGTTGTGATTGTTCTTCCGTGGAACGAATCAATAAGAGTTATTATTGTTGAACGACCTTCGCCGTATTTGTCAAAACTGTATTTTCTTGCAAATTTTATTGCACCTTCGTTTGCTTCTGCTCCGGAGTTGCCAAAAAACACATTGCACATATTTGTTTTTTCACATAGAAGTTCCGCAAGTTCGGCACATGGTTCTGTGTAGTACAGATTACTTGTGTGCTGAATTTTTGAGAGTTGTTCGGTGACAGCTTTTGTCCATTCGTCATCACAAGCTCCAAAAGCCGTAACGCCGATGCCCGAGCCGAAATCTATGTACTTTTTACCGCTTTCATCAAATAATGTTGATCCTTTGCCACTGACAATGCAAACATCAAATCGACTGTATGAATGTGCTATGTATTTATTATCAAGTCCTTTTGTGTTCATATTCCTTACCTGCCTTTAAACATAGTTCCCATACCTTCATCGGTCAATAATTCCATTAGAATAGAGTGGGGAACTCTGCCGTCTATAATAAATGCTTTTGTGCATCCGTTTCGTATTGCTTGTGTCATAGAATCAATTTTCGGAATCATTCCGCCTTTGATTATTCCGTCGGCAATAAGTGCAGGAATATCAGAAATAAATACCTTTTGAATTATTGTGCTTTCATCGTTAATGTCACGAAGAAGTCCCACAATGTCAGTCATAGAAATAAGCGCTTCTGCCTTTAAGTCACCGGCAATTTGCGCAGCAACAGTGTCGGCGTTTATGTTGTAGCAATTGCCTTGTTCGTCATAGCCGATTGTTGAAATAACAGGAATAAAATTGTTTTCCAAAACTTCTTTGATAACATCCATATTTGTTTTGGTTATTTCACCGACAAAACCGTGTTTGTCATCAAGAGGCTTGCACTTTATCATATTTCCGTCCATACCCGAAAGACCGATTGCGTGACCTCCGAGGTTGCCGATTTGACAAACTAAATCCTTGTTAACTTTGCCTGCAAGCACCATTTGAACAACATCTATTGTTTCTTGGTCGGTTACTCTCAAACCGTCAACGAATTTGCTTTCAACTCCGATTTTGGAAAGAGTTTTGTTTATTTCAGGTCCGCCACCGTGCACCAAAACAACCTTGATTCCGACTGTTGTCAGCAACACAAGATCGTGCATAACGGCTTCTTTAAGTTCGTTGTTTATCATTGCGTTTCCGCCGTATTTTACAACGATGGTCTTTTTTCTGTATTTTTGAATATGTGGCAAAGCTTCCGCAATTATATGTGCTTTGCTTTCGTTATCTATTTCTGTGTTCATAACCTGTCCTCCTGTTGAATATCAAGTACGGTAGTCGCCGTTGATTTTTACATAATCGTATGTCAAATCACAACCCCAAGCAGTTGCACTTTCATTTCTGTCATTGAGATTAATAAGCACAGAAATCTCATCCGCCGACAAGATTTCTGATGCCTTTTCCTCGCTGAACTCAATTCCGGTTCCGTTTTTGCAAACAGATATAATACCGTTCTTGCTTTTTAAATCAACATCTACCTTGTTGATGTCAAAATCGGCTTGTGCATAGCCGACTGCACAGAGAATTCTGCCCCAGTTTGCATCTTCGCCAAATATTGCCGCTTTAAATAGGGAAGAGCAAACAACACTTTTTGCAACCGTAATTGCTGTGTCTTTGTCCTTTGCACCGGAGGTGATACATTCAATGAGCTTTGTAGCGCCCTCACCGTCCTTTGCAAGCATTCTTGTGAGGTTTGCCATAACTTCGTATAGTGCAGACTTGAATGTGTCAAAATCAGCTCCGTGCGAAGTGATTTCTTTATTGTCAGCCATTCCGTTTGCCATTAGGCTGACCATATCGTTAGTTGAGGTGTCACCGTCTATTGAAAGGCAATTGTAAGTAATCTTAACAATTTCTGACAACGCTTCTTGCAGAAGATTTGATGAAATAGCACAGTCTGTTGTGATGAAGTTCAGCGTTGTCGCCATATTCGGATGAATCATTCCCGAACCTTTTGCCATTCCGCCAAGATGACATTTTACTCCGTCAATTTCAAATTCTACCGCATATTCTTTTTTGACGGTATCTGTTGTCATAATGGCTGTGGCAGCTTCGATGTTTTTGTTGTAGTCAAGTTCTTTGACTAATTTGGGTATACCTGTCTTAATTGGTTCAATTGGCAAAATTTGACCTATAACACCTGTTGATGCAACGATAACTTGCTCTTTTGGAATATTCAATTCTTTAGCAAGAAGCTCACACATTGCTTCGGCTTTTTCTATTCCGTCAGCATTGCAGGTGTTTGCATTTTTTGAATTCGCTATTACTGCAATAGACTTATTTCCGCTTTTTTCAAGGTTTTTCTTTGTTACAAGAATCGGTGCACCCTTAACCTTGTTTTGTGTGTAAACAGCCGCAGTGTTGCACACGGTGTCGGAAACAAAAATGCAAATGTCGTTTTTGTGCTTTGTTTCAGGGGTGTCGTTGGCAGGTCGCTTAATTCCGCAATAAATACCGCTTGCCTTAAATCCCTTTGATGCACAAATTCCGCCGTCAAATACTTTAAAATTCATTATATCTTTTATTCTCCTATATTCAGTCCTGTCGTTTCGTCAATTCCGAGTACGATATTGAGACATTGAATTGCCGCACCGCTTGCCCCTTTACCTAAATTATCAAAACGAGATGTTATTAAAATTTTGTCGTTGTTGCCGTTGATTTCGATTTCCATATCATCACGGTTCGCAAAGTTATTTGCACCAAGCATTCCTGATGTGTAACCAAAATCTCTGACTTTGACAAATTGTTCACCGTCATAGTGCTTTTTGAATATCTCGCAGAATTCTTGAGGTGTATACTTTTTTGTCATCAAATCCGTAAAAAGCGGAATGCTGACAATCATACCTTGAGGATAAGGACAAATGTGCGGAGCAAAAAACGGTTTGTCTTTAAGTCCGCTTATTGCCTGCATTTCCTTTAGGTGTTTGTGCTCTTGATTAAGTGCATACTGACGAGGTGAATCGAGTTCAATATCTCTGTCGTTTGATTCATATTGCGCAATTCCGCTTTTTCCGGCTCCTGTGTATCCACTCATTGCATAGCAGGTGACAGGGTAATCATATTTAATTATTCCTTCAGAGATAAGCGGATAAACTATGCTGTTGAAACCGCTTGCATAGCAACCCGGTACCGCAATTCTTTTTGATGTTTTAATTTTATTTCTGAAAGATTTATCAAGTTCAGGAAATCCGTATGCCCAATTTGGATTTGTTCTGTGTGCCGTAGAAGTGTCGATGATTACAACATCGGCGTTTTCAACCAAACTGACTGCTTCAATGCTCGCTGTATCGGGCAAACACAAAAATGTAATGTCTGAAGCGTTAATCATTTTTGCTCTTTCTTTTGGGTCTTTTCTTTTTTCTTCATCAATATGCAAAAGTTCAATGTCATTTCTGTTTTCAAATCTTTTGTATATTTTTAACCCTGTTGTACCTTGACTTCCGTCAATAAATATTTTTTTCATATCCCACCGTCCCTTTGTTTTAAGCTAATATAATTATACTCTATCATTTTTCAATGTCAATAGAAAACGTATAAATTTTTAATAAATATTCATAAAATAAGTATAAAAATACAAAATGGCAAATAAAAAAGCAACTTAATGTTGCTTGAGCGTGTCGAAAAATTATTTTCGACACGCTATAGGCTGTTGAGAAAGATTCTGAATTTCGTTTTCTTGCGAACTTTGCTGTACGATGGTACCGCTTGTTCGCAAAAAACGAAAAACGCCAAAAATGCTGTAAGTTCGATACTTACAGCATTTTT
>NZ_FUWW01000013.1 GCF_900167205.1 Eubacterium coprostanoligenes
AAATTATTTTTACAAGTATTAATATAATTCTTGACATTACATTATATATGGAATAAAATATTAACTAATATTTTTAGATAAATATAGAGTATTAAGGGAGGATATTATGGAACTTAACGGCTCACAAATCGTACTTGAAGTTCTTAAGGAACAGGGCGTAGACACTATCTTCGGTTATCCGGGTGGTACTATCCTTAACATCTTTGATGAACTTTACAAGTACGGCGACACATTTAATCATATTTTAACTGCTCACGAGCAGGCTGCCGCACACGCTGCTGACGGCTATGCAAGAGCAACGGGCAAGGTTGGCGTTTGCTTTGCAACATCCGGACCGGGCTGTACAAACCTTGTAACAGGTATTGCAACGGCTTATATGGACAGCGTGCCTGTTGTTGCCATAACATGCAATTATGCTACATCGGGACTTGGCAGAGATTCTTTCCAAGAAGTTGATATTTGCGGTATCACTATGCCAATTACAAAGCATAATTTCCAGGTTGAAAAAGTTGAGGATTTGGCGGATATTATTCGCCGTGCATTCAAAATTGCACAGACAGGTCGTAAAGGTCCTGTGTTGATTGATATTCCAAAGGATATTACTGCGGCTTCCTGCGAATACACAAAACAGGATAAAGTTATTCCTGAAAAGGCAAAAACTCCAAAGGAGTCTTGCTTTAACAGAGCGGTTGAACTTCTTAACGGTGCAAAAAAGCCTATTATTTACTGCGGTGGCGGTTCTGTATCATCAAATTTAGGTCAGGAACTTGTTAAGTTTGCAGAAAAAATTGACTGTCCTGTTGTTTCATCGCTTATGGGACTTGGCGCTTTTCCTTATAATCATCCGCTTCACCTCGGTTTGATTGGTATGCACGGACATTTTGAATGCAATAAGGCGGCTCATGATTGCGATGTTCTTATTGTTTGCGGTGCAAGATTCAGCGACCGTGTTGCAGGCAACAGAGCAAAGTTTGCACCAAATGCAGAGATTTTGCATATTGATATTGACGCTGCCGAAATGGACAAGAATATTATGTCAAATTATCATCTCCGTGGTGACCTTGCTGATATTATTCCTATGCTTACAGAAGCTGTTGACAAGCAAAACCACAGCGAGTGGCGAGCTGAAATCAAGAGCTTTTCAAGACCGTTCAAGCAACTTCAAATCGGTGATTATGTAAATCCGCAGACTTTGATTGAAAAGATTGATGCAAAAACAGCGGATGATACAATTGTTGTAACAGATGTCGGTCAGCATCAACTTTGGGCTGCACAATTTTATAAATACAATTTGCCTCGTACTCTTCTTTCTTCAGGTGGTTTGGGTACAATGGGTTATTCTATGGGCGCTGCAATCGGCGGTCAAGTTGGTTGTCCTGACAAGACTGTTGTTATGTTTGCGGGTGACGGCGGTTTCCATATGAATTTGTCAGAGCTTTGCACTATGAGATCATACAATATTCCTGTTAAGATGTTCATTATGAACAACACAGTTTTGGGTATGGTTCGTCAGTGGCAAAAACTTTTCTACGAAAATAGATTTTCTGATACAGACCCTAACAGAGCAACTGATTTTGTTAAAGTTGCAGAGGCATTTGGCGTCAAGGGACTTCGTATTAACACTAATGATGAAATTGACAGCGTTCTTGATGAGGTTTTCTCATATAACGGGCCTGTACTTGTTGATTGCAGAATCAGCAAGGATTCAAATGTACTTCCTATGATTCCTCCCGGAGGAGCTCATACGGATATTATTGAAGAATTTAATTAAGGAGGACTTCGGCTGTGAAAGAAAAGTTGGTTTTATCGGTTCTTGTAGATAATGAAAGCGGTGTTCTTCAAAGAGTTGCAAGCCTTTTTTCAAGAAGAGCTTACAACATTTCTTCTCTTACCGTTAGTGAAACAGAGGACGAGAAGTTCTCTCGTATGACTATCGAAACTTACACAGAACCTGAAAATTTCAGACAAATTAAGCGTCAGCTTATGAAACTTGAAATTGTTGAAAAAGTATCGGAACTTACCGCTGAAAATTCGGTATCTTCAGAACTTCTTTTGGTAAAGGTTTACGCCAAGGGTATTGAACAAAAAAATGCTCTTTTGGAACTCAATGCAACCTATGGTTCAAGAGCTCGTGATATTTCACCTGAAACTATTACTCTTGAGTATACAGGTCAGGGCGAAACTATTGACAGATTCATTAAAGAACTTGAAGAAAAATTCGGTATTGTTGAGCTTGCTCGAACAGGTGTTACCTCACTTCAAAGAGGCGCAGGCTCATTTACCGAGGATATATAAGGAGGTAATGTTATGGGAATGACAATGACTCAAAAGATTTTGGCTTCTCACGCAGGTCTTGACAGCGTTGTTGCAGGACAGCTTATTGAGGCAAATCTTGATATGGTTCTCGGCAATGATGTTACTTCTCCTGTTGCCATCAACGAAATGAATAAATTTGGCAAGAAGTCTGTTTTCGACAAGACAAGAATTTCTCTTGTTATGGACCATTTCACACCAAACAAGGATATTCAATCTGCTGAAAACTGCAAGCAGGTACGCACATTTGCCAAAGAATTTGGGATTACACATTATTTTGATGTCGGAAATATGGGCATTGAACACGCACTTTTGCCGGAGCAGGGCATTGTAACCTGCGGTGATTGCATTATCGGTGCGGATTCACACACTTGTACATATGGTGCGCTCGGTGCATTTTCAACAGGCGTTGGTTCAACCGATATGGCTGCCGGTATGGTTACAGGCAAGGCTTGGTTCAAAGTTCCGTCTGCTATCAAGGTTGTAATCACAGGCAAAAAGCACGGCTATATTTCAGGCAAGGATGTCATTCTTCATCTCATCGGTGAAATCGGTGTTGACGGTGCTCTTTATAAGTCTCTTGAATTTACAGGTGACGGAATTAAAGAACTCTCTATGGATGACAGACTTTGCATTTCAAATATGGCAATCGAATGTGGCGCGAAGAACGGAATTTTCCCTGTCGATGACATCACTCTTGAATATGTCAAAGGTAGAAGCGAAAGAGAATATAAGGTTTTTGAGGCTGACGCAGATGCAGAATATGAAAGAACAATCACAATTGACCTTTCAACTCTCAAATCAACTGTTGCATTTCCTCATCTTCCTGAAAATACAAAAACATTTGACGAGATTGACAGAATTGATATCGACCAGGTTGTTATCGGTTCTTGCACAAACGGCAGAATGGAAGATATGCGTGTTGCCGCTGAAATTCTCAAGGGTAAAAAGGTTGCTGACGGAGTTCGTGTAATCGTTATTCCTGCAACTCAAACAATTTACCTTAATTGTGTTAAGGAAGGTCTTGTAGAGGCGTTTATCGAAGCAGGTGCTATTGTTTCAACTCCGACTTGCGGACCTTGTCTTGGTGGTCATATGGGAATTTTGGCTGCCGGTGAAAGAGCAGTTTCAACTTCAAACAGAAATTTTGTTGGCAGAATGGGTCACACAAAGTCAGAAATTTATCTTGCTTCTCCTGCAGTTGCCGCTGCATCTGCAATTAAGGGATATATAGCTGACCCTGAAACATTATAAGGAGGTATAGATATTATGAATGCTAAAGGCAGAGTACATAAATTTGGAGATAATGTTGACACCGATGTTATCATCCCTGCAAGATACCTCAATCGTTCTGATGAAGAATGGCTTGCTTCTCACTGTATGGAGGATATTGATGCGGATTTTGCAAAAAATGTAAAAGCAGGCGATATTATGGTTGCCGAGGCTAATTTTGGCTGTGGTTCATCAAGAGAACACGCACCGATTGCAATCAAGGCTTCAGGCATTTCCTGTGTAATCGCATCAACTTTTGCAAGAATTTTTTATCGCAATGCAATCAATATCGGTCTTGCAATCCTTGAATGTGATGAGGCTGCAAAGGATATTAAAGACGGTGACGAAGTCGAGGTCGATTTTGACAGCGGAGTAATATCAAATATCACAACAGGCAAAACTTATCAGGCACAGCCTTTCCCACCGTTTATTCAAAATATTATTAAAAACGGCGGATTAATGAATTCAATTAAGTAAGGATATTTTTATGGATATTTTTGAAATAACTGATGATTCTGTTAATAAAGCGTGGGCAGGCTCGGATGGTTACTGTTTTTCAATGAAGGATTATACGCTTAAAAATGTTAGTGAACTGTCGGATAACGACATTCCTGACAATGTTTCAAAATCTCAAATTATGGTTACTCTCGGCTATGTTCCGTATGTAACCGTCACTGATGTTGAGATTATGCGTGCCTTTATTGACACCATAAACAATAAAAAACTCAAGGGCAATTTTGAAAAGGTTGAAGATAATGATTATGTTGAAACTTTTTGGAAATATTGCAACATTTATCCTGAAATCAGCAATGATTACGGTGATTTTGAGCATAAGTATGTCAAAAACAAAATTGTTGATTGGTGCAAGGAAAACGGCATTAATTATGCAGTAAAATAAGATTTTGAGGCTGGATTTTCTTCAGCCTCTTTTTTATGCTGTGCTATATTACAATTTTGTAATGGAACAACTCATTATAATATGATAATATATTTATATGATAATTAGGAGATGCTGTATGGATATATTTTTGTTAGAAGATGATGATGCAATTGCAATGGGTTTGTCCTATTCTCTCGAAAATGAGGGATATACCGTAACCGTTGCAAAAAGCGTTTCTCAAGCACTTGAAATTATAAATAAAAAGAATTTTTCAATGTATTTGCTCGATTTAACTTTGCCTGACGGAAGCGGATATTCCGTGTGCAAAAGAATTAAGGAAATCGGCGATTTTCCTGTTATATTTCTTACGGCATATGATGATGAGGTAAATGTTGTTATGGGGTTTGAACTCGGTGCCGATGATTACATCACAAAGCCGTTCAGACTTAAAGAACTTCTTGTTAGAATTAAGAGCGTATTCAGACGATACAACAATGACAGCGGTGACGGTAAAATCAAAGTTAAAGATTTGGTTGTTAATACAAATGAAGCAAAGGTTTATAAAAACGGCAACGAAATTGTCTTGACTGCAATGGAATACAGATTGCTTCTTATTCTGCTTAATAATAGAGGCTGTGTCCTTTCACGCACACAGCTTTTAGAAAACATTTGGAATGTTGCGGGTGACTTTGTTGAGGATAATACTTTGACCGTGTACATCAAACGCCTTCGTGATAAAATTGAGGAGAATCCAACAGAACCTAAATATATAAAAACAATCAGGGGTCTTGGATATATTATTGAAAATGAATGATAGAGAAATAAGAATAGTATTGATTGTATCATCGGTTTTGACCGCTGTGCTTTCTTTCATATGTGCTTTTTTCAGCAAGATATGTGCTGTTTTGTGCTTGGCACTTGGCATAATTTTGATAATTATTTTTACAGTTGTTACAAAACGCAGATACAAAAATCTAAATGACCTTAACGATTATCTTTCGCTTGTCTGCAAAGGTATATACGATATGAATATTGATGACAATACCGAGGGCGAATTATCAATATTAAAAAATAATTTGTATAAGGTCATCACACTTTTGCAAAGTCAAAATGAATATCTGAAAAATGACAAATTATATCTCGCAGATTCAATTGCAGATATTTCGCATCAACTTAAAACTCCGCTTACATCAATGATGATGATGTGTGAACTGCTCGAAAATGAAGAAAACCCCGATAAACGACAGGAGTTTGTTTCTGTTATCAACAATCAGCTTTCAAAAATGAAGTGGTTAATTACCAATATTCTCAAAATTTCAAAGCTTGATGCAGATGCAACCGAATTTAAAAGGGATGAAGTAAGTATATCAAAAGTGCTTGACGACAGCTTAAAACCGTTTGCTTTGACCGCAGAACTGAAGAATATTGCTATTCAAAACGGTGCAAATGATTTTGTCTTTAACGGTGATGAAAGCTGGACGGTTGAAGCAGTTTCAAATATTGTGAAAAACTGCCTCGAACACACAAATGACGGCGGAAAAATCATTATCGCAAGTGAATCAACCAACCTGTACAATAAGTTGACAATATCCGATAACGGTTGCGGAATTGCAGAGGAGGATTTGCCTCATATATTTGAGCGATTCTATCACGGTAAGAATTCATCAAAGGACAGTGTCGGTATTGGCTTGGCACTTGCGAAAACCGTTTTTGAAAAAGAAAATGCCTCCGTCACAGTTGAAAGTGAGCAGGGTAGAGGCAGTGTTTTTGAAATAAGGTTTTACAAATCTGTTGTTTAGTGACATAACTGTAATTTCTCTGTCACGGCATTGTAATTCTCGTTTTATAGAATAGGGCACGAAAGGAGAGATGACTATGAAAATTCTCGAAGTAAAAAATCTATCAAAAATCTACGGCAAGGACGAAACAAAAGTCGTTGCACTTGATAATGTGTCTTTTTCTGTAAAACAAGGTGAATTTGTGGCAATTATCGGTCCGTCAGGTTCGGGTAAATCTACGCTTCTTCACATCCTCGGCGGAGTTGATGTTCCGACAAAGGGAAGTGTAATAATCAACGGAACCGATATTTCGACTCTTGACGAAACAAATCTTGCAATTTTTCGTCGCAGACAAATCGGACTTATTTATCAATTCTACAACCTCATTCCGATTTTGACGGTTGAGGAAAACTTGACCCTCCCGCTGTTGTTAGACGGCAGAAAGCCAAATCAAAAAATTATTGACTCTCTCGTAAAAACTCTCGGTCTTGAAAACAGATTGAAACATTTACCGAGCCAACTTTCGGGCGGTCAGCAACAGCGTGTTTCCATCGGCAGAGCATTGATGAACAATCCTGCTCTTATGCTTGCCGATGAGCCGACAGGTAATCTTGACAGCGAAAATACAAAGGAAATTATTTCACTACTCAAAAAATTTAATAAAGAGAACAACCAAACTCTCATTGTCATAACTCACGATGAACGAATTGCACTTGCAGGCGACAGAGTTATTGCTATTGAGGACGGCAGAATTACAAGAGATGAGGTGAAAACGGATGAATATCGTTAATAAACTCACTCTCCGTCACCTCAAAGAAAACAAGGGCAGAACCCTTGTCACAACATTTGGAATTATTGTTTCGGTTGCAATGATAACCGCTGTTTTTGTTGCAATGGCATCATTTTTGCAGTTGTTTGCAGATGTCTCTGTTGTGTCAGACGGCAATTATGCCGCACAACTGTCTGATGTAAAACTATCAAGTCTTGATGAACTTTACAAGGATGAAAGAATTGAAACCGTTGGCCTGTGTGATGAAAATTATAAACAGTTCAAAATTGACAACGGCAAGTCTGACAGGCTTGCAACAGGCTCAATCGGCGCTTGTGATGACGGATATTTTAAAATGTTCATTCAGGCTGATTATGACGGAACTTTGCCAAAAACAAGTGACGAAATTGCTGTGCAAAGTGATTTTATCGAAAAGAACGAACTTGATTGGCAGGTCGGCGATATTGTATCTATCCCGTGCGGTATAAGAACCATGAGGGATAAAGACGGTGAATTCGATGTCACGGGTGCATATTCAAAAGGCGAAAAGTTTGTACGGCAAGAGGATAAACAATACAGAATAACTGCGATCCTTCATCAAAACAATCCTACTTCCGAATTTGCATTTTTAACTTATTCGGATAATTTAAAGGCAAATCCGACTGTTGCTTTTCAACTTAAAACTCTTAACAGCAAGTCTTTAGATGTTGTGAATGATATTATAGATAAGGCAAATCCGGGTGCAAGCACAGTAAACAAAGAATTGCTTTATTCCAAACTTTCATTTTCAAGTGACAGCTTTGTAGCGGATATTTTGCCTCTTGTTGTTATTTTACTTATTATAATTATGGTCGCTTCCGTTGTCCTTATTTATAACGCTTTTGCAATGTCGCTTTCCGAAAAGGTAAAGTATCTCGGTATGCTCTCGTCAGTAGGTGCAACCAAGCGACAAAAACGATTTTCCATTTATTATGAGGGATTTATTCTTGCACTGTTTGGTATTCCTCTTGGCATCGGCGCAGGTGTTGCCGGCATCGGTATAACACTCAAGGCACTCGGCAAAAAAATCATTGCTACTTCAATGATTAACGGAGTAACCGAACAAAATGTTTCAATGAAAGTCGTATTCCCGATTTGGGCGGTTTTGATTGTTTTGGGTTTGAGCATCATTACAATTTTGATTTCTTGCTCGATTCCGGCTAAAAAGGCTTCAAAGATTTCTACAATTTCTGCCATCAGACAATCTGACGAAATAAAGGTTAAAGCAAAGACGCTCAAATGTCCGAAATATATCAAAGTAATTTTTGGCTACGAAGGAGAACTTGCATATAAAAACCTCAAACGAAAAGGCAGAAAAGCAAGGGTAATTACCGTTTCAATCGCACTTTCTATTGTTTTGTTTTTGAGTTGCAATTATTTTTGTGCTCTTTTCGCAAACGAAACGGTAGCGCAGGACTCAATGCCATATCAAATCGGCGTTTATCTTGATGAAACAAACCGTGAAAGTGCAATAAAAGAATTTGAAAATATTGACGGCATTGACGATATGTATAGTGTAACAAATCTTTATTATTTTGTTCAAAAAAGCAAGAACTATAAAAATAATTTCGAGATGTTTACAGATAATAAAAACCTTACCAATGCTTACAGTCGAGAGTTTTCAAATAGATTTGCGGTTCTAATAAATATGCTTGATGACGATATGTTTAATGAACTCTGTGCTAAAAACGACATTGACAGCAAGGCATATTATAATTCAAACAATAAGTGCAAATTGCTGTTGATGAACAATGTTTCTCACACTGCAAACGGCAAAAAGGTGTTCACCGATAATATTCTCGGCTCAAGTTTTAAAGAGGCATATTATCCGGAAGATAATCTTCAATTTGAAATTACGGACTTTGTTAAATACAGCAATGCCAAACCTTGCAATTTGAACAATATCGGAGTTATTTCGCTGTATATGCCGTATTCACAGTTTGTAAAAGTTTGCAAGAACATCAATGCAAACGACAATCAACTTTCAAAATATATTTTGGGAATAGAAACAACCGACCATCAGAAGGTTACAGAAAAGCTGAACACAATATCCGATGACGGAAAATATTCCGATTTTTCAGTTGTTGATTTTTCGGAACAAATGCAAACATTCAATACTATTGCTTTGGTAATTCAGGTGTTTGTTTATGGCTTCGTTGCATTGATTTCGCTAATTACAATCTTTAATATTATCAACACGATTTCTTCGGGTATAGCTTCTCGTAAAAAGGAATTTGCAATGATGAAATCTGTCGGAATAACACCAAAAGGTTTCAACAAAATGATTATGCTCGAAAGTGCTTTTTACGGAATAAAGGCTGTAATTTTCGGCTTGCCGATAAGTGCATTGATTTCTTTCGGTATGCACAAGGCTTTGAATAACAGCACAACAACATTTTCAATAGATTATCTGCTGTATTTGATTGTTGCACTTGTTGTGTTTGCAATCATCGGTATGACAATGATTTATTCAGTCAAAAAAGTCCAGCAAAACAATATAATCGAAACCTTAAAAGATGATATAAACTAAAAAATAAGGCTGTTTCAAAATGGAACAGCCTATATTTTTTTATTTGGTTTTTACTGATTTGATCTTTGACCATTTGCCGTAAACCTTTTTACCGTCTACAATCTTGTAGGCTCTAACTCGAACAAAGTATTTTTTCTTTGCTTTAAGTTTTTTAACGGTTTTCTTGCTTGTATTTTGCTTTGCAACGGTAACGGTCTTTTTGTTTTTCTTAAACTTCTTGTCGGTAGCAACTTGGATTTGGTAACCCGAAACATTTGCAATCTTGTTCCAATAAATAACAAGTGCCTTTTTCTTTGCCAAAGCCTTATTTACCTTTACGGTTGCAGATTTTTCTGTTGTATCAGTCGGTGTTGTCGGTTGTGCCGGCTTTGTTTCAGGCTTTTGGTCCTCATCTTTTTTATCTGTATCTTCAGGAGTTGGGGCAGGAGTAAATCCTCCGCCACCGCCGATTGAACCGCCACTTGTTGAGCCACCCGGAGTAGGAGAAGATGGTACAGAACTGTCACTTCTTCGTGCAATGATAATCGAATCACAATTATGTGCACTCTTTAATGTGTATCCGTTTTCTATATCAATTCTATTTTCAATTTTTGCACCTTTAACTATACCATTTATATCATTGTTTTGCCAATCATTATTAATTTTTTGCATAATGTAACTTTCAATTTGCTCATCCGGTAAACTGTCGGGCAATACAATTACAGGCACAAATGGTTCTGAATACTTGCATTTAATTCCGCTTTCATTAATGTAATAATGTGATTCTGGACTATATACATTATACAAAATATCGTTTTTAAATATAGCTAAATTTGCACCGGATTCAAAATAATTATAATTTAAACTTCCTTCTGTACCACCGGCACCTGAACCAATCGTTAAATTTATTAAATTGTTAGATACCTCTTTTTTATAATATTTTGAGGCTATTTTATCATTATAATTCCAAAAAGATTTCCAACTTTGATTTTTTTCAGCTTTTATAAATTCTTTGATATATTCATCATATTGTACTTCATAATAATATGGTTTTGTAATATTCAAATTTTTAACAAAATCAGAAACATATTTTTCATCTGATTTATTATACTCTGAGTCATTCAAAAATTTTAATTGCGTTGAAAAAGTTGCTAAAGTATTATCATCATTATTATCTAAAACACCTAAATATATATCGTGTAGAAGTTCTATATTAGTTTTTATATTTTCACTTTCAGTTTCTTCATATTCATATGGAAAATAATCATAACCGATTTTTATTTTTCCAATATTTATATTATTTATATACAAATAACCATTTTTAACATTAATATTGTTTTTTATTGTATTGTCATTGTTATTTATTATGTTGGTTACTTTTTTAGTTAAGTATTCATCTGTAAGCTCAAGATATTCCGATTGCTTATAGTCAACCTCAATAGTCTTTAACAATAATTCATTTAATATAGGATTGTACTTACCGATAATAAGTTCTTTATTATTCTCGATGTTTTTTATTTTAAAAAACTCAGTATTTGTACCATTATAAGACACTTGATTAATTCTACATTCCTTAAATGCCGACTCACCTATTGAAATTAAACTTTTTGGTATTTCAATATTATTTATTTCTCCAAGGTTTTTAAAAGTATAATCTCCGATTGAAGTTATACCTTCTTCTATTTTTATGTTTTCAATATCATAAATGTATTCTTCCCATGGCCTTTCACGATATGAAGAATCATCAGCGTCACTAAATGAGTCTATAGCTCCGGTACCTGATAATGTTAAAGTTTTTGATGTACTGTTATATTTCCAAATTATATTTTCGCCGTACTTGCCTACATAATTAAAGATTACATTTAAAGATGGTGAATCATTATAATAACCAATTTCTACATTTTCCCATTCATCTTCTGTTCCGTCATAATAAAAGGTTAAATTGTAGAAAAGTCTACTTTGATACCCTATATTAACTATGGATTTAGGTAATATAATTTCCTTGAGTTTATCACCATCAGCAATGCCAAACGCATGTGAATTAATTATTTTTACTCCATTCGGAATATTATATTTATCATATTTTTTACTTGATGGGTAATTTAAAAGTGTGTTCTTAACTTTATCAAATAGCACTCCGTCAACAGAAGAAAAATTATTATTATTTTCATCAACAACATATTCGCTTATATAATGTGAAAATACGGCGCTATCATCAACATAAGTAACATTTTCTTCCTTTATAAAATAATTTATGCTTTCTACAGTTTCAGGAATAAATAATGTGCTGATTTTTGCATTATTGAATGCCCATCTCCATATTTTTTTTACACCATACGGAACAGAAAACTGTTCTTGCTTATAATTATCAGGATAAGCGAATAATTCAGTTTGATCTTTACTATATATTACTTTATCGTTTGACATATAATTTGGATTAGATTCATCAACATAATATGCTTCAATTGTAGAATTGAGATTGAAGTCATTACTTAAATCTGTGATTGTTTTAGGTATATAAAAATTTTTTATATACATTCCTCCAAATACATATGGATAATTATATATTAAAGGTATTTCAGTAATTCCGTCTTCAATAATCAAGTTATTTATTTTATATGGGAATTTACCACTAATCCAATGTCCGGAAGCAGAGTCATATACAGTTTGCCTTCTGAATACATCCATAGATTCATCATATATAAGTGAACCTGTACCTGAAATAATAAGGTTATTTGTTTCTTCATCAAATTTCCAAGTAGCATTTTCCCCGCATTTACCTGTTGTTGGTGTAGCGGCATAAACATTAAATGTTAAACCGGAAGTAATACTTAAAAGAATTACAAATGCCATAAATAGACTAATAACTTTTTTCATTGTTAAAATCCCCTTTATAATATTATTTGGCACTTTTAGTCTATCATATAATATGTTAAAAAGCAAGGTATATAAGCATAAGAAAAAGACGACTTGATTGTTCTTTAATTAAATCGTCTTAAAATAATTATTATTTTTTGATTTGGTGCACAAATTTTTCAAGTTCAACAATGTTGAATGTGTAGTTGTTTGAATCCGTGCCGGGTATGTAGTATCGTGCTTTCAATTCTCCGCCGAGAGGGGAGAACAACTGCTTGACGCTGTTTGACATATAGTTTGCACATTCTCGTGCGTTCGTTCCGCTTGTGATTACAAGACCTACACTTTTTTGTTTGCCGATAGGCTCGCTGTCGCCACGCAGATATTTTGCACTGCAAAAGCGTTGAAATCTATCCATAAGAGCCTTTAGCGGAGCAGGGAAGAAGTTGTTGTACATCGGAGAAATAATTGCAACATAGTCAGCTTCTTTTAAATCCAAAAAGAAAAAGTCAAGGTCCTTGTTTGCACAGCCGTTGTGCATTTCGCAATATCCGCACGCTTTGCATGGCAAAGGGTCAAGTTTGTATACATTATATTCCTTTGTTTCACAATCGATAAAATAAGGCTTGATTTGTTTTAGAACCTCTGCACAAACTCCGTTTTCCCTTGGAGAGGCATTTATAATTAATAATTTTTTCATTTCATCACCAAATGGTATTATATATTTTTGCACATAATATGTAAAGTATAAATTGACAAATTAATATTTTGTGTATATTATTTATTTGGAAGGTGATTACTCGGTAATCATATTAACACAATAGGCTTTTGCGGCTGATTGCCTTTGTGTTATTATTGCAAACTTCAGAAACGAGGTAAAAATGACTCAATATAATGTGACAGGTATGAGCTGTGCTGCTTGTTCCGCAAGAGTGGAAAAAGCGGTTAGCTCGGTTGACGGAGTTTCTTCTTGCTCTGTAAATTTATTAACAAATTCAATGGGCGTTGAGGGCACCGCTACATCAAAAGAAATTATTGATGCAGTGGAAAAAGCAGGATACGGAGCTTCGCTTAAAATAAAAAATAAAAAAGTTAAAAGTAATTCCGATGATGAATTGAAAGATACTCAAACACCGAAATTAGTTAAGCGACTTGTAGCATCTTTGCTGTTCCTTGCACCATTGATGTATATCTCTATGGGGCATATGATGTGGGGCTGGAAACTCCCGAGTTTTATGGAAAACAACCATATTGCCATGGGTCTTGCTCAAATGCTTTTTGCCATCATCATTATGGTGATAAATCAAAATTTCTTTATCAGTGGTTTCAAGGGGCTTATCCACAAATCACCGAATATGGACACTCTTGTTGCTCTCGGAAGCGGTGCGTCGTTTGTATACAGCGCCTATGCACTTTTTGCAATGACGGTTGCACAAACAAAAGGCGATATGTCTGCGGTTATGTCATATATGGATGATTTTTATTTTGAATCCGCAGCTATGATTCTTGCCTTGATTACAGTCGGCAAAACTCTTGAAGCATATTCAAAAGGCAGAACAACCGATGCTTTGAAAGGCTTGATGTCGCTTTCTCCGAAAACAGCAAATGTTATTCGTGACGGCAAAGAAATAACGGTTGATATTGACGATGTGGCTGTCGGCGATATTTTTGTTGTCAGACCTGGCGAAAGTGTTCCTGTTGACGGAATAGTTATTGACGGCGAAAGTGCTATTGACGAATCCGTGCTTACGGGTGAGAGCTTGCCTGTTGACAAAGCAGTTGATGACAAGGTTACATCAGCCACAATTAATAAATCGGGATTTTTAAAATGCAAGGCTACGAGAGTCGGTGAAGATACAACATTGGCACAGATAATCAATCTTGTGTCCGATGCTTCGGCTACAAAAGCTCCTATTGCAAAACTTGCCGACAAAGTATCCGGAGTGTTTGTTCCGACTGTTATTGCCATTGCGATTATCACTTTTATCGTGTGGTTGATTGTGCCAAAGCCGTTTGGATATTCACTCAGCAGAGCAATCAGCGTTTTGGTTATCAGCTGTCCTTGTGCTCTTGGATTGGCAACCCCTGTTGCGATTATGGTCGGCAACGGCAAAGGCGCAAAGAACGGTATTTTGTTTAAAACCGCTGTTTCTCTTGAAGAAGCGGGCAAAACTCAAATAGTTGTTCTTGACAAAACTGGTACTATAACCGAGGGCAAACCAAAGGTTACTGATGTAATTCCTGTTGGCATTTCTGAAAATGACCTTTTGCAACTTGCTTATTCGCTTGAAATAAAAAGTGAGCATCCGCTTGCAAAAGCGATAGTGGAAAAATCCGAAACAGTACAAATTCCGCCATTTGATATTACAGATTTTGAATCTAAAACAGGCAATGGTTTGTGCGGAACTTTGGAAAATTTCAAGATTTATGCAGGCAGTTCAAAGTATATTTCAACTGTTTGTGATATTTCATCAGTTAAAAGCGATATTGAAAGATTGTCAAATGAGGGCAAAACTCCGTTGCTTTTTGCAAAAGATGAAAAACTGATTGGTGTTATTGCTGTTGCCGATACAATCAAACAAGACAGTCCTGAAGCAATCAAGCAACTTAAAAATATGGGAATAAAGGTTGTTATGCTCACAGGCGACAACAAACGCACGGCTGATGCAATCGGCAAGCAAACAGGCGTTGATATGGTTATATCCGACGTTTTGCCTGACGGTAAAGAAGCTGTTGTGAAAAAACTTCAATCATTCGGCAAGGTAGCTATGGTTGGTGACGGTGTAAATGACGCTCCGGCTCTTACAAGGTCAGATGTCGGCATTGCCATCGGTGCAGGCGCAGATGTTGCAGTTGACAGCGCAGATGTTGTTTTGATGAACAGCAAGCTATCAGATGTTTGCTCCGCAATCAGGCTTAGCCGTCATACACTTACTAATATAAAAGAAAATTTGTTTTGGGCTTTCATTTATAATATTATAGGTATTCCGTTGGCTGCCGGCGTGTGGATTCCAATCACAGGCTGGACACTCAATCCGATGTTCGGTGCGGCTGCGATGAGCCTTTCGAGCTTTTGCGTTGTTATGAATGCGTTGAGGCTTAATTTTGTAAATGTAACAAGTTCAAAAAATGACAGAAAAATCAAAGAAGTAAATATAGATTATACGGAGGAATTTAAAATGACAAAAACAATTAAAATTGACGGAATGATGTGCCCGCATTGCGAAGCTGCCGTAAAAAAAGCACTTGAAGCAATTGATGGCGTAACTTCAGCTGTTGCAAGTCATACAGAAAAACAGGCAACCGTTGAACTTTCCAAGGATGTTGATACAGCCGTTTTGGAACAAGCTGTTGTTGATGCGGGATACACAATTATTAAATAAATAATTTAGGAATTCGTCAATTGATGAATTCCTTTATATTTTGTATATTGTCCTTTAGTCTTTCGTTTTCTGGCTCAAGAAGATATGCAGACACGGCGTTTTTTAATGATAGGGAATAATTGTTCAAATTGAAATATGCAATTGTAAGCATGTCGTATGGAAAATATCCCCAGCAGTAACTCTCGCTGATATATGTCATCGGTCGTTCCTTGATTTTCAAAGCGTTTTCAATCAATTCTGCGACTTTGTTCCAATTTTTTAGTTCATATTCAAGTTGTGCGTATTCAATATAAGGTTCTCGTAAATATGGTGCTTCCTTAATTGCCGTTTCATACCATTGTTTCGCCTGCTCGTAATCGGCTTTATTGATATAACATTTTGCAATATAACGCATTGATGCACAACGCTCGTCTTTCCATTTGGCACTTGGCAATGCAAGGTGCTTTTTCAATGTTTCAATGCTTTTGTCGTACATTTTATAAAACATATACTCTCGTCCGAGGTAGTGCATATTCCGGTCGTCATTCGGATTTTCTTTTACCGATAATTCAAGAAGTGGCAAATACTGACCTCTTGATTTCTTTTTATCGGGATAATGCATTAGGGTTACATTGTCCAATGTTATATATTTTTGCTGTTGTTTGACTGTGTATTGCAAAACTTCGTGAACGGGATATAGCCATTTGAAATTATGCCTCGAATGGATTTTTTCAATATAAAATGATGTTTTCGGTTTTCCGTTTTCATCAAAACTCCAAATATAGTTGTATCTTGCGTTTGTTGTGTCGTTTGTCCATTTTTCTTCCAACTCTTTTCTCCAACCTTTTGTGAACACTTCATCAAGGTCGGTGCAAACGCAAATATCAACATCTTCGCTTACAAATTCCAATGATTTGTTTCGTGCATCATCAAATCTCCAAGGTTCGATTTTAACAGAGTTTACAATAACACCTTTTTGTTTTAATAACTCAACGGTTTTGTCTGTTGAGCCAGTATCTGCAACATATATTTCGTCGGCTTCGTTCATAGAATTTACCCAACGCTCAACAAATTTTTCTTCGTTTTTTGAGATGGCATAAACAGCTATTTTCAAAAAATCACCTCTATGTACGGTGGCATATGCCACCTTTATTTACGCAAGTTTTATAATTGTAAAATCCGATACTGTAGCTTCTGTACCGCCTGCAGACGGTGTAACGGTAAAGGCTGTTGCGATAGGATTTACAATGCTTAAAACAGTGTTTGCCGCTGTTGTTGTAATGATTGTTTTGCCTTCAATTATTCCGTAGTCGGCTGCATTTCCGAATGTTGCATTCGGTTGAACAGCACCGTTAACCGCAATGCCTAATTGACCGGCTGTATTTGTATTTACCTTAAACATTATAAGATAAGTTCCTGTATCTGCTAAATTAAATGTTGAATTAGTTAATCTTGTAATGCCTGTTGTTGAAGCTGACGTATTTGGAAATTCTACTGCTGTATTTTGTGCAATAGCGGTAGGATTGTCGTTTGGAGCAAGTGCATAAAATGACGCATATTCGCTAATTCCGCCCGCAGGGCCTGTCGGACCTACTGCACCAGTTGCACCTGCAACACCCTGCGGACCTTGAGGACCTGTCGGACCTACTGCGCCCGTTGCACCTGCAACACCCTGCGGACCTTGAGGTCCTGTCGGACCTACCGCACCTGTTGCACCTACGGCACCCGGAACTCCTTGCGGACCGGTTGGACCTATTGCACCATCAGGACCCGGAATACCTTGTGGTCCTGTTGGACCGATCGGACCTTGCGTTCCTTGATAGCCCTGTACACCTTGCGGACCCATAGGACCCATTGGACCGGTTGGACCTGTCGGACCAACTACCGGATACGGAACAGGAATAGGCTCCGGCGGAGCAGGAGGGAACGGTGGTCTTGGCGGAGGTGGTGGAGGACACGGACAAGGCTTAATTGGAGCAGGGCATATACAGTGCTGCTCCCTTTGATTGTATATCATCATATTTATCACCTTTTCATCAATTTATATATACCTGCCATAACAGCCAAAGGCATATATTTTATTTTATGAATTTCGTATATTTGTGGTTACTTTTTCGACAAAAATATTTTTTGAAAAAAGTCAAAAAAACTATTGACTTTTTCTGACCTTTGTGATATAACACAATTAAAGGACAAAGAAAGTCAAAGTCAGAGTTTGATGAATTGTTCAATATGATTTAGAAAGAAGATGATTAAGAAATGAAGATGAGTGATGTAATAGCTGATATGATACTTGATATGTTTGACGATAATACATCAACTGTTCAAATTCAGCGTAATGATTTAGCAAACAGAATCGGTTGTGTGCCAAGTCAAATTAACTATGTGATTACATCAAGGTTTACCCCCGAAGCCGGCTATCAGATTGAGAGCAGGCGAGGTGGCGGAGGATATATCTTAATCACCCGTGCAACTTCTCCGCAAAACGCTTTAATGGGCTTCATTAATTCAATAGGAAACAGTATTGACGAGAGAAGTGCAAAGGCAAATTTAATAAATTGTAATTATCAAAAATTGATTAATGACAAGGCAACCAAAATGATGGTTTGCGCTGTTGCAGACAGCAATTTTAAAGGTGTTCCAAAGGAATACGCAAATGTTATTCGTGCAAGACAGCTAAAGCAGATGCTTCTTGCATATATTGATTAAATTGGAGGCGTTATTTATGAAATGTACACATTGTCATATGAATGAGGCTAATACTCATATTCAAAGAATTATTAACGGTCAAAAGGAAGAAATGTATCTTTGCGAGGATTGCGCAAGAGAACTCGGAGTTATGAATGATTTTAGCTTTGAACCATTTTCAGCCGATAGCTTTTTCGGCGACAGTTTCTTCGGCAATCTTTTGGGCGCAGGTGCAAGTGCATTTAATTCACTTGTTGGATTGAACAGCTGTGCAACTTGCGGTTCAACACTCAATGATATTGTAAATTCCGGTCATGTGGGTTGTTCGGATTGCTATGACAAGTTTGATGACAGACTTGCCCCAAGCGTTGAAAAAATCCACGGAAATGTAAAACATATCGGTAAAAATGTAACCTATACCGAGGCTACAAATACCGAAAAGAAAACAGCTAACGACACCTTGGCACAACTCAAGGAAGAGCTTAAACAAGCCGTAAAGGAACAAAGATTTGAAGATGCGGCGACTCTTCGAGATAAAATCAAGGAGCTTAACAAGGAGAATTGATGATGGAAAGCAGATATAAAAACACATCTGATAATGCGGATGTTGTGTTGTATTCAAAGGCTGTGCTTATGCGAAATTTGGCACACACACCATTTCCAATGAGAATGAACAACGACGCCAAAAGAGCGGTAGTTAAAAAGGTTTTTGCCTGTATAAAAAATTCACCGCTTGCACAGGAATTTGATTTAATCAATACCTCCGATATTTCAAAAGCGAAGGCTTTGTCTTATGCGGAAAAGGATTTAATTTCCGACAGCTTTGCAAAAGAAAATTCCTCTTTTCTTCTTTCAAAAAATGAGGATGTCAGCATAATGATAAATGATGATGACCATATTAGAATTTCATCGTTTTCTGCCGGTCAAAATCCTCTTTATGCTTATAACAAAGCAAACGACATTGATGATATATTAATTGACGGACTTCCTATTGCATATTCGGACAAATATGGATTTTTGACATCATCTCCGTACAATTTGGGTACAGGTCTTAATGTTTCAATCGTTCTTCATTTGCCGGCACTTGCTCAAAGGAATGTTATTCCAAAGCTGTCAACCACAGTTTCGAAACTCGGCTTCGTTCTGAGCGAAATGTATGATGGCGGAGCAGGAGATTTTTATATCCTTACAAATACGGTAACTCTCGGTATTACCGAGAAAAGTGCAATTGATAATTTGAATTCGGTTTGTAATCAAATTGTACTTCAAGAACGAAAACTCAGAGATTCTCTCAAAGAAAACGCCGAATGTGAGGATAAAATTTATCGAACTTTGGGCATACTTAAACTTGCAAGAAAGCTGTCTGTTGATGAATTTTTAAACAGTATTTCTTTAGTCAGACTCGGTATATCGCTTGGATACTTTGATTATTCATACAAACTTATCGGGGATATGATGTATAACCTATTTGATGCAACTCTTGTTGAGTCATCAAAATCAGATTTAACTCAGTCAATGTGCGAAACCTTAAGAGCACAAATAGTCAGAGAAAAATTGGTGTAGCGTTTCGCACTGTCATTAATTTACAGTGAAAGGCGATGATATTATGTATCGTTTTAATTCATTTACTACGAAAGCTAATGAGGTGCTTAACCTCGCAATCAAAAGTGCACAGGCATATGGTCACAATTATATCGGCACAGAGCATATCCTTATAGGCCTGCTTTCAACCGATTCAACCATTCCTGCACTCACCAACAATAATATTACTTATGAGGGTGTAGACCGCCTTATTCGTGAAGAAATAGGCGTTGGCAACCCAACATCTCTTACTCCGGATGATTTCACGCCGAGAGCAAAGAGAATAATTGAAATTTCTTTCCAAATTGCAAGAACAATGCGTAATTCCTATGTAAGTGTTGAGCATTTGCTCGCTGCACTTCTTAAAGAGGACGACAGCTATGCTGTAAAGTTCATCAATGAACTTGGCACAGATTCTCAAAGAGTTTTTGATGATTTGATTAGCGATTTGAGTTCAAACAGCTATGACTCAAACCCACAGTCATCATCAAAGAAAAAGGGCAAGAGCAAAACTCCTACTCTTGATGAATTCGGCAAGAATCTTACAGAGCTTGCAAAGCAGGGCAAGATTGACCCTGTAATCGGCAGAGAAAAGGAAATTGAAAGAGTTATTCAAATTCTTTCAAGACGAAACAAAAACAATCCTTGCCTTATTGGTGAACCGGGTGTTGGTAAAACCGCAATCGCAGAGGGACTTGCACTTAAAATCGTTAACGGTGAAGTTCCTGAAATGCTTGCAAACAAAACTATTTATTCACTTGATTTGACTTCAATGGTAGCCGGTACAAAGTACAGAGGCGATTTTGAGGAAAGAATTAAAAAGGCAATGGATGAAGTCAAGGACAACAAGGATGTTATCCTCTTTATTGATGAAATTCACAACATTATGGGTGCAGGTGCTGCCGAAGGTGCAGTTGACGCTGCCAACATCCTCAAGCCGTCACTTGCTCGTGGCGAAATTCAAGTAATCGGTGCAACAACTATTTCAGAATACAGAAAGAATATTGAAAAAGATGCTGCACTTGAAAGAAGATTTCAGCCTGTAACAGTCGGTGAACCAACAGAAGAAGAAACTGTTGAAATTCTTAAAGGTCTTCGTGATAAGTATGAGGCACATCATAAGGTAAAAATTACCGATGACGCTATTAATTCGGCTGTAAAACTTTCATCAAGATATATTAACGACAGATTTTTGCCTGATAAGGCTATTGACCTTATTGATGAGGCTGCTTCGGTTGTAAGACTTAATGCTTACACACTTCCTCAAAATCTTAAGGATATGGAAGAAGAAATTAAGCGTCTTAATGCCGAAAAGCAGGATGCAGTCAATAACCAAAAATTTGAAGAAGCTGCAAAGATCAGAGATAAGGCAAATGAACTCAATAAACTTCTTAATGACGAAAAATCAAAGTGGCGTAATTCTTCAAACCATGATGTAAAGGCAGTTTCAAGCGAAGAAATTGCACAAGTTGTTTCTCAGTGGACAGGCGTTCCTGTAAATCAACTTACAAAAGAAGAAAGCGAAAGATTGCTTAATATGGAGAAAATCCTGCACGAAAGAATTGTCGGTCAAGATAAGGCTGTAAGTGCAATTTCAAAGGCAATCAGGAGAGGCAGAGTAGGACTTAAAAACCCTAACAGACCTATCGGTTCGTTCATATTCCTTGGCCCAACCGGTGTTGGTAAAACAGAACTCTGTAAATCCCTTGCAGAAGCAATGTTTGGCGATGAAAACGCAATTATCAAACTTGATATGTCCGAATATATGGAAAAGCACACTGTTTCAAAACTTATCGGTGCGCCTCCGGGATATGTTGGCTTTGATGAAGGCGGTCAGTTGACCGAGAAAATCAGAAGAAAGCCATACAGCGTTGTACTTTTTGATGAAATTGAAAAGGCTCATCCTGATGTGTTTAATATGCTTCTTCAAATTCTCGAAGACGGTGTATTGACTGATTCACAGGGCAGAAAAGTTTCGTTCAAGAATGCAATCATCATTATGACTTCAAATGTCGGCGCTTCAAAGATCACTGATGAAAAACTTGCTCTTGGCTTTGTTCAAGAGGATGGCAAGAAACTTTCAATCGAAGATTTGGTAATGCCTGATTTGAAAAAGACCTTTAAGCCTGAATTCCTTAACCGTCTTGATGATATTATCGTATTCAATCAGCTTGACCAAAACGACATTGAGGAAATTGCAAAGCGTATGCTTAAATCTTTGAAGAAGAGAACAGCAGACCTTGGCATTGAACTTGATTTTACAGACAATGCCATCACAGAGCTTGCAAAAGAGGGCTTTGATAAAACCTATGGTGCAAGACCGCTTCGTCGTGCTATTCAGTCAAAGATTGAGGATAGACTTTCCGAGCTTATTCTTGATAAGACAATCGGCGAGGGTTCAAAGTGCACTGTTGACTTTTCTGACGGCGATTTTCAGTTTAACTCCTAATATATAAAATTACGGCATAGAGAGCAATCTTTATGCCGTATTTTAAATAAAATCCTTGAAAACCTACTAAAATGGTGGTATTATTATAACAAGGATTGGAGATGATGTTTTGAAAATTTCTACAAAAGGCAGATATGCACTGCGTATGATGATTGACTTAGCGCAAAATCAAGGCGATGGATATGTGTCTTTGAAGGATATAGCAAACAGACAGGAAATTTCCAAAAAATATTTGGAGCAAATTGTGGCAATTCTCAATAAACCTGATGTTCTTCGTACAAACAGAGGTTATCAGGGCGGATACAGACTGGCAAAAAACGCAAATGAATATACAGTAGGAGATATTTTGCGTTTGACAGAGGGCGGTCTTGCTCCCGTGTCTTGTCTTGATAATTCGCCTATTTTGTGTGACAGAGCAGAGGATTGTATTACTCTTCCTATTTGGAAAGGGTTGTACAAGGTTATATCCGAATATCTTGACAGCATAACATTGCAGGATATTGTTGATAAAAATTCGGATGTTTCAAACTTTGATTATATAATTTAAGGAGTCAGCCATGAGAAATCACGAAGTAGTAAACAGCCACAATCTTCTTGATGAAAACGGTCATCTTATCGAGCCGGGTTGGAGCAAAACATTGGTTCAAAAATATGACAGAAATATGATAAAAAAACGCAAGACAAGAATCAAAGAATGGGATTATTATTATATAATGTCAAATTCTAACAAGTTTTGCCTTGCTCTCACAATATCCGATTTGAGTTATCTTGGTATGTACAGCGTCAGCTTTATTGACCTTGACAAAGCAGTTGAACACACTCAATCGGAGCTTACTCCGTTTCCTATGGGCAAAACAAATTTGCCGTCACATTCTGCAAGAGGCGATGTTTCGTTCAAAAATAAAAATCTTGATGTTTCATTCAAACACATTGGCGATTCAAGAGCAATAAAAATGAACTACAAATCATTTGATAACAAGCAGGGCGTTTCCTGTGATATTATTCTTACAGATGAACCTCGTGACAGTATGGTTATTGCAACACCTTGGGCAGAGGATAAAAAAGCGTTTTATTATAATCAAAAGATTAACTGTATGCGTGCAAGCGGAACAGTAACATACAAAGGCAAAACCTACACACTCAACCCTGAAACAGACTTTGCGGGTCTTGATTGGGGCAGAGGTGTTTGGACAAGAGATAATGTTTGGTATTGGGGCTCCGGTTCGGGACAAATAGACGGTGTACCGTTTGGTTTTAACATCGGCTATGGCTTTGGTGATACATCCGCCGCAAGCGAAAATGTTATTTTCTATAATGGCATTGCAAACAAATTTGATGATGTTGTGTTCAATATCAGTGACAATTACACTGACCCTTGGACAATTAAATCGTCCGATGGCAGATTTGATATGGATTTCACACCGATTATCGACAGAAGTGCGTTGATTGATGTTAAGGTTATCGTTACCGATCAGCATCAGGTTTTCGGCAAGATGAACGGCACGGCAATTCTTGATGACGGTACAAAAATTGAACTAAAGGACTTTGTCTGCTTTGCAGAAAAGGTACATAACAAGTATTGATGAAAAAGTTTAACAAATTGTATGATTTGGCAGGCAAACTTGAAGACGAGCTCGATTTTGACTTTCGTGCACAATCTCAAAGAATAGATTCGTTTCAGGAGTTTTATGAAAATATTATTGTTCCGTATGCTCACGGTGACAGAATTTACTTCAGAGGCGAAAGGATAAGAAGTATTGACCGTCCGCTTTTGCCGTCTATTTTCAGACATAGAAATATTGTGCTTGATGATGACGAAAATTTTGCACAACTTGATGCTCAAAGATTGCTCTATTTTTATAATAAATATCCCGAATATACCGATGTGTTCAAAAAGACCATCGGTGGTTTATCAGAGGATAATTTATATCCGTTTTTGAGCTTTTCACAGCATTATTTTGGTTTGAGTCCGCTGATTGATTTAACGAAAAATCCTTTTGTTTCTTTGTCTTTTGCATTGAAAAACAGAACGGAATATGACGAAGATATTCTTTTTTATACCGTTGAAATCAAGGACGAAAACGACTATACCACTCATTCTCATATTGCAAATGAGTGGATGAAGAATTATAATGTTATTGTACTCCGAGAAGCACCTACAAACGCAACCGATGCACTAAAGGAATATAGCAAGGAAAGTTTGCTGAAACGCAAAGAATACGGCAAAGAAAATCTGCTTAAAAACAAGGATTTGATTGAAGAAATAAAGGGCAGGTCAATATTTGAAATCAGCGCCCCTACGGCAAAGCTGATTGATGTACCTACCAACGATTTGATGCGCTTTCAGCAAGGTGTGTTCCTTTTGCTTGATGATTTTACGATATTCGGCAACGGCTATCTTACAAAGAAAATCAGGGATGATTTCGCTATTAAAAAGTGGATAATCAACAAGGATATTTGTCCTGAATTGCTGGATTATCAAAAACAAAAAGCCCCGTATTATGATTACGATACTATAACCGATTTGTCAAAGGCAGTCGGTAAAATAAAGAAAAATTATTTTAGGATGTGATTTTATGACATTTTTCAGTCGACTTTCAGGCGGCAATCAAGAATTGATTAAACTTGCGATTTTAGTTTTATTATCTTCGTTTTTGTCAATCCTTGTTTGCGTTTTGACCTCTGTTGCAATCAGCGAGGACTCAAAGGCAAGAGGCATTAAAAACAGAATAACATTTGCTGTTCTTGGATTTTTCTTTCCGATTCCGACCGCAATTGTTTATTTGATTGTCAGAAAGAATGCAAAGAAAATTCAGCCTAAAATATGTAACTGTTGCGGAATTTCTCTTGATAATTCATTTGCTGTTTGTCCGCAATGCGGTTCAACACAATTCACGGATTATTTGATAGTTGACAACGAAAAGCACCATAAGGTTGCCAAAACTACTGCAATATCTGCTGCGGTTTTGTATGTCATTGTTTTAACTATCGGCTTGTATATGCAGTTTTCCGGAATGTTTTATACAACAAATTTTGCACGAGATAAAAATAATTATAATTATGATAATGGTTATCAATACGGTTTTAATAATGACGACCGAGATGATGACGATGACGACGACAATGACGGAGCATTTGACCAGGATGATTTAGATGATTACTTCAATCAGTTTGGTGATGATCAAGACTATTCAGAGCCATTTGACGATTAAACTAATAACAGAGGCTTTACTTATTTTTGTAAAGCCTCTGTTATTTTCATATACCATATTCCGAAAACTTCTCTTGTAAAATATGCAACTCGCAGTATCGGTATGCTTTTTGCAGGGAGTGACGACGAAACAAAACCAACTTTTCGAGCATACATTTTTGCTCGAAGCATATGATATTCGCTTGTTGCAATTGCAATGCTTTTTGACAGATTTAATTTATCAATTATTTGTTTTGAAAACAGCATATTTTCATATGTTGATGTTGATTTTTCTTCTTTAATCAATCGTTCTTTTTCTATTCCGTATGAATTTAGAATTCGTTCCATACATTCAGCTTCGGATATATCTTCGTCAGCACCTTGACCGCCTGACAGGATTGCAATGGCATTTTTATTTTTTGTCATATAATCTCTTGCTACAAGACATCTTTTTACAAGTGATTTTGACGGAATACTTCCTTTAACTCTGCAACCTAAAACTATAACTGTATTTTCGTTTTTGGCTGTGCTTCGTGAATTTTTAATGATTTTGAACAAGGTTGCAAAGAATAAAATGAAAAATAAAACGGCTGTTAATGAGATAATATTTATTACAATTTTGCCGATTGGTGTTTGGTAGAACATTTTTATTTCATTTTGAAATATTGCAAGCAAAAGCAAAACTATGCCTAATAATATTCCAAAAATATTTCCGATGTTTATTTTTGATTTATAAAGCGGGGAAATATATATTAATATTATTAAAACCGCAAAAATAATCAATGCTGATTTCATACTTTCTCCTTTGTTAAATTTATACAAATATTTTAGCATATTGACGAAAAAATGTAAATAATTTTATAAAATTTATCCAAAAATAGTGACAAAATAATATTGGTGTGATATTATATAAATGCTTTAATTAGTTAAAGTTATATAACAAACGAAATACGGAGGAATAAGCTATGGCTTATGTTGATGAGATACTCGAGTATCTTGAAAGAAAAGACTATTATGAACCTGAATTTGTACAGGCTGTAAGTGAGGTTCTTAATTCACTTCGTCCTGTAATTGATGCTAACGAGAAGAAATACCGTCAGGTTGCTCTTCTTGAAAGAATTATTGAGCCTGAAAGAATTCTTCGATTTAGAGTTCCTTGGATTGACGACAAGGGTCAAGTACATGTAAATCGCGGCTATCGTGTACAGTTTAACTCTGCTATCGGTCCATACAAAGGCGGTTTAAGACTTCATCCAAGTGTAAACCTTGGTATTATTAAATTCCTTGGTTTTGAGCAAATATTCAAAAACTCACTTACCGGACTTCCAATCGGTGGCGGTAAGGGTGGCTCTGACTTTGACCCGAAGGGCAAGAGCGACAGAGAAATTATGATGTTCTGCCAAAGCTTTATGACAGAACTTTGCAAAGTTATCGGTGCTGATACTGATGTCCCTGCAGGTGATATCGGTACAGGCGCAAGAGAAATCGGCTATATGTTCGGTCAATATAAGAGAATTTGCGGTACCTATGAAGGCGTACTTACCGGTAAGGGTCTTTCATTTGGCGGTTCTCTTGCAAGAACAGAGGCAACAGGTTACGGACTTCTTTATTTTACAGAAGAAATGCTTAAGTGCAACGATTCTACTATCGAGGGCAAGACTGTTTGTGTTTCTGGTTCAGGTAATGTTGCTATTTATGCAGTTGAAAAGGCACAAATGCTCGGTGCAAAAGTTGTTACCGTTTCTGATTCAACAGGTTGGGTTTACGATAAAGACGGCATTGATGTTGCTCTCCTTAAAGATATTAAGGAAAACAGAAGAGAAAGACTTACCGCTTATGCGGAAGCTCGCCCATCTGCTCAGTATCACGCAGGCAGAGGTGTATGGCAAATCAAGTGTGATGTTGCTTTGCCTTGTGCAACTCAAAACGAACTCACAATTGATGATGCTAAACTTCTTGTTGAAAACGGCTGTATTGCTGTTGCAGAGGGTGCTAATATGCCAACAACTCTTGAAGCTACAAAGTATCTCCAAGAGCATGGTGTAATGTTTGCTCCTGGTAAGGCTGCCAACGCAGGCGGTGTTGCAACATCTGCTCTTGAAATGAGCCAAAACAGTGAGCGTGTCAGCTGGACATTCGAAAAGGTTGATGCAAAGCTCAAGGATATTATGATTAACATTTATCACAATATCGACAACGCTGCTAAAAAGTATGGCCTTGACGGCGACTATGTTGCAGGTGCAAACATTGCAGGCTTCGAAAAAGTTGCAGATGCAATGATGGCACAGGGTATTGTTTGATTTTACTATAATTTTTTAGAGGACGATTTGATTCGTCCTCTTTTATTATATATAAATATTATAATTAATATTGCAAATTATATGTAAATATGGTATAATTTTTAAAAATATTATGTAAAAGAGCGTCTTGAAATGGTTATATTAGGAATCGACCCGGGCTATGCAATTGTAGGATGGGGTGTAATTGAATATTATCACTCGCATTTTCGTGTACTCGGTTACGGAGCTATAACAACTCCTGCCGACTCGCCGTTTCCTCAAAGACTTCAAACTATCTATAACGATATGTGCTATATTTTTGAAAAATATAAGCCTGAAGTTATGAGTATGGAAAAACTTTTTTACAATTCAAACCAAAAGACTGTTATTGATGTTGCACAGGCAAGGGGAGTTATCACTCTTGCGGCACAAATGAATATGAAAGATATTTACGAATATACTCCATTACAGGTTAAACAATCGGTAACAGGATACGGCAGAGCAGAAAAAAAGCAGGTTATGGAAATGACAAAAAGTATTCTAAATTTGCCTGCTATTCCAAAACCGGATGATACGGCTGATGCTTTGGCTATGGCAATTTGCCACGCTCATTGCAGTGGCTCTGCAATGAATAAAATCAACAATATGATTAATTTTGGAGATAAACAATGATTTACAGCTTAAAGGGTACACTTACATATCTTGAACCAACCTTTGCGGTTGTTGAGTGTGGCGGAGTCGGCTTCAAATGTTTTGTAAGTACAACTACCATCACTTCTTTGACCTCAATCGGAACAGAGGTAAGATTGCTGACATATATGAGCATCAGAGAAGACGCTATGGATTTGTATGGCTTTTCAACTCAAAATGAACTCGATGCGTTCAAACTTCTTATTTCTGTAAGTGGTGTCGGACCAAAGGCTGCGATTTCAATTTTGTCTGCTTTGGCTCCTGACAGACTTGCCGTTGCCGTTTCGTGCGGAGATGTAAAGTCTATTCAGGTTGCACAGGGTGTCGGCAAGAAAACAGCCGAACGCATTGTTCTTGAATTGAAAGACAAAATGAATATTATTGCCGGAGGAGAAACCGCAACTGTTGTTGAAAACATTCAATCACAAGTTGTCGGCAGTAATTCGTCAGAAGCTATTGAGGTTCTTGTTTCTCTTGGATTTAGTCAATCCGATGCGTCGCTCGTTGTCGGCAAACTTGATCCGAATATGTCTGTTGATGATATGATTAGAAAAGGACTTCAAAGCCTTTCTGCTAACTTATAACAGGTGAAATTATGATAGAAAACGAATTTGAATATGATTTTGAAAATCGTATGTCAGCACCGGAATACACTCCTGCTGACGAGGAAATAGAAAATTCCTTAAGACCAAAACAACTGACCGATTATGTCGGACAGGAAAAGGCAAAGGAAAATCTTTCGATTTATATTAAAGCCGCAAAACAGCGTGGCGAACCACTCGACCATGTTTTGTTCTATGGTCCGCCGGGACTTGGCAAAACCACTCTTGCAGGAATTGTTGCAAACGAGATGGGCGTTAACATTCGTGTTACTTCAGGTCCTGCGATTGAAAAACAAGGTGATTTGGTTGCTATTCTTTCAAATCTTGAACAAGGCGATGTCCTTTTTATTGATGAAATTCACAGACTTAACAGAACGGTTGAGGAAATCCTCTATCCTGCGATGGAAGACGGCAAGATTGATATTATAATCGGCAAAGGACCGAGTGCAAGAAGCTATCAATTGAGCTTGCCAAAATTCACGCTTATCGGTGCGACAACAAGAGCAGGCCAGCTTTCCGCACCCCTTCGTGACAGATTTGGAGTTATTCTTCGACTTGAAATGTACACTCCCGAGGAGCTTTCACAAATTGTTAAGAGGTCGTCAAAAATTCTCAATATTCCTGTTGATGATGAAGGCGCATATCAAATTGCAAGCCGTTCAAGAGGAACACCTCGTATTGCAAACCGATTGCTTAAACGAAGCAGAGATTTTGCCGAGGTTAAGTATGAAGGCGTTATTACTGCCGAAGCTGCAGCGTCAGCTCTTAACAGTATGGAGATTGACGAACTTGGTCTTGATTCAATCGACCGCAGACTTTTAACAACTATGATTAAGAATTATAACGGCGGTCCTGTCGGACTTGAAACTATTTCTGCCGCAATCGGTGAAGAATCGGTTACTATTGAGGATGTTTATGAGCCGTATCTTATGCAAATAGGATTTTTGGCAAGAACTCCAAGAGGCAGAATTGTCACTCCTGCCGGTTATAAACATCTCGGTTTTGAAAATAATACAGATAATCCACAGCAGTCATTTGATTTATAAGGAGAAGTTATGGGTAGACTTTTTGGTACAGATGGTGTAAGAGGAATTGCAAATAAAGATTTAACAAATGAACTTGCAATGCAAATCGGCGCTGCGGCTGCTGAAGTGTTGCTTAAAGAATCAAAGAGCGCAAAGCCAACTGTTCTTATCGGTAAGGACACAAGAGCGTCGGGTGATATGCTTGAAGCAGCTCTTACTGCCGGTCTTTGCAGTGTTGGATGCAATGTCCTTTCTGTTGGTGTTGTTCCAACTCCGGCAGTTGCTTATCTTGTAGGACTTTACGAATGTGAGGCAGGAATTATGATTTCCGCTTCTCATAATCCTTGCGAATATAACGGCATTAAGATTTTTCAAAAATCAGGATATAAACTCGATGATGCACTTGAAGATGAAATTGAATCTATCATTCTTGATAATACCGAAAAAATCGAGTACAAAATCGGCGGTGAAGTCGGCAACGCAACGAAATGCAAATCCGCATTAAAAGACTATATTGAGCATGTTGTTGCAACAACAGATGTTAAATTTGACGGACTTAAAATTGCGCTTGATTGCGCAAATGGTTCTGCAAGTGCGTGTGCAAAAGAAATCTTCACTTCACTTGGTGCAAAGTGCTTTATGCTTTCTGACACTCCTGACGGAGTGAACATCAACGACAAATGCGGTTCAACTCATCCTGAAGAACTTATGAAGTTTGTCAAGGATGCAGGTCTTGATTTAGGCCTTGCATTTGACGGTGATGCTGACAGAATGCTTGCTGTTGACGAAAACGGAGAACTTGTTGACGGCGACAAAGTAATTGCTATTTGCTCATCAAAAATGAAACAAGAGGGAACACTCAAAAAAGATACCGCAGTTGTTACTGTTATGAGTAATATGGGTTTCTTCAAGTTCTGCGAGGAGCACGACATTAAGTGCGAAAAGACTGCTGTAGGCGACAGATATGTTCTTGAAAAGATGCTTAAAGAAGGCTATAATATCGGCGGCGAACAATCGGGTCATGTTATTTTTCTTGATTATGCTACAACCGGTGACGGCGAACTTTCGGGTGTTCAACTTCTTGAAGCTGTTGTAAAAAGCGGTAAAAAGTTGTCTGAACTTGCTTCTGTTATGCAGGTTTATCCTCAAGTGCTTATCAATGTTAAAGTGTCGGCAGAGGGTAAGAAAAAATATAATAATGATGAATATATTATTGCTGCAACTCAAAAGGCTGAAATGGAACTTATGGGTGATGGTCGAGTGCTTGTAAGAGTAAGCGGTACAGAACCTTTGGTTAGAGTTATGCTTGAGGGCAAGGATATAAATCATATACAAAAACTTGGTGAACAAATTGCTGAGGTAGTTAAGGAAAGACTTTCATAATGAGATATTCAAAAGATTGGAAAGATTACGAATTGATTGATTGTTCTTGCGGTGAAAAACTTGAACGCTGGACAAGAGAGATTTTAATCAGACCCGACCCACAGGTTATTTGGAAAAGTGAAAAAAATCATAAACTTTGGTTTCAGCCAAATGCAAGATATGTCAGATCAAAAACAGGTGGCGGTAAATGGCAGGTGTTTTCACATATGCCGTCTGCTTGGCAGGTTAGATATAAGGATTTGACTTTCAATATCAAAACAATGGGCTTTAAGCATACCGGTTTGTTCCCGGAACAGGCTGTCAATTGGGATTATGTAAGAGAGCTTATCAAAAATTCCGATAAAGAACAGGTTAAAGTTTTAAATCTTTTTGCATACACAGGCGCTGCAACTGTTGCCTGCCTTAAAGAGGGCGCAAGCGTTGTGCATGTTGATGCCTCAAAGGGAATGACAAATTGGGCAAAGGAAAATGCCCAGGCTTCAGGCGTTGCCGATGGTGATGTCAGATGGATTGTTGACGATTGCATAAAGTTTGTTAAAAGAGAATACAGACGAGAGAATAAGTACGATATTATCATTCTTGATCCACCTTCATACGGCAGAGGTCCGAAGGGCGAAATTTGGCATCTTGAAGAATGTTTGTACGACTTTATGCTTGAAGTTGAAAAAGTCCTTTCAGACGAGCCTATTGCAGTTATTCTTAATTCATACACAACAGGACTTTCAGCTTCTGTTATGAAGTACATACTTGATGCTGTTATCACATCAAAACACGGCGGAAGCGTTGAAGCAGATGAAATCGGCTTGCCTGTTACGGCAAACGGCGGAATCCTTCCGTGCGGAACAACAGCTATTTGGAAGGCTTGATGTATGGAACTTATTAAATTTGAAAATGTTTCGTTTTCGTATAAAACAACTGACGAAAATGATAATCCCGTAAGTATTCCTGTACTTAATGATTTTAACCTTTCAATTGAGCAGGGCTCGTTTGTTGCAATTCTCGGACATAACGGTTCCGGCAAATCAACGGTTGCAAAACTTACGAACGGTATTTTGTTTGCCGATGAGGGAACTGTCACTGTTAATGGCAAAGTTGCAAAAAATGATGATAGTATTTACGATATAAGACGAGATGCGGGTATGGTTTTTCAAAATCCCGACAATCAGATTGTTTCTTCTATTGTTGAAGAAGATGTTGCATTTGGCGTTGAAAATCTCGGTGTTCCGTCCGATGAATGCAGAAAAAGAGTTGACGATGCGTTAAAAACAGTTGATATGTATGAATACAGACTTAAAACTCCGTCAAAACTTTCGGGCGGTCAAAAGCAAAGGGTTGCCGTTGCAGGAATCATTGCAATGAAACCGAAGTGTATCATTCTTGATGAACCAACCGCTATGCTTGACCCTGTCGGTCGTAAAGAAGTTATCAACACTGTTATGAAACTGAACAAAGAAGAGGGCATAACCATTGTTCTCATCACTCACTATATGGACGAAGCTGTAAAAGCTGACAGAGTTGTTGTTATGGACGATGGAGTTATCAAACTTGACGGCACACCGAGAGAAGTTTTTGCAGATGTTGACAAAATTAAAGCGTTGTCACTTGAAGTTCCGCAGTCAACAGAACTTGTCAATTGTCTTGGCTTGGACACAGAGCAAACCGTCCTTAATTCAGACGAGTGTGCAAAAGAATTATATAAATATTTAAAGAGAGAAAAATAATGGCGATTTTAGAGTGTGAAAATTTAAAATTCATATATGGCATAGGAACTCCTTTTGAGTTTTGTGCTGTTGACGGCGTTGATTTTTACGCTCAAGAAAACGAGATTATCGGTATAATCGGTCATACAGGTTCGGGCAAGTCAACTTTTATTCAACACCTTAACGGTCTTTTGAAGCCGACAGAGGGCACTGTAATCGTTAACGGCAAGGATATTTGGGCAAAAGAGAACAAGGACAATATTCGTCAGGTTCGTTTTGCTGTCGGTCTTTGCTTTCAATATCCCGAGCATCAAATATTTGAAGAAACAATTTTTAAAGAAATTGCTTTTGGACCAAAACAAATGGGGCTTGACGATGAAGAAATCAAGAGCCGTGTGTACGAAAGTATGGAGTATGTCGGTCTTGATAAAGCAATGGAAAACAAATCACCGTTTGATTTATCCGGCGGTCAAAAGCGCCGAGTTGCTATCGCTTCAATCATTGCTATGAAGCCACAGGTGCTTATTTTGGACGAACCTTGTGCTGGACTTGACCCCAAGGGCAGGGATGTCATTTTGAACCTTGTAAAAGATTATCAAAACAAATCCGGCAGTACTGTTTTGTTTGTGTCACACTCTATGGAGGATGTTGCAAAAATTGCCGACAGAGTTTTGGTGTTTAACGACAGCAAGGTGGCTATGTTTGGCACTGTTGATGAGGTTTATTCAAGAGGCAAAGAACTAAAAACAATGGGACTTAATGTTCCTGAAGTAACCGAGGCATTCTTGAAACTTCACGATATGGGGATTGGTTGCAGAACAGATATTTATACTGTTGAGCAGGGAATAGAAGAGTTTAAAAGACTAAAAAGTAAAAAGGAGGATATGCAATGATTGATGTAACTATCGGGCAGTATCTTCCGGGTGATTCTGTTATTCACAAAGCAGATGCAAGAGTTAAAATTATTACTGCACTGCTGTTTATGATTTCTGTATTCTTGTGCAGAAACTATTACACAATGGGGTTGGTGCTTCTCCTTTCAATTGCAGTAACAACAATTTCAAAAATCAAACCAAAAATTATGCTTAAAGGCTTAAAACCGATTATTGTTATTGTTATTTTTACAACTGTGCTTAATCTTTTTTATGGTTCGGGTGAACCGCTTGTACAATTAGGATTTTTGAAAATCACAGCGCAAGGAATTAATAATTCAATATTTATGGCGCTTCGAATTATTATTCTTGTTATATTCGGCTTGATTTTGACATACACAACAACTCCTACCGCTCTGACCGATGCAATGGAGTCGCTCATGAAACCGCTTAAATTATTTAAGGTCGATGTTCATTCAATTGCAATGACTATGACTATTGCACTTCGCTTTATTCCTACTCTTGTTGAGGAAGTGGACAAAATTATGTCTGCGCAAAAAAGCAGAGGTGCTGATATGGAAAGCGGAGGAATATTTAAAAGAGTAAAGGCTGTTGTTCCTGTTATGATTCCGCTTTTTGTTTCGTCTTTCAGAAGAGCAAATGAGCTTGAATATGCAATGGAATGCAGATGCTATCGAGGCGGAGCAGGCAGAACAAAAATGAAGATTATGAAAATGTCTGCAAAGGACTATGTATTGCTCATTTTGTCAATCATATATTTTGTCGGCATTGTTCTTGCAAGAATTTTTATGAGTAAGGTTATATGAGAAGATTACTTGTAACAATTAGATATGACGGCTCGGCTTATCACGGGTATCAAGTGCAAAGTAATGCCGTGACGGTTCAAGAGGTCTTTCAAAATGCCCTTGAAAAGGTGTTTAATAAAAGACTTGATGTCAAGGGGTGCAGTCGCACAGACAGCGGGGTGCACGCTAATATGTACTGCATATCCTTTGATACGGATATGAATATCCCGAACGAGAGTGTTGTTTTGGCTCTCAACACATATTTGCCTGATGACATCGCCGCATATGATTGCAAAGAAGTCAGCCTTGATTTTCATCCACGATATAGCTGCAAATCAAAGGAATATGTCTATAAAATTTATAACGGAAAATATCGCAATCCGTTTTATGCAAAATACGCTTTGTGGTACAGATGGAGCCTTGACGCAGAATATTTGAATAAAGAAGCACAAGTTTTTGTTGGCAAGTATGATTATTCAGGATTTTGCAGTATCAAATCCGATGTCGAAGATTCTGTAAGAGAAATATATTCCTGCAAAGTTTGGCGTGAAGATGATTTTGTCTACTTTAAAGTTTGCGGAGACGGATTTTTATATAATATGGTCAGAATTATGGTTGGAACATTGCTTTTTGTCAACGAAGGCAAAATTAAAAGCGGTGAGCTGAAAGATATAATTCTTTCAAAAGACAGACGCAGAGCCGGAAAAACAGCTCCGCCTCAAGGTCTTTACTTAAACAAGGTGAATTATTATGCCAAGTAATGAAAGAGAAAATCAAAGAATAGAAAGAAAAAAGCTAAAAGACAAAAAAATCAAAAAAATCATTTGGATTGTTTTGGCTGTTATTGTTTTGCTTTTGATTGTGCTTAAGATCTGCGAAATTGACTTTGCCGATATAAAAAACAGAGTTAATTCAGATAGCATTTCAAGTTCTGTTGATAGTGATGCATATCCGTATTCTGTTGATGTTCGCAAAGATTCGGAAATGCAGATGGTAAACGGAAAGTTTTATGCTTTGACAGACACAAGCGTTATTTCTATCGACCCTGTATCAGGCAATACCGGATATACTTTTGATCACGGCTACGCTTCTCCTGTTCTTAAATCAAACGGCAATTATACCTGCCTTTTTGACAGGGGCGGAACAAGAGTCAGACTTGATTCAACAACAAAGAATTTATACGAAAAGACGCTTGATCGCAATCTTATTACTGCTGTGGTTTCAAAAAACGGAACAATTGTTTATTCCGCTTTTTGCGATGATGCAAAATCAAAAATCGTAGTTATAAATAAAAATGAAAGCAAAAAACTTGAATATGAGGTTAATGACGGCTATGTAACAACTCTTGCTGTCAACTCAAACGCTTCTAAATTTGCTTTTACAAGCGTTAATTCAAAAGATGCTTTCTTGTCATCAACCGTACATATTTTCAATATGTCAAATGAAGAAATGACCTTTGAAAAAGAATTTAAAAAGTCGGACATTCTTGATTTGCATTTTACAGATTCAAACAATTTATACATAGTCGGAAGCGATTTCTTGTCGATTGTAAAGTCGGGCAAAAATGTTGAATATATATTGAAACAAGGCAGTATTTCAACTGTGAATTATTGCTACACATCGTCAAATGAGCTTTTGATTAATTACAGCGACTTTTCAAATTCGTCAAAATCAAAACTTGATTATGTAAAATCAAACGGTAATATAAAAACAAGCATTCCGTTAAAATCTGCTTCAAAGGAAATAACATCTAATTCAAATGAAATAACCGTATTGTTTCATAACAAAATATGTGTTTATTCGCTTACAAGCGGTGAGCTAAAACATTCTGTGAACTGTGACACTTCGGTGAATAGTGCTTATTCATTGTCATCAAGAATTTATGTTCAGTACGGTCAATGTATTGATGTGATAAAGAAGGATAAATAAAATGACGATATTTAATTATACGGTTAATTATGTTGATTTGATTATTGTCGGTATAGTCTTGTTTTTCGGCTTTGTAGGGCTGAATAAAGGAATATTTATTACACTTATAAATTTCATAAGATATGTAGTCGGATTGTCTGCTTGTATGATTTCTGCAGACAGACTGCCACAGCCGATTTACGACAATTATTTAAAAGAAAGGGTAGTTGATGTTGTTAATCAAAAAATCGTAACCTCGTCCAATATAGACGAAATTATGAATAATTTTAACAGCGTTATCAACAGTCTGCCGAATATTATTAAAAATAACATAGATTTAACTTCGTTAAAACTTTCTTCAAATAATATTTCCCAAAATATAACAAATGAGGTGTTTGAACCTGTTATAATAGTATTTCTCAAAGTTATAATATTCATTGTTATTTTTGCTTTGTTCTTTGGAATAACAGGTGCTGTCATCAGCCACATCAGAAGAAAGAATAAGAATAAGAGAAAAGAAAATAAAAAGAAAAGCTTTGTTGTTTTTATGGATAGATTGATAGGCTTTTTGTTTGGATTTCTTAAAGGTGCACTTGTTGTATTTGTTTTTGTAAGTGCTGTTACAAGCCTTTTGGGAGTACCTAATATTGCCGACAATCAATTTTTACAAACTGCTGCCAACAGTCAGCTTTATCAACTGTTACTCAACTATAATCCATTTAATGTGATTACGGAGGGAATAATATGAGCAAATTTAAAGAAAATGTAAATGATTTATTTGATAATTGGAATACTATTCCAAACTGGTTGAGCTTTTTGAGAATTGCTCTTATTCCTGTTTTTTCAATTCTTTTTATCAAAGAAATATACATACCCGCTTTTGTACTTATGATAATTGCAGCTTTAACCGACTTGATTGACGGCAAAATTGCAAGAAAGTACAATATGGTATCTAACCTTGGCAAAATTCTTGACCCAATTGCAGACAAACTCTCACAGGTTGCAATTGTTATCATTTTGATTTTTAAGTTTTGGTCATTTGACGGTCCGCTTAAATATTTGCTTTTCTTGTTTATTGCAAAAGAGCTTATTATGGTTATCGGCGGTGGACTGCTTCTTGCAAAAGGTTTGCGTCCTGTTGCGGCTGAAATGTGGGGTAAGATTGCCACAACCGTATTTTATGTATTTATGATTGCCATTATCGCTATCGGTCCAAACGGTGCTTTGGTTGGTCATTGGTTCTTCAAGGCTTTGCCAACACCTGTTATCTATGGTATGGTGGTTATATCTGTTATTCTTGCATTTGTATCATTGTTCGGCTATGCTCCGGGCTTTATTAAGCAAATCAAGGAGAATAAATCAAACAAATAACTTTAGGAGATTATATATCGAATGAAACAACCAATGTGTACACGATGCGGTGAAAGACCTGCTATTGTGTTTATTCAAAAAATGGAAGACGGCGTTATGAAGCCCGAGGGGCTTTGCTATAAGTGTGCCAAGGAGCTGAATGTCGATATGGGACCTATTCAGGGCCTTATGGAAAAAATGGGCATCAGCGAAGACGAACTTGAGCAGGCAAGCGAGCAAATGGGTATGTTTATGGAAAATATGGACGATTTCGATTTCGGCGATATCGGAGCAATGTTCAATTCCGAAAATGCCGACGGTGCTCAAACAATGCCTTTTTCAGAAATGATGAACAATATTATGGGCGGTTCTGAATCATCAACCGAAGAACCAATGAAAAAAGGTAAAAGAAATCATAAAAGGTCACAGGACGAGTCGAGAAAGTTTTTAAACAGCTACTGCAACAATCTTACCGAAAAGGCTAAAAAAGGCGGAATAGACAATATTATCGGCAGAGAAAGCGAAATTGAGCGTGCTGTTCAAATTCTTTGCAGAAGAACAAAGAATAACCCTTGCCTAATCGGCGAGCCGGGTGTTGGTAAAACTGCTATCGCAGAGGGTCTTGCAATCAAAATCGCCAAAGGTGAAGTTCCTGCAAGACTTATGGATAAAGAAATCTATCTCCTTGACCTTACAGCCCTTGTTGCCGGAACTCAATTCAGAGGTCAGTTTGAGGGCAGAATTAAGGGCCTTGTTGATGAGGTTAAGCATGAGGGAAATATTATCCTCTTTATTGACGAGGTTCATAACCTTGTCGGTACAGGTGACAGTGAGGGCACAATGAATGCCGCTAATATCTTGAAACCTGCACTCTCAAGAGGTGAAATTCAAGTTATCGGTGCAACTACCTTCAACGAATATAGAAAATATATTGAAAAAGATGCTGCTCTTGAAAGAAGATTTCAGCCTGTTAAAGTTGAAGAACCGTCAATTGATGATGCTTACAGAATGCTTCTTGGTATCAAAAACTATTATGAAGATTATCATAAGGTAAAAATCAACGATTCTTTGGTTTACAAGGCTGTTACAATGAGTGAAAGATTTGTTACCGACCGTTATTTGCCTGATAAGGCGATTGACCTTTTGGATGAATCGTGCACTTGTGCAAATCTTCGCAATCCTGCAATCAGCAGATACCAAATGCTCCTTGAAAAGAAAAACAACCTTATGGATAATATTGATAAGTTGTCAGAGCCTGAAGAGGGCGAGCAAATTGATTATGAGCTTATTTCCAAGCTTAAATCACAACTTATTAACATTGATAACGAGATTCCCGAGGTTGAAGAAAAAGCAAAGGATAATCAAGTTCTTGAAGCTGATTTGGCGAAGGTTATTTCTCTCTGGACAGGTATCCCTGCATCAAAAGTTGAACAGGGTGACATTAACAAACTTGCCTCTTTGGATAATGAACTTAAATCTCATATCATCGGTCAAGATGAAGCAATTGAAAAGGTCGCAAATGCAGTTCGCAGAGGCAGAATTCAAATCAGCCCTAAAAAAAGACCGCAATCATTTATTTTTGTCGGCCCGACAGGCGTCGGCAAAACCGAGCTTGTAAAACAGCTCGCTAATGCACTTTTTGATTCACCTGATAACCTTATTCGTCTTGATATGAGTGAGTTTATGGAAAAATTCAGCGTGTCAAGAATTATCGGTTCACCTCCGGGATATGTTGGATATGATGACGCAGGTCAGCTTACTGAAAAAGTACGCAGAAAACCGTATAGTGTTATCCTTTTTGACGAGATTGAAAAAGCTCATAAAGATGTTCTTAATATCTTACTTCAAATTCTTGATGAGGGCAGAATTACAGATGCACAGGGCAGGGTAGTTAACTTTGAAAACACGGTAATTATTATGACCTCTAATGCAGGCTCAACTGACCAAAACACTATGGGATTTGGAAAATCAGCTGACGATATTAACCGTGAAGTTACTATGAAAGCTCTTGAAAGATTTTTGCGTCCTGAATTTCTTGGCAGAGTTGATGAAATTGTAATTTTCAACAAACTTACTTTTGATAATTTCGAAAAGATTGCAAAAATTATGCTTGATGAACTTGTTCCGAGTTTAAAAGACAAGGGTATTGACTTGGTTTATGAAGACAGTGTTCCTGTTTATCTTGCAAAAAAGGCTTATGGTTCAAAGAAAAACGCAAGAGGACTTCGTGATGCCGTCAGACGAGATATTGAGGAAAAACTTGCAAATACAATTGTTTTCAACAACGATATCGACATAAAAAAGATTACTTTAACAGGAACCGATGAGATTTCTGTAAAAATAAATTAAGAAATTTATTAAAAAAGTATTGACATTTCAGCGGTCATTAGATATAATAATGACCGTTGTGACACGCGGGTGTAGTTCAATGGTAGAATCCCAGCCTTCCAAGCTGGTCGCGTGGGTTCGATTCCCATCACCCGCTCCACATATTATATGCGCTGTTAGCTCAGCTGGATAGAGCAACTGCCTTCTAAGCAGTAGGCCGGAGGTTCGAGTCCCCCACAGCGCGCCACTTTTTTGTCACAACAAGACATGGTGGGATTGGCCTAGTTGGTTAGGGCGCCAGTTTGTGGCACTGGAGGTCATCAGTTCGACTCTGATATCCCACCCCATTTTTATTAATGGGGAGTAGCCAAGCGGTAAGGCAACGGACTTTGACTCCGTCATGCGTGGGTTCAAATCCCGCCTCCCCAGCCAATATATGATCCATTAGCTCAGTAGGTAGAGCACTTGACTTTTAATCAAGGTGTCCGGGGTTCGAATCCCCGATGGGTCACCAAAGAAAAAAGCCTTGAAACCCTTTATTTTAGCGGGTTTCAAGGTTTTTTCTTTTAGTATTTTCTATAATACAAATGTTTTAATTTTACTGTTTTTTATCAAATTTTACGGTAATTTGTATACGGATTTGTATACGTAAACTTCTTATAAAATATTTGAAATGAAAAAAATACATTTAATAATTACATTTTTGTTGATATTTTGTTTTTGTTGTTGTATTATTTAATTGAAAGAACAAATAATTTAGTGAGGTGTTGTATATGCCTGTCTTGGCAAGATTTTACGGACTTGTTATAAAAATGTATTTTCAACAGAGTGAACACAATCCACCACATATACATTGTGTTTATGGCGAATATATGGGAGCTATTGATATTCAAACATTACAAATGCTTGAGGGTGATTTGCCACCTAAAGCCCTTGCAATGGTTCAAGAATGGGTAGAAATGCATAAAGCTGAATTGCTTAATATGTGGAATACACAAGAATTTAAACAGCTTCCTCCACTTGAATAAGAAAGAGGTGTTACTATGTTTAACAAAGTAATTGCAGTTAAACCGCTTGATAATTTTGTGTTATCTGTAACCTTTGAAAACGGTCAACACAAATATTACGATATAAAGCCTTTGTTTGATAAGTACAAGGAATTTACAGCCTTGCAAACAATAAACGGTTTATATGGGCTTGTAACGGTTGATATGGGCGGTTACGGTATTAGTTGGAATGATGAAATAGATATATCTTGTAATGAGCTTTACAATAATGGTATGGTAGCTTAAATAAATACAGCAGGGTTTTATATTCCTGCTGTTTTTTTTATTAATATTCTATTTGCTTTATTAGAGTGGGCGGGGGATATATCAAACTTAATAGTGTTTGCGGTTACAGGTTTGAGCCGTTTACCTTTAAAAAAGGCTTTGTTTTTTATTAAGAATAGTTCTTAGTTGAAAAAAATTCTCTAAACTCATCATCTGCTAAATTGCTTTTTTGTTCGTTGCCGTTTTTATCGTTTGTTTTTTCTCTCACACTCTCTTTTTCCCTCACCTGATTAAATTTGCTTAAATTTGTCTTTTCTAAATTAACCTTACTTATATTATCCTTGATTGTACTATCCTTACCTACACTATCCTTACCTATGGATACCGTCTGTATACCGTTGGTATCCGTTTGGTATCCATTTGGTTTACCGTTGGTATCCATAAGTACATATTTGTTTGTTTGGTCAATACTTAATTGATTAAATTCAGATTGATGAATAGTTTGTGTATATCGGTCATTCCTTGACATTGACTGCGAAATGCCGTATGATGTGGTTAGGTTAAAGTACGCATGGGAAGTATACTAAAACCCTTGGTCACTGTGGAGCTGCAACTCCCCGGTGACCTTCTCTTTTGTCTTGCTTTGCAATGGCTTGATATAGATTTAGTAAATAAAACTATTACCGTTAATAAATCGGTTGATGTGCAAAGTAATACAGCTATAAACAAAAAAAGGCGGTAAATCAAAAAGTGCGGTTCGTTTAGTACCTATTTCAGATGTGCTTGTTGAATATCTAAAACAATATAAGCTTGATAACGGTATTAATAACCCTTTTGATTTAGTTTGCACAAATACAAAAGGCGGTCAGCTTTCTGCTACAAGTTGGCGTAAAATGTGGGAGAGCTATTTGTTAGATTTAAATATGGAGTATGGATACCCTAATACAGATGTTAGCAAGTACGACCCTAAAGGTTTACCAATGCGAATAGAACGTATTACAAGCCATTATTTGCGCCATACATATGCAACTATGCTATTTTATCAAGGTGTCGATGTACAAGAAAGTAAACAGTATTTAGGTCATAGTACAATCAAGGTTACATCTGATATTTATACAGACTTGAAAAACAGCAAAGCTTCATTGTCTGATGAATATAAAAAACATTTAGCAACAGAATATAAAATTAATTATGGAGTTGCTTTATAGGAAGGGGGTAATAATGATGAATAAATCGGATGAAATTTTTAATTTGTTTTTAACTCTTAATAAAGAAGAAAAAAGCCTTGTACTCAATTTTGTAAAACAATTAGTTTTCGAGGAACATAAGAGTGGTAACAATGAATAAATTACCAAAAAGCAAATACAGCAAATAAGTAAAAAAATAATGCGTTTGTATACGGATTTGTATACGTAGATTTTCGCAAACGCAGTGTTTATGCACCTTTGGAGTACCTAAACACCTTTACTTTTAATCAAGGTGTCCGGGGTTCGAATCCCCGATGGGTCACCAAAGCCTCGATTTTCGAGGCTTTTCTTTTTATATTTTGTTATTTTTGGTTTGTTTGTATACAGTATTGTATACAAATTTTTAATTTTACCGGCATTTCGATAATAAATTATCCGTTATTGATTAATGAGATTTTTTATGATAGTATGTAAAAAAGGGGAGTTTATATGAATATCAATAAGTGGTATAAAAGCAAAGACAAATTCTTATTTTGGCTTGTTGTGATAGGTATAGTATTAAGAATTATATTTTTTATATCTAATTTTATTATCGGCGATGTGCATATTGATGAGTCAATGCTCTTTGCTAATGCGTTGTCGATTGTAAACAATGGCACTGATTTGTTAGGCAACAAATTCCCCGTGTATTTTCCCACATGGTTTATAGGCGGACAATCACCGCTTGGAACATATCTTTCAGCTTTTGCTGTGAAACTTTTTGGTAATAGCTTGTTCGTTTTGAGATTACCAGCACTTATAGTAGGCTGTATCGGTTTAGTATGCTCGGCAAAACTTAGCGGTTTGTTGTTTTTGAAGAAAGAATTTAAATATGCTTTTGTCGGATTATCTGCTGTATCTCCTTGGATGATTTTTAGCTCATGCTATGTTTTGGATTGTAATTATATGGGATATAATCTCATCTTTGGAATCTTGATGTTGGCAAAAGGACAAAAACAAAATAAGAGATTATATTATGTTCTTTCTATGTTCTTCTTTTCGTTATGCTTTTACTCTTATATTGCATCTGTTCTGATTGTTCCTGTATTTTTAGCTATTACATACTTGATTTTATTTGTTAAGAAAAGAATGAGCATCAGCGATAGTGTATTAAGTGTTGTATCGTTATTATTCTTTTCAATTCCGTTTATTATTTTTGGATTAGTCTTGACAGGAAAAATTGAGCCATTCTCTACTCAAATAATGTCATTTCCTGATATGAAGTTTTATTCAAGAGAAAACAGTTTGGCATTAAATTCAGGAACACTCTTTGAAGTTATAAAACAACTATTTAAAAACTTTTTTGAATCGTTATCAATTGTCGCATTTCCTGAAAGTGCTATAACATTAGACAATATAAGTGTTAATAATCTATTCTTGTATGGAAATGTGGGTGCCGGACTTATTTCAATATTCGGAATTGCAGAGTTGTTTTTGTCAAAATTACATAAAAAAGATATAAAAGGCAGTACAATCACAAAATCAATTATAATTGCTTCTTGCGGAGTGATAGTGGTTTTTTGTGCAATGACTAATATGCCGTTGTTTGCGTATGCTTACAGATATGGTGTGCTGACTCCGTTATTACTGTTTTTTGAAGCAATAGGATTGGCACTATTGATTAATAAAATAAAAGCTATTGATATTAAAAAATTCAAATTAATTTTGGTTGGATATTTGACTGTTTCTTTAATGTTTTTTGGAATTGAATTCTACTACATTTATCCGAAAAATAGTGAATCTAACCATTTGTCATATGGTAATAGTTTGAATAATTGTCTTGCCGAGTCCGACAGAACAAATCAAAATAATACAATAATTCTTTGTAATCCTCAATATGACCGAGGAACTTTAGTATATTTATATTACTATCAGTCTGACAAAAATCTTAATGATTTTGGTGATTGTATGCTCAACGCATATGTTAAATTTCATCAATTAGGAGCCGGATATTCAATTAACGATGCATTTAAAGATGAAATAATCAGTTATGGAAATTTGCATCTTGAAAATAAAACAAATAACAAAATAAGTGTTTCTGATACAATAACAATCTTAAATTTTGATGAAATTGAGTTAACGGAAAAATGTTATATTGTTCAGCACTCAGCATTAGGTCAATATAATTATGAGAATTACGAGGTTAAAGAAAACGGATTTTATGATATATTGATTAAGAAATAGAAATTAGATTAAATCAAATATAAAAAAATTTAGTTGCTTCTTTTATATTTACTATTTTTATGGTTTGTGATATTATATACAAAAATGTTTGAGGTGAATTTATGGGACTTTGGGATAAGGAATATATTGCTCTGTGCAAAAAGATTTTAACAACGGGCACGGAAGTTGTTAACAGAACGGGTATTAATACAATTAAAGTTCCGTCAAATCATTTTCAACTTGATATTGGCGAGGAATTCCCGATTTTGACAACAAAGCAGTTGTTCATCAGACAGGCTGTTCTTGAAATGCTTTGGATTTATCAAGCACAGTCAAATGATGTTCGTTGGCTGAAAGAACGAGATGTAAACATTTGGAACGAGTGGGAAATCGACGATAAAGGCTATTGGAACGCTACCCAAATGCTTCCTGATGAAAGCGGAAAGCTTGTAAAGCAAGATGTTCACAAATTTTTCGGTGAGGAATATGCCCATACTATCGGCACTGCTTATGGATATATAGTTAATAAATTCCAAATGACCCAAAATCTCATTGATAAGATAAAAAATCATCCTGAAGACAGACGAATGGTTATGACTTTGTGGCAGAACGATTATCTTGATACCGCTGTTCTTCCAAGCTGTGTTTGGTCAAGCGAATGGGATGTTACAGACGGAAAACTTAACTGTTGGGTTCATCAACGAAGCTGTGATGTTCCGCTTGGATTGCCGTTCAATGTAACACAGTATTCTGTGCTTAACTGTATGCTTGCACAGGTTTGTGGCTTAAAACCCGGAACTATTGATTGGTCAATCAAGGACGCACATATTTATGTTAATCAGGTTGATGGCATTAAAGAACAAATCAGAAGATTTGATGAACAGGGTGATTTGCCTGCACCTAAACTTTGGCTAAATCCTGATGTAAAAGACTTTTTCGAATTTGACAATTCGAGAGATTGCAAAGATGTAAAACTTTTGAATTATGAACATCTTGGCAAAATAAAATTCCCAATCGCACAATGAGGAGAATATATGGCTATTTCTATGATTGCCGCAGTTGGCAAAAATCTTGAACTTGGCAAAGACAACGATTTGATTTGGCACTTTAAAGAAGATATGAAGTTCTTTAAGGAAACAACTATGGGTCATCCTGTAATTATGGGCAGAAAAACCTTTGAATCGTTGCCAAAAGCACTTCCGGGCAGAAAGAACATTGTTATATCTGCTAATCCTGAATATAAGGCTGACGGGGCAGAGGTGGTCACTTCTGTTGAAGAAGCAATTAAACTTGCCGAAACAGAGAATACAGACGCATTTGTTATTGGCGGTGGCAGAATTTATAATGAATTTTTGCCGTATGCCGATAATTTGTATCTCACGGAAATCAATGCAGAATCTCCTGACGCAGACACATATTTTCCTGATTTTAACAAAAGTGATTACATCAAGGAAATTATAAACTTCTACGATGTTGACGGCATAGAGTTTTATCATGTTATATACAAAAAATAATTTTAGCCTCTTTTAAATGGAGGCTTTTTGTATTATTGTGTAAAAATGGATAATAATACTTTAAAAATATTTCAATTTCCTATTGACAAAGTAGGAAATAAGTTATATATTATAGAACGAAAAACCTATAAATTTAATAGGAATAAAAAGGCAGGTTAAAAATTATGACAACTATTTATGTTGATAATGCTGCAACCACACAGCTTTCCGACACTGCTTTAGAGGCTATGAAGCCAATGATGCAAGAGATTTACGGCAATCCGTCATCACTTCATCATATTGGTCAAATCGCCAAAGAGCACCTTGAGGATGCAAGAGCAAGGGTTGCAAAATGTATAAACGCTAATCCAAACGAGATTTATTTTACATCAGGCGGTAGTGAAGCCGATAATCAGGCTATTATCACAGCTGCATATAACGGTGCAAAAAAAGGTAAGAAGCATATTATTTCTTCAAAGTTTGAACATCACGCTGTTCTTCACACTTTGGACAAGCTCGCAAAAGAGGGCTTTGAAATTCAACTTTTGGATGTTTACAGCGACGGTATCGTTAAGGTTGAAGATGTAAAAAATGCTATTCGAGATGATACCGCACTTGTTACAATTATGACTGCTAACAACGAGGTTGGCACAATTCAACCAATCAAAGAAATCGGTGCCGTTTGTAAAGAAAAAGGAGTTTTGTTCCATACTGACGCTGTTCAGGGCTTCGGTCATATTCCGATTGATGTTGTTGATATGAACATTGATATGCTTTCTATTTCTGCGCACAAGTTCCACGGTCCAAAGGGCGTTGGATTGTTGTATTGCAGAAAGGGTATTGTTCTTCAAAATGTAATCAACGGCGGTGCACAAGAAAGAGGCAAGAGAGCCGGCACAGAAAATATGGCATCTATCGTTGGTATGGCGGCCGCAATGGAAGAAGCAGTTAAAAACCTTGATAAAAATGCAAAATATGTAACCGCTCTTCGTGATAAGATTATTGACGGCTGTGCTGACATCGAACGCCACACTTTGAACGGTGACAGATATAACAGACTTCCGGGTACAATCAATTTTTGCTTTGAAGGTATTGAGGGTGAAGGTTTGCTCCTTCTTCTTGATCAAGACGGCATTTGTGCTTCATCTGGTTCTGCCTGCACAAGCGGTTCACTTGACCCGTCACATGTTCTTTTGTCAATGGGTATTCCTGTTGCAACTGCACATGGTTCACTTCGTATTTCTCTTTGTGAATACAACACAGAAGAAGAGGCAGATATTATTATAAATTCAATCCATAAGGTTGTAACATATTTAAGATCAATTTCTCCTGTTTGGGAGAAAATTCAAAAAGGAGAGGTAGTAGACTAATGGCTTTATATTCAGAAAAAGTAATGGATCATTTTACAAATCCAAGAAATGTTGGTAAAATTGAAGATGCTGACGGTGTCGGAGAAGTTGGAAATGCAAAATGCGGAGATATTATGAAAATATATCTCAAAATAGATGAAAATCACATTATCACTGATGTTAAGTTCAACACTTTTGGTTGTGCATCTGCTATTGCATCAAGTTCTATGGCAACATGTCTCATCAAAGGCAAGCCTGTCAGCGAAGCAGTTGAGCTTTCAAACAAAGCAGTTGTTGAAGCATTGGATGGTTTGCCACCGGTAAAAATCCACTGTTCTGTTCTTGCCGAAGAAGCAATCAAGGCTGCTGTTAAGGATTATTATGATAAAAATGGTATCGAATATGATCCTGAAACATTTAAGGAAAAGGAAGCTCACGAATAAAACATTTATTGTGATGCTTGGGAGTAGGTTATGGCTTTAAAAGACATACAAGAAGAAATTATTAGATTAAAAAAAGAAAACGATATTTGCCTTTTAGCGCATTGCTATCAATCACCTGATATTCTTGAAGTTGCTGATTTTGTCGGCGACAGCTTTGCTTTGTCGCTATCTGCATCAAAGGTTACAAACAAAACCGTGATTATGTGCGGTGTTAGATTTATGGCTGAAACCGTAAAAATTCTTTCACCTGACAAAAAGGTTATCCTTGCAAATGCTGACGCAGGCTGTCCTATGGCTGAAATGATGGATAAAGAACTTATCGAACAGGTTAAAGAGCAATATCCTGATTATACGGTTGTAGCTTATGTTAACACAACAAGTGAACTTAAAACCGTTTGTGATGTTTGCGTAACTTCGTCTTCTGCTCTTAAAATTTGCAGAAGTCTTGATTCAGACAAAATATTGTTTATTCCGGATAAAAACCTTGGTTCATATATAGCAGAGCAAATTCCTGAAAAAGAGTTTAAACTTCTTTCCGGGGGTTGTCCTACTCACGCAAGAATAGGCATGGCAGAGGTTAAAAAGGCAAAAGAAGCTCATCCTGACGCATTGTTCCTTGTTCATCCCGAATGTGTGCCGGAAGTTGTTGCTCAAGCAGATTATGTCGGTTCAACAACAGGCATTATGGACTTTGCAAAAAAAAGTGATGCAAAAGAGTTTATTATCGGAACAGAAAACAGCATTGTTTCTCATTTACAGCTTGCGTGCCCTGACAAGAAGTTTTATCCGCTTTCAAAGGACCTTGTGTGCCATAATATGAAATTAACCACAATCGTTGATGTATTGAATTGTGTCAAAGGTATTGGCGGAGAAGAAATAGAACTTGACGAAGATGTAAGGCTCGGTGCAAAACGCTGTATTGACAAAATGATTGAGTTAGGCTGATTTAATATGAAAAAAGCGATTGTTGCTATGAGTGGCGGTGTCGATTCAAGCGTTGCTGCACTTTTTATGAAAGAGCAGGGATACGAGTGCATCGGTGCTACCATGAAACTTTACGACAACGAGGATATTGGCGTCGATAGGGAAAAGACATGCTGTTCTCTTGATGATATAGAAGACGCAAGGTCTGTTGCTTATAAACTCGGTATGCCTTATTATGTCTTTAATTTTAAAGATGAATTCGAAAAAAAAGTTATTGACAAATTCATTTCAACCTATGAAGCAGGCGGAACGCCAAATCCTTGCATTGATTGCAATAGGTATCTTAAGTTTGAAAAATTAATGAAGCGTATGGAAGAATTGCAATACGACTGTGTTGTAACAGGTCATTACGCTGATATTGAATATGTAAACGGCAGATATATGCTCAAAAAAGGCAAAGATTTGTCAAAAGATCAAAGTTATGTTTTGTATTCTTTGAGCCAGTATCAGCTTGAGCATACTGTTTTTCCTTTGGGCAAATATTCAAAAGAAAAAATCCGAGAAGTTGCAGAGAAAAACGGTTTTATCAATGCAAAAAAGCGAGACAGCCAAGATATTTGCTTTGTACCTGACGGGGATTATTCAAAATTCATTGAGCAATACAAGGGCAAAACATATCCATGCGGTGATTTTGTTGACAAGCAGGGAAATGTTCTCGGCAAGCACAACGGTCTCATTCGTTATACAATCGGTCAACGAAAAGGGCTGAATATTGCTCTTGGTCATCCGGTTTATGTTATCAGCAAAGATATTGAAAGTAATACCGTTGTTTTAGGCTCAAATGAAGATTTAAACAAAAAAAGCCTTACTGCAAGAGATTTTAATTGGATTGCTCAAAAGCCTGATGATAAAATATCTTGCTTTGCAAAAACTCGATATAATATGCGTGAAGTTCCATGTGTTGCATATTGTGACGGCGATAGGGTTGTTGTTGAATTTAATGAACCTGTCAGAGCAATTACTCCGGGACAAGCAGTTGTTTTATATGACGGCGATTATGTTCTTGGTGGCGGAACAATAGAATAATTTTGAGAATTAACGAAAATTTAATTAATTATTCATTTTGTTATATTGAAATTCACAAAAAAATATGTATAATATAATCATAAAGTGAATATTTATGAGGGTGGAAGACATATAATGGTTTCTCCAACCACACGGCATTGACTGTTTCGGAGTCGGTAAAATGTTTCTCTTTTCATTGTTTCTCCTCTAACCGATGTCTTTAAAAAGGCTCCAATCCACCTCTTTTTGTAGTATTTTTGTTATAAACATCCAATTTTTTATATTGGATGTTTATTTTTGTAACAAAAATGTTATTTTTTCTTAATTTGCTATTTATTTTATTTAAATAATCTGTTATAATTTATTTAATTATTGTATCTGCAAGGGGGATTGAATGTGAAATACATAAAAGTACTTATGTGCATTGTATTGATTGTTGCGTTGTTCTCCGGTTGCAGTTTTAGGCTTGCTTCATCTGTAAATGATTTAATTTCGGCAGTTGCACCGTTTGGGGATAATGCCGATGTTAAAAGTGCACTTGACAGTTTTATGTCAAACGGTTATTCATTAAAGAACCCTTCGTCAGGCGAATACATCACATCATATAACTTTTATGATTTAGACGGTGACGAAAAAGAAGAAGCTGTTGCTTTCTATGAGCCAAACGATAATCTTGGCACTATCCGAATGGCTATTATCAAGGAATATTCAGGTAAGTGGGAAGTTGTTTCCGATATAAAGGGTTATGGAGATGATGCATATCGTCTTGACTTTGCAGATGTTAACAACGACGGCAAAGATGAAATCATTGTTTGCTGGAACAATATTTCAAATTCAAACAGTCATTTATTTGTTGTATACGACCTTAAATTTGATGACAAAAAGTTTGAGGTTAAACAAATCAACAAAGACGAAATTTATCTCAACAACTATGTTATCGTTGATTTTAAACAAACAGGTAATAATGAAATATTGATGTTTGAAATCAATTCGGGAACAAAGACAAGTGCAAAGGCAGAACTTTATTCTTTGAATGACAACAACCTGAAATTAAAAGGTGAGACAAAACTTGATTCTCGAGTTATTTCTTATAGAAATATCAATGTTGAAAAAGCCGAGGGTGATATAAGAGTATATGCCGATGCAATCGGTTCAAACGGTAACAGTATAAGAACAGAAGTCATCTATTGGTCAAATATGTACGACTCAATTGTCTCTCCGTTTTATAGTTATTCAACAGGCAGAACATCAGGAACATCAAGAGGATGCCTTGTAAATTCTTGTGATATAAACGAGGATGAAAGAATTGAAATCCCAACAGATATTGCAATTAAGGGCTTGCCGAAAAATATCAAACCGCTGAATTGGAAAATTTATAATAAAACAATTCTTGTTCACACAAACTATTCGTTGTATGTCAAAGATGATAATTACAATGTTATTATTCCGGACAAATATTTTAAAAACATATCTGCAACATATAACAAAAAGACTCGTGAAATGACCGTTATCAACAAAAAAACAAAATCTTCTGTGTTTTCAATTATGCCGGTTTTAAAAGCGGTATATGATGAAAATGCTTATCAAGGATACAGCATAATTCTTGACAAATCAGGATATTATTATCTTGCAAAAACATCAAATGATAAAGAAATTGATATTTCAATTGACGAATTGAAGCAATACATCAAAATTTGTTAGCATACTGTAAGAAAGGTACGGTGTAAATATGAAAAAAGTACTTGTAGCTGAAGACGAAGAATCCATCAGAGAATTTATTGTAATTAACCTTTCTCGTTCAGGCTATACTGTTGAACAAGCCGAAAACGGACTTGTTGCACTTCAAAAATTCAAGCAGGATGAAGAAGGCTTTGATGTGGCTATTCTTGATATTATGATGCCGGAACTTGACGGACTTGCTGTATGCAAAGAACTCCGCAAACTTTCATCAGATCTCGGAATCATAATGCTCAGCGCAAAAACACAGGAAATGGATAAGGTTACCGGACTTTTATTCGGTGCGGATGACTACGTTACAAAGCCGTTTTCACCAAGTGAACTTATGGCTCGTGTTGATGCAGTTTATCGCCGAGTTGAAATGACAAGAGGCTTCAAAAAGGGTGATTCAAGCTCTGACAGTATAATTCTTGATGAATTTGAACTTAATCTTCGTAACAGAACTCTTTTGAAGTCGGGCAATATGATTGAACTCACCCAGGTTGAATTCCAAATTATTGAGTATTTCTTCCGCAATCCAAATGCAGCTTTGTCAAGAAATGATATTTTAAAGCAAGTTTGGGGAGCAAATTATTTTGGCGATGAAAAGATTGTTGATGTAAACATTCGCAGACTTCGTATGAAAATTGAGGATAATCCTTCAAGTCCGACACGACTTGTCACCATTTGGGGTCTTGGCTACAAGTGGATAACAAGCGAACAATAAACAGAAAGTAGAGATTTATAAACAAATGAGCAATGATTTTAATGCTGATTACATTACAAAAATTAAAAGCAAAAAAATCGAAGGCATTACACGCAGATGGTTGATATTGATTATCGGTCTTGTTGTTTTGCTTTTTACCATTGCTTTCATTGTTTGCACTTCTCTTATAAAGGTATATTATTACAGTTCGGTTGAAAGTATAGTTAATTCCGCCGCTTCGGATTCTGCCGTTAATTATTTTGAAAATAATATAAACAACGGTGAATCGCTTGAATCTTCAGCCGCACTTTATATTGACACTTATTCAAACAAAGATTCAACTACTGTTTGGATTGTTGACAATGAAGGGAATGTAATTATTTCATCAAACGGCTTTGCGGTTGAGAAGCAGAAAATGTCCGATTATCAATCTGCAATGGAAAATGAAGATGGAAAAGCTAAATTTGTCGGCAAACTAACAAACGGTCAAAAAGTTATGGCTGTTTGCAGGGTTATTAAAAGCTCTGACAACACAAAGGTTGGCGCAATTCGTGTTATGACCGCTGTTGACAATGTTGACCGTCAAATTACAAGTATTTCCGTGCTAATAGCATTTATTTTCTTGATTATTTTGGCTATAATCATTCTTTCAAATTTGTATTTTATCAGAACAATTATCACTCCGCTTAAAGAAGTTAATCAGGCAACTAAAAAAATTGCCGAGGGAAATCTTGATGTCAGAATTGAGAAAAAATACAATGATGAAATCGGTGACCTTGCAGACAGCATTAATACAATGGCTTCTGAAATTGAAACAGCCGATAAAATGAAAAATGACTTTATTTCTACTATTTCTCACGAATTGAGAACTCCTTTGACCTCAATTAAAGGCTGGGGAGAAACGCTTACTCTCGGCAACCAAGACAATGTTGATGAGCTTACCAAAAAAGGCTTGCAAGTTATCGTTAAAGAGGCAGGCAGACTTGAAGGCTTTGTTGAGGAACTTCTTGATTTCTCAAGACTTCAAAGCGGTAGAATGACGCTTCGACTTGCAAATGTAGATATTCTTGCCGAACTTGAAGAAACGCTGTTTACATTCATTGAGCGTGCTGTACGAGAGGGTTATGAGGTTAAATACAGTATTCCTGAAGTACCTTGTATTGCAAATGCCGATGCAAACAGGCTCAAGCAAGTGTTTATGAATATTCTTGATAATGCACTCAAATATTCTCGTCCCGGAAGCAAAATTCTTGTTAAGGCAGAATTTGAAAAAAGAGATGGCAAGGATTTTGTAAAAATTGCTATTGCCGACCAAGGTTGCGGTATTTCCGCAGAGGACTTGCCTCATGTTAAGGAAAAGTTCTACAAGGCAAATGTCAGCGTTAAAGGCTCGGGAATCGGTCTTGCGGTTACAACCGAAATCGTAAATTTACATAATGGATTTTTAGATATTGACAGTGTTGAAAATAAGGGAACTTTGGTTACTATTCATCTTCCGTTATTAGAAGCACCAAGTCAAAATTAATTTGAAAGGCTATCGTTTTAATGAGTAAAAAACAACATATTACTTCTGTCGGCGGTCAGGCTCTTATTGAGGGCGTTATGATGCAAGGACCAAAAGGGATTGCAACTGCTGTCAGGAAAACTGATAATTCAATTCTTGTTGAATATCATGATTTTAAGCATTTAAAAGATAAGAATAAATTTTTCGGACTTCCGATTATTCGTGGCATTGTTGCTTTTATTGAATCAATGATTATGGGCTACAAACTTTTGATGTATTCGGCAGAAGCATCAGGTATGGAAGACCTTGAAGATGTCGAAATGAACAAGTTTGAAAAATGGATTACTGATAAACTCGGCGACAAATTTATGGATATAATTATGGGCATTGCCTCTGTTTTGGGCTTTGCACTTGCGTTCTTGATTTTCTTTTTCTTGCCTGTGTTTATATTCAATAAAATTAATGAAGCAACACATATGGCTCTCACTCCTTGGCAGGGTACTATTGAAGGCTGTATGAAAATAGTTATCTTTGTTGTTTATATGCTTTTTGTTTCTCAAATGAAAGATATAAAAAGACTATTCAAATATCACGGCGCCGAACACAAAAGCATTGCTTGCTATGAAGCAGGTGAGGAGCTTACTGTAGAAAATGTAAAAAAGTGTACTCGCTTTCATCCAAGATGCGGTACATCATTTATGTTTGTAATGCTTATTTTAAGTATTGTTGTTGTTACGCTTCTTTCACTTGTTGTTCCGGCTGAATTGAAGCAAAACACAATTGCGTGGATGTTTATCAAATTACCGCTCATCCCACTTATTATGGGCATCGGCTATGAATTTATCAGATACGCGGGCAAGCACGACAATCTGTTTGTCAAAATAGTATCTGCACCGGGTTTATGGATGCAAAGAATTACTACAAAAGAGCCTGAAGACGATATAATTGAAGTTGGCATTGCTTCTATAAAAGCGGTTATTACAGACAATATTGAGGACGATGAAATTAAGCGATGAATGTTAAGGAAGCGTATAGTTACAGCGTAAGTTTTTTAGGTGCAAACGGTGTAGATGAGGCTGATTTCAAGGCTTTGACAGTAGTTTGCCATGTTGCAGGAATAAAAAACAACGAATATCATGCTCATAGAGATGATTTTGTTATCACAAGACAGCTTGCGGATTGCTTGTGGAAATTAAAATCAGGAGAGCCACTTCAATATGTTGTTGGTAAATGGGATTTTTACGAAAGTGAATTCTATGTTGGCGAGGGCGTTCTTATTCCGAGACCTGAAACCGAAGAACTTGTTGAACTAGCTGTTAAACAATTGAAAACTGTTGACGCTCCGGTTATTATTGATTTGTGTTCAGGCAGTGGGTGTATTGGTTTGAGTATTGCAAAAGCTGTTCCGTCATCAAAAGTTTATTGCATTGAAAAAAGCAAAGACGCATTTGAATATTTGAAGAAAAATTCCGATGGCATATATAATGCAATTTTGATTAATGATGATATTTTTAACGATATAGATATTGAACAAGCCGATTTGATTATTTCAAATCCGCCGTATATCAAAACGGATGTTCTCCAAACATTGCAAGATGAAGTAAAAAAAGAACCAGTGATGGCTCTTGACGGTGGAACTGACGGACTTGATTTTTACAGAGTTATCAATGATAAATGGAGTAAAAAGCTTAAACCAAACGGTGTTTTGATGCTTGAAATAGGCGAGGATCAAGGTAAAACTATTATTGATGTTCTTTCTGATTTTAACAGTGTTGAAGTATTAAAAGATATGTACGGTAACGACAGAATGGTTGTTGCAAAAATATAAAACAAAGGTGATTAATTAAATGATTTCAATTTTTAGATATATACAACAAGGCGAGTACTTGCTTGCGGTTATTGCTGTGCTTTCGAGATGTTTTGTTGTGTTTTGTTGCTTGCCGATACACGAGCTTGCACACGGTCTTATGGCACATTTACTTGGTGATGACACTGCAAAAAGAGAGGGCAGACTTTCACTCAATCCTTTTGCACATCTCAATCCTATCGGTACAGTGATGATTTTTCTCTTTGGCATCGGTTATGCAAACCCTGTGCCGATTAATCCAAGAAACTTTAAAAATGAAAAAGGCGGTATGGCTCTGACAGCATTTGCTGGTCCACTTGCAAATATTCTTATGGGCTTTGTATCGGTTTGGGGATATTTTATTTTGGCAAAATTTGCAGGCAATTCGGCTGTTGGAAGTGCAATAGCATATTTCTTCCTTTATTCTGCTCAAATCAATGTTATGCTTGCAGTGTTTAATTTGTTCCCAATTCCACCGCTCGACGGCTCAAAGATTTTGGCAGCTGTTTTACCTGATAAAATTTATTATAAATATATGATGTATGAAAGATATATAATGATTGGCCTTATGATTCTTCTTTTCACAGGAATTTTGGATACTCCTATATCTTTTCTTACAAGTAAATTGTTGAACTTTATTTCTTTACTTCCAAGATTGGTGCTCCATATTTAATTGAGGTATTATGGATAATTTAACCTATAAAATTGAGGTGTTCGAAGGTCCTATGGACTTGCTTTTGCACCTTATCAGTAAGCATAAACTGAATATTAATGACATTCCGATTGTTGAACTTGTCAATCAATACCTTGATTATGTCAGACAAATGGAAGAAGCGGATTTTGATGTTGCCGGTGATTTTTTGGAAATGGCAGCAAGATTGATTTATATCAAAACTGTTTCTTTGCTCCCTCGACATGAAGAAGCGGAAGTGCTCAAAAAGGAACTTACAGGCGAACTTATAGAATATCGTGACTGTAAGTTGATGGCAGAAAAACTTTCCAATCGAACAGACGGCTTTGGCAGATTTGTTCGTCAGCCACAAGGCGGGTGGGTAAATTATGATTATGAAAGATTTCACGAACCTGATGAACTTTTGGACGCTTATGTAAATGTTGCAGGCAAGGCACAAAGACGATTGCCCCCTCCGATTGATTCATTCAAAGTTATTGTTGCAAAGAAATTTGTAAATGTAGCATCAAAGGTTAGAACCGTTATGCGTAAACTTTGGAGCGGAAAAAAGGTCAGCTTTTTGAATTTGTTTGACGGAGCAAAATCAAAATCGGATATTGTGGCAACATTTTTAGCTGTTTTGGAACTAACAAAAACAAAAAGAATAACGGTTGAAGGAGATATGCACAATCCGACCGTTCAGATTGTAAATGAAGCAAAAGAGGTGGACAACCTTGAATAAAACTGAAAACTTGGTTTCAACTCTTGAAGCTATGCTTTTTGCCGCAGGTGACCCTGTTGAACCTGCAAAACTCTCAGAAGTTCTTGATATAGATATTGAAACTATTGAAAAAATGCTTGATTATTTGGGCGCACAGTATGATGAGCGAGGCTCCGGCTTAATGCTTATCCGTGTTGACAACAAATATCAAATTTGTACAAGAGAAAAGTACAGTGAAGAAGTGCGAAAACTTATGGAAATCAAGAAAAACGCACCGTTGAGTAACGCAGCGTTTGAAGTTCTTGCTGTTATTGCTTACAACAAAACCGTGACCCGTTCATTTATCGAACAGGTCAGAGGCGTTGATTGTTCAGGACCGATTTCTTCACTTGTTCAAAAAGGACTTATTGAAGAAAAGGGGAGAATGGACTTGCCCGGTAGACCGTTGATTTATGGCACGACCGATAGATTTTTAAGATGTTTTTCGCTCAATTCCCTCGAAGATTTGCCCGATTTACCAAAAACCGAAGAGGTTGAAAGCATTGCAAAGGATGACAGCCAAACTTCTTTATTTGACAATGAGAATAAATCTGATATACTAAAAGAAAAAGAAATATCAGAGCTTGCTCATATTGAGGAGGAGTAAATGAAAGTTTTTCTGATAATTTTAGCTGTTTTGGTATTGCTGTTTGCATTCATTCTTTCTCTTTCGGCCGAATTGACCGTTGTTTATGATAATGGATGGCACACATCGGTTCAGGTGCTTTTTATAAAAAAAGATATTGAACTTTCAAAAATTCTTAATTTCATTTTATTTCCGGATAAAGCAGGTAAACAAGCTGCCGAGAAGAAAAAAGAAAAAAAGAAAGATAATTCTAAAAAGTCAAAACCTGTTGAAGAAACTAAAGCAGAAACAACGGTTGAACCTGTTGTTGAGGTTGAAGCAGAAAAAAATGCCGAAACAGTTAAAGAACCCGAAACAAAAACAGTTGAAGCTGATGCATCAAAACCAAAAGCAGAACCTAAAAAGAATCCTATTGCAAAAATTATTGATGAGGACGGCATTGTCGGAATTATGCTTTTGGCATCAAATTTGGTAGAAACCTTAAATACTGCTGTAACAACTTTATTTAGGGGTTTGCATATTTACTCATTATATGTTAAAATAATAGTTGGTGGCGCTGATGCAGAAGAAATTGCTCGTGCATACGGCAGAATTTGCGGATTTTATTATCCGCTAAAAGGTATGATTTTGAATGGTATGAAGGTTGACCAATATGATGATTATATTCAACCTGATTTCATAGCACCGTTTAATGAATATGAATTTCAGCTTATTGCATCAATGAATGTTGCGCTGATTTTAAAAATTGGTATTAAAGCAGGAACAAAGTTCTTGGTTAACTTAATAAAAAACAAGTAATTAATTTTAAGGGGAATGTATTATGAAAGAAACTCCGGTAAACAAAATAATGGAATCAACACTTGAAAAGATGAGAGAAATGGTTGATGTTTCAACTATTATCGGCGAACCAATGGTAACGGGTAATACTACACTTATCCCTGTATCAAAGGTATCATACGGCTTTACATCAGGCGGAACAGACCTTCCTTCAAAGCAAAATAAGGAATTGTTCGGCGGTGCCGGCGGAGGCGGTATCTCTATCACTCCTGTTGCATTCATCGTTATTCAGGATTCAAAGGTTAGACTTATGCAAATCAACAACTACACATCATCTGCAGACAGAGCTATTGCGATGATTCCTGAACTTGTTGATAAACTTACAGAGCTTACGGAAGCAAAGAAGAGCGAGTCAAAGCCAGAAGAAAAAGCAGAATAATTTTTAATTAAATTAAATCACCTGCATATATTTATGTAGGTGATTGTTTTGTATAAAAGATTTATAAGTTTTTTGTGTATATTCGTATTGCTTGTGCCGTATTCTGTCTATGCCAAAAATGACAATATCACAGCGGAAAAAGCTATTGTAATTGATAAAACAACCTCAACTGTGTTGTATCAAAAATCAAGCGATTGTAAGTGCTCAATGGCTTCGACCACAAAGATAATGACTTGTCTTATTGCGTGTGAAAGACTGAATCAAAATGAAGTTGTAGAAATCACAAACTCTATGCTCGAAAAAACAGAAGGCTCTTTGATTTATCTGAAAGCAGGGGATAAGATAACTGTATCAGATTTGATAAAGGGAGCAATGCTTGCTTCCGGCAACGATGCGGCTAACGCTCTTGCTGTCTATATTTCCGGCAGTTTGTTGCAGTTTGTCAAACTGATGAATTATTATGCTCAAAAATTCGGACTGTCAAACACGCATTTTGAAACCCCGTCGGGTTTAGACGGCAAAGAGCATTATTCAACCGCATATGATATGGCAATGCTGACCTCATACGCACTTGATAATGAAGTTTTTTCACAAATATGTAAACTTCAAAAAGCAGAAATAAAAATTAATAACAAGCCACAAACAATCTATAACCATAATAAACTTTTATATCAAACAGAAAACTGTATCGGTGTCAAAACAGGATTTACAAAAAAGTCAGGCAGATGCCTTGTCAGTGCCTATGATTATAAAGGTAATACCATAATTATCGTGACGCTAAATGATTGTGACGATTGGAACGACCACAAAAAGCTCCTTGATTATGCAAAAGGCAAGTATCAAACGCTTTCAAAAACACAAGGAATTGAGATTGATTGTGTTGGTTCAAACAAGAAAAAAATCTTTTGTACAGCATCTTTTGATGTTTCGTATCTTGACAAATTAAGTTTTAAGTTATATTATTATCCTATTTTGTATGCCCCGATATTGAAAAATACAAAAGTCGGCAAAATGGAAATATATTCAAATAACAAATTAATTAGGACTGTAGATATTATAGCTCCGGAAAGTGTAAAAGTATGGCAAACAACAACGAAGTAAGACTTCAAAAATTTATGGCAGAACAGGGAGTTGCTTCCCGTAGAAAAAGCGAGGATTTAATCCGTGCAGGCAAAGTTAAGGTGAACGGTCATGTTGCGGAAATCGGTATGAAAATCAATCCTCGTAAAGATTTGGTTACAGTTGGCAAGCAAAAACTTACTAAAGTTAAAAATCGCAAAATGGTATATGTTATGCTCAACAAGCCTCGTGGATATGTCACAACCGTATCTGACGAACTCGGCAGAAAAACCGTTATGGATTTGCTTCCTGATTTTGGTTGCAGAATTTATCCTGTCGGCAGACTTGACAAAGACAGTGAGGGACTTTTGCTCTTGACAAATGACGGTTCGTTCACAAACTGTATGACTCATCCGTCACATGAATATGCAAAGGTATATCGTGTTACAGTAAGACCGGCGGTAAATGATGATATTCTTTTCAATCTTCGCAACGGTATTGAAATTGACGGCAGAATGACAGCCCCTTGCGAGGTTACTGTTTTGACAGAAGAAGAAAACAGAGTTGTTCTTGAGTTTATTCTTCACGAGGGCAGAAATCGTCAAATCAGAAAAATGTGCGAAAGTCAAGGTTTGGAAGTAGCAAGACTTAAAAGAATTTCCATCGGTCCTGTTAAACTCGGTATGCTCAAACAGGGCGATTACAGAGAATTGACCGAACAAGATGTAAAAAAACTGCTTCGTTCTGCCGGACATAAAGAAAATTAATGAAAAAGACGGAGATTTTCTCTGTCTTTTTTAAATTTGTCCAGCAATGGTTGATAACCCCCGGTTCTACCGGGGGAAACAGAAAGCTTTAGTAAAAATAAGAACGGCGAGCTAAAAGCAAGCCGAGGGTATTGGCGAAAAAATAACCTCCAAGTATAATAGAAACGGTTTGGCAGCCGCGTTACTAAAATACAGGAGGTTAAAAGCATGATAAAAAAGAACGGAAACAATGAAATAAAAACATTGTCACACTCAACATACAGGTGTCATTATCACATAGTGTTTGCACCAAAATATCGCAGAAAAGAGATATACGGAAAATTAAGAAAAGATATTGGAGAAATAATCCGTAAATTGTGCGAACAGAAAG
>NZ_FUWW01000014.1 GCF_900167205.1 Eubacterium coprostanoligenes
TTCTGAATTTCGTTTTCTTGCGAACTTTGCTGTACGATGGTACCGCTTGTTCGCAAAAAACGAAAAACGCCAAAAATGCTGTAAGTTCGATACTTACAGCATTTTTAAAACCCCACCGTCAACACTTCGTGTTGCCACCTTCCCTTATACATAAGAGGAGGCTGATATGGTAATTTATATTTTGGCGTGATTCAGAAACTTTATCACAGCCTATAGTTACTTTTTATCAATCTGCTTGCTGTACTTTGCAAGATAAACAGTTCTCATAAGGAAGCATTCTGCCTTTGGAACATAATGTGAACGATTGAAGATGTTGCAATCAATTTGAGCGGCAGCGCCCTTGTCCATAATAATGTCAAGAGCCTGAAGGTCACCGTCATTGTTGCCTGTAATCATTGCACCCATTCCCTGAATGAGAACAGCGTTTCTATCCTTGATTGACTTTGCAATTTCCTTTGCGCATTCGTCTGTGTCGCCGTTAATCCACGGAACGCATTTTACATCAAGACCAACAATTTGAGCGAAATCATCAATCATTGGGTCCATAGTTTCATCAAGGCAAGATACTGCAACAACATCAGGAGTTGCAAGGTGCCTAATCATTGTAACATTTTCCGAATTATAAATTGCTCTGTGGATTTTTTCAACCTTTGGAGCAATGCCGTTGATTCCAAGACCTGTTTCAAGGTCAACATCAACTGTCTTTCCGCCAAATGTAAGAGTGAAGTGGTTTCCGCTTCTGACAGATGAACCGAGGTCGCAAATTTCATCCGGCATTTCATCTGCGCCATTCTTCTTGAGGAAGTATGCTCTTCTTGCGTCATCGGAATAAGTCTTATCCCAAGAATGACGAAGATAGTTATCCTTAATTACCTTTTCACAGCATTTCTCAAGATTTTCTGCAAGAGCAAATGCGTGGTCGTAGTCATCGCCCATAACAAGAGCACCGTGGTGCATAAGCATAATTGCACGAGCACTCGGATTCATTTCAATACATCTCTCAACCTTTCTGCGGAGAGAATCGGTTGTGGACATAGCATAATCGGCACAAGGAACTTTGTTGCCCAAAACGCCCTTGAACTCATCATAAACATTTACGATATCCATACCTGTGATGGAAACAATTGTGGCTGCTCTTTGGTGAGTATGAATAACAAAATCAACTGTTGGATGATGACGATACGCAGCTGCGTGAACGCCCTTTTCCGATGATGGCTTGATGTCGCCCTCATGTGAGCAATCAGCAATGTTAACAACTACAACTTCTTCAGGAGTAAGATCCTCGTAGGCTCTGCCTGACGGAGTGATAACAAACTGTGTGTCGCTGATACGAGCAGAAACATTGCCCCATGTGCGGGCAATAAGACCGGATTCAACAAGCCTTTTGCCTGCTTCAACAACTAATCTTTTAGCTTCTTCAATTTCGTAAGCCATATTTTTCCCCTTATATTATATGTAAATTATAAGCGACAAACGGGCGGTCGCAAAACCACCCTAATTATGCCGTTAATCAATAATCAATCTTTTCGCACTTTGAAAGAACTTTGTCGAATCTCTTGATGCATTCGTCAATATCTTCCTCGGTGTATGCACTTGATGTATAAAGACGAGAACCTGCAAGAGTTACAAGACCTTCTGCCATATAAGCAGCACCCATATATTGCATTTCTGTCTGGCGGATGCCTGTTTCCTTAAGTACTGACGGAATTGTCCAAGGCTTCTTCCAGTTAATTCTGAAGTGCATTGTTGCAACAGTGTGAAGCTGGCAAATTGAACCAACATTGTAGCAAACGAACGGAAGGTCATACTTCTTGATTGATTCGTTGAGTCCCTTAACAAGTCTGTCTGCCATTTGACCTGCAACCTGACAAGCATTTCTCTTTTCGATTTCGCAAATTACAGTGTAGCCTGCACAGCAAGAAATTGGTGTTGCAGCCATTGTACCACCGCACATAGCCTTGTGAATTTTCTTGCCTTCAGCCTTATCAAGACCTGCGCCAAGATACTTCATAACTTCTCTGTGACCGCCGATACCGCCTGCACCAGGATAGCCACCTGCGATAATCTTACCAAAGATTGTAATATCAGGATCAATACCATAATAACCCTGTGCACCTGACAAACCGATACGGAAACCTGTTACAACCTCGTCACAAACAAGGAGAGCACCGTACTTACGGCAAAGTGCCTGTACACCCTTAGGGAAGTCCTTGTCAACTGGGCGAGTAGCTGATTCAGGTCCGCATGGCTCGATGAATACAGCAGCTGTACCGCCACGGAACTTGTTGATGATGAGCTTCTTCTCAAGATCCTTGAGGTCGTTAGGGAAGAATTCCTGTGTGTGCTTGAATACAAACATAGGAACGCCGTGTGATTGAAGGTTAAGTGTACCCGGAACACGCATACCCCAAGCAAGCTGATCTGACCAGCCGTGGTAAGCACCGCCCATTTTGATTATATTCTTGTGGCCTGTTGCAAGACGAGCAACACGAACAGCACACATACATGCTTCAGTACCTGAACCGAGCATACGGAACATTTCTACTGATGGTACACACTCGCTGATTTTCTTTGCGAGCTTATATTCATAAGGGTGGAACAAACCTGTTGACGGACCGCAGTCATCAAGGAGCTCCTTAACCTTTTCTTTAACAACATCGTCGTTTGAACCGATAATTGTTGGACCGCCTGCCTGAAGGAAGTCAAAATATTCGTTGCCGTCAATATCCCAAAGTTTGTTGCCTTTAGCCTTTGTCATAACGATTGGGAACGGATAGTTGAACGCAAGGTTGTGCTGAACGCCACCGGGAATTACTTGCTTTGCTTCTGTAATCATTTCCTTTGACTTTGCGCACTTCTTTGCGAAGTATTCATCTTCATACTCTTTGAGAGCAGCTCTGTTGATAGAGTAGATTGGTTTTTTAATTAACGCATCAAGCTGTGCTGTGAGTGCAGCAGCGTTAGGATACTCTGTAATAGCGAATCTTGTATCCATAAATAATCCTCCTTAAATTTTATAGTGAGCGGTCACTCACTATTTGGTTGGTGAGCCGGTACTCACGGTTTTTACAAATTAAGTATATCACATTTCAACGATTTGTCAACTTTAAACCTTGATTTTTTTGTTATTTTTGTTGCAATATACAATGAAAAATGGTAATATACCTTTAGTGAATTAATGCTCACCGAAGGAGATTTGGAGCATTTGCACAAACGAAAACAAATTGTTTTGTGCAAGGCTACAAAATCGAGATTTTTATGTTTGAAAAGAGATACAAAGAAGCGTTTGAGAGGGCTACCGATGAGAGAAAGGAAAAAATCCTTGAAGTCGGTATCAAAGAATTTGCTTCCAAAGGCTACGAAAAAGCCAATATAAATATAATTGCAAAAAAAGCCGGAATAAGCATCGGACTGATGTACAAATATTTCAGCACCAAGGAGGACTTGTTCATCACCTGCATTCAGCGAGGAATGTCAATTCTTGACGATGCGATAGACGAAATTTTGCAAAGCGATGACAAGCTGATTGTCAAGGCTGAAAAGCTCATCAGAACAACATGTCAGCTCAGCCAGCGTGATGCAAACTATGTCAAGCTGTACAACGAGATAACATCCGAGCGAGATAGCGAAAAGGCTATGGAATTTGCCAAGGCTATCGAGGGCGAAACAAGCAAAAAATATGTAAAATGTATCACCGATGCACTTGCAAAAGGCGATGTAAGACAGGATATGGATCCTCGTCTTTTTGCTTTTTTCCTTGATAATTTGTTGACTTCACTGCAATTTTCATTCACCTGCGACTACTATCGCAACAGGCTTGAGATATACACGGGAGTGAATGTGGCAGAGCTTTCGGAAGACCAGATAGTAAGGCAGTTGCTCAAGTTCATTGAGTCTGCGTTTACATTCGAAAAATAATTAACAAACTAATTTGTATACGGAGGACAGTATGAGTAAATATGTAATGGCGTATGATATCGGTACAACAGGCATCAAGACCTGTCTTATCGAAATCGACAAGGAGATAAGAATTCTTGCATCTGCAACAGAGGGATATAATCTCTATGTTGATGAAGAAACAGGCGTTAAGGGCGGAAGTGAGCAGGACGCAGACGAATGGTGGAGTGCAATGTGCATCACCACCAAAGAGGTTTTGAAAAAATGCCGTAAAATCAAAAAAGAGCAGATTGAGGGCATCAGCTTCTGTTCTGCTATGCAGGGACTTGTTCTTGTTGACAGAGAGGGCAAATGTATCCGCCGTCCGATGACATATATGGACCAGCGTGCAAGAGAAGAAATCAAAAAAGGGATTGCACACGGTGTTCAGATTGCAGGCGCCGAGGTTACAAAACTTCTCAAATATCTCAAATACACAGGTGCGGTTTCGTCATCTGTTAAAGACCCGATTTGGAAATACAAATGGGTTGAGGCTCACGAACCTGAAAACTTCAAGAGAATTTACAAATGGCTTGATGTTAAGGAATATATGATTCTCCGTTGCAGTGGCGAATTTGTTATGACAAACGACTCCGCATTCGGCACACTTCTTTACGACACACGCAAGGGTCACGAGGGCTGGTGCAAACCGATTTGTGATATGGTCGGAGTTAATATTGAGCATATGCCCGAAATCAAGGCAAGCACTGAAAAGGTCGGTGAAATCACAAAGCAGGCTGCCGAGGAGCTCGGTCTTGCAGAGGGCACAGCTGTTTACGGCGGTGGCGGTGACGCATCACTTATCGGCGTAGGCGCAGGTGCAACAGAAATCGGCGACACTCATGTTTATTCGGGCACTTCAGGTTGGGTTGGAACTGTTGTTCCGGAACAACTTGTTGACGCAGGTGCTATGATGGCTGCTATCGTTGGTGCAAATCCTGAAACTTACAATTATTTTGCCGAGCTCGAAACCTCCAACAAATGTATGGGTTGGGTTAAGGACCACCTTGCACTTGACGAAATCGGCGTATTCCTCAAAAAATACGGTCACAAGAAGGACGACTTGGAGGAGGAAAGTTTTAACCTTTACGATTATCTTGAAGAGGTTATCGATAGAGCAAATCCGGGTTCGGACGGTGTTGTGTTTACTCCGTGGCTTCACGGCAACAGATGTCCGTTTGAAGACCCGAATGCCGCAGGTATGTTCTTCAATATTCACCTTGAAACAGGCAAAACCGAGCTTATCAGAGCCGTTGTTGAGGGCGTTTGCTTCCATATGAGATGGATGCTTGAGCGTCAGGAGCAAAAAGTTGCAAAGTACAAGACAACAAACGCTGTTCGCTTCTGCGGCGGCGGTGCACTCGGTGCTTCAACTTGCCAAATCCTTGCCGACATTCTCCAAAGAGATGTTGAGGTTGTTGACTCACCGCAAAACATCGGTGCGGTCGGCGCAGCAGCTTGTATCGCTGTCGGCACAGGAATGATTGGCTCAATGACCGAGGTTAAGAAGCTCATCCCTGCAAAGATTACATACCATCCAAACAAGGCAAACAAAGCGGTCTACGACCGCAACTTCGAGGTCTTTAAGAACCTCTACAAATGCAACAAAAAGAATTTTGAAATCCTTAATGGATAATAACTTGAGGAAAATATGAACGAATTTGCTAAGGAGTATTATAAACAATTAAATTCGTGGTCAATGACAACTAACCTCGGAAAATTCTACAGCAAGGTTTCTCGTAAACTTGTCAAATACCACGACATACTAAAAGACATATTTACATGCGGAACTTCTCTTGAAAAATATGTTAACTCTATTGACCGAAGCATTTCTACCGGAAGTGAATCAACAGAATATCTTGCATTGGAAGAAATGTTCAAGGATGTTGAAATCAACGACAACAGCAGATTCGTTGACATCGGTTGCGGAAAAGGCAGAGTGTTAAACTTTGTTCACACCAAAAACTAAAATTGCAAAGTAACAGGTGTTGAATTTAATCCTGAAGTTGCAAATTTCACAAAAAAATGGGCAGACAAAAAAGAAAATGTCAATATAATAAATGACGATGCTTTTAACATTAACTGTGATAATTACGATGTTTTCTATTTTAACAGACCTTTTATGGAAGAAACCTTCGAACAGTTTGCCGAAAAAATGGTAAATGAAATAAACCATCCGGTAACTGTAATTTGCAATGCCGATGCTTATATGTCAAAATATCTAAAAGGCAAACCAAATTGGAATAGAGTAAAACAAGGTATACTTTACAAAAAAGGTATAATAATTCACTGCTTTTATCCTCAAGTTTATTCTATACTTAAATTCAAACCAAATGAATAAAAATTAAAATCACCTTGCAAATCTGCGAGGTGATTTTTTACAATTAGGCTGTAATAACAGCCTTTTTATATTGTTCTTTGTAGCTTTGTATTAAAAATTCGATGTGTTTTAGATTTTTTCGGCAAAACAAAATGTTTACCCATTTCATAATTAAAACTTTCCGGTGTAAAGCAACAATCCAATCCACCTGAATAAAAAGTCAACTCACCTACATAAAAAGTATTCTTTAAATCATAAAAATCCACTCTAACAAAAGGTAAGTCTTTCGATAAGATTTTTGCAGCTTCAATCATTTCATCATAGTGTTTTGGTTTTTCAACAGGAACGCATTGCGACTTCTTATATATAACAGGTAATACATTCCAGTCAATATCATAAATCGCAATTTTTGAACTTTGTGCCACTCCATTATCAAAATGTTCAAATGCAGAATAGGCATATGTCGGAACTCCGTCAAAGCAGAAAAATTTATAATCAATTGGTTGTTCTTTAATCTCACCTATCAGTTCTTCCGCATATATTTGCGGAGTTACATAATAATAACCTCTGCTGTATCCGTTTACGCCCTCAACTCTATAATCAAGCCAACGCATCATTTCTTTTTTTGTTTTTTCAATATCTAAAGAATTTTTATCTTCAACAAAAATAATATTTCTGCCAAATGAACTGCAATTAGATTTTAACACAAATGAATTCGGTAACTTATCCCAATCAATATCCTCAACACTCATCCATGCCCCGTATAATTTAGCAGTATGACCTTCTCCAAGCTTTTCTTTCACAAAATCCTTAAATTTTATTTTACATAAGTAACTTTCAAAATTTTTATTATCATAAAAAAGCTTATACCACGCAATTTTTTCTGTAAAAGTTTTAGGATTTTTTAAATTTATTTGTCTACCATTATGTGAAAGACCATAATGATATTGTAATAATTTTTCTCTTGTATAATTAGATAATACCATTTTGGGAATAGGTCCACTCGTTGTCAGTCGATAAAGCCACCCTATTAATGAGTTTTCTTTTTTCACAATTAACTCCTTAGATTGATAATAAATATATATTTAATCAATAAAGAAAAGAAGCCGAGTTGCCTCGGCTTCTTGCCCTTTTAAACTACAAACCGTATCATTCGAGGTCAGGAGTTTCGATAGGGCCTGCTGGTTTACCTGATGTTGTTACAACATCGCATACTGAGAACTTTTCAAGTTCTGCTACTGGCTTTGTGTACTTCACTATTTTTCACCTCACATTTTATGTAAATTAAAACAAATTAAAATATAATTTATTTTTTATAATTCACCATAAGCTTTTGCTGAAACGCCATATTTCATAATTGACATCAACAAATTCTTAAAGTTTGCACTTGATGAAGACAATCCACATGCCTGATGTACATAAGATTCTACACTATAAGTACATACAGCACTAATTTGCTTACCTGATTTATCATAAACAGCAAATTGGATTGTTTCCTTCATTTGGTTAGCAAATACGTCAGGGAAATAGAAGTAATATCTATTTTCTGTACCCAATGCACCTGAAACATTTGTCTTATAAACCTTGAATTGATCAGCATCATCAACAGGATTATATTCAAATGTTTGTCCTGCAACAGTTGCTTTAACAGTAATATCATTAATATTTACATCATTTCTCAAAGCAATTGTCATCTTAGGAACAACAGCATCCTCAAGTGAGAGAGCTGCACCGGCAAAACGTGCTGATGGGTTATCAATAGGAACTGCTTCATAATTCTTGACTGTTTCAAATGAAGTAACATCAGGTGTAGCAAGTGCCTTTTGTGCATCTGTCAATCCTGCATTTGCAAGTTCATTTACATTTGTATTTGAATATACCTGAGCAGCTGCTGCATAATTCAAAATATTTACACAAATTGTTGCCAATGCTTTATTCTTTGCTGTAGCATTTGGACCTGTGTAAGTTGCACTGCCAAGAATAGAATCCGTATAAACCTTTACAGATCTTGTATATGTCGGACCCCAAACTTCTACTACTGTACCATCCGAAGCCTTCATTGTACTGTATGCGACAACATCAATATCATCCTTGACATTTTGTGGCCATACACCTACAAGGTATTGATTATATGTTGCATCTTCCTTATCAGGTTCAGTATATTCAATCTCGCCCTTAAATGCAGTATTTGCTTTAACGACAACATTGCTAAACGAAGCAACATTTTTCTTTGTCATCTTAAAGTTTACTGTAAGTGAGCTGTCAAGAACCAATGCATAAGAATTACATCTAAGCAATGAAGTATTTGTTGCTGCTTCTCTCTTAACATCGCCACATTCACAAGTACCGACTAATTCACCGTCGCATCTGTCTGAAAGCTTATTGTAGTAAAGCTTTGAGTCATCATATGTCCATGTGTAGTGGTGAACGTGAGCATCTTCCTTCTTAGGAAGTTCTTCTGTTCTTGTAGCGCCACAACCGTCAAATGTACATGTGTATGTCTTGATACCTGTTTCAGTTGTTGTAGGTTCCTTAGTTACAACACCTGCATCCCAAGTATGAGCTGCGCCTGTCTTAATGATGGTATAAGTTCCGTTAGCTGTTGCTGTTGCAGGAACTTCCTTATCCCAAGCATATGTGTAGTGCTGTGCATCATCATGAGTTGTTGCAGGAAGTGATGGTGGAACAATTGCTGTGCCTTCCTTATACTCTGCTGATGAGATCTGCTGACCGTCAGCGTTTACGAAGGTGATTGTATAATTCTTACCTACTGTTCCATTATACTCGTTTTCGCCCATAAAGTCAAGAGCAGGAACATCAGCTTCTGAAACCTTTGCGTAAGTCTTATATTCTTCAACCTTACCGCCGTTAGCAATTGTGCCAAGAGTGTATGTTTCGTAAGGATCGCTTTGAGTATTATCAATGCTGAATGTAATTGGCTGATCGTTAACAATCTTGAACATGAATGTTGCCAAAACAGCTTTTGAATCTGTTAAACTTACAGAATCAGCGCCTGTCTGAACTGCAAAGTTTGCGTGCATAATTCTTGCTTCAGGGTCAACATAAGAAGTTTCGCCTAATGTGCTTGTTGAATTATAAAGAGCGCTACCACTTTGAGTTGGAATTGCTTCATTGATAGGGAAATCTGCATGTGGACCTTCAGTAGTAACCTCATTATACATATAAGCTACTGTAACATTGTCACCTCTACCCTTATAATCTATGATATAAGCCGGTTCAATAGCTTCTGAATACTTAATAGCTACTTCTGCAGCAGAAAGCTCTGTAACATTCTCAAGGAGAACGCTTACTGTAAAGAAGTCGCCTGTAACATAGCCGTCAATCTTGCCATTTGAATATGTCAACTTATCAGAATTCAATCCGGAATGAGCCAAGTAATCAGCCATCTTTGCACTTCTTGGCTTTAATACAGTTTTCTTTGTTGTGGTACAAGAAACATCTCCGAATTGAAGATTAATATTTGCTCTGTTTGCATCATCGGAAGCAAAAACTGTCAATGGAACCGAGCAAACTATCATCATTACTGCTAAGAGGATTGCGACTACTTTTTTAAATGATTTTTTCATTTTATATAGTTTCCTCCAATTAATTTAAGTTTAGTTGAGTATATGCAACTTTATGTCTTAAAAATAACTTAAAGATTGCAAAATCTTCTTCATTAAATTCACTATCACCGTTTAAATCGGTTTTAAATTTAGAAAATAGAGCAACATCAGTAGAATTTACTTTACCGTCCTTATTGTAATCAAGTACGCAAATTCCGATATTATTCACTGTGATTTGATCGTAGTCGGCATTCTCTCTGGCAACTACGAGCTTTGCCTCTCTGTCAATCGTGTGTGCACCGCTGAACACAAGTGTATACTCGCCTATTTCAAGACCTTTAAGTGTATACGAACCGTCAGCGTTGGTAACTGTGCTCTTGTCAGTTCCTTTGACAGAAACTGTAATTCCGCCTGCAGGAGCTGTTGTTGCAACACCTGTGGTTTCATTTGCAATAGTCACATTACCCGAAACATCAAATTCTGTTACAAGATAGGTAGGAGAAACATCGGCTGTCATTGGGTAAGTCTTGTAGGGCTTTTGAACGCTTGTATCAAGAACATAACAGTCATCCTCGCCATCTAAATATGATGCTCCTATAAAACACAAATCAGGATTTCTTGAAAATGCAAATACATCTGCGAAATCGCAAGAGGATGCGACTGTAACAGAAAGTGAGACCATTACAGTCCCGTTTGAATCGATTGTAGATGCATCTTTACTTTCAGCAACTTGGAACAAAGAGATAGTGCTGTTCTCTATTTTTTGACAACCATTAATCATATCGCTATGTTCATCAGCATAAGTGCCGAGAATAGAAATGTTAGAGATATAATTAGAATCATAGGTTGCTGTCAACTCAACCATAGAAACTGCCTTCATTCCGGAAAGGACGATGTCAACATAATATGTACCATTTTGGAGTCTGTTGCCGTCAACTTTTTTTCCGGTTGTGTTGGTAAAAACACAAGACAATTCAGGAGTTTCTTTGCCGAGGGTTCCGGCCTCGGCATTTGCACTAAAAGGGAGTGCAAACATTGAAATTATTAAAATTAAACAAACGAAAGGGGTAGTTAAGAAGCTTTTAAAAGTGTGTTTCATAATGAAACCCCCTAAAGTTCTTGTTTGATTTTTTATATGATGCCCCGCACAAAGTTGCCCATGCACAAGGCATCATAGGACATAACTAAATCGTAATTAATTTAGTGGAATTTAATTTAGTGTGATAACCTTGTTAATTATGCAAGTGTGTTGCTATAAGCAATCTTTGATCTCAAAATATTCTTGAACTGGTCAGCAGTGATCTTCTTGCCCTCACCGATTTCGCCTGCCTTTGAAGCAAGAGCGACATCAGTTGAGTTAACCTTACCATCACCGTTGTAGTCAATAGCGATTACACCAATATTAAGACCTTCTGTAGCACCTGAAACAGGAACTGTTCTGTTGATACCGTTTGTAGCCTCAACTGTGATTGATGTTGTGCCGGCAGGAACTTCAGCAGTGAATGAACCGTCAGCCTTTGTGTTTGCAACTACTTCGCCGTCAGCGACGATTGATGCGCCAACAAGTGCAAATGTACCTGCTGTACCTGTAGCATCAATTGCTTCGGTAACTGTACCTGAAATTGTGAATCCTGCGTTAGGATCAGGAACTGCAAGAGCATTTTCAGCCATTACGAGACTCTTCTTTGCTTCGTAAATGCTTGAAATGTTAGCTTCCTTTTCTTCCTTTGCTACCTTGATTGCCTTTGCGAGACGGTTGATATATTCTGTCCATGTAGCGTCAGAATAAACAACTGCACCCTGATTAACAAGTTTACCGTTTACAACCTTACCGTACTTAACAGTTGGAGTACCTGTTACAGTAACTTCACCGTTTGAAAGTGCGTGAGTTGTTTCATCTTCGGAAACTGTTGCTGTGAGATTAGCCTTTGTTGTGCCTGTTACAAGAGAGATTTCAGCTTCAAGCTTTTGACCCTTGTATTCACGAGGAACAAGACGGCTATTATAGAATTTAAAGTTTTCACTTGCTTCGTGAAGTTGAGCATATGAAGCAGTTGTTGTGTAAACAGGCTTGCCGTTTTCATCCTTAGCACCTGTATCCTTCAAGAGTGCTTCTGCTTCCTTACCAACCTGAGTCATCTTCTGATATGAAGCGATATCATAGTTGATAATTTCCTTGCCCTTGTAAGAATCAATGATACCGTCCTTCTGAACGATTTCGTTCATTGCAGATGTATCAATCTTCTTAATTGTTTCTTGAACATAATATGTCATGAAGTCCTGTGCCTGAGCATATACACTACGATAGTCGTTTTGGCCATCGTTAGGAATAACGGCATCATGGAGTTCTGCATGAGTGAATGTCCAACCTTCAGAAGGGTTTACGCTCTTACCTGTTGATGCATAATATGAGTGGTTTTCTTTTGCATAGTAATTCTTCTTTGTTGCTACGCCATTTACCATTTCCTCATATGTTGCAATAGTCTTTGTAGGACCGTAGTAAGGATAAGCATAAGATGTTGTATCCCAACCATTTTCGTATACATAATCATTTACATAATAGTATACGCCGCCTTGCATTTCTACCTTGCGGTTGAAGTACTTTTCAGTACCGTTTGTAACATCTTCACCAACAATAAGCTTGTTTGAGTAGATTGGGAACTTAAATGCTTCGTCTACATAGTAGTAATTGCCATTCTTATGGAATTTGTTTTCTACATATGTCTTAAGAGTATCATCTGCATTAAGATCAGCATCTGTCAATGGCTTGTAAGCCGGATCGCCGGTTGAAGCCTTTGTTGTTGATGTCTTTGCAGTGAGTTGAGTCTTAGAAGTAAGATCCTCGATGTTTCTCTCTGTTGGAGCAGTAACGATCTTATCAAGTACTGTCTCGAACTTGCTCTGCATATCCAAATAAATAGCAGATGAGTTTGATGCCTCAACATAGTCAGTATAATTTGAAGGCTGATATGCGTTGATTTGACCTTGTGCTGACTGATATGCGCTCTGAAGTGTTGCAGAACCGCTTGTATCAGCAATTGTAAGAACAGTATTATCACCAAGATCAAGTGCTGCATCAGTTGCTGAATAACCAACAAGATTAATGTTGTATACACCAGGTGTAAGTGTCTTAACCTGATCCTTAACCTTCATATATCTCTTATTTGCTGATGATACGCCCTTAAGAGAAACATAGTAAACATTAGGAACTGTTGACATAGGAGTTGCACATGTATTTTGAATAGCAACAGGATCAACAAATACGTTAACAAGATCACCGTTTTCATCAAACTTAAGTTCAACGCCTTCATAATAATCAGGATCATTTATATTATTTAAATATTCTGACTTGCTGATTTCAGCAGCGATATGAGTTCTTGTTGATGCATTTGGCTTAGTTACACCATTAACTTCGGTTTGTGCCTTTGCTTCGTCAAGAGTATAACCCTTTGCAAATGAAAGGCCAACATCTGAACCAACGATGTCACCTGAATTCCAAGTTGTACCACCGTCAAGGCTATAGTCATACTTGTTAATGTTTGTAACCTGAATCTTGTCACCGTCTACTTGGTATGAAGTATATGCCATACCATTGCATCTGTCATTTTCGTCTTGTGCGTTATTATAAGCTTCATAAACGCCGTCAACATTGCCGTTAAGACCGATACCAAGTGATTCAAGCTGACCTGTAAGTGAGCTTGAAACAAGTTGCTTATTCATCTTATAACCGTATGGAGTTTGTGTATAAGCGCCTGTAGAGTAAACAGCCTCTGTACGTTCATCTTTCTTATTAAGACTGCCGTACCAGCCCTTATCTGTTGAAAGGTTCAAGTAGCAAACTGCTATTTGATTTTCATACAACGGCTTTGCACCGCTCTTCTTAGGATTGTCTGATGTACCCTTATAAATGTTATAAGTAAGAGTATACTTAATCTTTTGGCTTGTCTGAGGATATTTACCATTAACTTTAAGTTTAAGGCTCTTTTCAGGAGCAAGCATATAGTTTTTAGATGGAAGAGTAGCGGCAATTGTACCGTCAGATGATTCCAAGTTAACGAGTTCAACGAAATATCTATCGTCAGGAACTATATTTCCATTTGTGTCCTTATAGAACTTGTTAAGACCTACAGACTCATTCTTGATAGTGATATATGTATTCTTAATATCTGTACCGAATGAGAAGTCAGAACGAGATGGGTCGTTGATAGAAATTGAAGCGGCACCAAACTGATGGTCACGCAACTGTGGAAGGAAGCCGTTTACAAAGTAGCTTACTGCCTTAACAGCAAACATTGCACCCTGCCAGCAACCGTCGCCACGAGTTTTATTCTGTACAGCAGTTGTACCACCGAATGCACAGAAGATATTACTGATCAAAATACCAAGAACGCCTGTTTCTTTTTGACCGTCGCCCTTGTATTTAACAAGTACAGCCTGATCAACCAAGCGGTCAAATGGTGTTGTTGTGCCCATTTCAGATGAAGTAGGAATAACCTGCTTATACTGCTGACCTGTAACCTTTGCACCAAAGATGCTGTTTACAAGAGAAGCAACAACTTCATCATAAATAAGAGCGTCAATACCCTTGCTCATGATTGGTTCTGCTGTGAAGATTGTCAAAAGTTGCTTGATAAGTGTTGTAAGACCACGAGTTTGATCTGCACCGTGAGTCTGCTTAATATCAAGAACTGATGTAATTATTGTGTTATAAAGGAGATCCTTGGCGTCTGCATGACCTGCCTTCGCAGTTGTACCATACTGCAATACACCGATTGTTGGCCAAATCTTGTTTGCAATGTTGCTGATGTTTGTCCAAATATCGTTGTTTATTGATACATCGCATGAGCCGTCTGCATTAACTACACCGAGAAGAGCGGCAACGCCCTTACCGATTGTTGATGTTGCAGTCAAGTTGTAAGAAGGCTCTGTATACTCATCCATTGATGCATAATAGCAAATAACTGAATTTACGATGTCATACAATGTTGTCTTGTCCTTTGTAGGATCCTTAATGGCTTCATAATTCCAAACTTTACCATCCTTGGTACGAATCGGAATGAGAGCGTTAAGGAAGTAACCTACCGCATCACGAGCCATAGGAAGAAGTGCATCTTCAAACATTGTCTTATTGCCATCGCCATCAATATCAAGAGCAGCTTCATAGTAGCCGTTCTTTGTTGTTACGAACTGATCGTAATTCTTGTCAGGCTGTGAGTATGAAAGATGTTCTTTCAATACTACATAAGCAAGACCCTTTGCATCCTTTACAAGGTCAAACTCTTCGTTGTGGATGCTTCTTATTGCCTTAATAACACCGAGTGTGCCGATAAGGAGAGGCATCATAGCTTCTTCAAAGTTTTCTTCTGAAAGGTGATTGCTTGTTGTCTTGTCAACAATACTGTGGTTGTTATAGAAAGCATTAAGGATGTTTTCATCAGTAACATTTGCGCCATATTCGAAAATACTGCACAAGTTTGTAACGATTGTTTGAGCAATTTCCAAATTAGATGGGTCTGCACTTGTTTCTTGAAGTGTAGGACGATCAATAATAGTTTTAACAACATTCTTTTCGCCCAAACCGATGTTATCTGAGTTAGGGAACAAGTCCTTAACTGCAGCAACAAGACAGTTGTTGAGTGCAGCTACAATGTTATTGTACTTCTTGCCGTCAACTGTGTTGTTATTGTTAACATAGCTGTCAACAAAGTGCTCAAGATTTTTAAAGCCTGTCTGCATGAAGTAAAGGTTGATAGGACCTGTCTGCATATTGAAGACTTTATCTGCAAGTGGGCTGTAACGAAGCTTACCAAAGAGGATGCTTTCTGTGCTGCCCTCTGAAGTTACATAGTTGTTGCTCTTTACAACATCTCTCCAGTTGTACTGTGGATCTTCAACTACATTTCTGTCATAGTCAAATGTCTTTCTAACTTTGTTTCTGAATTCTTCAACAGATGAGCAACCATACTTCTTATATTCAGCTGCCAAGAAAGCATCGAACTTTTCATCAGTGTAGTTGTTTACCCAATCGGTCTTGTCAATCTTGTCATTCTTCTTCAACCAATAATAATATACATTATCAAAGTTGCCGCCGTGACCCTTGTACCAATCCATGCTGTTGTTAACACGCATTGTTTTGAGTGTTGGCTTAAGACCTGTCTTCCAAGCAAGTTTGAACGCTCTGTCCAAAATTGTGTAGAAAGTATCTTGTGGTGTGATTGTGAGAGTTTCCTCTCCGCCGTCTGCTTTACCATATCTGAAGAGGTAAATCATACCATTGCCGTTTTTGTCGTATCTGAGGTTTGGATCATATCCGAGAGCCTCTGATGCCCGGGCAATGTTTGCGTCTGTGTCATCCAAGTTTTCAGCCTTGAGCCAAGCCTTAATTTCCTGATAACGGGTCTTTGATGAATCTGTTACATCAAAATTAGTTCCGTCTTCGCTTTTCTTGTTTGTGCTGATAGCATAAGTCATCTCAATTGAGATTTTGCTGATAAATTCAGAAGTGAGCTTGCTGAGGAGCTGTTCATCATAGTTCCATGTTTTACCGCCCTTGCCCTGAAGGCCTAATCTGAATTGTTCAGCTTCCTCATTTGTGAACCAGTTTGTGTTATTGAAAATAACTTGAGCCACAAGGTTGTATACGAGGTTTGACTGATAGCCGTTCCACATGTTGAGACCGCCGATATTGCCGATCATATTGTATACATCAAGGAAGCTCTTTGCAACACCAAGGTTAAGGTTACCGCTGAGGAATGAACCAATAACGTTTTGGTTTTGTCTCTTTGATGTTTTATCGTTGTTTGAGTTGTAATATAATGTTTCTGCCAAAGCCATTACAATATCCTTGGCATCATTTACTGCACGATATGACTTGTTACACTGTGAAGTGATATCAGCTGCATTTTCAGAATACTTCAAATTTGCGAGTGGGTCAACTGAAAGTTTTGCAACATCACCGCCAACTGTACCACCGTACTTTGACAACAAGTCTCTAACCTGCCTTACAAGGTCAAGTGCACCGTCAACACTGTCAAGATAACCGTTGATGTTGACTACAACAACAACATAGTTGAGGTTGAGAGAAATCGGAGCGATGTTTGCACTGCCAAGAACATCGTCAACCCAGTCAAGAAGTGCTTCACAGGTTTGATTGTCTGTTGTCTCTGCCCATGTCATAAAGTTTGCTGCAAGCTGGCTGTCATGAGCATCGTCCTTTGATGTAGCGTAAACTGTAAGTACGCCTGTGAAAGTGGACATTGCCATAATAACAGACAAAATGATTGCAACAATTTTGCGTGCAAAGATTTTAGATTTTTTCACTTTATTAAATTTCCTCCATGTTTAATTACGATAATGATTCCCCGATTATGTATCTGTCGCTTTCTCTGACCTAATTGCAATATCTCGCAACAGAAAGAATGGAACAAATCCCGATAGCATAATTATTAACATACAATTAATTCACGATGAACCATTTCACGCATTATTATTAAATCACAGTTTACAAAGAAAATCAAGACACTTACATATTAATAACATTATACTAATGTGAGAAAATCTGTTAATTTTTTCGTAACATTTGCACAAATGACATATATTCGATTTTGTAAAAACTGCAAGAAATTCTTGCCGGAGTATTGATTTTTTGTGATTAATGATGTAAAATTCAGTTAAAAGTTCACAAATTGTTTACAATGTTTTTACATTTTGTCAAAGAATTCACAAATTTTTTTGCAAAAAAACCAGACACACAACAACTTGTGGACAAAAGATTGTTTGTGCAGATTATACACAAAATCAGCTATTGTTTGAACGAAAAAATAGGTCAAAATGCCACAAAAAATGTGTGTTTTTGCCCTTTATATGTTAAACAATGGTTATTATTCGTTAAAAAGTTATTGACTTTGTGTTCTTAATTTGTTATAAATAATCTTGGATATTGTTCGTGCATAGGGGTATTTTGCGCCAAAATCCCAAAAATTCGGTTCAAACCGCCTCTATGATTCCAGTTACAGCTGTAAAGCAAACCGCTTTACATGGTGTTAAGTAAGTCACTTTACACCGCTCATTCAGCTGTAAAATCATTAAAAAGTGAAGGAGAGATGATTATGAAAAAAACGAGCAAAAAGTTACTCAGCTTCTTCTTGGCTGTAGTAATGATCGTTACTTCATGTTCTGTCGGTTTCACCGCATTTGCGGAAGACAATGACAATAAAGAAACCACAGCCGACAGCTACTGGAATGATGTAACGACTGCCGAAGGTGCATTTGATGCAATCGGCGGCATTATTGACTACGCTTTGCCACAAATCCTCAATGCTGAAATTGATGATAACGGCAAGAAAGTCAAAATTTATGAAAAGCTTGGCGTTAAGCCGGACGCCACACTTCAAGATGTAATTGCGGCGGCAAGCCCACTGCTTTTAAATCTTTTAGGTGGTTCAAAATCAAGTACAGATTTGAAGACTTTTATCACAAGTCACTCATCTGTAACATCAATCGATGATACGAGTTGGAAAGACAGTTATGCAAAGTACTTTGGTTACTTAACTGATCCAAATCCACAAGCCGGCGATTTAACCTTCATTGAATTGTACACATTCTGCGAAAAGAACTTGGATAATTCAAATGACGATGTTAAGAAGTATGCCACAGAAACTCTTGCAGATTTGAACGATATGCTTAAAGTTGCTTGCAGAGCTATAACTGACGAATCAACAGCTCCAAGCAAAGCGGCATTGGAAGCATTCCAAAAGATTTTGAAAGCTAATGTTGTTAAAAGCAATAGTGTTTCAAACAATGTTGCGAAGAAGATTGTTGCCGGCAATAGCATCAAATCTATTAACGATTTGACAATATACACCAAAAGATCCAATTTCGTGCTCAACGGTCAACCATATGCAACAGTTGCTGCAACAGCTGCTGACGCTGATGTTGCAAAAGGTATCGAAGAAGCAAACAGAGCACTCAAGGCTTCAGGTTCAACTGTTACAGTCAGCACTCCTGCAGAAGCAATTGTTTACTACTATAGCTACATTGTAAATACAAACTTATACACTTATGATCCATATGATGGCACAAGCAGAACAAAGTTGACTTATCAGCAAGCTATTGAATATGTTCGTCTTGCTGAAAAAGGCGGAAGCCCTATTAAAGTCGGCGGTGTAGAACTCACAACAGCAAATTGCGAAGAAACTGTTAAGAATTATCTTGCAGAACAGAAAGCAACAGGCAATGCGCTTTATGCAGATTATGCTGAAGGTTTGGAATACCGTTATCTTCCAAAAGCTGTTTTCTTGAGCATGAATGACTTGTACTGCCAAGATGCACTTGATGCTCTTTGGGACGGTAATCATAACGGTACCAAAGTAAATGCTTCATGGACAGCGGAATTTTCAACAAACAAACTTGATGCTTTTGCATCTTCATCATACGAAGCAATCAACAAGGCTCTTCTTATGGAAAGCGGTTTGACAGAAGAAGAAGCTCTTAAGAAGATTGATGAAGCAAAATTCACAGACGAAGCAATTGAAAATCTCTGGAATGATGCAAAGAACTATAACGCAAACGCAGAAGATTCTCCAAAATTCAGAGCATATCTCACATCTGACAATTGCACTTATCTTAACGCTTATCAAAAAGCATTTTTCGGAGCTACATCATCTTTAAATGATAATGATTTTTATATTATTCATAAAGCTCTTAAAAACGCTGAAACAGCACAAGACGCAAAGAACATTAAATATCTTTCTAAAGATGAGAAAGATGCAGATGATAAAAAGTTCACTTTGCAAAACGGTGCATTTTACGAGTTTGTTGCATACAGACACGCTCCTGCAACACTCACTCTTGACGGAGATGGCAACTATAACGGAGATTACGAAGAAATTAACTTCTTTAATTTTTACAGTGAAATTTGTTCAGGTATCGTAACAAATATTGAAATCGGTTCGGGTCAAAAGAACGCCTTCAGTGCAGCATCTTGCCCTATATACGACAATATTGCAAATGAAGTAACAAAAAGAGTATTGGTTGCAACAAACGGCATTCCTAACTATAAATATTCTGATTATGCAATGCCTGAAGCAGTAAAGAATTATTACGAATCAAGCAAGACTGAAGCCGGCGTTACAGAATTGAACGCTACTTTGAACGGTCTTCTTGGTCAATACCTCGGTGGTGGCGGCAGCATCGACATCAGCAAGGTTGTTAATGATCTTTTGGAAACCAACATTAAATTATTTGTTGGCGACGGTTCAGGTGCTCTTGACAATGTTTGGTTAAGACTTTACGAACAGCCTGTTGAAACCGTATTCAACCTCCTCCCTGTATTGATGTGCGTTATTGATGAGATTGTTCTTCCAATGGCTCTCAACAGCGATAATGCTTATCTCGGAGAAGGTGTAAAGAATGATAACTATTACAGTGGCGACAACGGTCTTATTTCAGGTGCTTTGGAAGGATTGAAGGTCAGCCTTTTGGCTCCTGTTGATGCTAACGACTCTAGTAAAGGAAAATTTATTGTAAGGGACGAAAATGGCAAGATCAATGTTGGTACAATCTTCAACACACTTGACCTCAACAAGATTCTCCCAAGCCTTTTTGCATTCCTTTCAGGTGATGCTGAAACTGCAAAGAAAATCAGCGGTACATACGGCGATTACCTCAAGAACTACAATGTAACCGACAATGCAACCGGTTCTCAAGAAAAGGTTCAGCAAGATGTTATCGCATTTACAGGTATTTATGTTGCCGACAAGGCTATCTATAACCTTGATTTGACATCAAACAAAGACCTTGACCCAACACTTGCAAAGGGCTTGACAGAGCTTATTCAAGAAGTTGCAGGCTTTGCATATGATGCAACAGAAGAATATCTTGCAGAATGCAAGGCTGACGCCGAACACAAAGATTACAGATATATAAAGGTTGAAGATTCAAACACAGAATGTGCTACATTGCAGACCGGTTTGAACAACATTCCTGTTTCACTCCCTAAACTCCTTGACAAGATTGGTCAAAAGTTCATTAAAAAATACGGAGTTAAATCTGATTGGACCTTTATTTATAGCGGAAAGTTCGATTCAGCAGAAAGAGTTTATAAGGATGCAACTGTCAGTCAAACTGTAAACAGTCCGCTCAACAACTTTAAGCTCCTTGCACAGAACAAGCCGGACAAAGAAAATGCAACAGCAATTCTTGATGCATTTATGAATGCATTTACAGGAACTTGGATTAACGGCTTGCTTGACATCATCAATGACACATTGTCAACTGACAACAAGCTCACAAGCAACATTCCATTGATTGCAGGCTTGCTCAATTCTCTTGGCGGTTTTGGTGAAACAAGCATCCTCACTGATGCGCTCAACGGTTTCTTCTCACTCACAAGAGATGACAAAGCTACATTTACACTCCAACAACAGGATGCAAGAAAAGGCTTTGTAGGTTTGTCGGTTGAATCCGGATACTTCCTTATTTCAAATGTTGCATATACAGATAAAAATGGAAATAAGAAAGGTATTATCTACCTTATTAAAGACATCCAAGAAGCAAATAAGAAGAATCCTAAGTATGGACCGGCAAGTTCAAACAACAATACAAACAATAATAACACAACAAATAATACTAAAAAGCCAACACTTGTTAACTCATCAAAGGCTAACAAGAAGTATGACAAGAAAACAGTATTAACCGGCAAGAATATTAAAACAGCAAATCAATTGCTTGCAAAGCTCGACAAAATTCTTGCATCTCTCCTTGATAATACTTCACTCAATGATTTCGCTTTGAATTCAAACGAAAACATTCTTGCAGGCGTACTTACAACTGCATCAAACTACATTGGTGAAAAGAATACAAACCAATTGCTTACATTAGTTGATGAATATCTCAAGGTATTTGATACAACAGCCAATAACGGCAAGGTTGACGCTGATAAGGTATATTCAGATTCTAACCTTTCAAACATTGTAACAAAGACATATACATTGCTTGAGAATATCATAGGTTATGTATTCTATGATATTAAAACAGGTGTTATCAGAGGCGGTGACAGATATCATGTTGTAGCTTCTGCTATCAATGGTATCTATTCACCTGACTCACTTGCAGTTCGTATGAGTTCATACACCGCTGTTAACTACCTCAGAGGTAAGAAGCATTGGTCAGATGTCAAGGAAGTTCGTTTCGGAATCGGAAGCGGAAACAAAGCTGCATTCTACGATGCACTTGGCGATTCACTTGCACCGGTTGGCGCAGTATTAGGTGCAGTACTTACCTACAGCTATACAGATACATCTCATAAGGATAATCTTTATTCAGGTGTATTACAGCCTGTTCTCAGTGCTATTGCAAAGCACACAGGTGCAACAGGAGTTCTTACTGCAGAAGAATGGAACGCTCTCAATGGCAGTCAGCAGATTGTTCAGGGTATTCTTACTCCACTTTCAAACATCCTTACACAATTCTACAAGGCACCTGCATCATTCCTTGTAAATCTTGTTGGTTCACTTGGTGAACTTCTCAATGATAATTCAATCAGAATGATTCTCGGCAACGCTTTGGGTGCAGTCGGAACAGTATTTGACGGTGCTGCATATGTTATTGGCAACAGCGCAATGCTTAACGCTCCGTCACTCGTTAAATTCCTTGGCTCTCTTTTGAGTTCAAAGACAAACGGCGCTATCACAGAGCACTTTAGCATCAAACTTGAAATTCCTGAAAAGAACATCATTGTTACACTTCTCAGAAACATCAAGATTAGCAGTGTCAATATGACTCTCGGTCAGCTTGTTGCTCTCAAGAACATTGATTGGGAGGCACTTGCAAAGGCAAATTCAGCAGGCGAAAAGTTAGTTCTCATTTTGAGCTATCTCATCGATGTAGTATTGAGCTCACCTGTAATCCTCGGATTGGTTAAGGATGCAGCTCCGGAAATCGTTAAACTTCTTGAATCTCTTGATCCGGGTCAAGTTCTTGCACTCATCAGTGCAATCCTTGACATTACACAGAGCCCTACAGAAGTATACTGGACATTCAAAGAATATGCCGGAAAACTTACAAACACATTTGTTTACCCTAAGGGTATCACTGCAAGAGAAGCTAACGAGGCTGTTGACAACCTTGACAAGCTCGTACAAAATGTATTCCCTCTCCTTAAGGATTTGGGCGTACTCGATGTTGAAGACTTGCCTACTCTCGTAAACGGCTTGCTCTTCACAAACGAAAATCTCACAAAGCTTACAACTGCAGTTTACGGTGGCATCTATGATGCAGCAAAGAAGGCTAAAATCACAGACCTTCTCAAGTCACTCGGTCTTGACTTCTCACCAAAGGGTGTTGCTTCTATCCTTATGGACGAAAGCTACGGCAAGACATTCTCATCAGCTGCACACAGCTTGAAGAAAGCAAAGAGCTGGAAGAAAGTTAATACTCTCAACTGGGGATTCAAGAACGGTTCTTCAAAGGCTCAAATAGGATTTGTAAATGCTCTCGCAGCACTTCTTCGTCCTGTAAACGGCGTACTTTCAATCTTCCTTGCAGAGGGCAAGGGACTTGAAGTTGACCTTGATGACAGTTCAAAGGCTGAAATCATCAAGATGGTTAAGACAATCAATGTTAAGAAGTCTGAAATCGGCGGTATCAAGGATAAAGATCCATACGGTTGCAAACTTTATCTTGAAATCAAGAACGGCGTTCTTATCATTACAGTCAACAGCAATGCAAGCAACAAGAACTCAACTCTTAAGCTCGACATCAACGGTGTTGCAGCAACATTGGTTGAAATGGCTTCAGATGCTGAATTCGGATTCGGTACAAACGGATACGAAAACGCAATTATTCCTCTTCTCGAGGCATTCCTCTGCGAAGATGTTCCAACATATGAAGAATATCTTGCAGACTACGAAGAATCAAAGGATAACCTCCTCATTGATGTACTCAACCCAATCGTTGACTTGGTTAACAGAGTTCTCAAAGCTCCTGCTAACACATTGACAGCAATTCTTCCAAACCTTGCATATTTCATTGACAGCAACGGCTTGGCACAGGCAGTAAGCAATCTCCTTGCTCCTATCACTTCAAAGAATGGTCTCATCGGCATTCTTGACAAGAACGGAATTGATATCAACAAGCTCATCAAACAAATCACAGGCAAGTCACTCAGCAAGATTGTTACCGATGCACTTGGCATCAATGCAAAACTTCACCTTGATTTGACTGACCTTGCAAGCTGTAATGTTCAGGTAATCGTTATTCCTCTTGTTAAATCAATCCTTAAGAAGAACAAGATTAACATCAAGATTCCTGACATCTCATTTGCCGGCATTGCTTCTCACGGCAAGATCGTGACAGCAGAAAGTGCTGCAAAGAACAGCAAGGGCGAATATGAAAGAAAGATGGTTAAGGCTAATAAGGGCGAAATGTTCGTAGCTCTTCTTAGATATGTTGGCGATGTTCTTATTAAGAACGCAACAACTCTTAACAACCTTCTCGGCGGAATTGACGCTATCAAGAACAACAAGACAATCAAAGACATCCTTGACTGTGTATTCTCATCACTCAAGGTTGCATCAAAGGATGACATCGTTAGAGCTGTGTTCTACTTCCTTACACAACACGGTGCACAGGATTCATTCTTCGATTACAGCAACTTCGTAACAAAGAAGTATGATTTCACATTCGGTAACATGGATGAGGAATTCTGCAGAAAGCTCGCTCCAATGCTTGACGGCTTGGTTGGCGGTCTCCTTGCTGACAAGGGCGGTCTCCTCGGTCTTATCACCGATATGGTATACAAAGACGACATCATCAGTTCTCTTGCAGTAGGTCTTTACGGCGCAGTTGACGGTGTTGACCTTGGCGATATGGGCTCACTTACAGCTCTCCTCGCAAAGACAGACATCGACTTTACAACATCAAATGTTGCAAGCCTCCTCACAGATAAGAGATACGGCAAGACATTCAGCCAGCCTGCAAAGGTTATCGCAAAGGCAGGTAGCTGGAAGAATGTTAAGAAAGAAGACCTCAAGTGGGGCGTTAAGGATAGAGAATCATTCCTCAATGCTCTCGTAGCAGTTCTTCGTCCGGTTTACGGCGTAGTTGATGTTCTTTTGAACAACGGCAACCTCAACCTCTTCAATGTTGTTAGCGTTCCTGGTTCAAACGGATACACATCATTCATCGTTCCTCTTCTTGAGGCATTCGGTGTATACAACATCAAGACACAGTACGATTACAGAATGGATATGGAAAAGGCATATGATGCACTTCTCCTCGACATTCTCAATCCTCTTATGGATAAGGTAGAGGATATCCTCAATGCACCTATCGAAATGCTTGCAGATATTCTTCCAAACCTTTCACTCTTCTTTGCAAACAACGGTTTGCTTCAGTTGATTGACAATCTCTTGACACCTGTTTCTGCACTTCTCAATGCAGTTAAGCCAATTATTAATGTAAATGTAGTACTCGATGTACTCGGCGTTGATGTAAACGCTCTCCTTGGCAAGATTGGTATCAAGGCAAATGTTAAGATTAATGTTTATGACCTTAAGGGTACACTTGAGCCTGTAATCGGTTCACAAAGCGTTGTATCACTTCTCAACGGCATTCTTGGCACAGTCAAGATCGGTGGCAAGCCACTCGGCTTGGTTCTTCCTGAAATTGATTGGTTCAAGCTTGCAAGCCACGGTAAAGTTGTTTCAACAACTTCACAGGTTGCAACATACGGCACAAGAATTGCTGTTCAATCAGACCAGGATGAAACTCTCATCGCTGTTCTCAGATACCTCATTAACACAATCAACTACAAGGATAACTACGACAAGATCGTTGCTCTCGTTGGCGGACTTCTCGGTGGCGCAGGCGACAGTATCTCAGGCGTAGTTGATCAGGTACTCGGTATGCTCAAGGGCGACGCTGACCCTGTTATCGAAAGCCTTGTAGAGTTGCTTCAGTCAATCGCAGGCTAATAGTTAATAACTAACGGCTTACAACTGAATACTCAAAACATAAAGGTCATCCTCAATCGAGGATGGCCTTTTAGTCTGTGATAAAACTCCTGAACCACGCCAATATATGAATTAACCATATAATCCTCTCCTTTTAATAAAAGTGAGGTAGCGATGCAAAGTATTGCCGGAGGGGTAAAAAAGCCGTAGGTATCGAATCCATGACTTTTTTGGCGTTTTTCGTTTTTTGCTCAGTCGAGGTATCTATATACATCTTCCTTCGCAAGAAAACGAAATTCAGAAGTTTTCTCATCAGCCTTTTAATCTGTGATAAAACTCCCAAACCACGCCAAAGTATATTCAGCCGAATTATACCTCTCCATAAAATATAATTATTTGCACACAAACACTTGTATATCGTGCCAAAATTATGTATAATAAACCCATATATAACTTTATACTCGGTGGTGAAAAAATGCTCGGAAAATATGTTAGAGTCAAGATAGAACATCCTATCGGCTCAACGGACGAAGCGGGCTACACCTATCCATTAAATTTCGGCACTGTATACAATACAGAAAATCAGGATGCATTTGTTATGGGCATCCATCATCCCGTTCGCAATTTTGACGGCAGAGTTATTGCCATATTAAGCGACAGAAAGAAAAATCATTACATTTGGGTTGTTGCGCCGAAAAGTACCCGCTTCATAATCAACGACATCAAGGAATACATTGATGTTGAAAAAGACTTCCCTACTTACAGACTTGACTGCCTTTATGAACGCAGTTGCGGAGCAGTCGTTTTTAGGGACATAAAAGGCGAAGTACGATACCTTTTAATCAAAAACAATCGCTCGGCTCATTGGGGCTTTCCAAAGGGTCATATCGAACCGGGAGAAACTCCCGAAGAAACCGCATACCGTGAGGTGCTTGAAGAAACAGGACTTCACATCAATTTGATTGACGGCTTCAGCTGTGTGTCAAAGTACAAAATCCGTGACAAGATTGACAAAATGGTTACCATCTTTGTCGGCACAACACGAGACACATCAACCGTTATTCAAAAAGAAGAAATCGAAGATTATATTTGGCTGACCTACGACAAGGCAATGAACCTGCTTAAGTTTGAAAATGACAAAAACATTCTTTCGGGTGCATATAATTTTCTTAATGAACACAATATAATTTAAAGGTGATTTTATGCACGAGTTTGTTACAACTTTTCAAGAATTCTTAACCTCACACGGTATCCCTGATTGGCTTGTTGTTTTCATCATATCCGTCTGCCCTGTTTTGGAATGCAGACTTGGTATGTTCACAGCAATCAGCCTGCTTCAGATGAATATTTTTAAAGGCTTCATAATCAGCTTTTTAGGTAACATATTACCTATCCCGTTCATTCTCCTCCTCATAAACAAGATTTTTGAGTGGCTCAAGAAAGTTCCGGGAATAAACAAGCCGATTTATTGGCTCGAAAAAAAGACATTGAAAAAAAGAGATAAGATTGACAAATACGGCATTTGGGGATTGCTCATTTTTGTTGCCATTCCGTTGCCGGGAACAGGTGCTTGGACCGGTTCGCTCCTTGCCTCCCTCCTCCATCTCGACAGAAAAAAGAGCTTCGGCGTAATCTGCTTGGGCGTGTTCTGTGCCGGAGTGATAATGACTGTTTTGTCAAAAGTATTTAATATGGCAGTATTTTGATGAACAATGAACAAAACTGTATGCTCACCTGTTTGAGAGCATATTTCAACAACGAAAAGCCAAATACGGAGCTGACTGCCGATTGGGACAAACTGTATTCCCTCTCTATGGCTCATAATTTAGCCCCTATTGTCTTTTCTGTGATTAAAGATAACTATTCCTTAAAAGAGAATAAAACGGCTTACGAGGGATTTAAAGACGCCTTTTATGATGCGATTGTCAACTACGATATGCAAAAAACACTTATCAATGAAATTGACAGCCTGCTGACGGCAAACGAAATTGAACACATCTTTTTCAAAGGCGCTCAACTAAAAGAATACTTCCCCGCTCCCGAACTTCGACTTATGAGCGACATTGATGTGCTGATTAGGCTTGATGACAGACCAAAAGCAAAACAGCTTTTTGTTGACAACGGCTTTGAGCTGACAGAGGACAACGGTCCTGTTTATAACTACCGCAAGAACAATGTCACCCTTGAGTGCCACACAAAGATTGTCAGCGGTAAGGTTGGCAACGCAGACGCTGAAACCTACTTTGAAGATGCAATCAATCACGCAAGTTTTGACGGATTTTGCGGAACGCTCAACAACGAATACAACCTGATGTATCTGCTGACCCATATTGCACATCATTTTTGGTTTTACGGTGCCGGGGTGAAGATGATACTCGACCTGGCTGTGTTCATAAAACATTTTTCGCCCGACCTTGACGGCGTTGTTGAAAAAATGGACGACCTGAACCTGAAACGGTTTTCGCAGATCATTTTTTCGGTTTGCTGTGATTGGTTCGGTGTTGGCAAAAAATATACCGATGATACCGTCAGCACAAAAGAATTTTTGCTCGGTTACGGTGCATTCGGCAATATAAACCGCAACAAGGCAGTTGTGGTTAAGCGTAAGGCGATTGAGGACGGTCACGACAGCAGTTTTATGACAAAGCTGACGCTTCTCTTTCCGTCATACAAAAAAATGAAAAACATTCCGTATGTCAAATTTATTGACGGCAGACCGTATCTGCTCCCGTTCGGATGGGTATACAGAATTATATATAACCTAAAAAACAAAAAAGACTTCATAAAAGAAGCAACCTCCAACCTTGACGGTGATGAAACAAGGCAGGAGGCAGAAAAAGAAATTTATTATTTTGAGGAGATAGGATTGTTATGATTTTCCTTATTATTTTGATTGTACTGCTTGCTGTGGCAGTTGTTGGATTTTTCACTTGGTTTTTCTCAACCAAGGCAGACGGAAACTGTCCGCTCTGTGCCTTGAAGGCTTTTCCGCCGTCAAAGGTGACTATTGATTACAAAAAAGACGAGGACTACCACGGCGGAAGCAAAACACCGATTATGGGTTGGTCAAGCTGGAACACCTTGCGTAACCACATTGATGAGGACACTATCCTCAATATGGGCAAGGCGATGGTGGACACAGGTCTTGCAGACGCAGGATACAAATACATCAACATTGACGACTGCTGGCAAAGTTCTATGAGAGATGAAAACGGAATGCTTCAGGGCGACCTTGAAACTTTCCCGAGCGGTATGGCAGAACTCGGCAGAAAAATCAATCATCTTGGTCTTAAGATGGGTCTTTACACATCAAACGGAACACTCACTTGCGAGGACTTGCCTGCTTCTCTCGGCAACGAGGAAATTGACGCAAAGACTTTTGCATCTTGGGGTGCAGAATTCTTCAAATACGACTTTTGTCACCACGAATACATCAGCGGTAAAACTCCGATTATCGAATATATAGGCATTAGCCGTAAAGGCGAAAGAGAGTCAATCAAGCTTACTCCCGACCGTGCAAAGTATTTTGGAAGAGCAAAGAAAATCACAGTCAAGGAACTTCCTACAAAAAAGGGTATTGCTTTCTTGAACCACGGTGCAGGCAAGGCACAATTCAAGGTTGACATTTCTCAAAGCGGAGAATATGTTTTCACCATTCATTTCAAAAAACTTGCAAGCAAAAAAGAAACCTATCTTCAAATTGATGTCAACGGCAACATCAACGAAGTGTTCTTCCCGCCAAGTGTGGCATTCACTCCCGATGCAAGACTTCAAACAGTCATCAAACTTTCGGCAGGCGAAAACATCATTACACTTCAAAACCCTGTTGTCACCCGTGCCGATTCATCATATATTCAGTACAGACGAATGGGCAAGGCACTTGAAGATGCCTCTCACGCTTGGTCAATGTATTCGGGCGAACCTCAAAGACCAATCACATATTCAATCTGTGAATGGGGAACAAACCGCCCTTGGGCTTGGGGTGCAAAGGCAGGCAATATGTGGCGCACGACCCACGATATTATGCCAAAATGGTTCAGCATTGTTTGGATATACAACCGTACCGTCAATATGTACAAAAGTGCTTCTCCGGGGCATATAAACGACCCTGATATGCTTGAAGTCGGCAACGGCAAGCTCACTATTGAGGAGAACCGTGCTCACTTTACACTTTGGTGTATGATGGCTGCTCCGCTTGTTTTGGGTAATGATTTGAGAGAACTCCAAAACGGCTCAAAGAAAAGCGATGCAATCCTCAAGATTGTTACAAACGAAAATCTTATCAGAGTTGACCAAGACTCACTTGTAAAACCTGCAAAGCGTATCGCAAGAAAAGGCACTATTGACATTCTTGCAAGACCGCTTTCAAACGGCGACATTGCTCTCTGCTTCTTCAATATGGGCAGAAGCAAAAAGGAAATTGAGTTTGACCTCGCTTCACTTAAGGATGAAAAATATCTCAACATTTCTCGCATCGGCAAGGCTCAAATCAAGAACCTTTGGAGCGAAGAAATCTTCCACTCCGATACAATCAAAACTTCTGTTGCATCTCACGATGTAAAGGTTTTCAGAATTTCAAATCTCTAAAAAAAGGCAAATATCAAACCTAACAGCCTCCCCTTATTTGATAAGGGGAGGTGGATTTTTGCATAGCAAAAAGACAGTGGGGTTTAACAAATATTTTGCATAGAAAAAGCGACCCTCGAGTCATTCGAGAGTCGCTTTTTCGTGCTTGTAACAAGCACTTGGAGTAAATTTATATAAAATCTAAAAGGGGCTATATTAAAAGGTTGATGAAATTAATCATACAACCTTGGTTGCGGTGTTAATCTCTTTTGCATTTTTCAACTCTGTGATTTTGCCTTGAGTGATAACCATGCAATCAGGAGAGTCGATGTTCAGCTCTGACGGGTTGTAATCATCAGGAACGCTGTTCTTAACCATTGCACCTTTGATCATAAAGAATGCAATATCACGACTTATTCCGGCATAATCAACATCCAAAATCTTTGATGTGATATGCTTTGAAAAGAAATTTACGAGTGGTCCCATCATAAAGGCTGTAATAATTGTGCCAATGCCGATGTTCTTTACACTCGAAACATCGCCCTTGAGGAGCGAGGTCAAACCTCCGCTCACTACAAGACCTATTATAATCACGGCAATATCCGTCATAACTCGTAGCCATTTGTAATGTATAGGAGTAAATTGGCTGAGCATAAAGCTAATCGAGTCATACGGACCAACGCCGATGTTTGAAACAAAAAACAGAGAGCAGGAAAAGCACAGAACAATTATGCCTGCCGCAAGTAGACAGATGCGAACCGCAATATTATCGCTTATATGAGGAGAAATAAGACCGCTGAAAAATTCGCAACAATAGCCGACGCCAACCATATTTATCACCGTGCCTACGCCGATCAGTCCTCTGTGAGCAACTATCACGACAAAAACGATGATTACGGCATTGACAATCAGCTGAAATGTTCCGTAGCCGATTCCCAAGGTGGAGGAAATATTCATGTTCATTGATGTAAAGGGGTCAACACCAAATCCGGAAACATTGAAAAGTGCAATTCCAAAGCCCATAACGATAATTGAAATTACCGTAAAGATAATTCGCTTAAACATATTATGCTGAACGAACATATCTTTAATGTAGCCATATGCTTCCTTTTCAAATTTCTTCATAGAATACGCCTCGTAATCTTGACAAATCCAGTCATTTGCCCAACTTTCCTCTCTCTTGCACCCTATTATAGTACCCTTTTCAAAAAATGCAAGGGGATTTTATCATATTCTATGTGTTGGATAGTATACACAAACTTAAATCAAGATTTTTGTGCAACTTGCACAAGACTATTCCATCTGTTTGCCAAGAAAAGAAGCTGCCACCTGCACAAGTTTAATGTCCGCTTCACTTGGCAATGTTCGATTTTCATCATCAAAAACAGCCACGGCACCGCTCACATCCCCACCGTAAATTATAGGATAAACAATCTGTGCACGGCGGTCAAAGCCCTCAATGGCGTTCATAGACGGCACCTTGTCGGTCTTGATGTGGATTTGACGGTTTTCCATAAGCTCCTCAAGACTTTTGCTCACTCTGCGCTCAAGCACTTCCCTTTTGCTGATGCCCGACACAGCAATCACATGGTCATTATCCGTGATGACAACAGGCATCCCTGCGTCCTTGTGCAAAACTTCCGCATACTGCCCCGCAAAGTTGGACAACTCCCCAATCGGCGAATACTTTTTAAAAATAACTTCCCCCTCGCTGTCCGTATAAATCTCCAGCGGGTCACCCTCTTTGATTCTGAACGAACGGCGAATTTCCTTTGGGATGACAATCCTGCCCAAATCGTCAATTCTTCTGACAATACCTGTTGCTTTCATTTTTACCTCTCCAATTCATTTTCATTTGTTACTGTAATATTTTGCTCAACGAATCGGAATTAATACCAATTTTTTTGAAATGCAACAACTTGAAAATCATCAAAATTATAAAAAGCATCCGTGATTACGGATGCTTTGTTTAATCTTTATAGATTAGAGTGCTGCCTTTGCTGCTTCAACGAGTGTTGCGAAGCCTGCAGGGTCTGCGATTGCGATCTCTGAGAGCATCTTTCTGTTGAGGTCGATGCCTGCCTTCTTAAGACCGTTCATAAATGTTGAATAGTTCATACCATTCATCTTTGCTGCTGCAGAGATACGAGTGATCCAAATTCTTCTGAAATCTCTCTTCTTCTGCTTTCTGCCGATATATGCATACTGACCGCTCTTCATTACTGCTTGTTTAGCAGTTTTGAACAAGGTGTGCTTTGATCCATAGTAGCCCTTAGCTGCTTTTAATACTTTCTTTCTTCTTTTGCGAGTCGCCATAGCGCCTTTAATTCTAGCCATTGTTAATTACCTCCGTAAGTTTTAATCGTTCTTCTTATTTATAAGGAACAAGTCTCTTGCATTGCTTCTGATTGGTTACATCTGCAACTGCAGTCTTGCGAAGATTTCTCTTGCGCTTTGTTGTCTTTTTAGTAAGAATGTGTGAAGTGTAAGCATGAGCTCTCTTTACCTTGCCGCTCTTTGTTGTCTTAAAACGCTTCTTTGCGCCACTGTGTGTCTTAATTTTTGGCATAGTTATTTCCTCCGTTAAAATTAATTACTTTGTTTTTGGGGACATAAACATAAGAATTTGGCGTCCCTCAAGTTTTGGTTTTTTATCAATATTTGCTTCATCTACAAGCTGGTCTGCAAATCTTTGCATATTAGTTTCGCCAAGCTCCGGGTGAGCCATTTCTCTGCCACGAAGGCGGATAGACACCTTGAGCTTATCTCCCTTTGCAAGGAACTTGCGTGCTTGGTTGACCTTTGTATTGAAGTCACCTATGTCGATATTAAGCGAAAGTCTGATTTCCTTTGTTTCAACAGTCTTTTGCTTTTTGCGATTTTCCTTTTCACGCTTGCTTTGCTCATAGCGATACTTTGAGTAGTCCATAATTTTTGCAACCGGCGGTTTAGCCATAGGAGCAATCTTTACAAGGTCAACGCCTCTTGCGTCTGCAAGTGCCTGTGCCTCTTTTGCGCTCATAATGCCCAATTGTTCGCCTGAATCAGAAATTACTCTTAATTCCTTATCTCTGATTTCGCCGTTAAGCTGTGGAGCATCTTTGCTGATAAAAAACACCTCTTTAAAAAAATAAATAAGTACAAACGCAAAACGCCTGTACTCAATAATCTCAAAAATTATTGCCCTTTTCACTTCACGCTGAAGGGGAGAACATACGCTCTGCTTTGTTGTGCAAATAATATACCATATTGAAAGCCGAATGTCAAGACTTTTTCTTTACAAATATTTTCGGCAGAAAAAACGCTGTAAACCAAAAGGCTCACAGCGTTCTGTTTTTACAACAATGCCACCATTAAATCGCTGAGATAGTTCACACCCAGACTTGTTGTCGTTAATGCAACAATCACAGCAACATATGCTACAGCAACCATAATGATTTGTGCCCAAATGAAGTTCTTTTTGTTTTTGTTTGTATTTGGACTGACAAGCCAAACAATCCAGCAAATAATGTTTACAACAGGAATTGCCGAAAGAATAAACATAAGGATATATGAGCCGATACTCATAACCTCTGTTGTCGGGTCATACGGCTGTTGATATATCGGTTGCTGATATTGCGGTTGATACGGCGGTTGGTTTGGATTCGGATTTTGATTAGGTTGATAATATTGGTTATTATAATCCTCCATATTTATCCCTCCTGTTCAATTATTCAAGAGAATTACAGTCCTGTGTTTTCTGCAATATATTTGCGAGCCTTGACGGCATATTCAAACGGATTTGCTTTTGCCGGGTCTTGCTCTGCTTCAACAACAACCCAACCCTCATAATCAGCTTCCTCTAAAATGTCGAATATCGGCTTGAAATCCACATCTCCGTCGCCAGGAACAGTGAACACACCTGCTCTGACTGCATCAAGGAATGACATATGCTTTGGCACAACTTCGTTGTTATATACATCAAGACGAACATCTTTGAGGTGAACATGCTTGATTCGGTCAACATACTTTTTAAGCACAGGAACAGGGTCGATACCTGCAAATGTGAGGTGACCGCTGTCAAAAAGAAGATACACAAGTTCAGGGTCGGTAAGTTCCATAAGTTTGTCGATTTCTTCAACGGTTTGAACACCTGTGCCCATATGGTGATGCACGGTGAAATACATGCCCTTGCTTCGTGCGTATTCGCCCATTTCGTTGAAGCCTTTGGCAACAATTGCCCATTCTTCATCGGTATAATACGGTTTTTCGTCAAGGATTGATTTTGTCAAATCGCCCTGAATCGAATTGCCCTGCTCCGATGCACCGATAACCTTTGCGCCGAGCTTATGGAGTTTGTCGCAATGAGCCTTGAATGCCTCGATAGTTTCCTCATAAGGCTTTGAGGTGAGATATGACGAGAACCACGCATTGCAAATTTGAAGTCCTCTGATGTCAAGATAAGGCTTCAAAACATCAGGGTCTGACGGATATTTGTTTCCGATTTCGCTACCCTTAAAGCCTGCAAGTGCCATTTCGGAAATGCACTGTTCAAAAGTGTTTTCCGCTCCCAAATCAGGCATATCATCATTGGTCCAACCAATCGGGGCAATCGCCAATTTTACTTTGTTAGGATTAAGCATCTTATGTTCTCCTTTTATGTTAATAATCAAAGGTTTGTGCAATATGTTTTTGCATATCGTCATATGCCTCGGCAACTCTCTTGCTCTTTGACACCTCGGCAACTCCGACTCTCCACCACGATTCAAATCCCGGTGTCATAGTTTTTGGAAGCACCTTGATGTCGAACAAAACAGGTCTGTCCTGCTTTTTGGCATCCTCAAGAGCCGATTTCAGCTCTGCCGATGTGCGAATTGAATATGCCTTTGCGCCGTATCCCTCTGCGATTTTTGCAAAATCAACAGCGATTTCGTCACCGTCAAGCATACCTGTTTTTGGATTTCTTGCACGGAACACAGTGCCGAAAGTATCTGTGCCCTGATTGTTTTGCAAATTTTCAATACAGCCCCAACCAAGATTGTCAAAAAGGCAAATATTAATCTTCAAACCTTCTTGAATAGCTGTGTATAATTCGCTGTGACCCATAAGGAACGAACCGTCACCACAGAAGGTGTACACCTCTGCTTCAGGCTTTGCAAGTTTTGCACCGAGAGCACCGTTGACCTCGTAACCCATATTGGAATATCCGTATTCCATATGATAAGTTCTGACGCCGTTAGGTCTGAAAAGTCTTTGCATATCGCCCGGAAGTGAGCCTGCCGAACCGAGTGCAATGTCGCCCTCGCTCATAAATTCATTGATGATACCGAGAGCAAGAGTTTGATTAAGTCCGCCCTCAAGCTCGGTTGAATAATACTCGTCAACAATAGCGTTCCACTCTTTTTTGGCGTCTGCAATTTCGGTTGTATATGCGGTTTTATATCCGTCAAGTGATTCAATAAGCGCCGTCAAAGTTTCCTTGGCATCGGCAACAATTGCCTGAGCATCCATTTTGTACGCATCGAACGGACAAATATTTATGCCGAGCACCTTTCTGTCCTCGTTGAAAAGCCACTTTGACGAAGTGGTAAAATCTGTAAATCTTGTGCCGACACCGATAACAAGGTCTGCATCTCTGCCGATAACATTAGCCGCCTTGCCGCCTGTCACACCGATACCGCCCAAATTGAGCGGATGATTCCAATCAATAAGTCCCTTGCCTGCCTGAGTTTCGGACACAGGAATGTTGTATTTTTCGGCAAGAGCCTGAAGCTCTTTTTCCGCACCTGAATATCTTACACCGCCACCGCAAACGATAATCGGCTTTTTTGCGGATCTAATCATCTGTGTTGCACGGTCAAGCTGTGAAGCACTTACAGGTCGTCTGTCGATATGCCAAACTCGTTTTTGGAGGAAGTGCTCCGGGTAATCATATGCCTCACCCTCAACATCTTGAGGCATTGCAAGGCAAACCGCACCCGTGTCGGCAGGGTCGGTGAGCACTCTCATTGCATTTATGCAGGCAGTCATAAGCTGTTCGGGGCGAATAATTCTGTCAAAATAATGGCAAACACCCTTGAACGCATCCGTAACCGTTCTGCCGTAATTGTCAAAAAATTCTGCCTGTTGCAAAACAGGGTCGGGTTGACGACAAGCGAATGTGTCACCCGGCAGGACAAGAAGCGGAATTCTGTTTGCAGTTGCACAACCACATGCAGTCACCATATTGGTTGCACCCGGACCGATAGACGAAACGCAAGGAATAATTGCCTTTCTGTCCATTTGTTTTGCATAAGCAACAGCGGCAAGAGCCATATTCTGCTCGTTTTTGCCCTGATAAAATTTCAAATTATGACCGCCCTGTTCAAGTGCCTGACCAACTCCGACTACACAGCCGTGACCGAAGATGCCAAAAATTCCGCTGACGAATTTTGACTCAACTCCGTCTACTTCTATGTATTGGTTATCAAGGAACTTGAGAAGCGCCTGCGCCATTGTCAATCTTTCTCGTTTCATATCGTCACCCCGTTATCAACATTCAATTTCTGAAAGTTTAACAGGACGATGTTCTGCAACCGACAACTTTGCAGCCAAGCCGAGGCGGAGTGCCTCCAAGCCGTCATTTACTGTTGTCTTTGTCGGAACATCATTTTGAACGGCATTGATAAATTCTTTCATTTCGTCTGCAAACGACTGCATATATCTTTCAAGGAAGAAATAAAGAGGCTTGTCGGTGCGATTGCCGTCATTATTGATGTAAGCAACATTTGTAGGAGTATCGTTTGACGCAGAAGCCTGACCGCCCGAACCGAACACTTCAAGTCTTTGGTCGTAGCCGTAGCAAGCCTTACGGCAATTGTCAATAACACCTATTGCACCACTCTTAAATTTGAGCGCAACAAGTGCGGTGTCAACATCTCCGGCCTCGCCGATTGCAGGGTCAACCATAACGGTAGCGTTGGCATAAACTTCTTCTACCTCACCACCGATAAAGCGAGCCATATCAAAATCGTGAACTGTCATATCAAGGAAGATACCGCCCGAAACCTTGACATATTCAATTGCCGGAGGTTCAGGGTCACGAGATGTAATTTTTATTGTTTGGAGCTTGCCGAGCTTGCCCTCATTTGCAAGGCGTTTGATTTCGGCAAAGTTGTGGTCATATCTTCTGTTGAAGCCGATTTGAAGTTTTACACCTGCTTTTTCAACAGCAGAAATAACTTTCTTGATTTTTGCAACGGTCAAATCAACAGGCTTTTCGCAGAAAATGTGCTTGCCTGCCTCGGCAGCCTCAACCGCAATGTCTGCGTGAGTGTCGGTTGACGAGCAAATAAGAACCGCCTCAATTTCAGGGTTGTTAAGGATTTCGTGATAATCCGCACAAGCGTTTGGAATTCCCAATTCATCGGCAACTTTCATTGCACCTTCCAAATAAATGTCCGAAATTGCAACGATTTCCGCCTGCGGAATATGATAAGTAATTGATTTTGCATGAACCTGTCCGATTCTTCCGGCACCGATAATGCCCACCTTAAGCTTTTGCATAGCTATTGCCCCTTTTTTGTAAAATTTGCAGGATTTTCCCTGCTTATATCAAGATATATCAAAATTATTTTATCATACAGTATAGGCGTTTTCAACAAAATTTATTTAATAATAGTATACAAAATTAGGCATAGTATCATAGTAAATTTCCACAAAACAAAAACATTCAGACTGTCGATAACTGTAATGCTCTCACTTATAATAAAAACACTTGAAATATCAAGGAAGCCCTAAAAGAATAATTGACAATAAAATCTAATACAATTATACTTATATTAAAAATGAAAGCATTGGAAGCCCTGTTTTGGTAAAGAACAAATTTGTTAGGAGTAGATAGCAGTGTTTTGTCAAAGTGATGTTTTTTGGAATAACATTAGTGAACAAAATGTTAGCGGAGATGATATTGCGGAGTATATATATTCCTCGGATTATCTTAACACTCAAAATCCAACAGAATATTGTGAGATAGAAAATGAATATAATCCTGATTTGATTCGTTATTTTTTTGAAGCAGAGAAATATCAAACCGAAGAAGAATACAAAGAAATATTCTTTCAGGGGTTTCTTGACGGAGATATTGACAAAAAAGAGTATTATGCCGCAGAATTGGCTTTTAAAAATCTCATTAATATATTGTCTGTAAAAAGTAATGTTTATGTTTATTATGAGTTTTTAGCGCCTATTGACAAAAACTCTCCTTTTCATAACAGCAGTGATGTGGATTTTGATTTTGAATTTGTTAAGAGCAATCAAGGCAAATTTGTTCAAATTGTTGATAAATTTAAACTTGAACAAATCAGTATTTTGTTTGCAAGAGAAATCGTCATCGGATATTTAATTTTTGACAATATTAAATCTGTTTTGGTTTGCAGTGGAATGCACGGATATATCCTTTCGGCTGAAAAACTGAACCGCAAATTGCTGAATGATATTTCGTCACAAGTCAGAATAGAAAAAGTATACTAAATCATACATGTTTTAATTCTCTCTATTTTCCTCGACAAAGAGTATATCATACCGTGAAAGACCTATTGATTGGTCAATGGTAGAGTTTTTTGTTTCGTATAATTTTAGGCATCAAGGCGTGGCAACGGAAGCCGTCAGGCAGATTTTCAATGTTTGGCATATCAAATATCATAAAGCCAACACAGCAAGCGTAGTGCTGTGGACCAAGATAGCAAAAATGTATGACAAGAATGCCAAGCTCTGTATAGGTGATGAGCCTCTTTCAGAGACGGAACAGAGGCAAGCGCATTGTTTTTTGAAGTTAAATAAAGGAATAAGATTTATGAACTACCCTAAAATGATTATTTTTGACTACGGTCATACCCTTTTATACGAGCCTAATTGGAATACTGAACGAGGCAATGAAGCACTTTTAAATTACGCTGTCAAGAATCCTAACAACCGTACTGTTGAGGATATAAACAAAGGAGCAGAGCTGATTTTTGGTAAACATGTTGCCAAGGTGCGTAAGCTTGGTTACGACATCAGCGGGCATATTGCGCATCGGACGCTTTATGACTATCTTGGTATCGAGTTTTCTCTTACTCCTGTGGAAATGGAAACAGTGTTTTGGGATAACGCATCATCAGGTGCCATTATGCCCGGTGCTGATAAAATGCTTGATTATCTCAAACAAAATGGTATCAGAACAGCTGTTATCAGCAATTTGTTATGGTCGGGAGAGGCACTTACAAAAAGACTGAACAGACTTTTGCCTGGTAATCAGTTTGAGTTTGTTATGACTTCAAGTGATTATTTTATCTGTAAGCCAAATCGCATCGTGTTTGACATCGCACTACAAAAAGCAGGACTTTCTGCTGAAGATGTGTGGTATTGCGGTGATCATCCTCAAAATGACGTTGAGGGTGCGGCACAGGTCGGGATTTTCCCTGTGTGGTTCGATAACTCCATTGACAAAGATTACATAGACCGAGCAAATGAAAAACAGCCTCAATGCGACAATTTGTACATTCATGAGTGGGATGAAATGATTGAGGTGTTAGACAATTTAAAAACTAAAAGGTGAATCACAATGAATACGACATGCAAACAGTTTAAAAACCGCTACGCAAAAGCTGTTGCTAATCTTCAAAAGCAATGGCAAACTGAAGCCATAACCTATGGATTTTGTTGCCGATTCTGAAGATAAAATTTTTGTCTGTGCAAATACATATTGACAATAATCTCAATATAAAAATCTTTTTTCATTTTGTTAAAAGAAAATACAAAAAGAACCAAAATCTTCGTGACTTTGGTTCTTTCTGCTTGGTATCAGAGCATCACCTTGACGGCAAAGCCACCTCTGAAGAAATAGGTGTTCGTCCAATACCTGTTTGGTGGAGATGGCGGTAATCGCACTCCGCAATGCCCACTTCGTGTGCGGCGCAGTGCTATTGTTCCGCGATTATATTTCAAAATGTTTTGCTGTGCAAAAATTTTGATTATATGCGGTTTCGATTACCTTTTTGTTATAATAAAAAGACACCATTGACAAGGTGTCTTTTTTGGTGGAGATGGAGAAGCCAAATCCGATAAAGACTCTATTTCGGATAAATTCAGCGTTTTTACATTATCCTTGTAGTTGAAATAGAAATCAATCCTGTCATCGTAAAGAATTACCGAATTTACAAATGTGTTAATCAGCATTCTTCTGTTTTCCAAATCATTAGTATTCAGTTTTTTGAAATCATTGAACCAGTATTGCAGAAACTCCCTGTCCATAGTCGGATGAGTCATACTTTCCTTTGCAATTTCTGTTTCAAGACTATCTCTCGTGTTTTCAAGCTCATCAAGTCGCTGTTTGGTTGACCTTGTGATGATGCCCTGCTCTATGGCACTAATCATATTGTCAATAGCGTGATTTGTTTGAGCAAGCTGTTTCTTCAAAGCCTTTAGAGTTGGACTTTCTTTATCTTGATATTTAAGTATCTTATCAATCAGTCTCTCAATCAGTTCATCATCATTGATAAATTTTATTACTTGATCAATAACGATGTTTTCTATCCAATCCTTTTTAACTGTCTTCTTATCGCAGGTCTTTGTGCGTTTATTGTTGACACATTTGTAATAGGCATATCGTCTTGTTTTGGCATTACCGCTTTCGCCCACCATAAATGCTTTGCACTTCCCGCAATATAATTTTGTTGTCAGCAAGTAATCGTCAATCGCTTTGTGCCTTGATGGTGCTTTTTTATTTACCGATATAAGCTCCTGCACCTTATCAAAAACATCTCTTGAAACTATTGCCGGAATGCCGTTTTCAATTACAGTACCGCTATAAACATAGTCGCCTGCATATCGTCTGTTGGACAATATGTTTGCAATGTTATTAACCGTAAACTTTCTTCCGACATTGTTCATTAATCCTTTGGCATTAAGCGAATCCTTGATTTCACTTTGCGTCATACCGGCAATGTAGTTATTGAATATTTCACGAACTATGGCAGCTGTTGTCGGATTTATTTGATAGTGCTGTTCATCATCAATGGTAAATCCAAGAGCAACCGTGCCACCGTTGTATTTGCATTTTAAGGCATTTTCGGTTAAACCACGATTTATCTTTTCTGCAAGCTCTGCCGAATAATATTCTGCGTAACCCTCAAGCATTGATTCAAGGAGTATTCCTTCTGCACCGCTTGAAATTGCTTCCGTAGCCGAGATAACCTTAACGCCATTCTTTTTCAAAATGTTTTTGTAGTGGGCAGAGTCATAACGATTACGAGAAAACCTATCAAGCTTCCAAACTATAACTACATCAAAAATCCCTTTTGAGCTATCCTTAATCATTTGCTGAAACTCAGGACGGTTATCAGTTTTGGCTGACAACGCCCTGTCAATGTATTCGCCGACTATCTGAATATCATTGTGTTGGGCAAATGCAGTACATTCCCTAAGCTGACCGTCAATAGACTCCTCACGCTGATTATCACTTGAGTATCGTGCGTAAATTACACCTGTCATTATATCACCTCAAGTGTATATAACCATAATAAAAAAGATATTGCAAGTTATTTAAATAAGAATTTAAAAGTTTTATAAAAGTATAAATAATCTTCAATTATTGCATACAAACAAAAACAACAGTTGTTTCTACAACTAACAAACAATATTCTAAGGTTAGGCTTGTTCACATTAATAGACGAAAAAATTTTTAATGATAAATGATTAAATATATGATTAATTAGATGACCGCAAAATTGATTTAATATTATCCTTTTCAATTGTATAATGATATCTTAAATAAAAGAATACAAACTCAGCTAATTATGGGGGGAGTTTTACATAATGAGTAAAAATTCCACTTGATTCAACTAAACCCTCAATATGGCTACAAAAACTTCGAGCGTTTCAGAAAACGCATACTATTTATGTTTTCTGATGCTGCTTAAACGCAAAAATGCAGTCAAAGGCAAGCTTGCCTTTGACTGCATCAGCATCCTTATTGTTTTAGGTCAACCCCAACTCTTGACAAAGAGCCAAAGTTTTAGGACACTATCATTGTTGACAGTGTCCTAAATAGCACCAATAATTTACGATTTGTTTTTGCTAATAAGTTCTTTTGTGTAACGAAGTTTTTTTACCTCATAAGTTCGACTATAAGTACATTTAAAACATTCCGGGTAAAAAATTGCCAAATTAGAACCTTTGCTATGCATAGCACTTTGATATTCTATACCATCAAAAACTGCTTGCCCTTTATCATCTACAATCGACATAATAAAATCACAGATATACTGAGTTGGAAGATAATCTAAAGGACTATCTCCTCTTCGCATTGTGCGACTCATTTCTTCGTTGATTTTCAACAAATGATCTCTATTTATTGCAAGAGCCATGCAATCCACATCGTCACCAAATGGACTTATTTTATGTATTAATTTTAAGTCAACAACCTTGATTGGCTTTAATTGTTTAAAAGTTCCAATGGTAACATAATCATATTCTGCAGCACGAATCTCGTGATAGGTGGTTTCTCTATCATTTGTCAAATACAATCTGCTAATTCCAACCGAATTGGCTCTGCCATCTGTAGCTTTATCTTTCGGTGGAGCTCCCATTTCACTTGGCGAAAAACCATCTTGGTTTTTTGCAATTCTGCCCCTATAGAAACGTTGTTTGCTTATAGGAATATCTTTGCTAATATCCATACAATATTTTCTCAATAAATCTTTATCTATTAAGTCTGTATGAAAACGATTCTTATGTTTTAATGCCTCAACAAAATCATCCCATTTTTCAGCACGTAGTATAGAGTTATTACTTAAATATTCCTTGTCGTATTTTTCTGGAATTCCAACAGGTACTTCAAAAACTATTGGGTAATCTTCTAATACAGTCGGAGATAAACTTTTTAGTATATTAAGGATTGATTCATTTGATATATCAGAAAAAATATCCCAATCGTTCTTTATTGCATCAACTAATGATCTGCGTTCACCAATTGGGTAATTCTCAGGCAAATCGTTTTCAGCTGTGTAAATAGATAGGAGATTGTCAAACATTCCGAACAAAGTTGAATCTTTTTCAGTATCATATACCTTTACATCCATTGTACCGCATATAGGACAAGAGCCTAAAGATCCACGCTCTTCAATAATTGATTTTATTTCTAAATTGTGAAAACAATTACTACAAAAGATCATTATATTTTACCATCCAAATATCTTCCAACAAGTTCAAAGTGATGCATCAAAGATAATTTTTTCACAACGCCAAGTCCTGGGTAAGACTGCTCTGCACATATCTTTTCAAATGTTTGAATAGCTAATGTATCAAGTTGTTGGGCTTTATTCCATTCAACTAACTGCTTAACAGCTTGATAAAACTTATTTGCAGGGTCGCTAATATCATCATTATCTTTTGAAACAAAATGATGAACTCTTAATTCTTTATCATTATCAAAATATACGATGTGAATAGCAACTGCATATGGAGCAAATCCTGTTTCTGAATATTCTTCTCCTATAATCGAATAATCTGAGAAACCGATATACCCATCATCTTTATAGTAAATATGGTCATTTGAAAAAAACTCATCCGGGTCATCAATATAATCTTGATTACGTGGCTTTTTATTAAACTTATCCTCTAACAGAATTCTATTATTTCGTATTTTTCTGAATGCAGATGCATAAGGAACTACTGTTTTAACAGATGAGTTTGAATCGAATGAATCATTAAAATATTTAATAGTGTCAGGATTTGTGCAAAGCGTAATAATGTCTGCATCATCTATACCATTTTCTCGCATTTTTTCAACATGATCAAAAGTACTACTATCAATAATTATTCCATTCAAAACATTATTCTCTTCTATTATTGCTTTTAATCTATCCTTATATTTAGCGTTTTTAGGATTGCGAATATCAACTAACATAGAACCTACTTTGGGATTTAGAATCAATGCTAAATTTCGCTTTGCCTCTGAAAAAGCTTCCAATGTGTTTACTAATGTTGGTGATAATTTAACTGGCTCAATAATCGGAATTATACTATCACTTAAAAGTGACTTATTTAACAACTCTTTTATTGCCAGTAATTCATTTTGTCTACCTCTTAATATAGGATAATACAATCATATCACTCCTTCAAATGGTTTGTTAAGATACTCTGATAGTGCATCCAGTTGAGATTGCTGAAACTTTGAAAAATAGACTAAAAATCTTAGAGCATATGGTACTTGGTTAAAGTCTATAATGTCAATCTTGTTTCTTTTCTTTAACTCTTTTAAAAACATTGGATATAATTCATCAATGGACTTTTCACACGCAATTCGCCTACATTCTTTGTAATAGTTCACTGGAGTTACATTCGGTAATTCACCATTGATTTGCTTAATAATACTTTCATATTCTGGTTTGTTCAATATCTTAAAGATTTGGTCTTTTTCAAGCAGATCTCGATACTCTAGTGGTTCTTTTAATCTCCTTATAGTGTTTTTTGAACTCAATACATATATACCAATGGGCATATTTTCAAATCTAACAAATAATTCTTTTGCCTGAGTTTCACTTGTTACTACACATACATGATCAAATGCCTTATAATAATCTTGTAGTTGTGTTTCTAATCTATCAAAATTATCTAACTCGGTCTTAATTTCATAAACAACTGCCTTCCCATTAATCATAATAAAATCGGCCTTTGATTTAGCAACAGGAATCTCAGTTAAAGCAGTTGTTGTTTTTAATCGATGAGCACTAATTATTAGTTTATTTAGCAAAGTGTTCTTATAAAAGTATTCGTTTCGATAGGATTTCCCTAAATATTGATATATTTCAGAAATGACCTTTTCATTTTTTACTTCCCCATCAAAAGAGATTTCATATCGTTTTATAATTTTATCAAGAAGAGGAGCATTATTTTGCTCGTCAATTAGACTACGTAGCATGTTTTGTGTAAAAACGCGAGTTAAAACTGAATCATTTGTACTCATAACTTACCCTCCTTCTAATAATTATAAATATCCATACTTATAGTACCACAAACTTTTTGACTTTACAACCCTTTACTCTGATCTTAACAATTAATATCTTGAATAAAGGTAAAAAAACTCTGAAAAAAATATAGTTCATAAAACTGATAATATAAGAGACAAATATAATACATAACAAACAAAGGCACTGCGTGAGCAGTGCCTTGCTTGTTATACTTCCGTAAGAAATCCTTGAGTAAAGGCTCCGGGAAATTGGAACTTTTTTGGGACGGATTGCCCGTCAAATTTAACGAAAATATATGCCTGTCCTTTATCGGTAATTATTCCGGTTCCAAATGCTTTGTGCTTAACCTTTGTTCCGACTGCAATATTTGATGTGTCAACTTCTACTGCCTTTGGCTTTGTTTGAGTTGGCACTTTTGGCGGTACAAAAGCAGGACGGTAGGTTGGCGTAGGTTTGCGGTCAATAGTGACCTTCTCTTCTCTTTGTGTTTGAGCAACGGTATTAACTGTTTTCATTGATGTATGCTGAGGTGTTGTATATGCTTTTTCCTCGAATTTCATTGACTCACTAAGAAGACCTGCCATTGTGTCATAATCTTCCTTTGACACAACTGTTGAATACAAACCGATTTGTTCGCCAGCGTGACGGTCAATTCCTGTGTAAGAAAGACTTGCGTCTTCGTAACGTTTAAACTTATAAACGGCGTCATTCATCAAGCTTTCGTTAAACACATTAAGCGACACAAGAAGTTCAAAATCCTTCACATCAAGTCCTGTAACCTTTTTGAAAAGTGTAGGCTCAAGTTGAGTAATAACATCTTTAAGACTGTATTCACGATAGTCTGTCAAATACATAAACACGGGAATACGAGTAGCAAATTTCATCAGCTTTTCCTGAATTTCCTTGCGCTTAGATTTATACTCTTTCTCTTCTTCACTGAGCTCCTTTTTTTGCTTTGGCGTAAGATTTTCGGATTCTTTCTTAGCCTTTTTAACTGCTTCGCTTTTGTTGATAATTGTTGTAATATCATCATTAAGCGAACGGAAGCCCTCAATTCTCATTAGTGCTTCCATTGCTTCCTTATTTGCAAGAAGTTTGTTAAGAGTGTCATTGTCAACATTAACAAGTAGTGCAGATGCCCAACGCTTTGCAAGGAGGGTTGCAGATGTTCCCGCCATTGCAATATCAAGAATATCACCTGCATCAACCTGTTTCATACCTGAACCGTCATAAGCAAGGACAGGTAAAAATTTTATGAATTCGCCGACCTTCTTTTCGGGATTTGATTCAGCAACATTAAGTCTGCAAGAGTAATCGCTGATTTGTCTTAGCGCTCTGTCAAGTGCAAAGTCAAATACAAAACATTCCTTTTTAACTATTTCCTTTGAACCGTTATCCGTTTTGATTTCCCAAGGAGACTGCACACGAAATGCCGCTTGAAAATATGTTTCAGGTGATGACATATTGGATAGCATAAATATTCCCGTCCACGGTTTAACCGTAACTCCTGTCATCAATTTACCACAGGAAAGGGTAATGGTTTTAGTCCTCAGCGGATCGCCCATAGATTCCTGAACTGGACCTAAAGCTTTTGCACCTATACCTGCTTCTGTTCCGGCACATACATTTATAGCATAATCATCAAAGAAATTATTTTGCCTTTCTCTCAAAAGATTATTCATTGCATAACAGCTTGAAACACTTGGCATAAACCACAGTGTATGAGATAAAACCTTCAACAGCGTTGTGTCACTAAAAGGCATCGGTGGTTTTTTTGCACCAAGCTTTAACTCGTCAACTGTTGTTTCAAGATACGAACCACGAATAAGATTCAACCACTTTTGCACATAATCCTTATAAACAAATTGTGCATCCTTGCCTTTTCCTTCAGCCTTGAAAAATAAGTTCAAGTCAAATTCGTCAAATTCTCCCTGCTTTGCAATCTTTGTAATGCTGTCGGGGATTTTATATGTAAGCATAAACATTTTGGGCAAAGCCAAATACGGATTATCCGAGCCTTGCCAATTGTCTTTTGCTCGCTGTTCATCGGAATAAGTCCAATTATAAATCTGCTCTTCAATGAATTCACCGCTGTTTAGTGCTCTAAACGGTGTGCCTGATAGGTAGAGATAATGAGTAGTTGTAATAGGAAGCCAGGTTTCATCATAAGCATTGGCTCTGTCGTAATTAGTTAAATCTTCGCCAAAAGTATCTTCGTCATTTTCAAACAATCCTTTAGCGGTGGAACGCCACGCACCAAAATGGTACTCGTCAAATATAACAAGATCCCAGTTGATTTCGTGTACCCACTCATTCTTTGCTTTTATACCGCCTGTTTCTTTATTGACTCCCATAAAGTCCTGAAATGAACCAAAGCATACAATCGGTCTTTCCTTGTCTGCCTTTTGATATTGAACATCAATGTTGTCTTCACCAAGTACGGTAGGTCTTGAAATAAACTGCCAACCTTCAAAGTCAAGATGTGTCATTAAATCTTCACGCCAAGCAACCTGCACAGCAGGCTTAAAGGTTAAAACAAGTACACGCTTAAATCTCATTTTCTTTGCAAGCTGATATGCTGCAAAGGTTTTTCCGAAACGCATTTTTGCGTTCCACAAAAATTTAGGTGTTCTGCCTTCCTTTTCGGCAGATGCATAGTAAGTGATAGTTTTATTTACTGCCTGTTCCTGCTCAGGACGCATTTTAAAGCTTTCTGTTCTGTTTTCAACATTGTCAATGTGATTTTTGACTGCCTCAACAGCTGCTTTTACATCATTTACGGTACATTCGTACCATTCTCCTCCAACACACTTAAAATGCTTATTTTTCAACACCTTATGTACATCATGGTCGGTAAATGTTCCGCCGTCGCTATACATTGCCGATGCTCTGTATTCAATTTTATATGGCAATTTTCCATTTGGCAGTTTAACAGGATATTGCTGTGCCACACGCTTATCAACATCAACAGCGGTATATCCGACCTTTAAGCAATTCGGATAGCGAACATCTGAATAAGCATAAATCATCGGTCGTGACTGTGTTTTTTGATGAATAACATCACTAATAGATTTTATTTCAGCCATTGTTATACTCCGTCAATCTCCATCGGTTTAATCATTGATTCAATAAAATCAATTTCTTCTTGTGTCAAGTTATATTTTTCATATAACTCTTCATCTGTCCAAAGTTTAGAAAAATCTTGAAGTGGAACAAACATGAATTTTTCTTTTGAAATGTTAATTGAAGATATAGCTTGAAGCAATAAAAAACGCGCAAATTTTGTTTTCAAATATCCATACAAGTTATTATTTTCAATTTCATTATCAAAATTTCCAACTAAAAAATAAGAAAAAGTACATATTTCTTTTGGTGGAAGCGGTTGAAATTTTGCCAAAACTTTAAATGTTCCGTCTTTGCCAGGTTCACCTGCGTGTTCGCCGGTCGTTTTACTAACCATAACCTGATATTTATCTATATAATTTTTGCCTTGCAAGACTTCTTTTCGATTTACGAACCCAACTCCTTTACTTGAATGAAGTTTTATAGAATTGTTAAAATCAGTTTCTAAACCTCTGCTGGAAGAACTAAATCCAAATGGGTTTAAAGAGCTTACTATGCTTGCCAATGATTTTTCGTTCTTGGACTGAACTTTATGAATAATATCAATTGCCTGGTTATATCTTACAAAAATGGGGAATTCTTTTAAATCACGCAAAGCGGTATTTGAAATTTCTCCACTTTTACTCGTGAAAGAACATAACCCTTTTTCATCTCGCGACCACAGAAAATAACAAACACCACCACCAATACTATTTTGTGGAAAACAATCTTTTGCATTAGGATAATCAACCATCTGAATCAAGTGTCCGTCCCCCAGCATAGTATCTCTAAAAGAATCAAGTCCCATGCCTCCGGCAAACCATCTTGAAGGTATAATCATTGTTAAAAACCGCGGTCTTAGTTTTTTTGATTGTTCAACAAAAAGGTTGTACAAAGGTCTCGCTTGCTTTGCAGACTCATCATTGCCTCCTCCTGTATTTAGTTGATAAGGCGGATTGCCGATTATTACATCAAATTTCATATTAAAGATATCCTCCGGTTTTAATGTGTGAATAAATTCGTAGGCGTGGTACTCAAGATTTTCTCGCACTTGCTCGCCGAACATTTCCTGAGATGCACCGCAAAAAACGCATTTACCATTCATCCAAGTATGGTGGATATTCTTATATCTGATATTCCCCTGCACATCATCAAAGCGAGTAACGGAATATTTACTGTTTGGATATTTACTGCAATAAAGACTACGGCGTGAAAGCAGGCTTGTAAGCTCTGTTATTGCAATGCCGTATAACTGTTTTTGAAAAATATGATCTATTCTTTCCTGCAAATCTGGTATTTGATCTTCTAAGCCATCAATAAGCCTTTTTGCAATTTCTCTCAAAAAAACACCCGATTTGCAGGCAGGATCAAGAAATGTAGTATTAGGATCACTAAACAGTTCCTGTGGCAGCATATCAAGCATTTTATTTGCTATGTCCGGAGGCGTAAAAACTTCGTCGTTTGACAGATTTGCTATGCAGGAAAGAACATCCGGATTATAAGCAGTATTATAAAAATCACTCATATTTGTTAATCCTCCTGTAATCTGTCAGCGGAAATTCTTTAACAGGTTTAGGTATAACCTCATTAGTAATCGGATCTTTTTCCCAATACTCATAGTTATCCGCATCGTCCTCAAAAAGTGAAAAATTCATTGAATAGTTGCTATCGTCATCATTTTCTTTTAGCAAAACATCAAGTCGAAAATCTCGGCGTTTGATTTTATCGCCCGATACAAGTGACCACTCGCTGAAGATTATCGGCTCACCGTCATCTGTAAGCATAGTCAAAGCATTTCCGCATAAAATATTTCTACCAAGAATAAATTTGACAACATCTCTGCATTCGTCATTAGCGATTTTGCAGTTTTTTGTATATTCTTTATTCCAAATATCAAAAAGCCTTTGTCTGCATTCGTTTGCGTTATCGCTAAGTAGTTCAACACCATAAATACTCATAACGGCTATTACAGAATATTTCTCATATTCATCAGCACTCTTTTTGTACTTACTTTTGACAACATTTAGTTTTCTTGATAAAATCTCAGCTAAGAAATTTCCGTTACCACAGGCAGGCTCAAGAAAACGACTGTCTATTCTTTCAGTTTCCGATTTAACAAGGTCACACATAGCTTTCACTTCTCGTTCATTTGTGAAAACCTCGCCATGGTCAGCAACACGCTGTTTGGATTTAACTTGTTTTTTCATAACCTCTCCAAATAAAAAAGCGTTTCTCAGAAATGTTAATTC
>NZ_FUWW01000015.1 GCF_900167205.1 Eubacterium coprostanoligenes
AAAAGTGTTTTCAGTACAATACAGGCTGTTGAGAAAGGTTCTGAATTTCGTTTTCTTGCGAACTTAGCTGTACCTCGTCAAAACATATTCCGTATAGAACAAAACAAAGTTTTGTAAATATACTACATATGTTTTTCCTCTTTCCAAAAAATCTACAGATTTTTTGAAAGCCTTATATTTGCTTGTTTGCAAAAAACGAAAAACGCCAAAAATGCTGTAAGTTCGATACTTACAGCATTTTTAAAACCCCACCGTCAACACTTCGTGTTGCCACCTTTACTGCGTAGACGCCCCCTTTTGTCTGCGTTGCAGACATTTCCCCCGATTAACGGGGGAATCACCTTTTAAAAAAGAGGTGGCATATTCGGTTGATTATATTTGGCGTGTTTCAGGAGCTTTATCGACAGCCTGATAGTTTTTCTTTTTTTATCATGCTTTTTACATATGTTATAAGCACAGTACCCACAATAATTCCTGTAGCAAGACCAAAGGTAACAATAACCGTTGATTTGAGGTTGTTCCAAAACATTACCCTGTTGCTGTCTATAAGCCCTCTCATTGTGTAGTACAGTGCGCCTCCGGGAATGAGTGGAATTGTGCCCGGCACAAGATAAACATTTGACGGAGCTTTTAGTATTCCGCCCATAGCCTGACTGTATAGATAAACAAACAGTGCAGCCGCAAAGTTTGAAATAAGCATATTGTCAGTCAAATGAAAAATCAGCAAATACAGCGCCCAGCCAAGACCTCCGCCGATTGTTGACGCAATTATATTTCTTTCACTTACTCTGAAAAAAATTGAAAAACCCAGAGCACCTGTTGTGGCTGTGATAATTTGGAGTATAGTTTTGCTCATTTTAACCCTCCTATCATTATCATAGAAAGTGCATATCCTGCGGCAATTGCAACAGCAGTCAGCAATGCTTCAATAAATTTGTACAGACCCGCAACAATGTCCTTGTTGAACATTTCTTGAATTGAGTTTACAAGCAAAAGTCCCGGAATGAACAGCATAATGTCGCCAATCATCACCTTGTCAAGATTGTTGCCGAATCCGATTTTGGTGCAAAAAATTGCAAGCAAACCCGCCAAAAAACTTGCCGTAAATGTGTAAACAATGTTGTTGATGTTGCGCAGCTTGAAATGATAGTCCATAAAGTAAATGAACAAACCGATAACTGCCGCTGCAAGTCCGTCATATACCGCACCGCCAAAAAATACCGCAAAACTGCCTGCGGCAATTGCGTATCCAAAACACTTGATGAACGGCTTATGCTTTGTCGTTTTTGGGTGCTTAATTAAGTTGTTGAGCTCCTCAACATTCGGCTTGTTTTCGCAAATGTATTTGAAAAGATTGTTCAAATCCTCGCTTCTGCCAAGGTCCGTTCCGCTCTTTGTAACACGCACACTTTGTGTAAAATGCTTGCCGTCATCGTTTTTTATTGTTGCAACAATCAGGCTTGTAACGGCATAAATTTCTATGTTCTCAAAGCCGTAAACCTTGCATATTTTTATCAAAGAATCCTCAACTCGTTTTACCTGCGTTCCGGCAGAAACATATTGACTGCCAAAATCAAGCAAACTCTCAAGGAACAAATCACATTGTCTGTCCGTCATATTTTTACCTCTCTTATTTTTATTATAAGTTTGCCCACGATTTTGTCAATACATATATTTGATTGACAAAACAAATTGCGTAATATATAATTTATTTGATACTTTTTTAAGAGGAATTTGATTATGAAAAAAATACTCAACGGTGCTTGGCTTTTTAAGCAAAGCACAGAAAATCAATGGATGGATGCAATTGTTCCGGGTTGTAATTTCCTTGATTTAATGGCAAACGGCGTGATTGACGATCCGTTTTTAAAACTTAATGAAAAAGATGTCGAATGGGTCGGCAATGCTGATTTTGAATATAAACGCACATTTGATGTTTCAATCGGAGAACTTTCTGCAAACAGGGTTTTGCTGTGTGCAAATATGCTTGATACTGTTTGTGATATTTTCATCAACGGCAAATTTGTTGCTTCGTCTGATAATTGCTTTATCAAATTTGAATTTGATGTAAAAGATTTTCTTGTTGACGGCGAAAATGAACTTTTGATTTATTTCCATTCTCCTGTCAATTGGGTAAAGGATAAATATAAGGCTTGCATGACACCTATGAATTCAAACGGTCAAAACGGCATTGTTCATATCCGTAAACCTCAATGTCATTTTGGTTGGGATTGGGGTCCCGTGCTTCCGTGCAGTGGCATTTCGGATGATATTTATCTTGAATTTGTCAACGAGGGCAGAATAGAAGATTTCTCTGTTTCGCAAGTTTGCAATATAACAGATGCTACAGTTGATGCAAAAATTGATTATACCTCATATAAGGACTGCGAATGTAGAATTATCCTCACTTCTCCGAGTGGTGAAGTTCTCATTTCAGACGGAAACTCTGCTCATTTTGAGATTGAAAATCCCGAACTTTGGTGGACTTATGATTTGTCCGAAAAATTGGAACAACCGCTGTATACCGTAACTGCCGAATTGCTTTGCGACGGATGCGTGGTTGACGAATGTTCAAAGAAAATCGGTATCCGCAAAATAGAACTCAACAGGGAACTTGACGGCTACGGCAAAAACTTTCAGTTCAAGATTAATGATGTGCCTATCTTTGCCAAGGGTGCAAACTATATTCCGCCGGACAGTTTCATAACCCGTTTTGGCGAAAAGGAACTTAATTATCTGCTTGATGCCTTTCAGTTTTCAAATATGAATTTGCTTCGTATTTGGGGCGGTGGATATTATGGCAGTGACGCTCTTTATGATGAGTGCGACAGGCGAGGAATTCTCGTTTGGCAGGATTTTATGTTTGCTTGTCAAGCGTATCCGTTTTTCAATGACGACTTCCTCCAAAATGTGAAAAAAGAGGTTGCATATAATGTAAAGCGTATTTCCTCTCATCCGTCGCTTGCACTTTGGTGTGGCAATAACGAAATTGAAGATATGCACATGGCTTGGATTAATATGCCAAAATATATTCTGTGGACAGAAAAGTTCTTTTGGCAAATCCTTGAGCCTGAGATCAGAAAATATGATACTCAAACACCGTACACACAAGGCTCTCCGATCGGCAAAGCACACAATGAGGGTGTGTATGCAGATAATATCGGCGACACTCATTTGTGGGGCGTATGGCACGGCTTGAAGCCTATGAAGTATTACAGAAAGCGAATGACTCGTTTTTGCAGTGAATTCGGCTTTGAATCTCTGCCTGATATGAACAGTATTCGCATTTTTGCCGACAAGTCGGATTATGACCTCAACAGCCCTGTCTTTCTCTCTCACCAAAAGTGTATGAACGGCAACGACAAAATGGTTTATTATATCGCAGGTCGTTTTGATTTGCCTGTTCATTTCAGAGATTATGTTTATCTTTCGCAGGTCACACAGCTTGAATGCATCAGGGATGCAACCGAACATTGGCGAAGAAACAAAGGCAGATGCAACGGCTCAATGTATTGGCAGTTCAACGATTGCTGGGGTGTTTGTTCGTGGTCGAGCATAGATTATTACGGCAATTACAAGGCTCTTCAGTACGGCGCAAAGCATTTCAATGCACCTCTCACCGTGTCGTTTGAGGATACCGATGAATACATCAAGGTGTTTGTTCTCAATGATAAGCTGACCCCGCAAGAAGTCGAACTTGAATATTCTCTTTTTGATTTTGAAAAGGGTATACTTGAAACCAAGTCGTACAATGTAACCGTTGAAACAAGAGCGTCATTCGATGTCCCTGTTTCGTGGCTCAATGATTATGACAAAAAGACAACCGGTATTGTCGCAAGCATAAAACAAAACGGCAAAATCGTTGCAAAGAAAACTTGCTTATTTGACAATGAAAAACATCTCAATTTGCCAAAAGCAAAGCTAAATACGAAAATTTATGTCAAGAACGACGGTGTTGAGCTTCATATCAAGACAGACAAATTTGCCCGTCTTGTCAAGGCGGAATGTTCGGCAACCCATTTGCCGTTTTCTGATAATTTCTTTGATTTGTTGCCAAATGAAGAAAAAGTCATCACTATGAAACTTGACGACAGCGTTACCGCCAAGGAAGTTGCAGAAAACACAGTTGTTTACAGCCTGACGGATATTGAGTTTAATCGCAGTAAAATTAATTCTTTTGTCAAGCGTGCAAAATTGTATTTTTCACCGGTTAATATCGGCAATGCAATTCATCACGGCAAAGTTCCAAAAGACGAAAAGCTATAAAAAAGGCAGTAGTTACAACGAATGTAGCTACTGCTTTGTTTTATTTATTGTATTTTGCGAGCAAGGGGAGTGCCTGTTCAAAATTAACTCCGTACAGCCTTGCGTCTTTGTCTTTCATCGTGGCACTGATGCTTGCAAAAACAAATTCGCCTGCAATTTCAACAGCCTCGGCAAGTGAATAACCCTGCGTCAATGCCCCGACACATGCAGAGGAAAATACATCTCCTGTGCCGTAAAAAATATGGTCTATCTTTTGGTGAGCGTAAAAACTGTATTCGTCATTCACGCTGTCGTAACTCATAATTCCGTATTTGCCGTCATATTGAGCACCTGTGATAACCGCCTTTGATGCACCGAGGTCGGTGAGTTTTTTGAGCAAATCAGAAATATATTTGTCGTCATATTCGTTATTGTATTTCGTGTCGGTCAACAAACATGCTTCTGTCATATTCGGCACAATGATGTCAGCCTTTGCGCACAGAACACGCATTTTGTCTGCAAAACTTTTGTCAAAATTCCTATACATTTCGCCGTTGTCAGCCATTGCAGGGTCAACAAAAATAAAGTTGTTTTCGGTTTTGAATTCGTCAAAAAGTTTGCACACAACATCAATTTGCTTGCTTGATGCAAGGTATCCTGTGTATATTGCGTCAAATCCGAATCCCTCATTTTTCCAATGCTCGGCAACAAGCGGAATGTTGTCGGTCAAATCATCACAAACATAGTGCTCCCAAAGAGTATGAGTTGACAAAACAGCAGTCGGAATAATGCTTGTTTCAATCCCCATAGCGGAAATAATCGGCAAGGCGACAGTAAGCGAACATTTGCCAAGACACGATATGTCTTGCACAGTCACAATTCTTTTCATACAGTCACCTCCAAATTTAAAATATCATATCATATTTTTATGCTTTCAAAAAGTATCAAAATTCAATATAAATCAATATACAGATTTTCATGCTACAATTTTATAAATAAAATGTGAACAGTTCTTTACAAAATAAAAAACTTTTTTGGATAATCCTACAAAATGAAAAAATTATTTTGTTAAATGTGCATATTGTATCTTTCCGGTTGATTTAGTATAATGTGATTATAGATCTGATAATAAATTAGACTTATTGAATTTAAAATCAAGTGCTCCCAAATTAGAAATCGCACTTTAAAAAAACAGACAACGCATCCCAAACCGTTGTCTGTTTTTTGTTGTATATATTTTTAATAAATGCTTTATTAAAAAGCAAAAGCGACACCTTGCGGTATCACTTCTGTTTTTTTGGCGGAGACGGTGGGATTCGAACCCTCGGTACGGTATGAGCCGCACAACTGATTTCGAGTTTTATAGGTCAATGGTTGTTTAGTGGCAGGGGGAAATCCTGCCGCTTTTTCTGCTTTAGTTTGTCAGCTTGACAAATAACTTGACAAATAAAGGGTTAAGGAATATAATTAGATTCAGTATTATACAAGGAGTTAATAAATATGCGGCAAGGTATTCTTAAATAAACTGTCAATTTGATAGTGGGAACAAAAAGTAGCAGTCCCGTTTCACTTTTAATATGGGGCTTAGTTTTTTGTACCCAGTTTAAGAATACTTTTATCATGTAATTTTATATGCCCGAAAACATATAAGTGTTTTGGGGCTATTGGAGTTATTTACCCAGTGATAGGAGTATTTATCACTGGGTATTTTTATGCCCTTTTTTGGGTGTTGATAGGAGGAAAATCACATGAAAATAATTAACTTAGGCATTCTGGCTCACGTTGACGCAGGAAAGACAACATTAACGGAGAGTTTATTGTATACCAGTGGTGCAATTGCAGAACCAGGGAGCGTAGATAAAGGCACAACAAGGACAGATACAATGAATTTGGAGCGTCAAAGGGGAATCACTATCCAGACAGCAGTGACATCTTTTCAGTGGGAGGATGTAAAAGTCAACATTATAGATACGCCAGGCCATATGGATTTTTTGGCGGAAGTATACCGTTCTTTATCCGTATTAGACGGAGCAGTATTATTAGTTTCTGCAAAGGATGGCATACAGGCACAGACCCGTATACTGTTTCATGCACTACAGACAATGAAGATTCCGACAATTTTTTTCATCAATAAAATTGACCAAGAGGGGATTGATTTGCCAATGGTATATCAAGAAATGAAAGCAAAGCTTTCTTCGGAAATTATAGTGAAGCAAAAGGTTGGGCAGCATCCCCATATAAATGTAACGGACAATGACGATATGGAACAGTGGGATGCGGTAATTATGGGAAACGATGAACTATTAGAGAAATATATGTCAGGGAAACCGTTTAAAATGTCAGAACTGGAACAGGAAGAAAACAGGAGATTCCAAAACGGAACGTTATTTCCCGTTTATCACGGAAGCGCTAAAAACAATCTGGGGATTCGGCAGCTTATAGAAGTAATTGCCAGTAAATTTTATTCATCAACGCCTGAAGGTCAATCTGAACTATGCGGGCAGGTTTTTAAGATTGAATATTCAGAGAAAAGGCGGCGTTTTGTTTATGTGCGTATATATAGCGGAACATTGCATTTGAGGGATGTTATTAGAATATCTGAAAAAGAGAAAATAAAAATCACAGAAATGTGTATTCCGTCAAATGGTGAAATCGTCCCGGCTGACCATGCCTGTCCGGGAGAAATTGTTATTTTAGCTGATGATACTTTGAAACTGAACGACATTCTGGGAAATGAAAAACTCCTGCCTCACAAAACATGGATTGATAATCCCATGCCATTACTTCGGACAACGGTAGAGCCGCAAAAGCCGGAGCAAAGGGAAGCCCTGTTAAATGCCCTCGCAGAGATTGCTGATACAGACCCTCTTTTGCATTTTGACATTGATACTGTTACACATGAGATTATGTTATCTTTTTTGGGAAAAGTACAGTTAGAAGTTATTTGTTCGCTATTAGAAGAAAAATATCATGTGGGCGTGGCTATGAAAGAGCCTTCGGTTATTTATCTGGAAAGACCGCTTAGAAAAGCAGAATATACCATCCACATAGAAGTCCCGCCAAATCCTTTCTGGGCTTCTGTCGGGTTGTCCATAGAGCCGCTCCCTATTGGAAGCGGAGTGCAGTATGAAAGCAGAGTTTCACTTGGATATTTAAACCAATCGTTCCAAAATGCGGTTATGGAGGGGGTTCTTTATGGCTGCGAGCAGGGGCTGTATGGATGGAAAGTGACAGACTGTAAAATCTGTTTTGAATATGGATTGTATTATAGTCCTGTAAGTACCCCCGCAGACTTTCGGCTGCTTTCCCCTATCGTATTGGAGCAGGCTTTAAAAAAAGCAGGGACAGAACTATTAGAGCCATATCTCCACTTTGAAATTTATGCACCGCAGGAATATCTCTCACGGGCGTATCATGATGCCCCAAGGTATTGTGCAGATATTGTAAGTACTCAGATAAAGAATGACGAGGTCATTCTGAAAGGAGAAATCCCTGCTAGATGTATTCAAGAATACAGGAACGATTTAACTTATTTCACAAATGGGCAGGGAGTCTGCTTGACAGAGTTAAAAGGATACCAGCCAGCTATTGGTAAATTTATTTGCCAACCCCGCCGCCCGAATAGCCGTATAGATAAGGTTCGGCATATGTTCCACAAGTTAGCTTAACAGCTTGCAAAAGTCATATAAAATGAGATTTGAAAGGATTAGAGACTAATTATGATGAAATGCGAATGGATATTGTGTCCTGTTTGTGGGAGCAAAACCCGTAATAAAATTAGGAAGGACACTGTTTTGGAGAATTATCCCCTTTATTGTCCAAAATGCAGACAAGTCTGCTTCTTGCGAACGGCGTACCGCTGAAACAAATTCAGGAGTGGCTGGGGCACAGCGATTTTACCACAACGGCAAATATCTATGCGCACCTTGATTACAGCTCCAAAATCACCTCGGCACAGGCAATGGAAAACGGACTTATTATGCCGGAGAACGGAGATTTTGAAAGCCGTTGGAAGACAGTTTGAGATAATCCGTTTTTCGGAGAAGTGGTCAGAGAAAAAGCCTGTAAACGCACTTGTTTACAGGCTTTGTGGCGGAGAGTTAGGGATTCGAACCCTAGGTTCCTTGTGGGAACACAGCATTTCGAGTGCTGCACCTTCGACCTCTCGGACAACTCTCCGTGTGTATATTTCAATCCGCTTTTTTCTTCGCTCAAATTTCGGTCAAAAAATTTTTGGAGAGAAAAGCAGGAGAGAACACTGAAAAATATTCGATTTTTAATTTTGAAAACCCTTATATATGGGGGATTTCCGGCGGACGAAACGACCAAGCAGCCGTAAAATTTCGAGTCAGCCCCGTTATGACCACTTCGATACATCTCCGTATATAAAGGCAAGGTTAACCCTGCCTTGTTTTTGTTTTTGTTTTTGTTTTTGTTTTTGTTTATAATTGGAAGTTCTTTATGTAGCTGTCGATACAATCCTGAATAATCTTGACTGCTTCTTCCTTTGGCTTAACTTCTGTTACAGATGTGCTCTTGTCGTGTTCAAGAGTCTTGTACACTTCAAAGAAGTGCTTGATTTCGTCAAATCTGTGGCTTGGAAGCTGGTCGATGTTTGTGTATGAATTGTAGTTTGGGTCGTTGACAGGAACAGCAATGATTTTTTCATCCTTTGCTCCGCCGTCTTCCATAACCAAAACACCGATTGGCTTGCATTCAACGATTGTCATTGGTCTGATTTGCTCACTGCAAAGCACCAAAACATCAAGAGGGTCGTTGTCGCTGGCATATGTTCTTGGAATAAATCCGTAGTTGGCAGGGTAGTGAGTTGATGTAAACAAAACTCTGTCAAGTTTGAGCATACCTGTTTCCTTGTCAAGCTCGTACTTGTTTTTGCCGCCCTTAGAAATCTCAATTACAGCGTAGAATCTGTCTTTCTTGATACGCTTAGGAGATATGTCGTGCCAAATGTTCATAAACGCTCCTCCTTAAATAGTATGACAGTATAATAACATTATAGAAAAGATTTGTCAATTTTAAATTTGCATTTTTTCTTTTTGAGTGATATTATTAAATATATCAAATTATAGGAGAATGTTATGGTTGCAATTGTTGATTATGGTGCGGGTAATTTGCAAAGCGTGAAAAAGGCTTTGGATTTTATCGGCGCAGAAAGTAAGATTACGGATAATAAAGACGAGATAAATGCGGCATCTCATATTATCCTGCCCGGTGTAGGCTCTTTTGCGGATGCAATGAGCTGTATCAGAGAACGAGGACTTGAAGAAACAATAAAAAAATCTGCTGACGGATCAAAGCACTTTTTGGGTATCTGCCTTGGACTTCAGCTTCTTTTTGAATCGAGCGAAGAATCACCCGGCGTAAAAGGTCTTGGAGTTTTCAAGGGCGATATTGTTACTATTCCGAAAGATAACGGGCTTAAAGTTCCGCACATCGGTTGGAATAGCGTAAAACTAAATCAAACAAACGGTATATTTGAGGGAATAAAGGACGAAAGCTATTTTTATTTTGTTCATTCTTATTATCTCAAAAATGCCGATGAGGATATTGTTGCAGGCACAACAGAATACGGTGTGCCTATTCAGTGCGCTGTGCAAAACGGCAGAGTGTGTGCCACACAGTTCCATCCCGAAAAAAGCAGCGAAGTTGGACTTGCTTTGCTAAAGAATTTTGTGAATAGGGAGGACTGAATATGTATGCAAAAAGAATAATTCCGTGCTTGGATGTTAAAAATGGTAGAGTGGTAAAAGGTGTTTCGTTTGTTGATTTGCGTGATGCAGGCGACCCTGTTGAATGTGCTGCGGCTTATGATAAGCAGGGCGCAGATGAACTTGTGCTTCTTGACATAACCGCAACTCACGAGGGAAGAAGCACTATGATTGATATTGTGTCAAGAGTTGCCGATACTGTGTTTATCCCGTTTACCGTTGGTGGCGGAATAAAAACCGTTGACGATTTCAAGGAACTTTTGCGTGCGGGCGCTGACAAAATTTCTCTCAATTCCGCCGCTGTTCGCAATCCCGATTTGATTAATGAAGCGTCATATAAATTCGGCTCACAATGTGTTGTTGTTGCTATTGACGCAAAACGCAAGGCAGACGGAGGCTGGGAGGTTTACCTCAATGGCGGAAGAATTTCTACGGGTATTGACGCGGTAGAATGGGCAGTTGAAGCAGAAAAAAGAGGCGCAGGCGAAATTCTTTTGACCTCTATGGATTGTGACGGTCAAAAAACCGGATATGATATCGAACTCACTCGTGCGGTGTCGGAGAGGGTTGGTATTCCCGTAATCGCTTCGGGCGGTGCAGGCAAGGCAGAACATTTTTTGGATGCCTTTGTTGACGGCAAGGCAGATGCGGTTCTTGCGGCAAGCCTTTTTCATTTTAATGAACTTCCTATTCCTGTGCTCAAGGATTATCTTGCAAAAAATAATGTCAGTGTAAGAAGATGATAATTTGACAAACAGTGAAAATACTGCAGCTGATAAGCAGTATAAAAAAATGACAAGAACGCCGGTAAATAAACTTATATTTATCTTGTCTGTCCCTACTGTTATCAGTATGCTCATAACAACAATATATAATATGGCGGACACCTATTTTGTTTCAAAAATCAGCGTTTCCGCTTCGGGTGCAACGGGAGTTGTATTCAGTCTTATGGCTGTTTTCCAGGCGTTTGGATTTATGTTCGGTCAGGGCGCAGGTTCAATTGTTTCAAGACGGCTTGGCGCAAAAGATGTTGAAACTGCAAGAAAATTTTGTTCAACCGCATTCTTTTTGTCGCTTGGCATAAGCACCGTTATTGCGGTTATCGGTTTGTTCTTTTTGGATGAGCTGATGTCGTTTCTCGGCAGTACCGAAACGATTTTGCCTTACGCAAAACAGTATGGTCTGTACATTCTGATTTCAGGTCCGGCTATGTGCACAAGCTGTGTGATGAACAATATTTTGCGATACGAGGGACTTGCCCGACTTGCTATGATCGGACTTACTTCGGGCGGTATCCTCAACATTGCACTTGACCCTTTGTTTATTTTTACATTTAATATGGGCATTTCCGGTGCCGGTCTTGCAACGGCAATCAGTCAGTATTTGAGTATGGCGATTTTGCTGTCTGCTTTTATTATGAAAAAGTGCCAGTGCAGAATTAATTTGAAATATGTTCGGCTTAACGGCAGGGATATTTGGGAAATTGTTGCAACCGGATTTCCGAGCTTTATGCGTAACGGACTTGGTAGCTTGTCAACGATGATTCTCAATGTTATGGCTTCGCCTTACGGTGACACCTGTATTGCAGCTATGAGCGTTTCAAATAGGTGTTCAATGCTGATTTTCAGCGTGTGCGTTGGCATAGGTCAGGGATTTCAACCTGTCAGTGCGTTCAATTACGGCAGTAAGGATTTTGACCGTGTTCGCAAGGCAATTGATTTTTTGTGGGTGTATGGCACCGTTGCGGTAACTGTTCTTTCGGGTATTATGTTTATCTTTGCTCCGTGGGTTATTGCTCGGTTTAGAAGCGAAATGGAAGTTGTTGATGTAGGTGCAAACGCACTCCGCTATCTATGTGTTTCACTTGCGTTTTTGCCCACTGCACTCACTGCAAATATGACATTCCAAAGTATAGGCAAAAAGGGTAGGGCGCTGTTCCTTGCGTGTTGTCAAAACGGACTTTTCTTTGTTCCGCTTGCTCTCGTTTTGCCGAGAGTTTTCGGCATTGTCGGCTTGGAACTTTCACAGCCGATAGCCTATGTTTTGGCGGCTGTTGTGTCTGCTCCGTTTCTTGTTGCTTTCAAAAAACAATTAAGAAATTGTTAACATTTGCACTGTTGACTTTTATACACCTGTATGTTATATTCTAACTAAAGACAGGGGAGTAATTCCACGGTTATCGTGTGTTAAGTCAACATCATGCCGATATAGGCTGGCTTAATTGTAAAGAATGAGACTTGTGCATAGTGCAGATACTATGTATGAGTCTATTTTTATATAAAAATGCAAGGCACAAAAGCCTGCGTTGTAGTATATTTTAATGGAAGGTGCACTGTATGAAAGAGTATTTGAAAACGAAAGAAGATGTTCTTGCCGGTGTAAAGTCGGAGCAAAGCGGTATTTCGTCTGCCGAGGCTTCATCAAGACTTGAAAAAAACGGCAAAAACAAGCTTGCAGAGGGCAAAAAGGATAGTCTTATAAAACGATTTTTGTCACAGCTTGCAGATCCGATGATTATTATTTTGATTGTCGCAGCTGTAATCAGTGCTGTCACAGCCACAGTCGGCGGTGAGGGCGAAGGCTATGCCGATGTTGTCATCATTATGGTGGTTGTAATCATCAATGCGGTTTTGGGCGTTTATCAGGAAAGCAAGGCAGAAAAAGCGATTGAAGCCTTGCAGGAAATAGCCGCCGCCACATCAAAGGTTATTCGTGACGGTAAGATTGTCACAGTAAAGAGTGAGGACATCGTTGTTGGTGATGTTGTTGTTCTTGAAGCCGGTGACAGCGTTCCTGCCGATTGCAGAATTATCGAATGTGCCTCTATGAAAATTGAGGAGTCTGCACTTACGGGCGAATCCGTGCCTGTAACCAAAACAGCAGAACCTATTGACCCGCTTGGTTCTGATGATGTTCCGCTCGGCGACAGAAAAAATATGTGCTATATGGGTTCATCGGTTGCATACGGCAGAGGTAAAGCCGTTGTTGTTGCCACCGGTATGGACACCGAAATGGGCAAGATTGCCGATGCACTTACACAGGCAAAGGATGAGGAAACCCCTCTTCAAATCAAACTTAATCAGCTTTCAAAGATTTTGTCATTCATAGTTTTGGGAATTTGCGTATTCATCTTTGTATTTGATATTGTTCGTGCTCTCGTTGTCGGCGATGCAATCACTTTGTCGTCAACATTGTCGTTCTTTATGGTTGCGGTTTCTCTTGCTGTTGCGGCAATTCCCGAGGGACTTGCTGCCGTTGTAACAATCGTTCTTTCAATCGGTGTAACAAAGATGTCAAAGCGTAATGCGGTTATCCGCAAACTCACAGCAGTTGAAACTCTTGGTTGCACACAGATTATTTGTTCGGACAAAACAGGTACTCTCACTCAAAACAAGATGACTGTTGTTGATTATAAGGGCACAGATGAAAGACTCCTTGCAACCGCTATGGCTCTTTGCTGTGATGCAGAACTTCAAGATGACGGCACTGTTAAGGGCGAGCCTACCGAGGCTGCACTTGTTGCATATGCAGACAAACTCGGTTTGAAGAAAAACGAACTTGAAGATTCTTTCCCAAGAGTCGGTGAAGCACCGTTTGATTCAGGCAGAAAGATGATGTCAACAATCCACAAAACTCCAAACGGTTTTGTTCAGTATACAAAGGGTGCTCCCGATATTGTTCTTTCACTTTGCACAACTGCATTTGTGGATGGCAAAAAAGTGCCTATGACAGACGAAATTCGTCAGGCTATTTCCGATTCAAACAAGGAAATGGCAGACAAGGCTCTCCGTGTTCTTTGTGCGGCTATGAGAACTTACAGCGAACAGCCGTCAAACGAACCTGATGAGCTCGAGCAGGAACTTTGCTATATCGGTTTGACCGGTATGATCGACCCTGTTCGTCCTGAAGTTGTTGATGCAATCAAGGAATGTAAGAGCGCCGGTATTCGCCCTATTATGATTACAGGCGACCACAAAGACACAGCCGTTGCCATTGCAAAACAGCTTAGTATTATCGGCGAAAATCAAAAGGCTGTCACTGGTATGGAACTCAATTCTATGTCTGATGAAGAACTTGATGAGCATATCGAGGAATACTCGGTTTATGCCCGTGTTCAGCCTGAACATAAGGTTCGTATCGTTCAAGCGTGGAAAAAGCGTGGAATGATTACCGCTATGACCGGTGACGGTGTAAATGATGCTCCGTCAATCAAGAATGCAGATATCGGTGTCGGTATGGGCATCACAGGCACTGATGTAACAAAGAATGTTGCCGATATGGTGCTTGCAGACGATAACTTTGCAACAATCGTTTCGGCTGTTGAAGAAGGCAGAAGAATTTATGATAATATTCGTAATTCGATTCAGTTCTTGCTTTCGTCAAATCTTTCAGAGGTTCTCTCGATTTTCTTCGCAACCCTTTGCGGTTTCACATTGTTTGAGCCTGTTCACCTCTTGTGGATAAATCTTATCACAGACTGCTTCCCGGCACTTGCTCTCGGTCTTGAAAAGGGCGACCCTGACATTATGAGCCGTAAGCCTCGAAACAGCAAGGACGGTATCTTTGCAGGCGGTATGGGCTTCGACTGTGCTTATCAGGGCGTTATGGTAACAGTGCTTACCCTTGTTGCCTATGTTCTCGGAATTGTTATGGCAAGTCCTGAACATATGACATTGTCACAAATCCTTGCAGTCAACGATGCAAACGAAGCAACTCATTTGCTCCACCAAAACGGTATGACAATGGCATTCCTCACACTTTCTATGGCAGAGATTTTCCATTCGTTCAATATGCGTTCTCGCCGTCAGTCAATTGCAAAGATGGGCAGTATGAATTTGTATCTTGTCGGCGCAATGGTTCTTTCACTTGTATTTTCAACTGCGGTAATTTATATTCCGTTCCTCAGCAAAGCATTTGATTTTGCACCTATTGATGCAAGAGAATATTTCACAGCGCTTCTCCTTGCATTTATGGTTGTTCCGATTGTAGAAATCGTAAAGCTCATTCAGCGTAAAACAAATAAATAACGAATAAATCCCGAAGCCAAACGGTTTCGGGATTTAGACTGTCGATAAAGCTCCTGAAACACGCCAAATATAATCAACCGAATTATGCCTCCCCTAATTGTTAGGGGAGGTGGCAACACGAAGTGTTGACGGTGGGGTTTAAAAAATGCCGTAGGTATTGGACCTACGGCATTTTTGGCGTTTTTCGTTTTTTGCTCAGTCGAGGTACCATCGTACATCTTCCTTCGCAAGAAAACGAAATTCAGAATCTTCCTCAACATCCTATAGCTTGTCACAAACACTTTTACTTTACTTTGTATTCCAAAGGGTGTATTATGAGGTAAAGAGGTGATATGTATGTGGTGGTTGTTTGCATTGCTTTCTGCGGTGTTTGCCGCATTGACTTCAATTCTTGCCAAGGTGGGAATAGAGAGCGTTGATTCAAATCTTGCAACGGCAATTCGTACAATGGTCGTTGTCGGTATGTCGTGGCTTATGGTGTTTGTTACAAATGCACAGTCGGGCATAACAAATATCGGCAAAAAGAGTTGGATATTCCTTGTGCTTTCGGGTCTTGCAACGGGTGCTTCATGGCTCTGCTACTACAAGGCTATCCAAATCGGCGATGTGTCAAAGGTTGTGCCTATTGACAAATTGAGCGTTGTGTTTACTCTCGTTCTTGCATTTATTTTCTTACACGAAGAATTCAACGCAAAGTCGGTTATCGGCTGTATTCTCATCGCAGCAGGAACATTATTTATGGTATTATAAGAATAAAAGAAAAGAGGACTGATTTTTCAGTCCTCTTTGTTTGTAATTATGCACGGGCTACCATTTCGCCGTATTGTTCTTTTGATTTTTTGATGAATTCTTCAACTTGAAGTGCAGACGGCATAGCGTCCGAACAACTGTGTGATGAAATCAATATGCTTGCCGAAGCAGAGCCGAATTCAAGACAGTCAATGATGTCTTTGCCTTGGAGCAAACTGTAAAGGAATGATGAGCCGTAGCCGTCACCACCGCCAAAGCCTTTGAGCATAACAGCAGGGAATGGCTTGATGTTATAGAACTTGCCGTCATTTGTGTATGCGGTTGAGCCGTCCTTGCCATGCTTGATTACGCAGATTGACGCACCGAAACTCTGCCAATATTTTGCAGATTCAGGGTCACTTCCTTTAACACCGATAATTCCTTCTGTGAGGTCAAATTCCTCACGGCTTCCCATAATGATGTCGGCATTTTGTGCAACGATGCTGTAATATACGGCAATTTCGTCCTTGCTTTTCCAAGTGTATTCTCTGTAATCTATGTCAAAAATAATTCTTGTGCTGTTTTTCTTTGCAAGCATCATAGCTTTGAGGCAAGCCTCTCTTGACGGACTTTTTGCAAGTGCCGTACCGCTGATGATGATAGCTTTTGCAGAGGCAATGTATTCTTCGTCAATATCCGCAGGTTCAAGGCAAAAATCCGCAACATTATCCCTGTACATAAGAATTGATGAAGCTTCTTTAGAAAGGATTTCAGTAAAGGTAAGACCGATTTTTTCGCCGTTCTTTGCTCTTGTGATTTTTGAAGTGTCAATGCCTTCTTTTTCAAAATAATCAACCACATAGTCGCCGAGTTGGTCGTCGCTTACGCAACCGAAAAATCCAACCTTGCAACCGAGCCTTGCCAAACCAACCGCAATGTTTGCAGGTGAACCGCCAACATATTTGTTGAAGTTTGCCGATTCCGACAACGGTCTGTACATATCCGTTGGATTAAAATCAATGGCAATTCTGCCGATTGGTATAAAATCAAGCGGTCTTGACATATCAAATGTTACATAATTTTGCATAATATTTACCCCTTTATATGCTAAAATGTTTTGTCCTTGTTTGTCTTGCTTGTGCTGATATTAAGATTTTTTATAGCAGAGTTGTCCGTAAGCCGAGTTCTGTCGTGGACGATTATCTATCTCGACAAGATGTTGCCACCTTGCTCAAGCCACCCGTCGGAGTTATGTGGCGAGCAACCAACTCTCCGGTCGGTGTTGCAGCGGATAGGGTTTACATGGCAGAGAATGTCTCCACTCTCTCGGTGAGCTCTTACCTCGCCTTTCCACCCTTACCGTAAAGACGGCGGTTTATTTCTGTTGCACTTTCCCTAAGGTCACCCTCGGCGGCCGTTAGCCGTTATCCTGCTCTGTGCTGCTCGGACTTTCCTCATAGTCAAAGACTACGCAACCGTCTGGACAACTCTATCTTATATAATAAATTATTCCGACCAAAAATGCAATATTAAATAAAAAAAGTTGAAAATATGATTAATATGGTGTACACTGAATTTAATATATAATTCTAAAATAAAGGAAGGGTGTTCGTATGCCTCGCTTTGAAAAAGAGGGTTTTAACCCTAAAAAAAGAATAGATAACGACAGCCGAGACAGAAGCGTTCCCGTTGACGAAGATTACTTTAGCCAAAATGATTTTAACAGCGATGATGTTATTGATAATCAAAATACGGCTGATTACGATTTGGATGCTTTTATGCAGGAACTTGATGAACCACAACGCTCAAACCGTCAAAGCGTCAACGATTTTGTGCCACAGGTTTATCTTGATGAAGATGCCAAAAGGCGCAAAGAAAACGAAGAAAGAGCACGCCAAAGACGGGAAACAACCCGACCTCCTCGCCGCAAAAGACGAAAAGGTTCAAGACCGAATAATGCAAAGAATATTTTTAGGGCGGTTTTGGCAGTCGTTCTTGCTTTGATTATCGGTGCGGGCTGTTTTGTCTGCAACGCTATGGGCAAGGTCACCTATGATGACACACGCAAAAATCAGTATGTCAGCAAATCGGATTTGACCCGTTCATCGAGTGTAACAAATATTCTTTTGCTCGGTGTTGATGCTCGTAATCCAAAAGATGATACCGCTTCTCGTTCCGATTCAATGATGCTCATTTCTATTGATAAGGCACACAACTGCATAAAAATGGTTTCGTTCTTGCGTGACACTTGGGTGTACATTCCTTGCGTTGACAAAAAGCAACGACTCAATGCGGCCTGTCAGTATGACGGCTACAATGGTGTTGTTGATACTATTGAATATAATTTTGGCATAGATATTGACGGATATGTTGTTGCTGATTTTGAAATGTTCAAGGTACTTGTTGACAGCATCGGCGGTGTCGAGGTTGAAGTAACCGAAAAAGAAGCCAAGGAGGTAACCTCTCACAAAGGCAGATACGGCAATGTCAAACTTGATGCGGGCAAGTACAAATTAACCGGAGAACAGGCTCTTGCTTATTGCAGAATAAGAAAAATTGACACCGACTTTATGCGTGCTTATCGTCAAAGAACCGTTATGCAGGCAATCCTTAAGAGCGTGAAATCTGCAAATCCGGTAAAACTCGCAATGATGGCAACCAAGGCTGCGCCGTATATTCAAACCAATCTTTCAAAGGCAAAGATTATTTCTGCCGGTATGAAAGCACTTCCGTGCATCAGTGATATGGCAGAGGTTCGTGTTCCGTTTGACGGCACTTGGCAATATGCAACAATCGGCGGTGCAAGCGTTATTACCATTGATGTTGATAAAAATAAAGAAAAATTGCAGGATTTAATTTATAACAAATCTGCTGCGGAAATCAGAGCAGAGCAAAGTAAATAATAGACTTTTGCGATTTGTTTTGAATTGTTTTGGCAATATCTTTAGTGTATTTGTTCACACTTTGTAAATTGACTTTGATATTATGTTTTGATATAATATTACAAGCCTGTTTTTCAGGTTATATATGATAAATTGGAGAAAAATTATGCTATCAGTTATTCCTGCCCCTAAAAAGGCGAAAGAACTCGGCGGAGTATTTGTTTTGCCGGCACACTTAAAGGTAAAGTCTGATTTTGACCTTCCTCTTTTGGAGGGTAGGGTCGATTTTTGTGAAAATGAATCTGATGCAACCGTTGTTATCATTAAGAACGAAAGTATTGCAAAAGAAGGCTATACTCTGGGAGTTACAAGGGAGCGTATCGTTATTTTGGCAAGCCAAAAAATCGGTGTTTATTACGCTCTTCAAACTGTAAGAAAAATTGCTCATGTTGATACAGGTGGCAGGGAAGTACCTTGCTGTGATATTGAGGATGAGCCTCGTTTTCCTTTCAGAGGCATTTCGCTTGATGTGTCACGCCATTTTTATGATGTTGATTATATCAAGCAGTACATAAATTGGTTATTTATGGAAAAGCTCAATGTCTTTCATTGGCATTTGACCGATGATGTGGGATGGCGAGTAGAAATTAAAAAGTATCCTCTTTTGACTGAAATCGGCTCAAAGCGTGCCTATACACAACTTGACGGTTGGCAGTCAACAAAGATGGAAGAAAAGCCGTATTCAGGCTATTATACACAGGAGCAGATTAAAGAAATCGTTGCTTACGCAAAGGAACGAGGCATCACTGTCATTCCTGAAATTGATTTTCCTGCTCACTGTGCGGCTGTTTTCTCTGCTTACAGCAACCTTGCGTGCAGAGATTTGAAGCGAGATGTTCCTGGCTATTTTGGGGCAAAAATTCCAACAAAACTTTATGGGCAAAAAGATTGGAACAGAACCCTTTGTATGGGCAAGGAAGAGAGTTTGCAGTTTGTATATGATGTTCTTGACGAAATCTGCGAGATGTTTGATTCACCGTATATTCACCTTGGCGGTGACGAAGCACCAATGGACGAGTGGAAAAAATGCCCTAATTGCCAAAGGGTGATGAAAGAGAACAATCTCAAAAATGAAGAAGAACTTCAAGGCTGGTTTGAAAATAAAGTGTCGCAGTTCCTTAAAACAAAGGACAGACAGATGATTGGCTGGAATGAAATTCTTGCAGCCGAAAATGTAAATAAGAGCGACAAGAATATTGTTGCACAGTATTGGACACCAATCCGTGACAGAAAAGCAGAGGAATATGTCAACAACGGCGGAAAAATGATTATGAGTAATCATCAATCCTTCTATTTTGATATGCCTTATGCCAAGTATCCACTTAAAAAAACATATGAGTATAAGCCTGAAAACTTTGGTGTAACCAAGGATAATGTAAAAAATGTTCTTGGCGTTGAGGGTGAAGTTTGGACAGAATGGATTAGAGACAGAGAAAGACTCGAAATGCTTGTTTTTCCTAGAATGCAGGCGCTTTCAGAAGTTGCATGGTCACCTGAAGAAAAGCGTGATTTTGCAGATTTCAAGGCAAGACTTGATGATTTCAAGCCAACCTTTGATGCTTTGGGAATCAATTATGCGGTTGATAAGATTTCTATGCCAAAGAATCCTTTTAAGCGTTCAAAAATTTTAAAACTGTTTTCAAACGGCAATACCGACCTTGAAAATCAATTAAATGCTCAATATAAAGCTAAAGGAGAACGATAAAATGAAATTTAAAGATTTTCCGCAGGCAGTCATTGATGAAAATGTTGATTATACCGTAAAGGAAATCACCAATGTCATCAAGAGATACGGTCCTCGTGAGTCCGGCAACAAAAACTGCCTTGCAACTCAAAAACACATCGACAAGGAAATGAAGCCGTTTTGTGACGAAACAGGTTTTGAAGAATATAAAATGGCTCCAAAGGCATTTTTGCATTTCACAAAAACCGTTTCCGTAACAATCATTTTGGCAGTTGTTGTTTGCCTTGCATTGGTGTACACAGGCGTTTTAAGCGGTGTAGGCGGTTCGGACTTCTTCGTTCCTCAGTGTATCGTTGGTGGTGTTGTTGCAATCGGTCTTTTTATCACAGCAATGGAATTCTTGTTCTACAAGCAGTTTTGTGATGTTTTCTACAAGAAGATTGACGGACATAACTATTATGCAGTTCGTAAGCCACAGGGCGAAGTTAAAAGAAGAATTATCATCTCCGGTCACTGCGATTCAGCTTATCAGTGGCGTCACCTTTACTATGCAAAGGGCAAAATTCCGCTTATGGGCATTTGTATGGGCGGAACAATCGTCGGTGCGTTCATTTCTGTAATAATTGCAATCATTGCAATTATCGCAAACTTTGTTGAAATGGGTGCTTTCGGCGACTTTATGGTAAATTACAGCTTCTATTTCCATATAATTACTGCACTCTTTATGGTGACACTCTTCCTTTTTGTTGATTTCAAAACTATTTCACCGGGTGCAAACGATAACCTTACAGGTACTTATTCTGCTGTATGTGCACTTCGTATGCTTGATATGGCAGGTGTTGAGTTTGAAAACACAGAAGTTGTTGCTATGATCACCGATGGTGAGGAAGCAGGACTTCGTGGTTGTAAGAACTGGGCAAAGAACCACAAGGATGAATATGTAAATTCAGGTGTAGAAACAGCTGTTCTTTGCGTTGATACTCTCACAGACCTTGATTATCTCAATGTTTATTCCCGTGATATGACAGGCACGGTAAAACACTCACAGCCTTTCAGCCAACTTGTTATGGACTCTGCCAAGGAAGCAGGTCACAATGATTTGAAGTTTGCAAATGTATTCTTCGGTTCATCGGATGCTGCTGCATTCACACAAGAGGGAATCACAGCAACTTGTCTTGCGGCTATGGACCCTACTCCTGCCGATTACTATCACAATGTTCGTGACAGCTATGACAGACTTGTTCCTGAAGCAATCAAAACAGGCTATGAGGTTATCCTTTCAACTATTTTCAATTTTGATGAAAAAGGACTTAACTAACATATAATTATTAAAGAAATCCTGCTTTTAACGGGATTTCTTTTATTTTATATTGTATCTTATTATATTTTATGGTAAAATGGATACATATATTAAATCATCGGAGGAATAAATATGTACAACGATTATTACGATTCAATCGCAAAGGTTGCCGAAACCGACAGCGAGGTAGCAGACGCAATGGCGCTTGAGCTTAAGCGTCAGAGAGAAAATATTGAGCTTATCGCATCGGAGAACCTTGTATCTCCTCAGGTTATGGCGGCTATGGGCTCTGTTCTTACAAACAAGTATGCAGAGGGCTTGCCTGCAAAGAGATATTACGGCGGATGCCAGTATGTTGATATTGTTGAGGAAATCGCTATCAAGCGTGCTTGTGAACTTTTTGGTTGCAAGTTTGCAAATGTTCAGCCACACTCGGGTGCACAGGCAAACACAGCCGTTTATCTTGCACTCCTCAAACCGGGCGACACCGTTATGGGTATGAGCCTCGATAACGGCGGACACCTCACTCACGGTTCTCCTGCAAATATTTCGGGCAAGTATTTCAATTTTATTCCTTACGGTGTAAATGAAGAGGGATATATCGACCTTGCCGCTTTTGCAAAGCAGGTAAATAAGGTTAAGCCAAAGCTTATCGTAGCAGGTGCTTCCGCTTATCCGAGAGAAATTGATTTTGCAACAATGGCAGACATCGCTCATGCAAACGGCGCAATGTTTATGGTTGATATGGCTCATATTGCAGGCCTTGTTGCCGCAGGACTTCATCAGTCGCCGATTCCATATGCAGATGTTGTTACAACAACTACACACAAAACACTTCGCGGTCCTCGTGGCGGTCTTATCCTTTGCAACAACCCTTATCTTGCAAAGAAACTTAATTCTGCTGTATTCCCGGGCACACAGGGCGGTCCTTTGATGCATGTTATCGCAGGCAAGGCAGTATGCTTCGGTGAAGCTCTCAAACCTGAATTTAAGGAATATCAACAGTGTGTAATCGACAATGCACAGGCTCTTGCAAACGGACTTATTTCAAGAGGTCAAAACCTTGTTTCGGGCGGTACCGATAACCACCTTTGCCTCCTTGATTTGAGAGGTACGGGCGTAACAGGTAAGGAACTTGAAGCACGACTTGACGAGGTACATATCACTCTTAACAAGAACACTGTTCCAAACGAGCCGTTGTCACCGTTCGTTACATCGGGTGTCCGTATCGGTACTCCTGCCGCTACAACAAGAGGTCTAAATACAGATGATTTTGACAAGATTGCAGAGTTCATCGCTCTTGCCGTTACTGATTATGATGCAAAGAAGCAGTACATCCTTGACGGCGTTGCCCAAATCTGTGCAAAGTATCCACTTTATGAGTGATTGATATCGGATTATGATTAACTTGCTTGGCAGAATATTCGGGGTTCTTATTAACTTCGTTTATTCGTTCTTTAAGCTGAATAAAACTAAAAATCAGGTTGCATTCATCTCTCGCCAGAGTGAAAATCCGTCACTTGATTTTCAGTATCTTATTGATGAAATTCAAACAAATTATCCGCAGTATGAGGTAGTTGTCCTTTGCAAAATGATACCTGCCTCTTTTGGCGGAAAGATCAAATATGTCGGCGAAATGTTCAGGCAAATGAAAGCACTTTCGCAATCAAAGGTCGTTGTGCTTGACGGCTATTGTATTTTGGCTTCTGTCCTTAATCATAAAAAGGACCTGAAGATTATTCAAATTTGGCATGCTCTCGGAGCGTTCAAACGCTTTGGCAAATCTGTTCTTGATATGCCGGGCGGTAAATCTTCCGCAACTGCCAATGCGTTCAAAATGCACAGGAACTACGATTTGATTGCCACATCGGGCGACAAATGTGTTCCGTTTTTTGCCGAGGCTTTCGGTCAACCTGAAGAAAAGTTTATTCCAATCGGTATTCCGAGAATGGACTATCTCACCGACAGCGGAAAAAATGCAAAGGTTGCGCAGAATGTTTATTCTGTCTATCCCGAGCTTGATAACGGCAAAAAAACAATCCTCTATGTTCCAACCTTTAGGGACAAGCCGGAGGATATTGAAGCACTCCATAAAATGACGGCGGATTTTGTTTCAAAGGTTGATTATTCAAAATATAACCTTGTTGTAAAGCACCATGTGGTCGATACCAATTTTGAAGAGGTTTATATCGATTCAAGTCAAAATGTTTTCCACGGCGAGCATTTTTCGGGTATGGATTTTATGTGCGTTTCCGATTTTGTTGTGACGGATTACAGCTCCGTTATCTATGAAGCTGTGCTCAAGAATTTGCCGATATATATCTTCTGTTTTGATGGCGAAAGGTATCTTGACGAGCGTGGATTTTACATTGATTTTTGGCACGATATTCCTGCTGTATATGGCAAAACAAGCGAGGAAATCCTGTCGCTGATTGATAGCAACACAACTGTTGAAGATGAAAAAATTGCACAGTTCAAAACTGATTATGTAAACAAAAAGTTTGACAGCATCACGCATATTTACGGCGAAATTATTGATTCACTTATGCGTGGTGAATATGATAATAAATATAATTACAAGGCATAGTATGGGAAAAATCAAGTCTGCGCTTTATCCTCATTTGCAAAGAATGAGATATAAAAATTTAATATCCGCCTTTGAAAAAGGGAAGAAGAGCAAAATGCTTGAAAATCAAATTCTTATGCTGTGCACTTCAAAGGGCAAACTTGGCGGAAATCTAAATGCCGTTAAGAATTATATCGAAAAAAATGCTCTTGACTATCACATTGTCACCGTCACATCAAAGGAGCAAATGTCTGTTGATGAACTTGGCACGGCAATGGCGCAGAGCAAATATATTATGGTTGATGATTTTGAGCCGATGGTGTATGTCCTCACTCTTCGTGACGGTCAGCACCTTGTTCAGCTTTGGCACGCAATGGGAGCGTTCAAACGCTTTGGCTATTGTCGAGGCACTGCGGAATCAGGCTCACTCACCCATAAGAATTACACCGAGGCTATTGTTTCGTCACCCGAGCTTTGCCAAATTTATGCCGAGTCGTTCGGCATATCGGTTGACAAAATTAAGCCTGTCGGCACTCCGAGAACGGATTTGTTCTTTAATGATGAATATGTCGCTTCGGCAAAAAAACGGCTTTATGACCGTGCACCGAGCCTCGTCGGCAAAAAGATTTGCCTTTTTGCTCCGACCTTTAGGGGTCAAAATGTAAACGATGCTTATTATCCCGAAGATTTCATCGACCTTCAGGGTTTGTCAAATTCTCTCGGTGATGATTGGACAATTATCGTCAAATTTCACCCGTTCATTAAGGATAAGTTCAATATCCCCGATTGCGAAAGAATTTTTGATTTCAGCGATGAAAGGGAAATTAACGATATTCTTTTTATCACGGATGTCCTTGTCACGGATTATTCCTCCGTGATATTTGAAAATGCAATTATCGGCAATTCGGCTGTTCTGTATGCTCCCGATTACGAGGAATATAACAGCAACCGTGGTTTCTATTTTGATTATAAGGATTATTCTTGCGGTAGTATTGTATCCAATCAAAATGACCTTGCCGATGCCATAAAATCTATAACAAACAATAATGATGATTACATTGCGTTCAAAAAACGATTTGTGTCTCTTTGTGACGGTCATTCTTGCGAACGCTTTGTCAAAGAAATATTGGAGGAAGGTTAATATGCTTCAGCTTTCAAATAAGTATAAAAATATGAAACCTTCGGCTACAAGAGAAATATTAAAAGCCACCTCCGACCCGTCCGTTATTGCATTTGCAGGCGGTTCACCGGCTGTTGAGGCTTTTCCTTGCGACGAGGTGAAAAAAATCAGTGCAGAAATTTTGGAAGAAAATCCCGTTTCTGCTCTTGTTTACGGTGTTTCCGAAGGTTATGACCCGCTTCGTGATACCGTTAAGACTTGGCTTAAAAAAAGGAATAATATCGGCACAGATGACGACACCGTTATTATTACTGCCGGCGGAACGCAGGTTATGGATATTACCACAAGAATTCTCACTTCCGAGGGTGACACAATTATTTGCGAAGAACCGTCTTTTATCGGTTCGCTCAACGCTTTTCGTTCTCACGGCTGCAATCTTGTCGGCGTTCCTGTTGAAAGTGACGGAATGAATATTGAAGCACTTGAAAATGCAGTAAAAGCAAATCCGAATGCTAAATTTATCTACACTATTCCAAATTTTCAAAATCCGAGTGGCACAACTCTTTCTTGGGAAAAAAGAAAGGCTGTTTATGCCATTGCAAAAAAATACGGCATTGCTGTTTTGGAGGATGACCCATACGGCAATCTTCGCACAGAGGGTGAGGAGGTTCCGGCAATCAAAACTCTTGACGAGGACGGAATTGTAATATATGCCGGCTCTTTTTCAAAGATTTTGGCACCCGGTATTCGTGTTGCCTATGCCGTTGTGCCAAATTCAATTGCAGGGGCTTTCACAATCGGCAAGCAGGTGTCCGATGTGCACACAGGCGTGCTCAATCAGATGATTGTTTATCGTTGGTTTAAGGAGTACAATGTTGATGCTCATATCGAGGAAATCAGAAAAATCTATCGCAAAAAGATTAATCTTATGTGCGAAAAACTCGATGAATTTTGCCCTCAAATCAAATATGTAAGACCTCAAGGTGGCTTGTTCCTATGGGCAAAGCTCCCGAACAATGTTGATATGACTGACTATTGCAAACGACTTGTAGAACGCAAAGTCGCTGTTGTTCCGGGCAATGCTTTCATTGTTGACGAGTCAAAACCTTGTAACTATATACGCCTTAATTTCTCCACTCCGAGTGATGAAAATATCATTGACGGTGTTCGAATTATGGGCGAAGTCCTAAAAGAATATTAACAGAAAAGAGATAATATTATGTCAGAAGAAATAAAAGTTGAAAGAAAGAAAAGATCATTGTCACTCATTCAGCCGACCTCAATTCCAACCCTCGGCAACTACCTTGGCGCAATGAAAGGCTGGGCGTCATTCCAGGATGATTTCGACACTATTTTCGGTATTGCAGATTTGCATTCAATCACTGTTCGCCAAGACCCTGCAAAGCTCCGTGCACAAACAACACAGCTTTATGCAATGCTTATGGCTGTCGGGCTTGACCCTCAAAAGAGTATTCTTTTTGTTCAGTCACATGTTCCGCAGCACAGCCAGCTCGGTTGGATTTTGAACTGCTACACACAGTTTGGCGAACTTAACAGAATGACCCAGTTCAAGGACAAAGCCGCACAGCACGCAGACAATGTCAACGCAGGTCTTTTCACATATCCTTGCCTTATGGCTGCCGATATTCTCTTGTATCAGGCGGATGTTGTTCCTGTCGGTGCGGACCAAAAGCAACACCTCGAAATCACTCGTGACATTGCAGAACGCTTCAACGGTGTTTACGGCAATGTATTCACAGTTCCGGAGCCTTACATTCCAAAGGCAGGCGCAAGGGTAATGTCGCTTCAAAATCCTACTTCAAAGATGTCAAAGTCTGACCCTAATCCAAAGGGCACGGTTCATCTCACGGATGAACCGAATGTAATTATGAAGAAGTTTAAATCCGCAATCACAGACAGCGAAATGTCGGTTCATTATGCAGAAGGTAAGGACGGAATAAACAACCTTATGACCATTTATTCCGCAGTTACGGGCGACAGCTTTGAAACTATTGAGCACGACTTTTCCGGCAAGGGTTACGGCGACTTCAAAAAGGCAGTCGGCGAAGCTGTTGTTGCAGAACTAGAGCCTGTTCAAAAGAGATATAACGAACTTTTGCAGGATAAAAAGTATCTTCAGGAGTGCTGGACACAGGGCGCAGACACCGCATCTCGCCTTGCAAACAGAACTCTCACCAAGGTTATGAAAAAAGTCGGCTTCCTTGCAAAATAAATAGTAAACAAAAAAGACGCATTGATTTGCGTCTTTTAGACTGTCGATAAAGTCACTGAAACACGTCAAAAAATTAACCGAATTATGCCTCCACTTTTTTAAAAGGGGAGGTGGCAACACGAAGTGTTGACGGTGGGGTTTTAAAAAAGCTGTAAGTATCGAACTTACAGCTTTTTTGACGTTTTTCGTTTTTTGCGAACAAGCGGTACCATTGTACAGCAAAGTTCGCAAGAAAACGAAATTCAGAATCTTTCTCGACAGCCTATAGCGTGTTTTATTTATATACTCTTTCAATCCTTGGATTTACCATAAGCGGTGAGATGTCAACGCTTGCCAAGTCGCCCGGTTTTACATCGCTTCCTGTAATGTCAACCGCTGTGTGGCTGAGCCCGATTCCGCCGATTACATGGTACATTCTGCCGTTGATTTTGACATACATTTGCTTCTTTTTGAGAAAACTTTTGAATACGGAAAGAACATATCTGAAAGTTATAATTTCCTTTTCCTTTGTCAGTCCAAAGCCGTCATAGTGACCGATTGGAACAATGGCAATCTTTGTTTCACGCTTTGTTTGGTATGTTGCGTTGTAGCCGACAAAATATCCTTTTGGCACGGTTTTAACATCAACAACTTCGGCTTCCAACGAACCGAGCCTGTGCAAACCGCTTTTGCTTTTTGTGATAACTCTGCCTGTGAATGCCGAGCCGATTCGCACGGTGTCAAGGCAAACATCCTCAACATTGAGCAAAGCAGGGGAGTTGCTTGCATGCAATATGCCGACATTTCCCACTTGTTCCTTGATTTTTGCCATAGTGTCCTTGAACATTTCAAGCTGTGCTTTGGTTAAATCGTGGTTTCTGAAAGCCGATGAAAAATGCGTGTACGCTCCCGTAAATTTAAGATTTGGTAACGAGTAACATTTTATTGCGTCCTCAATTTCGCTCGGCATAAAGCCGTATCTGCCCATTCCCGTGTCGATTTTGAGGTGGCATTTGACGGTGACGCCCATTTCGGTAGCAACCTCGCTCATTGCTTGTCCTGCCTGCAATGAACCGATTGTGGCTGTTGCCCCGTACTTTGCAATTTCTCTGCATTCGTCTTTTATGCAGGTTGAACGCATAACGAGTATGTCCTCGTCAGTCAAAACCTCACGCAGTATCGGCAGGTCTGTAACTTCCGTTACTGCAAAAGTCTTGATTCCGTGCTCAACTAAAATTTTTGTTATTTCTTTTATTCCAAAGCCGTAGCCGTTGCCTTTAACAACTCCGATAAGCGGCACTCCGGCTTTTTGCTTGACAATCTCAATGTTTTCGTCAAGCAATTTTTTGTCTATTACATATCTGCTCATTTTCTGATTTTCTTCAATACCTTTGTTCCGATGTTGTAAAGATTGTATACAGGCTTGTTGATTACATAGTCAAATTCGCCCACAAATTCTTTCATATATCCGCCGAATCCGTGCTTAAATCTCCAAAGTCCGTAGTGTGGATTGTCAGGATTTTGGCAGTCACCGCTGATTCCGCCAAAGTCGTAAACCTTGCAGTTGCACTCCATACCCCACTTAATCATTGCCCATTGAAGTGCGTAGTTAGGGTAAACATTTCTGTGAGCGTTTGATGAAGCACCGTATTGGTATTTCATAACATTTTCGCCCCACTTGATTGCGAGAGTTCCCGCAATCGGTTTGCCCTCGTAGTATGCCATATAAAGTCTTGCGTCATCTGTCATACAATCAAGGATTTTTTCAAAATACCATTTTGGTCTTGTCGAAAATCCGTCACGCTCGCCCGTTTCCGCCATAATGGAAACAAAGTCGTCAAGTGCTTCCTTGCCGCAAATCTTAACTTCAACGCCCTTTTTAGGTGCTTTTCTGATACGGTTGCGGTAGTCCGATTTAAAGGTGAGCATAAGCTCGTTCTCGCTCAAACCGTTGTAATCAAAGCAGTATACAAATCTCGGCTGTACATTTTCAAAATCCATACATCCCGGGTTAAGCTCAACAAACCCCTTTTTGATGAGGTGCTCTTTGTATGCCCTGTTCTCAATAACGATTTCAGGGTCGATTTTTAGGCAATATGCCTTGTATTCCTTGCCGACTTCAAGAATTGCGTCAAACAATTTGTCAAATGTGTCAAAATCATCTTCGTCACACACAAAGCCTCTGCATGCGTACATAAGCGAATTTTTTATAACGGGAATGCTTCTGATAAGAACATCGGCAGAACCGATAACCTCGCCGTTGTCATCTCTGAGCATAACAGCTTCCCACTTCCAAGCGGATTTTACCTTTGCCCACTTTGAGGAATGCTGAAAAAGTCCCTTCGGATGTTTTTTTATAAAAGCCTCGTATTCGGCTAAATTGTCTTTGTTAACTCTTTCTATCATATCTGTCACCTTGTTTATTTTGTTTAATAATTATAGCATAATACATTTTTAATGTAAATATAAAAATACTTCTTACCGTAAATGTAAATCCTTTTATGCCTCCTTTGGTAAAGGGAGGTGAGTGCGATTTATCGCACTCGGAGGGATTGTAATAAACAGTAAGAAGTGTTTTTTATTTAACAATTATTGAACCAATTACATATACAATGCCGGAGCATAGCCAAGCAACCGAGCATTGAAGTATAATCGTAATTCCTGCCCATTTTCTGCCGAGTTCTCTTTTGATTGAAGCAACTGCCGCAACGCAAGGTGTATAAAGCAAGCAAAATGTGAGGAAACTTGCCGCACTTACGGGAGTCAGTATGCTTGTAACCCCTGCAGAGCCTGTCAATACACTCAATGTTGAAACAACGCTTTCTTTTGCGATAAAGCCTGTTATCAATGAGGTTGACATTCTCCAATCGCCAAAGCCGAGAGGTGCAAATATCGGTGCAATAACACCTGCAATTCCGGCAAGTATGCTGTCTTTTGAATCCTCAACAACTCCAAGATGGAAGTTGAATGTCTTTAAGAACCAAATAACGATTGTTGCAATAAAAATTACCGTAAATGCTCTTGTCAAAAAGTCCTTTGCTTTTTCCCACAAGAGATGTAAAGTCGTTTTTGCACTCGGAAGTCGGTAGTTAGGCAATTCCATAACAAACGGCACGGCTTCGCCTTTGAACACTGTTCCTTTTGAGATAAATGCCGTCAGTATGCCGACTGCAATTCCGCCGAAGTATAGCAAAATCATCACAAGCGGTGCTTTGTCTGGGAAGAATGCCGCTGTGAAGAATGAGTATATCGGAAGTTTTGCCGTACAGCTCATAAATGGAATAAGCGTAATTGTCATTTTTCTGTCACGCTCCGACGGCAGCGTTCTGCTTGCCATAACGGCAGGTACGGAACAGCCGAATCCTATTAACATAGGTACAATGCTTCTGCCCGAAAGTCCGATTTTACGCAACAATTTGTCCATTACAAATGCAACTCTTGCCATATATCCCGTATCTTCAAGTAATGATAGGAAGAAGAATAATGTAACGATTATCGGCAAGAAACTTAATACACTGCCAACGCCCTCAAATATTCCGTCAATTATCAGCGAATGTAACACCTTGTCTACATTCCAATTTGTAAGTCCTGTATCAACAAGGGTGGTCAACTGACCGATTAAATATTCCAAAAGTTGCTGGAGTCGCAGTCCGATAACATTGAATGTCAGCCAAAAAATCAACGCCATTATAACAACAAAACTCGGAATAGCCGTGTACTTTCCTGTTAAAATCTTGTCTATCTTTCGGCTTCTTATGCTCTCCTTGCTTTCCTTTGGCTTAACAACGCATTTGTCAACAAGTTTTGTGATGAACGAAAAACGCATATCGGCAATAGCCGCCGCTCTGTCCATTCCTCGTTCTTCTTCCATCTGCTTGATGATTGCTTCAACAAATTCTTTTTCGTTGCTGTCAAGGTTTAGTGCCTTTTCTATTTTTTCGTCACCCTCAACAAGCTTTGTTGCCGCAAATCTGATAGGTATTCCTGCCGATTCTGCGTGGTCTTTGATGAGGTGCATTATTCCGTGAAGTGCTCTGTGCACCGCTCCCGAATGCTCGCTTTCGTCACAAAAGTCGGTTCTGCCAGGCTTTTCCTGATATTTGGCAATGTGCACGGCATGTTGAATCAACTCGTCTATGCCCTCGTTTTTCGCCGCAGAAATCGGCACAACAGGAATTCCGAGCATATCCTCTGTTTCGTTGATGAGCACACATCCGCCGTTGCCCTTGACCTCGTCCATCATATTAAGTGCAAGCACAATCGGAATTTCAAGCTCCATAAGTTGCATTGTGAGATATAGGTTTCTCTCGATGTTTGTTGCATCAACAATGTTGATGATACCCGTCGGCTTTTCGTCAAGTATGTACTGCCTTGAAACAATTTCCTCACTTGTGTACGGCGAGAGAGAATATATGCCCGGCAGGTCAACAACCTCTGTGTTCGGGTAACCTTTGATGACACCCGATTTTCTGTCAACGGTAACACCCGGGAAGTTGCCGACATGCTGATTTGAACCTGTCAATTGGTTGAAAAGCGTTGTCTTTCCGCAGTTTTGGTTGCCCGCAAGAGCAAAAGACAAAACAGTTCCCGACGGCAAAGGATTTTCACTTGATTTCATATGATATTTGCCGTTTTCACCAAGTCCGGGATGCTCAATTCTGTCCGTGCATCTTCTTTCCTGTTTGGTTTGAACCATCTTTTTTATTGGTTTTACTTCAATTTTTTTTGCGTCATCCACACGCAAGGTTAACTCATAGCCGTGAATTCTGAATTCAATCGGGTCGCCCATCGGTGCAAATTTTACAAGAGTAATTTCTGCACCGGGAATCAGCCCCATATCAAGAAAATGTTGGCGCAAAGCTCCGTCACCGCCGACAGTTTGCACAATGGCGGATTGAGCTTGCTTAAGTTTGTCTAATTCCATAGTAATCTTCCAAATCACATTTTTTTATATTGTATCATTTTTTTGTGTTGTATACAATCATATAATTATACAAAATTACAGCTTTTTTTATTACTTAAATGTGTATTATTTATTACAATTATGTAATTACTTATATTTATTATACTTATTATATTGACAATTTTCTGTCGATGTTTTATTATAAGATTGTTAAATTGTTTAATAACTTTGTTAATGAATATGTAAAGTTTAGGAGGACTCGCTAATGGGACTTACTTTAGCACAAAAACTTATTAAATCTCATCTTGTAGAGGGCGAAATGAAAGTCGGCACAGAAATCGGACTTCGTATCGACCAAACTCTCACACAGGATGCAACAGGTACTATGGCTTATCTTGAATTTGAGGCTATGGGCGTTGACAGAGTAAAAACAGAGCGTTCTGTTGCTTATATCGACCACAACACACTTCAAACAGGATTTGAAAATGCGGACGACCACAGATTTATCCAAACTGTAACAAAGAAGCACGGCATTTATTTTTCAAGACCGGGTAACGGAATTTGTCACCAAGTTCACCTTGAACGCTTTGGTATTCCTGGCAAGACTCTCATCGGTTCAGACAGCCACACTCCGACAGGCGGTGGCATCGGTATGCTTGCAATGGGTGCAGGCGGACTTGATGTTGCTGTTGCCATGGGTGGCGGTACATACTATATTCCAATGCCAAAAATGACAAGAATCAATCTTACAGGCTATCTCAAACCTTGGGTGTCTGCAAAGGATGTTATCCTTGAAGTTCTCCGTATTATGAGCGTTAAGGGTGGCGTTGGCAAGATTATCGAATACGGCGGAGAGGGTGTAAAGACACTTTCTGTTCCGGAGCGTGCAACCATCACAAATATGGGTGCAGAGCTTGGCGCAACAACTTCTGTTTTCCCGTCAGATGAAATCACTCTTGCTTTCCTCAAGGCACAGGGCAGAGAAAATGATTGGGTAGAGCTTCTTCCTGATGAAGATGCTGTTTATGACGAGGTTATAGATATTGACCTTTGCTCACTCACACCAATGGCTGCTTGTCCTCATATGCCTGACAATGTAAAAACAACTGACGAAATCGGCAGAATCAAGGTTGACCAGGTTGCTATCGGTTCTTGCACAAACTCATCATATGTTGATATGATGAAGGTTGCTTCAATCCTCAAGGGCAAAACAATTGATCCATCGGTTTCTCTTTGTATTGCTCCGGGTTCAAAGCAAGTTCTCAATATGCTTGCTCTCAACGGTGCATTGTCCGATATGATCAGTGCAGGCGCACGAATTCTTGAAAGTGCTTGCGGACCTTGTATCGGTATGGGTCAAAGTCCTAACAGCGGCGGTGTTTCACTCCGTACTTTCAACCGTAATTTTGAGGGCCGTTCAGGCACAAAGGACGGCAAGATTTATCTTGTATCTCCTGAAGTTGCCGCTGCCTCCGCTCTTACAGGCTATCTTACCGACCCAAGAGAACTTGGCGATGCTCCGCAGATTTCTATGCCTGAGCACTTTATTGTAAATGATAATATGATTGTTCCTCCTGCTTCACCTGAGGAGGCAAAGAATGTTGAGGTTCTTCGTGGACCAAACATCAAGCCGTTCCCAAAGACAGAGCCACTTCCGGCAGATATCACTGCAAAGGCTGTGCTTAAGGTTGGCGACAATATCACAACAGACCACATTATGCCGGCAGGTGCAAAGATTTTGCCTTACCGTTCAAACATTCCTCACCTTTCACAGTATTGCTTCGCTGTATGTGACGAAACTTTCCCTGAAAGAATCAAGGCAGAGGGTAAGGGCTTCATCATCGGCGGTGCAAACTACGGTCAGGGTTCATCTCGTGAACACGCTGCTCTTGTTCCGCTTTACCTCGGCGTAAAGGCTGTTATCACAAAGAGCTTTGCCCGTATCCATGTTGCAAACCTCGTAAACGCAGGCATTTTGCCGTTCACTTTCAGCGATGAGGTTGACTATGACAGAATAGACCAAATGGACGAACTTGAACTTGTCGGTATTCGTGATTGCATCGAAAACAACAAGCCTGTTGTACTCAAGAATATCACAAAGGGCGAGGAGTATAATCTTGATTCTTCCCACCTTTCAGAAAGACAAAGAGCAATGCTTCTTTGTGGCGGACTTCTTGATTACACCCGTGAAATGAATAAATAATTAATAATCCCAAAAAGGAGTTACATATATGCAAGCAGAAGAAAAAAAGGCTCTTGATTTGGCTTGTGACCAATTCAGAGCACTTATGGAAAAACAGCTTGAAAGAGCAAAAAAGATAAAAGAGGATAAGGATTTCACCGATTATCAGTCGCTTGACAAAATCGTTATCGGTATTTGTGGCGGTGACGGTATCGGTCCTATCATCACAAAGGAATCTCAAAGAGTTATTGAATTCTTGCTTAAGGACGAAGTTGAAAAGGGTAAGATTGAGTTTAAGGTAATCGACGGCTTGACTATCGAAAATCGTGCCGCTCATAACCAAGCAATTCCTGATGATGTTTTGGCAGAACTCAAGCAGTGCCATGTCATCCTCAAAGGCCCAACAACAACACCTCGTCAGGGCGACCCATGGCCAAATGTTGAGAGTGCCAATGTTGCTATGCGTAAAGAACTTGACCTCTTTGCAAATATGCGTCCTGTTAAAGTTCCTGAAGAGGGAATTGACTGGACATTCTTCAGAGAAAACACAGAGGGTGGCTATGCAGTAGGCTCTTACGGTGTAAATATTACCGACGATTTGGCTGTTGACTTTACTGTTGCAACCCAAGAGGGATGCGACAGAATTGCAAAACTTGCTTATGATTATGCAGAGCGTAACCATAAAGGCAAGGTTTCAATCATCACAAAGGCTAATATCATCAAAACAACCGATGGCAAGTTCCTCAACACTGCCAAGAAAATCGGCGAGCAGTATCCTGACATCGTAACCGATGACTGGTATGTTGACATCACAACCGCAAAACTCATCGACCCACAGAGAAGAAGAGACTTTAAGGTATTTGTTCTTCCAAACCTTTATGGCGACATTATTACTGATGAAGCTGCGGAATTCCAAGGCGGTGTTGGCACAGCAGGCTCTGCAAATATCGGCAAGAAGTATGCTATGTTTGAGGCTATTCACGGTTCTGCTCCTCGTATGATTACAGAGGGCAGAGGACAGTATGCAGACCCTTGCTCAATGCTTCGTGCAACCGTTATGCTTCTTTCTCATATCGGCTACCAAAAGCAGGCTGACGCTCTTGAAGCTGCGCTTGATAAGTGTATGTTTGAGGAGAAAAAGCTTGTAATCACAGGCAGAGATACAGGCTGTACTTGCGATGAGTTCGGCGATTATGTAATGGAAACCATTACAAATATGACAAAATAATTCAGCATTTTAAGAGGGGTATATATTATGGCACAGGAAATTTCAATTTCTGTTATAAAGCGATTGCCTCGCTATTATAGATTTTTGGAAAACTTAAAGGACAATGGCATTGTTCGTATCAGTTCAAAGGAACTTGCCGAGCGTATGGGACTTACTGCGTCACAAATCCGCCACGATTTCAACTGCTTTGGCGGTTTTGGTCAGCAGGGCTATGGCTACAATGTTCCGGAACTTTATACAAAAATCGGCAAAATTCTTTGCGTGGACGCAGGTGTAAAAACAATTTTGATTGGTGCAGGTAACCTCGGCAAGGCTGTTGCTTCAAAGATTTTCACCAGACAGTCGGGTTTCAAACTCGTTGGTATATTTGACAAAAACGAAGCTATTTCAGGCAAGATTATTCAGGGTATTCCTGTTCGTCATACCAATTATTTGGAGAACTTCTGTATCGACAATCAGCCTGTTTGCGCAGTTATTTGTATTCCGTCAAACGATATGAAAGAACTTACCGATATGCTTTGCAGACTTGGCATCAGGAGTTTTTGGAATTTCTCAAATTTTGACATTGCAATGGCTCATCCGGAGGTACTTGTTGAAAATGTTCACCTCACCGACAGCCTTATGACCTTGAGCTTCCTTACAAGTTCAAGCAAGGAGGAGCTTGAAAAGATTTCCTCTGCCGAATAAAAAAGATGGGATTGACTGATTTTGATTAAAATAAGCAATAAAGAGATTATTGATGTTCTGAAATTTTCGGATGATAAGGTTATTTTGGTAGAAAAGAAGCCTAACCTTAATTCAGTTGGCTATGGTGTAAATTATTTTATTCTTAATTTTTCTACCGGTGAAAAAGAGATAATCACAAAGGATGCTTATCTTCTTAAAAAATACGGCACAAACAGAAAGCAGATTGCAGACAAACTCGGCAATTTTGTAACTCCGAGTGCTGTTGTTATGCCTGACAAATCGGTTCTTGTTATCTATCCTACGGGCGAAACAGGACTTTTTGATTCGGAGGGCGAGCTTGTCAAGGATGGTATTCTCGATTATAACGGCTCTCCTGTTTCGGGTATTGCAGTGGATGGCGAATGCTTTTGGTCTGTATGCCAAAAGGAGAATTGCGTCATTCGTTATTTCACCGATGGTGTCAAGGTTGACATCAGAGTCGGAACAGCAGAGCAAAATACATTCCCAAATCCGCATTTTGTTTCGTCGGATGATGAGTATGTTTATGTTTGTTGTGACCACCGCAGAGTCAGAAAAATTGACAAAAACGATTTCACCGTTTCGGATGTAAGAAAAACTTATACCGACCTTATGGGATATTACCGCTTCGGAAAATACGCAATCATCATCAAACATGATGGTGCATATTGCGATAAGGACTAAAACAAAAAGTAAAAACCTTTCGGATTTCGTAACCCGAAAGGTTTTTGTTATTTCAGTTTAACTGATCTTTTGTATACGATAATTGAAATTATTGCAGTCAATGCTTCTGCTATCCAAAAAGCGTTCCACACTCCGACTGCACCGACAGCCTTGCTCAATATAAATGCACTCGGCACAATGATAACAAGGTATCTGCAAAGAGAGATTATAAGCGATTGCACACCTTTGTTTAATGCTTCAAGAGCACCGCAACAGGTAACAGATACAGCCGATACAACAAAGCCACCGCTGATGATTCGCAACGCAGTTGCACCGACTTTGACGGTTTCTGCATTGCTTGTGAACAAAGAAATTATGTTGCTCGGAATTGTTAGGCAAAGCACTGTTCCCACCGCCATAATAACAGCAATCATAATGAGAACATAGTTGAAAATCTTGCGAACTCTTTTGTATTCCTTTGCACCGTAGTTATATGCAAGAATCGGTCGCATACCCTGAACAATGCCGTTTGCGGTCAAATAAAGAAATGTTTGCAGTTTGTAATACACACCGAGAACAAGCACATAAACCTGTGAAAATACCGCAAGAATTGCATTGAGTGACGAAATCAAAAGTGACGGCAACGCAAGGTTGAGTATTGCGGGAATACCGATTGAATAAAGTGCCTTGATTGTTTTTGTCGTGAGTTTAAAATAAGATTTGTCGATTTTAACATTTGTCGGCTTCTTTAAATAATAAATTAAGTAGATTAAAAAGGTTACAAACTGTCCGATTCCTGTTGCAATTGCCGCACCTTTAATGCCGAATTTTGGCACAAAACTCAATCCGAAAATAAATACAGGGTCAAGCAAAATGTTTGTTACGCAACCAACTCCAAGCCCAATCATTGTTATTTTCATATTGCCGAATGATTGAAACAGTTTCTCAAAGTACAGATTTAAGCTGTTGATTATTGTAAATAAAAATACAATTTGACAGTATTCAATTCCCAATTTTATGGTGCTTTCACTTGATGTAAACGCTTTCAAAAATGGGTGAATAATTATAATTCCACCGATTGTAAGCACAACACCGTGGATGAGAGAAAGTATAAATCCTTGGTTTGCTATATCGTTTGCATTCTTTATGTCTTTTGCACCGAGATAAAAGGCAATCAGTGCATTTATTCCAATACCAAAACCGATAACAAACGCATTGATGAAGTTTTGAACAGGGAAGATGAGCGATAGTGCCGTCATAGCATCCTCACTGATTTTCGCAACAAAGTAGCTGTCAAAAATGTTGTAAAGCGAATTTACACACATTGAAATTACCATTGGCAACGACATTGATATTATCAGCGGAAAAACCGCTTTTTCTTTCATAAAAGTTTCGCTTTTCATATATTCTCCTTTCGTTTGGACATAAAATAAGCCACACGACATCTCAGTCGTGTGGCGAAAAGGTGATATAAATCATCAGGAAAAATCCACTACATTAGTTTTCGTGAGCATATTATATCATAATATTTTCACTTGTCAAGATTTATTTAACCCCTTTGGCAACCACTTGCCAAATTTTGTGTAGATAATCATCAATACCATGCCTACAAACCACGAAATAGGGTAGAGGATGAACACGCCGTCAATTGTTGAATAGAATGGAAGTGCGATTTTTATCCACAAAATTCTGAATATGCACATTGAGAAAAGCAGAATTAGCATCGGCGGAACGCCTTTTCCTGCACCTCTGACCGTGCCTGCAAGTATATTGAGTATGCCAAGTAAAAAGTAAAACGGGCAAAAATATTTCATTGCAAGCTGACCATATGTTATTACCTCATTGTCCTTTGTGAATAATCCAAGTACGGTATGGGAGGTAAGCAAAATCACAACGCCGATAATCACTGTGTAAACAACACCCATTATCAATGCGTTCCACATACCTTTTTTTATTCTGTCCGGTTTTTTTGCACCTACATTTTGACCCGTAAATGTTGTAACCGCCATGCTGATGCTGAGTACCGGCAAAATGTTGAAGCCGTCAATTTTGAGGTATGCCGCATATCCTGCCATGGCCGTTGCACCGTAGGAGTTGACGCTTGACTGAACCAATACATTTGAAAATGAAATAACCATATTCTGTATTGCCGTAGGCAGTCCGACTCTTATGATTTGCTTTGCCGTGTTGCCGTGGATTTTCAGTTCTTTTACAATCAATTTGTAATCGGAATTAACACGCAGCAAATATCCCACTGCAAGAACACACGATAACGCTTGACTGATGTCGGTTGCTATTGCCGCACCCTTTACACCCCACTTGAGTGCTTTTATGAATACAAGGTCAAGTATGATGTTTGTAACCGACGCAATCGCAAGATAAATAAGCGGTCGTTTTGAGTTGCCGGCAGCATTGAGTATACCCGTAGCCATATTGTATATTACATTGAATATAAGTCCTCCGCAGTAGATTTGAAGATAAAGCACCGAATCTTTCAGCACACTTTTCGGCGTTTTCATCCAAATGAGCAAATCACGGCTGAATATAACACCTATTGCCGACAGAATTACACCGAGAATAATTGCAATGCACATTGCTGTATGACCTGCAAGCTTTGTTTTTTGTTTATCTCTTGCACCAAGATTTTGCGAAACTATAACACCGGCACCGACTGCCGCACCTTGACTGAATGCGATAATAAGGTTGATGAGTGCCGTGCCCGAGCCTACTGCCGCAAGTCCGTTGCTTCCTACAAAGTTGCCAACTATAATCGAGTCTGCCGTGTTGTACATTTGTTGCAGCAGGTTGCCGAGTATCAACGGAATGGAAAATATTATCAGCAACTTCCAAATGTTCCCCTCTGTCATCAAGAGGGTGTTTGATGAATGAATTTTGTTTTCTTTCTTTGCTTCCTGCAAAAAATCGCTTTCTTTCGTTACTTATTATTTCAACTGTATTATAGTAACCTTGTGCTTTAGTGTCAATAAGAATAATGTAATTTTAACAAAGAAGTTTGCCTAACATATTGTAAATTCAAAATATGCGTTGTCGCTGTACCAAAGAGGGAAGTTTGTTCCCCAAATATTGTCATAAAGAACATATGTCAAGCCATCTGAAAGTTTGCCGTATTTGTTGTCAAAATGCAAAATCTTGCCCTTTCCCACAGCAACAAGAGGGGAGTGGTAATTGACAAATTTTGTACCGTCAATTTCAACATTTTCAACTGCCGATAAATTTCGGTTTCCGTTTTCGACAATGTCAAACGGATTAATCCGCTCACCGATTTTTGTGTATGTGATGTTTTCTCCTTTAGGATAAAAGTGCAGCATAATGCTCTCGGGCAGACGATTTGCACTTTTGCCCTGCCAAATAACTTCAATGTTGATTTTACTTTCGGTAAGCGTGTATCTTATTCTAAAAGTTTTGGGTGCGCCCAAATCGTTGCAAAGGTACTTGTCAATTATTAAATCCGATATTAAGATGATTGCATTGTCGGATTTGTTGACGGACAGCCTGTTAAGCGTGTAATTAAATCTGCCTTGTTTGTATTTGTTCTTGATTTTGTCAATGCTCGGTTTGCCGAAATCAGGAATTGCCCAATCAGAAACTTTTTTTAGGTTTCTGCTGTAATGCTCAAACCAATAATCATAATCTTCGCTGCCGTATGAATTATATGTAACGCAAGGCTCGTGATTGTCACGGATTATCTCTTTTCCGTTAATGGTCAAATGCTTTATTCCGCCAAAGGAATTAATCGCAACCGAGCTGTTTTTCAGCTTGTATTCTTCGTCTACATTGCCCGGTTCGTTAAACATCGCAAACAATTCTTCACCATGTAATTTTTTCAGCAAGTCTTCCGCTTCGTTTTTGTGAGCGTTCGATAAGAGCGAAACTGCTTTTGCTATGTATTCACGCTGTTCTGCCCAGCTTTTTTCGATTTTTTTGTAATTTTCGCCGTGTCTTGCATTTTCAAAATCGGATTTCAGGTAATTACTGTATTCGCCGAGTGCAATTTTTACATCCATGCCGCAGGTGTGCTCTGCAAGACATAAGATGTTTTCGGCAAGATTTTTGTATTCCGCATCGTCACGGTTGAGGCTTCCGTCAGTCAGCCATTTGTTTTTTAGTCCGATAAGCGTGCGGAGTGCACCCGATTTGTACGGGTCTGCCGAGCTGCCGTGAATCCAAGTGTCGCCGATTTCCGATGTTATAACAGGCAGTTTGTCACGCACTTTCCATATTTTTTCTGCATAGTCATCAAGTGAGCCTGCAATAACTTCGTATTCCGGGTATTTCATCTGTATTTTTTTGATGCTTGCAAGTACTGCATCCTTCCCGCCGGAACCGTGATTGTCAAGTGTGTGGTCAAAATATAAGATGTCGTCAACATATTCGTTTTTGTAAGCTCCGCCATATTCACCCGAATAAATAACAACGATTTCGCTTTCACCCTGCTTCCACAAAAAGCATTCAGGTACTTTTGGCATTGCCGAAGCACCGTTAACGCCGATGTGGAGCAACTTTATTCCTTTTTCTGCAAGAAGCGGAATGAGTGCTTTTGTGTGACCCGGTACATCCGTCATTTTTGCCGATATTGTTTTCTTGCCTCGTATTTTGTCTATTGTATCAATCAGTGACAGTCCGTATTCAAGGCTGTCCCTGTCGAGCAGTTCGGTATGCAAAGTAAAGGGGAGAGCGTGTGCAACAATGTCACCGTTTTTTAGTGCCTTTGTAAGTGCCACCGCATTTTCTCTTGTGCCGTTTTTCAGTTCTTCACAAAGCAACCACGAGCCGGTTGTCCATACAAATTTTTTGTCTTTTGTATTTACACTTTCGGCTGTTTTTATGGCGTTCGGTATAAATTCGTCAAGATATTTTTTGCGTATGTTTTCCGCAAAGTCGGTAAATCCCAAATCAAGATGTGTTTTTGAAACTACGATAACCTTTTTCATATTTTCTCCCATACGGCAATCAAATACCATATAAATTCCGAGGCTTTTACATTCTTTTTGTCGGTACTGTAATTTATCGTACCGATTTGTGCTTCAGACATAATTGTACCCTTTTTATAATATTATATCGTTAATAATTATTTTTGTTTATTTTCAGCACGGCGTTGTTGTCTCTTTGGTTTTCGTCACCTATCATAGAAAGAATAAATGTGTCGAGGTCGGCTAAAATCGGATTTTTATTTTTTACTTTTTTCTCTATGATGTGTGTTATCGGATGAAGCCGCTTCAGCATTTTGCTCATCGTTTCATACATAGGTGTACCTTTTATATACGGCTCGTCACCCATAAATATGTTGCGTACCAATTCAATGCCCACATCTTTTGCAAGCCTGTTTTCAACGCTTTTGTCAGGCTTGAAGCACAGCAATCTTCCGATTTTTTTAACCGTTAATTTGTCAACCGCTTTCATTGCCGGCTTTGGCAAAATTTCGTGCATTTTTACTTCAATCATTCTGTCAAATCGCCATTTAAAGTATTCCTGTGCGGTTCTGCCGCCTTTGTCATAGTCAAAATCGTTTATGGTGTACGATTTGATGTTAACGGTGTTTCTATCTTCAAATGTAATTTTTCTGTACGCACACGGACAACCCACAAAACATCCCGTTTGCACATCCGTTATTGTGTTGCCGTTTTCGGTTTTATATTCCGTAACGGACTGAGCGTGCATATGCCCCGTAAAAATCAAGTCAACTCCTGCGTCGGCAAGTGCCGTTGCAACCTTTTCCCAATCTGTTAAATGGGCGTCACCGACTAAATTCATAATCGGCGAAAACGGCAAAAGAGGGTAGTGCGTCATTGCAAATATGTAGTTGCCGCTGTCATGGGCCTTTTTAACTTCATTCAGTGCCCATTCAAGCTGGTCGTCAAATATTCCTTTAAAGTTTTTTAAATCTCCGTCACAGTTCAGTGCAAGCAATCTTATTCCGTGGGTAAGCTGAATAACATACGACATGGTTTTTTTGTGTTCGGATATTGCTTCGTCAAAACCGAAATCTTTGTAGAATTCTCTCAGTTCCTCTCTTGGCATACCTTTAACAGGTATCATTTTGTCGCCTTCAAATTCAAAGGAATCACCGCTGTCATAGTCGTGCCTTGCAGTGATTAAATATATTCGCTTTCCTTGTTCTTTAAGTCTGTAAAGTCGTTCTCTGAAACCCACATGGCTTTGATATTCTCCTCTGTATATGAGGTCACCCGGTATCAAAATAACATCGGTTTCCTTGTCCTTTGCAAGTTGTGCAAACCCTGCGTCTATAATTGCCGGAGTTTCGGCAACGCATTTTTGGTCTGTTCTGCTTCGTCTTTCGTATGCCTCACCGCTTCGTTTGTACGAGTTGTCAAAGTAGTGAGTATCGGTTACAAGGTAAAAACTGAATTTATCCATTCTTTCATTCCTTTTGTTACTAATATAAAATATCACATTTTCAACTGATTTTTATTGGTATATATCATTGTATATTTACAAATGTGTGATAAATTTAAAATAACACATTTTTAATACAGTTTCAATGCTTAATCGATTTGTGCAAATAACAATCAAAATTTCAGGTTCAAGTCCGATAATAAAAGAGAGCAACAGCCCAAAGGCTATTACTC
>NZ_FUWW01000016.1 GCF_900167205.1 Eubacterium coprostanoligenes
AAAAATGCTGTAAGTATCGAACTTACAGCATTTTTGGCGTTTTTCGTTTTTTGCGAACAAGCGGTACCATCGTACAGCAAAGTTCGCAAGAAAACGAAATTCAGAAACTTTCTCAACAGCCTATATCACTTCTGAAAGACTTTTCAAAAAACTGTTGACATAATATAGGTTTTTATATATAATATAAATGCTGATTTGCCGGCGTGTCGGAATTGGCAGACGAGACAGACTCAAAATCTGTTATCCGTTTGGGTGTGTGGGTTCAAGTCCCACCGCCGGCACCAACGACGAGGTTTTTACCTTGTCGTTTTTTTAATATAAAAAATTTGGTATATAATAATGTAAAGGAGTATGATTTTATGTGCACAGCCGCAACTTATAAAACAAAGGATTTTTATTTTGGCAGAACACTCGATTATGAATTTTCTTACGGTGACAGCATCACGGTTACACCTCGCAACTATCCGTTCAATTTTCGCTTTGAGGGCAGAAATGACAATCACTATGCCATTATTGGTATGGCGCATATTGCAAATGACTACCCGCTTTACTATGATGCCGTAAACGAAAAGGGAGTTTGCATTGCAGGACTTAATTTTGTGGGCAACGCTGTTTATGCAACCGAGCCTTGCAAGGGTAAGCAAAATGTTGCACAGTTCGAACTTATCCCGTGGATTTTGTGCCAATGCAAGGATATGTCGGAGGTTCGTGAACTACTCGGCAATATAAACATCACAAACACTCCGTTCAACGAGCAACTAACTTCTGCACAGCTTCATTATATTATTTGTGATAAAAACGAGTGCATAACTCTTGAATGTATGGCAGACGGAATGAAAATTTATGACAATCCAATCGGCGTGCTCACAAACAATCCGCCGTTTGATGTGCAGATGTACGAGTTCAGCAAATATATGTCGCTTTCTCCACAGCAACCGAACAATAATTATGATTTGGATTTGCAGTATTTCAGCAGGGGAATGGGCGCACTCGGCTTGCCGGGTGATTTGTCGTCACCGTCACGATTTGCAAAGGTTGCGTTCACAAAACTTAATTCCAAATCAGCCGATGATGAAAAATCAAGCGTCGGTCAGTTCTTCCATATTCTTGGTTCTGTTGACCAACAACGAGGCTGTTGCGAGGTGGCAGACGGCAAGTATGAAATCACGATTTACACATCTTGCTGCAATGCCGACAAGGGCATTTATTATTACACAACCTATAATTGTCACAAAATCAATGCGGTTGATATGCACCGTGTTGACCTTGACAGCGACAAGTTATTTGCATATACATTAATTGATGAAGAAGATTTCTTTTTCCAAAACTGATAAAGCTCCTGAAACACGCCAAAATATAATTAACCGAATTATGCCTCCCATTGACGCAAGGGGAGGTGGCAACACGAAGTGTTGACGGTGGGGTTTAAAAAATGCTGTAAGTATCGAACTTACAGCATTTTTGGCGTTTTTCGTTTTTTGCGAACAAGCGGTACCATTGTACAGCAAAGTTCGCAAGAAAACGAAATTCAGAAGCTTTCTCAGTTGCATACAGCGTGTCGAAAATACTTTTTCCGACACGCTAAAACTCCCGAAGCGTATTTGCTTCGGGAGTTGATTTGTTATTGGCGTGCTTCGGGAGCTTTAGCGGCAGTCTTATCAGTCCGGGTAGCCGTTAGGGTTCTGACTCTGCCATCTCCAAGAATCTTCGCACATTTCTTCAATGCCTCTTTCAGCCTTCCAGCCAAGTTCCTTGAGTGCCTTGGATGGGTCGCTGTAACAAGTTGCAATGTCGCCGGCTCTGCGAGGCTTGATTGAGTAAGGAATTTTTACTCCGCTTGCTTTTTCAAAAGCGTGAACAACATCAAGAACGCTGTATCCGATACCTGTACCGAGGTTGTAGATGAACAAGCCCTTGTCTGCTCTTACTTTTTCAACAGCCTTGAGGTGACCGAGTGCAAGGTCAACAACATGGATGTAATCTCTTACACCTGTGCCATCAGGAGTGTCGTAATCGTCACCGAATACGCCGAGTTCTTCTCTCTTGCCGATGGCAACTTGAGTGATGTATGGCATAAGGTTGTTTGGAATTCCGTTTGGATCTTCGCCCATTGTGCCACTCTTGTGTGCGCCGATTGGGTTGAAGTAACGAAGCAAGCAGATGCTCCAGTCGTTGTCGCTTGCATAAAGGTCTTGGAGCATACACTCAATGATGTATTTTGTTCTGCCGTATGGGTTTGTAACTCCGCCAACCTGCATATCCTCGGTGAGAGGAGAAATGTTGTTCATTCCGTAAACGGTAGCTGATGATGAAAATACAATCTTCTTGCAACCGTTGTTTCTCATAACATCAAGCAAAACAAGTGTGCCTGTGATGTTGTTGTCGAAGTATTCAAGAGGCTTTACACAGCTTTCGCCGACTGCCTTAAGACCTGCAAAGTGAATTACACTGTCGATGTTTTCAGCTTCAAAAACCTTTTGCATACCTTCTTTATCTCTGATGTCTACCTGATAGAAAGGGAAGTCCTTTCCAACAAGAGCCTTGATTCTGTCATAAGATGATTTTTTGCAGTTGTAAAGATTGTCTACAACAACAACATCAAATCCTGCATTCATAAGTTCAACGCATGTGTGCGAACCGATGTAGCCGAGTCCGCCTGTTACTAATACTGACATAGTGATGCCTCCTAAATAATATAATGTTATATTATCGTCAGAGCGATTTGTTTTGCCCTGACGGTTTTGTTTTTGTTAAATTAATAAGCTTTGCCCCAGTAAACCATACATTTGGCAGGCTTGCCGCAGCATACGCATTTGTCGTCAATGTGCTCTTGTTCAAGCGGAATGCAACGAGAACCTACACCGGTAACTTCCTTAACCTTGTCTTCGCAAGCCTCGTCACCGCACCACATAGCTTTTACAAAGCCATCACCGTTCTTTTCAAGGTCGGCAATGATTTCGTCCATATTGTGTGCAATGTATGTTCTGCGTTCTCTGTTTTCAAGAGCCTTTTCGTAGATGCCCTTGCGTACTTCTTCAAGTTTTTCAAGGATAACTTCTTCAATCTTGTCAAGCGGAACGATTGTTTTTTCTCTGTTGTGACGGGTAACAACAACGCATTGACCTGCTTCAATATCTCTCGGACCGAGTTCGATTCTTACAGGAACACCCTTCATTTCGTATTCTGCAAACTTCCAGCCCGGAGTGTTGTTTGAATCGTCAATCTTTGCTCTGCAAACCTTGTTGAGTCTGTCGCAAAGTTCGTTTGCCGCATCAAGAACGCCGTCTTTGTGCTGTGCAACAGGAATAACGATTGCCTGAATCGGTGCAACAGCCGGTGGAAGAACAAGTCCGTTGTCGTCACCGTGAGTCATAATGATTGCGCCGATAAGACGGGTTGTAACTCCCCAAGATGTTTGGTGTGGGTATTGGAGCTGATTGTTTTTGTCTGCAAATTGAATGTCAAATGCCTTTGCAAAACCATCGCCAAAGTAGTGGCTTGTGCCTGCCTGAAGTGCCTTGCCATCGTGCATAAGTGCTTCGATGCAGTATGTTCTTTCCGCACCTGCAAACTTGTCGCTCTCTGTCTTTTGACCTTGGATAACAGGCATAGCCAAATCCTCTTGGCAGAACTTGGTGTAGATGCCAAGCATTTTTTCTGTTTCCTCAATTGCCTCCTCAGGTGTTGCGTGGAGTGTGTGACCCTCCTGCCACAAGAATTCTCTTGAACGGAGGAACGGTCTTGTTGTCTTTTCCCATCTTACAACAGATACCCACTGATTGTAGAGTTTAGGCAAATCTCTGTGAGAGTGAACAATGTTTTTGAAGTGCTCGCAGAAAAGAGTTTCGCTTGTAGGTCTTACGCAAAGACGCTCTTCAAGTTTTTCATTTCCGCCGTAGGTTACCCACGCACATTCAGGCGCAAAGCCCTCAACATGGTCTGCTTCCTTTTGGAGCAATGATTCAGGGATGAACATTGGCATACAAACATTTTCGTGTCCTGTTGCTTTGAACATTCCGTCAAGTATTCTTTGGATATTTTCCCAAATTGCATAGCCGTAAGGTCGGATTACCATACAGCCCTTAATGCTTGTGTATTCTATAAGCTCTGCCTTTTTGCACACATCCGTGTACCATTTGGCAAAGTCCACATCCATCGATGTGATGTCATCAACCATTTTTTTCTGATTATTTGCCATAACTATCTCCTATATTAATATTATTTACATTATATATTCGTTTTATATATTCGTTTCAGCCTCTTATTATAAATGATAATTCCAAAAAAGTAAACCGATTTTTGAAAATAACCTGCCTCTTTGCAAAGATATTACAAATGGTAGGGTAGCACAGTATGTTTTATATACAGAGAGTAAATCAAATATTAACGATAGGTATAAAGTTGCACAAAATTACTTCATTTTTCTTGGTTATTTTTATCATATGAATGTCAAAAATATGAAAAAGCTGTATTGCAAAATTCAAATTTCGTAGTTATAATGAGAGTAAAAGCAGGTGAAAAAAATAACAATCTTTTCAAACCTGCAAATATATGGGAAATGGAGGAATGACGATGGCATTAGCACCTATTAGTATGAGCGTCAATTTGCAGGAAGAACTCCAAAAGCAGCTCAACATCGACGAAGTGTTCGGCTTTGATGTCAATGGCGTACACATCGGCTTTGATGAAAGCACTGTGGTTTCTTGGATTATAATTGTCGCTGTGACGATTTTGGCTATATTCCTCACCCGAAACTTAAAGGTTCAGGGCGAAATATCCAAGCGTCAGATGATACTCGAAATGTGCTATGAAAAGGCAGAAGCATTTTTCAAAACCATTATGGGTCCAAAGGTAGAAAGGTATATACCATGGCTTATGAGTATGGCTTTGTTTATCGGCGTGTCCAATATGATTGGACTGTTGGGATTCAAGCCACCTACAAAAAGTATGCAGGTCACTGCGGCTATGGCACTCACTTCTATCGTGCTCGTAGAATATTGTGCCTTTAAGGATAAGGGTGTCCTCGGCAGGTTCAAGCAATTTACAAAACCTGTGTGGATAGTTACTCCTATCAATATTCTTGAGGTGTTCACCAAACCGCTTTCGCTTTGTATGCGACTTTTTGGTAACATCATTGCAGCGTTCACCATTATGGAATTAATCAAGGCAGTGCCGTTTATGAAGTTCGGATTTCCGGTTGTGTTCAGCCTCTACTTCGATTTGTTTGACGGACTCCTGCAAGCGTACATTTTCTGTTTCTTGACAGCTATTTATCTTCAAGAAGCTGTTGAAGAAGAGGAAGAAGAGCCAAAGGAAGCAAAGAAAATGCGCAAGGCTCAAAAGAAAGCCGAGAAATTGGCAAAAAAACAAGCAAAAAAACAAGCTAAAGCTACGGCTTGAGCATATAAACAATGATTTATATTTTAAGGAGATAAAATTATGACAGGATCAATTATTGCAATCGGTGCAGGTATTGCACTTTTGTGTGGCATTGGCGCAGGTATCGGTATCGGTATCGCAACAGGTAAGGCAGTAGAGGCTCAGGCTCGTCAGCCTGAAATTGCAGGTAAAATTCAAACAACTCTTATTCTCGGTGCCGCTTTGTCAGAGGCAACAGCTATTTACGGCTTGATTGGTGCAATTTTGATTATCTTTATGGTAAAATAGTTCGCCGTTCATTATTGATTGAAAGGAAATTAACAAATGTTAAAGTTTGATTTTAATTTGCTTTGGACAATAGTCAATCTTATTATTTTCTATCTTTTGATGAGATTTTTCCTTATCAAGCCAATCAAAAAGACCCTTCAGGCAAGAAAGGAATTGATTGATAATCAGTTCAAAGAGGCTGAAGATACGGTTAACGCCGCAAACGAAAAAATGGCTGATTATGAGGATAAAATCAAAAATGTCAACACCGAAGCAAAGGAAATTATTTCTGATGCAAGGGATAAGGCAAAGGTTGAATATAACAAAATCCTTGACAAAGCAAATAATGATGCCACAAGGCTTAAGCAAGACGCTCAAAAGCAAATCGAGTTGGATACGGAAAATGCCCGTCGAGATGTTAAGGAAGAACTTGCAAAGCTTGCTATGGAGGCAGCACAAAAGGTTGTCGGCGAAAGCGTAAGCGCAAAAACCGATGCAGAAATTTATGACAAATTTTTAAACGAAAGCAGTGAAGATTAATGATTAAAAATCAAGATTTATATATCCAAAACCTGCTTTCAAACCAAGTTAGCGTGGGTAGCTTGGAAGATGCGTTGAGATTGTACAACAGCAGCGAGGAACTTCGTGAAACACTCAACAATCCAAACTATCCTGCCGAGGAAAAACAGCAGGTAATCAACGATTTGTTTGCTCCGTCCGTAAGAGAATTTTTGAGCGAGCTTGCCGAGAAATGCCAGTGTGGCGACCTCGAGGAGCTTATTGAGGCATATATCGTTGAAGGTGACAGAAAAAAGAATATCATTCACGCAACAGTAACTTGCATCAACCCTCCTGACGAAAAGCAACTCAAGGGTATTGAGGATTTTGTTCGTAAGGAAACAAAGAGCGAAAATGTTGTTGTTGACATAAAAAAAGATGCGTCTTTGATTGGCGGTTTTGTAATTGCGGTTGAGGGCAAGGAGTATGACTTCTCTCTCAAAACAAAGATGCAGACTATCAAAGAGCAAATTCTTCGTACTGCCAAGGAAAGCACCGGAAGCAACAAAGAGGTGCTTGAAGTTTTGCGCAAGGATATTAAGTCCTTCAAAGATAATCTTCAGGGCGAAGAAGTCGGTCAGGTAGTCAAGGTTGGCGATAATATCGCAACAATCGTTGGACTTGGCAATGCAATGTACGGCGAAATCGTTGTGTTTGAGGACGGCACAAAGGGTATGGTTCAAAACATCAACCACGACTCAATCGGCTGTATCCTTTTTGGTTCGGATGACGAAATCGAGCAAGGCACAAAGGTTAAGCGTACAAAGAGAAAAGCAGGCGTTCCGGTAGGCGAAAATTTTGTCGGCAGAGTTGTAAATGCTCTTGGCGAGCCTATCGACGGCTTGGGAGATATTGAAGCAAGCGATTACCGCTTGGTTGAGCAACCGGCTCCGTCAATCGTTGACAGAAAATCGGTTTCAAAGCCAATGGAAACAGGTATTCTTGCTATTGACTCTATGTTCCCGATAGGCAGAGGTCAGCGTGAACTTATCATCGGTGACCGTCAAACAGGTAAAACATCTATTGCAATCGACACTATCATTAACCAAAAGGGCAAGGACACAATCTGTATTTACAATGCCATCGGTCAGAAAGCGTCAACTGTTGCAAAACTTGTTAACACACTCAAAAAGAACGGTGCTATGGATTACACAATCGTTGTGTGCTCAACAGCATCGGATGCGGCTTCACTTCAATATATTTCTCCGTATTCGGCAACGGCTATGGCTGAATACTTTATGTACAAGGGCAAGGATTGCCTCATCGTGTATGACGATTTGAGCAAGCACGCTGTTGCTTACCGTGCAATTTCTCTTCTTTTGGGCAGACCGCCTGGACGAGAGGCTTATCCCGGTGATGTATTCTATTTGCACTCAAGACTTCTTGAGCGTTCAAGCCGTTTGAGTGACGAGCTTGGCGGCGGTTCAATCACTGCCTTGCCTATCATCGAAACCCAGGCAGGCGATGTATCTGCATACATCCCAACAAATGTTATTTCAATTACAGACGGTCAAATTTATCTTGAAAGTGACCTTTTCTTCTCGGGTCAAAGACCTGCGGTTAATGTCGGTCTTTCCGTATCCCGTGTTGGCGGTGCGGCTCAAACAAAGGCTATGAAGAAGGCAGCAGGCTCACTTCGTGTTGATTTGGCACAGTTCAGAGAAATGGAAGTGTTCACCCAGTTCTCTTCTGATTTGGATGATGACACAAAGATGCAACTTAAGTACGGTTCGGGTCTTATGGAACTTCTTAAGCAACCGCTTACTCACCCAATGTCACTTGCACAGCAGGTTATCACTCTTGTTGGTGCAATCGGCAAGAAGTTTGTTGATGTGCCAAAGGACAAACTCAAGAGCTATCAGGGCGAAATGCTCGAATATTTTGAAAATCATCACAGCGACCTTGTTGCTGAAATCGACACTCAAAAGGTGCTTGATGATGATTTGAAGGCTTCAATCCTCGATGTGATTGATGAATTCGGAAAGGCAAATAATGGCTAATGCAAGAGAAATCCAGGGCAGAATAAAGTCTATCAAGGATACTATGAAAATCACAAATGCAATGTATATGGTGTCCTCGTCAAAACTTCAAAAAGCCCGCAGAGATTTAAAAAACACAGAGCCTTATTTCTATATGATTCAAGACAGTCTTGCAAAGATTTTGGATGTTGCGCCGGAGGTCGGTTCGGTATATTTTGACGAAAGACCAAATAAAGTCGGCGATGACAGAATCGTTGCATATCTTGTAATTACTGCCGATAAAGGCTTGGCAGGTGCATATAACCACAATGTTATCAAACTTGCCGAGAAGTGCACAGTTGATGACGGATGCAACAATATGCTTTTTGTAGTCGGTCAGCTCGGCAGACATTTCTTTGAAAAAAAGGAAATTCCGATTGATATTAATTTCAGATATGCGGCACAAAATCCTACTGTTAACCGTGCAAGACATATCAGCGAAAAAATCGTTTCGATGTTTCTTGACAAAAAGATTGACGAGGTTCATGTTGTATATACAAAAATGGTCAATTCAATGACGGTTGAGGCGGTCAGCACTCAGCTTCTTCCGTTGAAGAAGGGCAGTATCAATATGCAAAGCAACGAACTTGTTGAGCACTACAACGATGCAGTATTTATGCCTGATGTAAAAACTGCGTTTGATTCTATAGTTCCAAGTTATATTGCAGGCTTTGTGTACGGTGCGCTTGTAGAGAGCTATTGCAGTGAGCACAATGCTCGTATGATGGCAATGCAAAACGCATCGGACAGTGCCAATTCTATGATTAAAGATTTGTCCATTCAGTTTAACAGAGCACGACAGGCAGCGATTACACAGGAAATCAGTGAGGTTTGCGGTGGTGCAAGTCACGCTGCTCAAGAGGCTCAATAACAACCTTTCAGAAAGGTAATAATAGTATGAATTACGGTAAAATAACACAAGTTATGGGACCTGTTGTTGATGTACAGTTTGACGGCGAGCTTCCAAAAATCAAGGAAGCACTCGAAGTTGAAAATGACGGCAAGCGTGCCGTTATGGAAGTTGCACAGCATATCGGCGGCAACACAGTTCGTTGCATTATGCTTGCTGCTTCGGAGGGCTTGTACAAGGATATGCAGGTTGCCGCAACAGGCGATTCAATCAAAGTGCCTATCGGCGAAAAAACTTTGGGCAGACTTTTCAATGTTGTCGGCGAAACCATAGATGATTTGGAAAATTTGGATAACGAGGAGCACTGGTCAATTCACCGTAAAGCTCCGAGCTTTGACGAGCAATCGGACGAAGTAGAGATTTTGGAAACAGGTATCAAGGTTATCGACCTTCTTACCCCTTACCAAAAGGGTGGTAAAATCGGTTTGTTCGGTGGTGCCGGTGTAGGTAAAACCGTACTTATTCAGGAACTTATCACCAATGTTGCAACTCAACACGGCGGTTATTCTATCTTTACAGGTGTCGGTGAGCGTTCAAGAGAAGGTAACGACCTTTGGAACGAAATGAAGGAGTCGGGTGTAATCAACAAGACTGCTTTGGTTTTCGGTCAGATGAACGAACCACCGGGAGCAAGAATGAGAGTTGCCGAAACAGGACTTACAATGGCAGAGTATTTCCGTGACAAACAACATCAGGATGTGCTTCTTTTCATTGATAACATCTTCAGATTTATTCAGGCAGGCTCCGAGGTTTCCGCTCTTTTGGGCAGAATGCCGTCAGCCGTTGGTTATCAGCCGACTTTGGCAACTGATGTCGGTGAACTTCAGGAGAGAATTACCTCCACCAAGAACGGCTCAATCACATCCGTTCAGGCTGTTTATGTTCCTGCCGATGACCTTACAGACCCTGCTCCTGCAACAACCTTTGCTCACCTTGACGCAACTACCGTTCTTTCTCGTAAGATAGTAGAAAAAGGTATTTATCCTGCAGTTGACCCACTTGAGTCTAACTCAAGAATTTTGGAGGCTGATGTTGTAGGCGAGGAACATTATGAGGTTGCCTGCAAGGTTCAGGAATATTTGCAGAAGTACAAGGAACTTCAGGATATTATCGCAATCCTTGGTATGGAGGAATTGTCCGATGATGATAAGCTCTCTGTATATCGTGCAAGAAAGATTGAAAAGTTCTTGTCACAGCCATTCCATGTAGCAGAAACCTTTACGGGCTTAAAGGGCGTTTATGTTCCTATTAAGGAAACCGTAAGAGGTTTTAAGGCTATTGTTGACGGTGAGGTTGATGACTTGCCTGAAATGGCGTTCTTCAATGTCGGCACTATTGATGACGCTATTGAAAAAGCAAAAACACTTTAATTGGTGATTTATATGAACACTTTTAAATTGAAGATTGTTGCGTCAAACCGTATCTTTTTTGACGGTGAGGCGCAAAGTCTTGTTGTGCCCGTTGCGGAAGAGGGATTTTGCGGATTTTTGGCAAACCACGAAAATACGGTTGCACCTATCGAATTTGGCGAAATGAAGTTCACGGATGCCGAGGGCAAGGTGACAGAAGCGTTTGTCGGTTCAGGATTTTTGGAGTTCTTCGACAATCGTGCAAACCTTGTTTGCATTTCTGCCGAACTTCCTGAAGAAATCGATAAGCGCCGTGCACAAGAGGCTGCCGAAAGAGCGGAAGAGGAACTTCGTCAACAGCATTCGCTTGACGAATACTATCAAATTCAGGCAAATCTCTCTCGTGCGATGGAAAGACTTAAAATCAAAAATAAGCATCAAATCTAATTATGTTTTTTTAAGGCGGACAAAGATGTCCGCCTTTTTTGTGCTTGACAAATTGGCGGTTTGGGTGCATTATTATATAAAATTCAAATTAAGGATTTTGATTTATGAAAAAATTGTTCAACAAAGAAGTAATAATGTATCTCATTTTTGGAGTGCTCACAACCGTTGTGTCGTGGGGCACTTATACCGTTTTTGTCAATCTTTGCAAAATGTCGGTGTTTTGGGCAAATCTTGTCAGCTGGGTGTGTGCTGTGACTTTTGCCTACATCACAAACAAACTTTGGGTGTTTGAATCAAAAAGTTGGGAAATCAAATTTGTCCTTAAAGAAGCTGTGTCGTTTTTTGCATCCCGTGGAGTTACGGGAGTTATTGAGATTGTCTGCGTTCCGTTGCTTGTAAAAACTTCTTTTGACAATCTGTTTTACAATTTGTTTGAAAAAATGGGCGTAGGTATGAAAATTCTGTTCACTGATGGTATTTATTCAAAGGTGGCAGTGTCGTTCGTTATCATAATTCTGAATTATGTTTTCTCAAAATTAATAGTGTTCAAGAATAAAAAGACCAAGGAATGATTGGTCTTTTATTATTTTCACAAAAAAATTATACATTTTTTGTATAAATTTTAAAAATTAATATAATAAATATATAAATTAATATTGAATATCAAGTCCGTTTATGAGATAATAAAATGTAATTCTATGTAACATTAATTTTTTTAGGGAGAGAATATGACAGATTTTAAGGAATTGGCACAGCTTTTGTTTCCAAATATCAAAAAAGCTCCGCAGGATATGGAAGATATGTATCCGCCAAGAGCACTTAAAGAGGGCGCAAGGGTAACTCGTTTTGCTCCAAGTCCAACAGGCTTTTTGCATTTTGGCAACCTGTTCACCTGTATGGTGTCTTATAAGACAGCAAAAACTACCGACGGTGTGTTCTATGTTCGAGTTGAGGACACTGATCAAAAGCGTAAAGTTGAGGGTGCTATTGATGTAATGCTCAAGGGACTTTCGGTTTACGGAATCAATGCAGATGAGGGTGTTGTCGGTGACGAAAAAGAAATCGGCGACTACGGACCGTATTATCAAAGTGCAAGAGTTGAGATTTATCAAACTTATGCAAAGGCACTTGTTGAGCAGGGACTTGCTTATCCTTGCTTCTGCTCCGCCGATGAACTTGACGAAATCCGCACCGCACAGGAAAACGAAAGCATCAAGGGCTATTGGGGCAAATGGGCAAAATGCCGTGACCTTTCGTTTGAGCAAATCAAGGCTAATATTGATTCGGGTATGAGCTGGACACTTCGCCTTAAGTCACCGGGCGACCTCGAAAAGAAGTGCTATTTTGACGATATGATTAAGGGCAAAATTGAAATGCCGGAGAATGTTCAGGATGTTGTTCTTCTCAAATCGGACGGAATTCCGACCTATCACTTTGCACATGCAGTTGACGACCATCTTATGAGAACCACTCATGTTGTCAGAGGTGACGAATGGATTTCATCTGTTCCGATTCATCTTCAGCTGTTCAAGGTGCTTGGCTTCAAGCCACCAAAGTATGCTCATGTTTCTCCTATTATGAAGGAAGAAAACGGAGGCAAGCGCAAACTTTCAAAGCGTAAAGACCCTGAAGCAGCCGTTACTTATTATGCAGAAGAGGGCTATCCTCAGGAAAGCGTAAACGAATATATGATGACTCTTGCCAACTCAAACTTTGAGGATTGGCGCAGAATGAACAAAACAGAGCCTATCGAAAAATTCCCGTTCAACCTCAAAAAAATGAGCGTGTCGGGTGCACTTTTTGACATTGTAAAACTCACCGATGTGTCAAAGAATGTTATTTCTGTTATGCCTGCCGAAAAAGTGTTTGAGCTTGCTTATGCTTGGTCAAAGGAATATCAGCCACAGCTTGCAGAGCTTTTTGCACAGGATGAGGCAAAGGCAACCGCAATTCTCAACATCGACCGTGAGGGCAAAAAGCCTCGTAAGGATATTGCAAAGTGGAGCGATGTGCTCGATTATGTAAGCTATATGTATGACGAAACTTTTGTTCCGAATTATGAGCTTAACGGCAACGCAACTCCGTCACTCGCAGTCAAGGTTATTGAAGAATACCTCAAGGTTGTAAATCTTGATGATGACAAAGACGCTTGGTTTGGCAGAATGAAAGAGGTTTGTCCTCTTGTCGGATGCACACCGAATGTCAAGGAATACAAGGCAGAGCCTGAAAAATTTGAAGGTCATGTCGGCGATGTGTCAACAATTATTCGTGTGGCACTCACAGGCAGAACAAACACACCGGACCTTTTTGCCATCACCGCACTTTTGGGCGAGGACACAGTAAAGGCAAGATTGAATTCGGCACTAAATCACTACAAGGAGGAAATGTAAATGGCAATTGATGAAATCAAAGACGAGGAAACCGTAACCCAAAACTTCATCCACGATTTTATTGATGAAGATTTAAAAGAGGGAGTGTATTCCCGTGTTCAAACAAGATTCCCTCCTGAACCGAACGGCTATCTCCACATCGGACACGCAAAGGCTATTTGCATTAACTTCGGTGTAAAGAACAAGTACAACGGTGTTTGCAATCTCCGTATGGACGACACAAACCCGATTAAAGAGGACACCGAATATGTAGAGTCAATCAAAGAGGACATCAAGTGGCTTGGATTTGATTGGGATAATATCTACTTTGCGTCTGATTATTTTGATTATATTTACGAATGTGCGGTTAAGCTCATCAAAAAAGGTCTTGCTTATGTTGACGAATCATCGGCAGACGAAATCAGAGAGATGAGAGGCACTCTTACCGAGCCGGGTAAGAACAGCCCGTACCGTGACAGACCTATTGAAGAAAGCCTTGATTTGTTCCAAAGAATGACAGACGGCGAATTTGAGGCAGGTTCAAAGGTTCTTCGTGCAAAAATTGATATGGCGTCACCGAATATGAATATGCGTGACCCGATTATCTATCGTATTATGTATGCACATCACCACAGAACAGGCGACAAGTGGTGCGTTTATCCTATGTATGACTTTGCTCATCCTCTTTCGGACGCTTGCGAAAAAGTAACACACTCACTTTGCTCATTGGAGTTCGAAAATCACAGACCGCTTTATGATTGGGTTTGCGACAACTGCGTTGAGGGTGAAAAGCCAAGACAGATTGAATTTGCAAGAATGAACCTCAACTACACTCTTACATCAAAGAGAAAGTGCCTGAAACTTGTTCAGGACAAAATTGTTGACGGTTGGGACGACCCAAGAATGGCAACAATCAGCGGTATGCGTCGTCGTGGCTATCCTGCCGATGCAATCCGTGATTTTTGCGAAAAAATCGGTGTTTCAAAGGCTTACAGCGTAATTGATTTTGCGATGCTCGAAAGCTGTGTTCGTGACAGCCTCAACAGAAATGCAAAGAGAGCAATGGCTGTTGTTGACCCGCTCAAACTCATCATCGACAATTATCCTGAAGATAAGGTTGAAGAACTTGAGGTTGAATATCATCCTGACCACGAGGAATTCGGCAAGCGCACTATTCCTTTCGGCAAAGAACTTTGGATTGAGAAAAACGACTTTATGGTTGAGCCGATCAGCAAGTACCGCCGTTTGTTCGTTGGCAACGAGGTTAGACTTTACAAGGCTTATTGCGTAACTTGCACAGGATATGATTTGGACGAAAACGGTGAGGTTATCGCTGTTCACGCAACATACGACCCTGAAACATTTGGCGGTGACACTCCTGACGGAAGAAAGGTCAGAGGCACAATTCATTGGGTGTGTGCAAACGATTGCAACACAGCAGAGGTTAGACTTTACGACCGTTTGTTCAATGTTGAAAATCCAAGTGACGAGGAGGGCGTTGGCTCATTTGAGGACAATCTCAATCCTGATTCACTTGAAGTTAAAACCGCTTATGTTGAAAAGGCACTTGCAGGAACTCATCCGGGCGACAGATTCCAATTTATGCGCATAGGCTACTTCTGCACCGATAAGGACAGCAAGCCGGATGCACTTGTGTTTAACAGAACAGTACAGCTCAGAGACAGCTTTAATAAAAAGAAGTAAAGAAGGCATTATTGTGGCAAGAGAAGAAAGAAAAAATATAAAAAATATTGCGATTATTGCTCACGTTGACCACGGCAAGACCACACTTGTTGATGAGATGCTTCATCAAAGCGGTATTTTCCGTGACAACGAGGTTGTGCAGGAAAGAGTAATGGACTCAAATGACCTTGAAAAGGAAAGAGGCATTACAATTCTTTCAAAGAACACCTCAATTCATTATAAGGACACAAAGATTAACATCGTTGACACCCCGGGACACGCTGATTTCGGCGGAGAGGTTGAGCGTATTCTCACTATGGTAGACGGCGTTCTCCTTGTTGTTGACGCATTTGAGGGCTGTATGCCTCAAACCCGATTTGTGCTTAAAAAGGCACTCGGCTTACATAAAACTCCGCTTGTTGTTGTCAACAAGATTGACCGTGACGGCGCAAGACCTGCCGAGGTTATTGATGAAGTTCTCGACCTTTTCATTGAGCTTGGTGCGGATGACGACCAAATTGATTTCCCTGTTATCTATGCTTCTGCAAGAGAGGGCTATTCTTCAACCGACCCGACCGTTCGTGAGGGCGATATGCGTCCGCTTTTGGATGCTATTTTGAAATACATTCCGTCACCTGTCGGTGACCCTGACGGTCCTGCACAGATTTTGTTCTCGTCACTTGAATATGACGATTATGTAGGCAGAATCGGTGTCGGCAGAGTTGAAAGAGGCACAATTAAGGTTAACACTCCTTATGTTCTTTGCCGTCAGGACGGAACACAGGAGAATGTAAAATTCACAAAGATGTATCAGTTTGAGGGACTCAAGAGAGTTGCTTGCGACAGCGCCGAGTTCGGCGACCTTGTTTCGATCGCAGGTATTGCCGACCTTAATATCGGCGAAACTGCTTGCGACCCTGAACACATTGAGCCACTTCCGTTTGTAAAAATTGATGAGCCTACAATCAGTATGAACTTCATCGTTAACGATTCACCGTTTGCAGGCAGAGAGGGCAAGTATGTAACTTCCCGTAACCTCCGTGACAGATTGTTCAAGGAGGTTGAAACCAATGTTTCTATGCGTGTTGAAGAAACCGATTCTATGGACACATTCAAGGTTTCGGGCAGAGGTGAACTCCACCTTTCAATCCTCATTGAAACTATGAGAAGAGAAAATTACGAATTCCAAGTTTCTCGTCCGCAGGTTATCACAAAGACAGATGCCAACGGCAAGGTGCTTGAACCTATGGAAACCGCAATTGTTGAAGTGCCTGAAGAATATGTCGGTGCTGTTATGACAAAACTTTGCTCACGCAAGGGCGAAATGATTAATATGGATACCCGTCCAACAGGTATGACACATATGGAAATCAAGATTCCGTCAAGAGGTCTTATCGGTTACAGAAGCGAATTTTTGACCGACACCAACGGCAATGGTATTATGAATCAGCTCTTTGCCGGATATGAAGAATGGCACGGCGATATCGAAACAAGAAGCCGTGGTTCAATCGTGGTTCATGAAACAGGCACAACAACAGGCTACGGACTTTGGAACACTCAAGACAGAGGTCGTTTGTTCGTTGGTCCGGGTGTTGATGTTTATGAGGGTATGATTGTCGGCGAATGTGCAAAGGACGAGGATATTGTGTGCAATGTCTGCAAGAAAAAGCATGTCACAAACACTCGTGCAAGCGGTTCTGACGAAGCACTCAAACTTGTTCCGCCAACCACTCTTTCACTTGAGCAGAGTATGGAATTTTTGGCAGATGACGAACTTCTTGAAGTTACTCCAAAATCAATCCGTTTGCGCAAAACAATCCTCAGCAAGGAATTGCGTTTGAAGGCAGAAAACAGAGCCAAGAAGGGTTAATTATGAACAATGAGCGTTCGGGATTGTATTTTCACATTCCGTTTTGCAAAAGTAAATGTCCGTATTGCGATTTCTACAGCGTGAAGTTTGATGAAGCGTCTGCACAGCAATATGTTCAAGAAATATGTGATGAAATTAAGCAGTATCAAGGTATCTTTGATACTGTTTATTTCGGTGGTGGCACTCCGAGTATTTTGCCTCCGGAGCTAATCGGCAAAATCCTTGATTGTGCAAGGGCACAGTTTGAAATTTCGGATGATGCGGAGATTACCGTTGAATGTAATCCAAGTAAGGATTTGTCCGAAGATTTCAAAAAATATGCTTCATACGGCGTTAATCGTATAAGCGTCGGTATGCAAAGTGCGGTTGATAGCGAACGCTTTGCACTCGGCAGAGCGGCAGGCAGAAATGAGGTTGAACGCACGATAAATTATGCAAGGCAGTCGGGGATAGAAAACATCAGCCTCGACCTTATGCTCGGCACACCAAAGCAAACGATTGAGTCGCTCGATTATTCATTCGATTTCATCAAAAGCGTGGGTGTGCCTCATGTGTCGGCTTATATGCTCAAAATCGAGGAAGGCACAAAGTTCTTCCAAATGCGTGACCGACTTGTTTTGCCCGATGATGACACGGTGGGCGAAATGTATCTTAAAACCGTTGACACTCTTGCTTCTTTCGGTATTAAGCAGTACGAAATCAGCAATTTTGCCGTTCCGGGATTTGAGAGCAGGCACAACACGAAATATTGGACTTTGACCCCGTATCTCGGCATCGGCAAATCGGCTCACAGTTTTTGGGGTGGCAAAAGATTTTTCTACGACAGAGAGTGGAACAAAATTGATGACGGCACGGGCGGTGACAAGGAAGAGCAGATTATGCTCGGGCTTCGCCTTGCAAAGGGGATTGACAAATCGCTTGTTGACCGAGATTTTGCTGAATTTGTCAAAATGGGATATGTTGCCGACCTCGGTGAACGAGTTGCATTGACCCCAAAAGGTATGCTTGTTTCCAACACGATAATAAATTATATAATAGGTTAGGCGAAAATCACGGTGATAGGGTTTGCAACCGGTCAAAATATCGCCAAATTTTTGCAGATTGTTACAAAATTAACATAATATATGTAGGGTATATAGATTGTTTTTGTATAATCTGTAAAAAATCTAATTTTCGCTTGATTATTAATAGTAAAAAGTATAAAATAATAGTACAATAAAATAAAGCAATTTATTTAATTAATTTAATTTTCGGAGGTATAATCCAATGGTAAAAGTTGCTATTAATGGTTTCGGCCGTATCGGTCGTCTTGCTTTCCGTCAGATGTTCGGCGCTGAAGGCTACGAAGTTGTTGCAATCAACGATCTTACAAGCCCAAAGATGCTTGCTCATCTTTTGAAGTACGATTCATCACAGGGCAAGTATGCTCTTGCTGATACAGTTTCAGCTACTGACGATTCAATCATCGTTGACGGCAAGGAAATTAAGATTTATGCAAAGGCTGATGCTTCAGAACTTCCTTGGGGCGAGCTTGGTGTAGACGTTGTTCTTGAGTGCACAGGTTTCTACACATCAAAGGAAAAGGCTTCTGCTCACATTAAGGCAGGTGCTCGTAAGGTAGTTATTTCTGCTCCTGCAGGCAACGACCTTCCTACTATCGTTTACAATGTAAACCACGACACACTTACAGCTGAAGATACAGTTATTTCTGCTGCATCTTGCACAACAAACTGCCTTGCTCCTATGGCAAAGGCTCTCAATGACTTTGCTCCAATCCAGAGCGGTATCATGTGCACAATCCACGCTTACACAGGCGATCAGATGACACTTGACGGTCCTCAGAGAAAGGGCGACCTCAGAAGATCAAGAGCTGCTGCTGTTAACATCGTACCTAACTCAACAGGTGCTGCAAAGGCAATCGGTCTTGTAATTCCTGAACTCAACGGCAAGCTTATCGGTTCTGCACAGAGAGTTCCTACTCCAACAGGTTCAACAACAATCCTTACAGCTGTTATCAAGACAGACAAGGAAGTTACTGTTGAAGCTATCAACGCAGCTATGAAGGCTGAAGCTACAGAATCATTCGGTTACAACACTGATGAAATCGTTTCTTCAGATATCGTTGGTATGAGATACGGCTCACTCTTTGATGCTACTCAGACAATGGTTCTTAAAGTTGCTGATGACACATATGAAGTTCAGGTTGTTTCATGGTATGACAACGAAAACTCATACACATCACAGATGGTTAGAACAATCAAGTACTTCTCAGAGCTTGGCTAATTAATAATCCAAAATAAAACTCGGAGCATCTGCTCCGAGTTTTTTATGATGTTTATATTTTAATCGTGCTTATTCAAGGTAAAGCACGATTTTTTGTTCCTTGATTGTTTTCTTTATGTCGATTACTCTTTGGTTGGACGAACCACGGAATTTGAGTGTGATTGAGTGCAAGTCCTCAACATACGGGCCGTCAACAAGTATGTCAATGAGCGACAGCATTTCCTTGCTGATGTCGGTTGCGGCACGGCTTTTTTCTTCCGTACAGCCGAGGATTTGCTCAAGCGTAAATCCGGTGTAGCACCACACGGTTTTGTCCGGAAATCTCTCGTGAAACATCACCAAAAACGGCACAAGTACCTTTTGATTTTCGGGTTCAAACGGTTCGCCGCCGAGAAGCGATATGCCGTTAATCCAGCTGTGGTCAACACTTTTGAAAATATCTTCCATGGTTTCTTCGGTGAAAAGATGACCGTAGCTGAAGTCCCATGTAATTTCGTTAAAACAATTTTTGCAATGATGCCTGCAACCGGATACAAAAAGGGAAGTTCTTACTCCCTCGCCGTTTGCGATGTCATTTGTTTTTATTTCTGCCCAATTCATAAATCAGTCCGCCCTTCAGCGCTCTTTTTTATATTATAGCACATTAACATTGTAAAATAAAGAGTATTATATTTGACAATTATATGTTGGGTGTGATAATATATTTACATACTATATAAAGTGTTAAATAAGGAGTATTGCATAATGAAATACGGTGTGTTATACAGAAAAACCACCAAAAATATCGGTGACGATATGCAGTCATATGCAGCAGAGCAGTGGTTGCCGCATACCGATTACTTGGTTGATATTGAAGCTATGGACAGCTTCAAGGCTGATGATGACGAGCCGGTTGCAACCATTATGAGCGCATGGTATATGTGGGAAAAGTGGAATTGGCCGCCGTCAAAATATGTTTATCCTTTGTGGATAGGTCTTCACTACAATGATATTCAAAGGGGCAGACCTCGTGGTATGCCTTCAAAGTTTGAGTATATCGAGAGCGGACCGGGCAAGGAATATCTCAAGAGATTTGAGCCTATCGGTTGCCGTGATTATTATACGCAAGAGCGTCTTTCCGAGCGTGGAATAGACAACTATTTTTCAGGTTGCGTAACTCTTACGCTCAAAAAGCGTCCGCCAAAGCCGAGAGAAAGAGAATATATTGTTCTTGTCGGTCTTGCAAAATCTGTTGAAGAAGCTGTTAAAAAGCAGATGGAGGGCACAGGCATTGATGTAATTGTTGAACCGCCAACCCGCCCTATTCCGTCAGACCAATTTATGACTTGGGAGCAGAGGCGTGCCGAGGTTGAGGAAAGACTTGACCTTTATCAAAACGCAAAGTGCGTGCTCACATTCAGAGTTCACTGTGCACTTCCTTGTATCGCACTCGAAACTCCTGTGCTTTGGGTTCGTCACAACTTCAATTCGGTTCGACTTGACCCGTATAAGCACTATGCAAACACAGCTCTCAACGAGGATGTTATCGCAGGTAAGTACAAGGATTATATGCTTAATCCTATTCCAAATCCTGACACCTACAAGCCTGTCAGAGAAAATCTTGAAAAAATTATTTCGGAATTCATTGACAAGGCGGAGCACGAAACTCGCACTGCTTCCGAGCTTTACGAATCACAGTATACCGATGAGGAAATTATGCAGTGGCGTCACGATACTATGAAGAAAACTCTTTACAGCTATCACAAGGAACATCACATTGACCTTCGTGAAATGGCTGCAATGAGAAATGAGCTTGCAAAGTATCAAAAAATCGGCGATATTGATGAGGTTCGCCGAATGAATAGGGAATATAATTCAAAGATAGTCAAACTTGCAGTTAAATTCAGACGACTTTTGCTTAAACTTTTAGGCAAAAAGCCATAATAAAAAGGATCGATTATATGAGCGAAAAGAAAGAAAAAGGCAACGGCGGTTTTTGGCAGTTCGTAAAATTTGCGCTGTTCTCCGCTTCTGCCGGTATTATTCAGGTTGCGGCTTTCACTCTTATGAGCGAGGTTATCATCAAACTTCCGGTTTTGCAAAATTGGATGGATTCAAATGCCACTTTTGCAAAAATTATGCAAAATGAGTACGGTCCGATGTATCTCATTGCACTTTTGCTGTCGGTTATTTGGAATTTTACTTTTAACCGAAAATTCACCTTTAAATCGGCAAACAATGTGCCTATTGCAATGCTCAAGGTTCTTGCGTTCTATTGTGTGTTTACACCGGTGAGCACAATTTTGGGCAATCATTTCACGGCAAAGTTTGCTGATGTAACTGCTATTAACTATATCGTTCTTGCGTGCACAATGGCGTGCAATATGATTACGGAATTTTTGTACGACAAATTTTTTGTATTCCGTGGTCAAGAGGGAACAGCGGTTAAAAAATAGACAAATACCGACTTTTGAATAATTCGCAATTTGTTCATACTTACAAAATTGTGCCAAAACATTTGACAAATTGATTTTTTGGTATTAACATAAAAGCATAAATTAAACAGACAAATGCAATGAACAGGATATGACTTTGCGTAGCACCGTCTACAGAAAGCTGTCGGTTGTGCAAGACAGTAACAGGCACGCTTTGCCCTCACCTGCAAGCAGTTTCAGTGAAAGATTGCGAGTAGTTGAAAACGGGACTCACCGTTATATGAGACACTGTTAATTTTATTGACGGTGATTGAGCGGTCGGCATCTGTCGGCAAGCAAAGTGGTAACACGAAAGCACTAAATTTTATGCCTTCGCCTTTGCAGAAAATCGGAAACGATTTTCGCTTTGGCGGAGGTTTTTGTTTTTGTTATCCAATGCAAGTTGCTTTTGAACTGTAAAAAAAGAGAAAGAAGATGTAAATTATGAACACGCTTGTAATTGTTTTGATTGCTGTTGTTGTTCTCGGCGCAGGTTATGTCTTTTACGGCAGACATCTTGCAAAAAAATGGGGCATTGACCCCAAAGCCGAAACTCCTGCCGTAAAATATAATGACGGTAAGGACTATGTTCCGACAAACGGTTGGACTGTATTTTCTCACCAATTTTCTTCAATTGCGGGTGCAGGCCCTGTAACCGGCGCTATTCAGGCGGCTGTGTTTGGCTGGCTTCCCGTACTTCTTTGGATTTTAATCGGCGGTGTATTCTTCGGTGCGGTAACGGACTTCGGTGCACTTTATGCTTCGGTTAAAAATCAAGGCAAATCCATGGGTATGCTTATTGAAAAGTACATCGGTAAAACAGGCAGAAAACTTTTCTTACTTTTCTGCTGGCTCTTTTCCCTCTTGATTATTGCGGTATTTGCGGATATGGTATCGGGTACTTTCAATGCGTATGACGATGTAACAGGCAAACTTGCAGCCAATGCTGCGGTTAACGGCTCAGCCGGTATGGTGTCGATTATGTTTATGGTATTTGCCGTAATCTTCGGCCTTATCCAAAAGAAGTTCAACTTCTCCGGCTGGAAAGAAGCTGTTTTGGGCATTGTGTTCATCGTTGCTTCGTTTGCTGTGGGTATGCAGTTCCCGCTTGAATTCAGCAAAACAACATGGAGCTATGTTGTATTTGTCTATATTTTCTTTGCCGCAATTCTTCCTATTTGGCTTATGAAACAGCCTCGTGACTATATGACAACAATTATGTTTGTTTGTATGATTGTCGGTGCGGCTTTGGGACTTGTAATCGGTCACCCTACAATGAACCTTCCTGTGTTCACCGGCTTCAAGAACGAACAACTCGGCACAATGTTCCCGATTTTGTTTGTAACCGTTGCTTGCGGTGCGGTTTCAGGCTTCCATTCACTTGTTTCATCCGGCACATCGTCAAAAACAATCGCCAATGAAAAAGATATGCTTAAGGTTGGCTACGGCGCAATGATTCTTGAAAGCGTGCTTGCCGTTCTTGCTCTTTGCGTTGCAGGTGCTGCTGCTAAAAACGGTGTTCCTGCCGATGGTACTCCTTTCCAAATCTTCTCATCGGGCGTTGCAGGTTTCTTTGAAAAGATGGGTCTTTCGGTTCACTTATCAACAGTATTTATGACAATGTGCGTATCTGCTCTTGCTCTTACAACACTTGATGCCGTTGCCCGTATCGGCAGAATGTGTTTTCAGGAATTCTTCAGTGTTGACGATATGAAACACGCAAAGCCTTGGAGAAAGGTTGTTTGCAATACATATTTCTCAACAATCGTTACGCTTCTTTGCGGCTTTGTTCTCACAAAAATCGGCTATCAAACAATTTGGCCTCTTTTCGGTTCTGCAAACCAACTTTTGAGTGCGCTTGTTCTTATCACACTTTGCGTATTCCTCAAGGTAACTGGCAGAAGCAACAAGATGCTGTTCCCTCCGATGATTATTATGCTTTGCGTAACATTTACCGCTCTTGTTCAGCGTGTAATCGGTCTTGTTAAATCTCTTGCCGCAGGCACGGATGTTTTTGCAAGCGTAATTCAGCTTGTTGTTGCGGTTCTTCTTATCGTACTTGCCGTTATCATTGCAATTAACTCGTTCAAGAGTTATGTACACAGCAAGAAAAACAGCGAGGTTGAAGAAAAGACGGAAACAGTTGAAGAAGTCAAAGGCTGTTGAGAAAGGTTCTGAATTTCGTTTTCTTGCGAAGGAAGATGTATATCGTCAAAACATATTCCGTATAGAACAAAACATAGTTTTGTAAGTATACTACATATGTTTTTCCTCTTTCCAAAAAATCTACGGATTTTTTGGAAGCCTTTTTCTTTCGACTGAGCAAAAAACGGAAAACGCCAAAAAAGCTGTAAGTTTTATACTTACAGCTTTTTTTAAATCTACTGTTAATACCTAGTGTTGCCAACCTACGCTTACATTACTGTGAGCATAATTCGGTTGATTATATTTTGGCGTGTTTCAGGAACTTTATCGACAGTCTTTTTTATTTGTTGAAGCGGTAGCCTTTACCCCAAACCGTGTTGATGAGTTCCACATTGTTGTCCACCGCAAACAGCTTTTCTCTTACTCTGTTTATGTGCACGGTGACGGTTGAAGTGTCGCCCATAGAATCGTAGTTCCATATTTTGCTGAGCAGATCTTCTTTTGTGAAAACCGTGTCGGGGTTTTCTGCCAGGGTTGCAAGAAGGTCGAATTCCTTGTTTGTAAAGGTGATTTCAGTGTCGTGAAAGAAAATTCGGCGTGATTTTTTGTCGATTTTCAGATTGTCAATACGAATAACGGACGAGTCCTTTAGGTCGGTGTTGGTCAATCTTTCGTATCTGTTGAGGTGGGCGATAACTCTTGCAACAAGCTCCGACGGGCTGAATGGTTTTACGATATAATCGTCTGCGCCGAATCCAAGTCCGTTGATTTTGTCAAACTCATCTTTTTTTGCGCTGACAAGAAGAATCGGTATGTTGCTGAATTCTCTGATTTTTTTGCAAACCTCAAGTCCGTTGAGCGACGGAAGCATAACATCCAAAAGCACGAGTGCAACATTGACTGTTTTTGCAATTTCAAGCCCCTTTAAGCCGTTATTTGCACAAAGCACCTCAAAGCCGTGCGCTTCAAGATAATCCTTTTCAAGACAGGTTATGTTTTCGTCATCTTCTATGATGAGTATCTTTTTATTCATTGGTTTGTCCTCCGTGTGCTGTTTTGTTTTCGTCAAGCCTCTCGATTGAGGGAAATCATAATCGTTGTGCCGCTGCCCTCTTTACTTGTTGCCCAGATGTGACCGTTGTGAAGTTCAACAATTTCCTTGCAAACCGCAAGTCCCAAGCCGGAGCCGTCACGAACCCTTGTTCTTGCTTGGTCGGCACGATAAAATGTTTCAAATATATGCTTCAGGTTTTCGTCTGTAATTCCGATGCCGTTGTCGGATACTGCAATGATAATCGACTTGTCGTAGATTTCAAGGCTGATGCTGACAATGAGCTTTCTTGCACTTGAAGAATATTTCAATGAGTTTGAAATGATGTTGTTGAGCACTCTTGAAAATCTGTTTGGGTCAAGCATAACATATGCTTTTTGCTTGATGTTCGGTCCTGCGTATGTGAGGGTAATACGGCTTGCGTCAACATTGCGTTGCTTTTCCGTAAGGTATTCAAGGATGTAATCGTTTATGTCAATTTTGATTGTTTCAAGTTGTGTTGAACCTGATTCGAGCCTTGAAAGAGTTAGCAACTCATCAAGCAATTTTTCCATATCAAGTGCCGAGGAATATATGGTTTGCAGATATTTTTCCTGCTTTTCGGGGGTGTTTGCGATTCCGTCACGAAGTCCCTCAACATATCCTTTGATTGAAGTCAGCGGTGTTCTCAAGTCATGCGCAATTCCGGCAGTCATTTCTTTTCGTGACCGTGCCATTTCTGTTTGAACTTCGATAGACGCTTTTAGCTTGTCCGTCATATCGTTGATGGATTTAACGGTTGTGCCGATTTCGTTGGTTGAGTCGTATTCAATGTGATGGTTGAGGTTACCGCCTGCAATTTCGTTTGCACCGTCAGATAGTTTTTTGATTGGTGCGGTGATGGTCTTTGATGTTATCACCGACATAATGAGGTTTGATACAATGATGATTAGAAGTGCCATGAGCACCATAAATCCGCTTCTGCCTGTAAAAATAGCCTTGAAATCTTCCAAAGAACTTCGCTGTGATGCGTCATCAACTGAAAAATTAGTGTTAACTATTTTGATGGTGAAGTGATTGTTTTCGGTTTTTAGGTGAGATTTGATTATCAATCCGTCTTTGCCGAAATAGTACATATTTCTTTTGCCGTCAGTGTCCATAATGGCATTTGCGTGGGCATCAACATCTGCCTTTTCGGTGTTGGCAAAATACTTTTTGCCGTCTTTTGCAATGTAAATCTCCGAGCCGAGCTCCGATATTGATTTTGTGATGCCGTCAAGGTCGCTTTTTATTTTGTCGTCGGTGTCGTTGTCGGCAAGTTCACGGTTTATGCTGTTGATGGTTTGCGCCCATTGCAGTTGATTGATTGTGGAATATTTGTTTGAGTCAACTCTCGATATTCCGTAAATATCCGGTAGCAGAGAGCGAAAGATGAGAATAACGGCAATTATCATAATCACCGATGTTGCAATGCTCGCAAGAGTTGCTATTGATATTCTTGTGGTAATTTTCAGATTTTTAAATTTATTCATATAAATACCTCTGCATTATATATTAAAACAATTTATAACATTTTTCAAGTGGCAAGAAGTTATTGCCACATTGACAAATATTTAACGCTGTTTACAAATTGTAATATTTTCTTGTCGGTCGGTTTTCCGTTTTGTGCCTAATACTGCGTGTTTGCGAAAAAATGCAAAACAACATTTCGTATAAAATTATTACAATTTCAGTTTTGGGCACAATATATTGTATTTTTTGCCTGAATTCTATTGACATAGCCACAGTATTTTGTTATTATGATAAAGGTCACATATTAAAAGTTACAGCTTTGTAACACTTGGATTTAAGTTATTTGAAAGGGGAAAGAATAATGAATATTATTAAGAGAAACGGCTCGGAAGCCAAGTTTGACATTAACAAAATCGTTATCGCTGTGTCGAAGGCGAATGCTGCCTGCGAAAGAAAAGAACTTACTCAAGGTCAAATTAACGATATTGCTGAATTTGTTGAGTTCAAAATCAGCAAGGCAAATCGTGCTCTCTCGGTAGAAGAAATACAGGATATAGTTGAAGATCAGATTATGGCACAGGGTGCATTTGAGGTTGCAAAGCGTTATGTTAAGTATCGCTACACCCGTTCTCTCGTGCGTAAGGCAAACACAACCGACAATCAAATTCTCTCCCTTATTGAATGTAATAATGAAGAGGTTAAGCAGGAAAATTCAAACAAAAACCCAACTGTCAACTCTGTTCAGCGTGACTATATGGCAGGCGAGGTTTCAAAGGATATTACAAAGAGAATTTTGCTTCCGGAAGATATTGTTGAGGCCCACGAAAACGGACTCATCCACTTCCACGATGCAGACTATTTTGCACAGCATATGCACAACTGCGACCTTGTCAACTTGGAGGATATGCTCCAAAACGGCACAGTTATTTCCGACACTATGATTGAAAAGCCACACAGTTTTTCAACAGCTTGCAACATTGCAACACAGATTATCGCACAGGTTGCTTCATCACAGTACGGCGGTCAGTCAATTTCCCTTGCACACCTTGCACCGTTTGTGCAGATTAGCAGAGAAAAAATCCGTGCACAGGTTATCGAAGAAGCAAAGGATTTCGGCGGTGAACTTACAGAAGAAAAGATTGTTAAGATTACCGAAAAGCGTTTGCGTGATGAGGTTTCAAGAGGCGTTCAGACTATTCAGTATCAGGTTGTAACACTTCTTACAACCAACGGTCAGGCTCCGTTTGTAACTGTGTTTATGTATCTTAACGAAGCAAAGAACGAGCAGGAAAAGAAAGACCTTGCACTCATTATTGAAGAAACACTTCGCCAGAGAATTAAGGGCGTTAAGAACGAAAAGGGTGTTTGGATTACACCTGCATTTCCAAAACTCATATATGTTTTGGAAAATGATAATATCAACGAAAACACACCGTTCTACTATCTTACAGAGCTTGCGGCAAAGTGCACTGCAAAGCGTATGGTACCCGACTATGTAAGTGAAAAAGTTATGCTCAACCTCAAGGGTGATGTTTATACTCCTATGGGTTGCCGTTCGTTCCTCACTCCTGACAGATTTACCGAAGCGGGAGTAGGCAATATCGCAAGAGCAAAGAACTATGTTGAGGGCAAAAAGAAGTACTACGGCAGATTTAATCAGGGTGTTGTTACAATCAACCTTGTTGATGTTGCTTGCACATCGGGCGGCGATATGAATAAGTTTTGGGAAGTCTTTGACGAGCGTCTTGAACTTTGCTACCGTGCACTTATGTGCCGTCACAACAGACTCAAGGGCACACTTTCCGACGCTGCTCCTATTTTGTGGCAACACGGCGCACTTGCACGACTTGACAAGGGCGAGCCTATCGACAGACTTCTTTATGACGGATATTCAACAATTTCTCTCGGTTATGCAGGTCTTTATGAATGCACAAAGTATATGACAGGCAAGTCGCACACCGATGAAAACGGTGGCAAGGAATTTGCGTTGCAGGTTATGCGTCATATGAACGATGCTTGTGCAGAGTGGAAGGCACAGACAAATATTGACTTCTCGATTTACGGCACTCCGCTTGAATCAACAACTTATAAATTTGCAAAATGTCTCCAAAAGAGATTTGGTATCATAAAGGGTGTAACAGACAAGAACTACATCACAAATTCTTATCATGTACATGTTACGGAAAAGATTGACGCATTCACCAAACTTAAGTTTGAAAGTGAATTCCAGGCTCTTTCACCGGGCGGTGCAATTTCTTATGTCGAAGTTCCTAATATGCAGGATAACATTCCGGCAGTTATTCAGGTAATGAAGTTTATCTACGACAATATTATGTATGCCGAGCTTAACACAAAGAGCGACTATTGCCAGTGCTGTGGATATGATGGCGAAATTAAGATTGTTGAGGATGAACACGGCAAACTTATTTGGAGATGCCCAAACTGTGGCAACGAGGATCAGGACAAGATGAATGTTGCAAGAAGAACTTGTGGCTACATCGGCACTCAGTTCTGGAATCAGGGCAGAACACAGGAAATTAAGGACAGAGTTCTCCATCTGTAATTGCAAAATAATCTAAACTGAAATTGTTAAAAATACACAAAAGACCACAATCTGTTTTGTATAGATTGTGGTCTTTATTTGTGTTTTTATGTATGATTTTATTAGATTTTAGTTGTTGCTGACGCTATTGAGAATGTCATGGAGAACTGCGTCTTTGTCAATGCTTTCGTCAACGGCAGGAGCAACGGGTGCTTGCGCTTCGGTGATAGGCTGTGACTGTTCGGTTTCTTGAACAATCGGTTGCACAGGCTCTGCTTTTGGAGCAACAGGCACTTCGATAACTTCTGTTCTGATTGCCTTGCTCTTGGTTTCTGTTTGGAACGAATCGAAAAAGTCCTTGTATTCCTCTGCAACTGCTTGTGCCTTGTTGGCATTTGCAGTCTTGATTTGCTGAATTGAGTCCATTGCTGTGGCAATTTCCGTTGCCTTTTTAATCATTGCGTCAGTGTTTGCGGAAACTGCGTTGATCTCCTTTGTGAGATTTGTGAGCAATGCCTTGATGTCGGTATTGATGAGGTTGTAGGCAGTGAGTGCCTTTTGTGCTTCTGCCTTTGCTTCAGAAGAAACTTCCTCGATTTTTTGCAAAAATTCCTGTGAACCTGCGGTTGCATCGTCAGTGATTTTTGCTCCGCTTTCGTATGCAGAATAGAAAATTTGACCGATGCTTGCAATGTAATCGTTGTTTGATTTTTCGGTTTCTGCAAGTTTTTCGTTAAGCTCGGCAACAACTTCGTTGAGCTGTGCAATCTCGTTGTTGAGCTTTGTGTTTTCGTTATAATATTTGTCAGCCTTGAGTGCGTTGTGCTCTGCAAGGTCAAGTGCTTTTTTGAGTATATCGTTCTCGTTTTCGAGTTTTGAAACATATTCGTTTACGGATTTTTTGCTGTATCCGCCGATAAATGAGGACTTAAATTCTGCCATTTTTATCTCTCCTTTTATTTTCGGTTATAATATTATATCACAAAACCGCACCGAATACAATGCAGCAGATAAGGTGGAGCAATGTCGAGGAGCACCTACATATAGATTTAATCATCGTAGCTTTCAAGGAAATTGTGCTTAACGCCGTCCTTTTTGTACGCAATAACCGTATTGACATTTACATTTTCAACGCTTCTGAAAATATTGCTTTCAACCTGCGGATTGATTTTTGCCATTTCTCTAATCAAATTTTTGATTTCCTGGCGCTTTGATGTGGTTTCAAAGTCGTCAGATGCACATTCTTCGGTGAATTTGCACGCACATTGGATGAAGTGCAAATTGTTGTAGTCACGCCAACGCTTGATGTCGTCCTCACGGATGAGATACATCGGGCGAATAAGCTCCATACCCTCAAAGTTTGTTGAGTGAAGTTTTGGCATCATTGTTTGAACCTGACCGCCGTATAGCATACCCATAAGCACGGTTTCGATAACATCATCGTAGTGGTGACCAAGTGCGATTTTGTTGCAACCGAGCTCCTTTGCCTTGTTGTAGAGGTAGCCTCTCCTCATCCTCGCACAAAGGTAGCACGGTGATTTTTCAATATGCAAAACCGATTCAAAAATATTCGATTCAAAAACCGTGATGGGAACATTCAGCAGTTCTGCATTTCTTTCGATAATTTCTCTGTTTTCAGGGCTGTAGCCGGGGTCCATAACAAGAAAAACAACTTCAAACGGAAACTTGTTGTGCCTTTTTAGTTCCTGAAAAAGTTTTGCCATAAGCATAGAATCTTTGCCACCGGAAATGCAAACGGCAATTTTGTCACCTTCCTCAATGAGTTTGTAGTCGTTGAGTGCGGCGGTGAATCTGCTCCAAATCTGCTTGTGGAATTTTTTGTTTATGCTCCGCTCAACATCTTTTGAACGGTCGGCGTCAACCTCTGATTCGTTGAGCATATAGCCGTAATAACCGTTCACGAGATTAACCGTACAAAATCCTTTTTCTCTCAATTTTTCGGCAGTCGGTTTGCTGAAAGTTCCGTTTTTGCAACAGATAATCAACAACTTGTCTTTTGGCAAGGTATCGAGCTTTTCATCTATTTTGTTTTGCGGAATGTTGACAGCGCCGTTAATTGAGCCGTAGGCAAACGCTCTTTCGTCACGAATGTCAACAACAATATAATCGCCACGATTAAGCGACTTCATTTCGTCAACAGAAATTTCTTTGATTTTGCTAAAATCGTTTTTTGTCATACCGCACCTGCCCATAGTAATTATTTTCATCAATATTATAGCAGAAAAGAGCATAATTGCAACAGAAAACTCAATTTGAAGTCGTTGCTATGATTTACTTTATGACAACAAAAGTATTGATTTCTTAATCAAATTTTAATTATTCCTTGGTTAGTTCTTTGTTGACTCGATTATTTTGGCTTGATATAATAAAACAGGTGATGAACATGAAAAAAGGAATAAGAATAATCATAGGATTATTTGCTTTCGTGATTGCTGTTTTTTATATAGGTCCGCTTGTTACAACCGGCGAAATGAACATCGGCGTTGTTGCAGGACTTGGTCTTGCATGTGTTTTGTTTTTGTATGCAGTGTTCTATGATGCGGTTAATCTTGTTGTGAAAAAACTTAATTCAAAAGTTATAGGAAAGATTATCACTTCTGTTGTGTGTATTGTGCTTGTCGCTGGAATCGGCGTTGGAGGATTTGCGTTGGGAAATGTTGTGACGCATAGTGGCAAAAGCAATCACAAAACGGAATATGCCATTGTTCTTGGATGTGTTGTCAGAGGCGACCAACCCGGTATATTTTTGAAAAAGAGAATTAACTCGGCATATGAGTATTTAAAGGATAATCCTAACTCTAAAGTTGTTTTGAGCGGCGGACAGGGTAATGGCGAAAATATTTCAGAAGCACAGTGTATGTATAATGAGCTTACTCAAATGGGGATTGAATCAAGCAGACTTATTCTTGAGGACAAGTCAACTTCCACACAAGAAAATTTTGAGAATTCAGTAAAGCTTTTGAAAAATAATGGTGTGGAAATTGATGAAATAACTGTTGTTACAAATGATTTTCACGAATACAGAGCGAGTAAGTTTGCCGAAAAAAGCGGACTGAAAGCATATCAATATCCGTGCAAAACCCCATGGAACGGATATATGCCGTTTGCTACTCGTGAGGCGTTTGCAGTTGTTTATCAAATATATATGAATTGAATATCAAGCTCCCCTTGGGGCACACTGCTTACTTCCTTATGCAGTGTGCCCCAAGGGGAGCTTGTTTTTTGTTTTGTGCTTTTGCGTCAAAAAAGATAATATTCTTGTAATAAGATTGAAAATATATTATAATAATTTTTATGGAATATAATTATGAAAGATTGTCGGACAATATAAAAATCGCAGTCAGCCCTGACCACACTTTTGGCACGGATGCAGTGCTTTTGTCGCATTTTGCAAAGCCAAAATACAAGGACAAGGCACTTGATATGGGCACAGGTTGCGGAATTATTCCGTTGTTGTGGCTTCGAGATGAGAGGCAGACGGATGTGCATTGTCTGGATATTCAACAAAATGCCTTTGAGCAGGTTAATGCTTCGATAAAATATAATAATTTGGACAGCAGGCTTACACCGCACCTTTGCGATTTGAGAAAAATCAACGAGGAATTCTCTGCGGAATGTTTCACCCTTGTCACTATGAATCCACCGTACAAGCCGATTAATACAGGCTTTGAGTCGCTTGGCGAAAGTGCAAGGATTGCTCGCCATGAGGTGTGTTGCAACATTGAGGACGCAGTCAAGGCGGCTTCGTATCTGCTCACTTATGCAGGCAGGTTTTGCATGTGTCACCGCCCTGAAAGATTGGTGGACGCACTTGCGATTATGAGGCAGTACAAGATTGAACCGAAACGACTTCGTTTCGTGATTGACAAGCAGGGCGAAGAACCTTTTTTGTTTTTGGTAGAGGGCAAAAAGGGGGCAAAACCGTTTTTGCGTGTTGAACCTACTTTGGTCATCAAAAATGAGGAGAGCAAGTTCACTCCCGAAATGATAGAAATTTACGGCTCTTATGCCGATGGATACGAGGATAAAATCAGATAATGAGCGGAAAATTATATGTTGTGGGCACTCCGATCGGCAACCTCGGCGATTTTTCACCGAGAGCGATTGAAACGCTTGAAAATGTGGATTTCATTGCTGCCGAGGACACAAGAGTTACCCTAAAACTGCTTAATCATTTTGGAATAAAAAAAGAAATGGTTAGCTATTTTGAACATAACAAAAATGAGCGAGGCGAGGCAATTATTTCTCGACTTGCAAACGGCGAAACCTGTGCTATATGCACGGATGCAGGTATGCCGGCAATATCCGACCCGGGTGAAGATTTGGTCAGACTTTGCCACGAAAACGGCATAGCGGTGGAGAGTGTTCCCGGACCGACCGCTTTTGCCACGGCGCTTGCAATTTCGGGTATGAACACAAGAAAGTTCACTTTTGAGGGCTTCCTTTCTGCAAACAAAAAAGAACGCAGGGCAGAGCTTGAAGAGGTGCAAAACGAAAAACGCACACTTGTTTTTTATGAAGCACCGCACAAGTTGACTCAAACGCTCAAGGATATGTATGAGATTTTGGGTGACCGTGAAATCGCCCTTGTAAAAGAAATCACAAAAATGCACGAAAGTGTTATTCGCACAGATTTGGCAACGGCTTCGGCTATGTTTGATGAGGAAAAGCCAAAGGGTGAATTTGTTGTTATCGTTGACGGAAAAAAGGCGGAGGAAAAGGAAATATCGTTTGAAAGTGCGGTTGAGGAGGCAAAGCGTCTTATGGCAGACGGAATGAGCACAAATTCTGCCGCAAAAGAGGTTGCGAAGGTGACTTCCTTTAAGAAAAACGATATTTACAGGGCTTTGCTATGATTTGTAATGCGTGCCCAAGAGGATGCAATGTTGACCGAGAAGTGTCGCTTGGATATTGCAAAAGTCCCGAGAAATTCAAACTTGCCCGTGCGTCGCTCCACTATTGGGAAGAACCGTGCATAAGCGGAAAAAACGGCTCGGGCGCAATCTTTTTCAGCGGTTGCAATCTTGGTTGTGTTTTCTGTCAGAATTATGAAATCAGCCACGGATGCAAGGGTGTTGAAGTTAGTGACGACAAGTTGATTGATATTATGAAACGGCTTGTTGACGAGGGTGCAAACAATATCAATTTTGTCAACCCAACTCATTATTCGCTTCAGCTTTTGCGTGTGCTTGAAAAATACAAACCGCCTGTTCCGATTGTGTACAACACTTCGGGATATGACAGCGTTGAAACCTTGAAAATGCTTGATGGGGCGGTGGATATTTATCTGCCTGATTTTAAGTATATAAGACCTGAGAAGGCTTTGAAATACAGCAAGGCAGAGGATTATCCGCAAGTTGCCGAGGAGGCTCTTGCAGAGATGAAACGGCAGGTCGGCGAGGATGTTTTTGACGAAAACGGCATAATGCAACGGGGTATGATTATCCGTCATCTTGTCTTGCCGTCAAACACAAATTTGTCAATTTCGGCGCTTGATTATTTGGCGGAGAATTTTGGTGATACATACATTTCGGTTATGGCGCAGTATGTGCCGTGTGGGGATTTGACCGAATATAAAGAAATCAACAGACCGCTCACGCAAAGAGAGTACGACAAGGTGGTCAATCATATTTTTTACCTTGGACTTCAAAAGATTTTTGTGCAGGAGCTTGAAGCCGCAAGCGATGAGTTTATCCCCGATTTTGATTTTACCGGTGTGGTTGATTTTTAGTATTTTATCTGCTAAAATAATATAAAATGATGTGAAAAGGAGAATAGAAATGAAAAAATTTTTAGAAGAATTCAAGGCGTTTATTTCAAAAGGCAATGTGCTTGATTTGGCTGTCGGCGTGATTATCGGCGGAGCGTTTGGCTCGGTTGTGTCAGGACTTACGGATAACATTATTCAGCCACTTCTCAACTGTATTGGTGGTGCAGAGGTTCAAGGCAAAATTCGTCTTTTTGGCACAGAAAACTTTCTTGATTACGGTGCGTTTATTTCATCAATAATCAATTTTTTTGATTATGGCACTTGTTGTTTTTCTTATTGTGAAATCGGTTAACAAGATTTCGGATGCGGCTCAAAAGCTGTCAAAAAAGGACGAGCAGGAGGAAGCACCTGCGCCGACCACAAAGGTTTGTCCTTATTGCAAGAGCGAGATTGACATTGAGGCAACAAGATGTCCGCATTGCACATCTCAACTTAATTAATAGACTTGTTTGTTACAAGAAAGTTGATTAAGCTTTTAAGGAGTAAAATATTTATTATATAAAAGGGGCTTTATTATGATAAAGAAAGAGTACACTTATAAAAGTGCTTCAGGCATTTGTGACATCAAGGCTTGGCAGTTCGCACCCGAGGGCGAAGTAAAGGCTGTTATTCAGATGCACCACGGTATGGCTGAACACACAAATAGGTATCGCAATTTTATTTCTGCGTTTACCGACAAGGGCTATGCAATTTTCATCAACGATATGCTCGGTCACGGTCAGTCTAATGACGACAAGGACCTGCTCGGCTATTTTGGTGACAAGGATGGCTACAAGAACATCCTTGCCGACGCAAAGGCTCTAACAGACATTGCGAAGAAAGAGTATCCTGACAAGAAGTTCCTTATTGCAGGTCACTCAATGGGCTCACTCATTATGAGATGCTACATCAACGAGTACGGCAACGATTTTGACGGCGCTGTGTTCATCGGCACGGCAGGACCTACGCCTATTGCAAAAGCAGGTATTCCTATTATGAAGGTTGTTGCCGCACTCAAGGGCAAAAAGCATCACAGCAAGTTTCTCAACAATATTTCACTCGGTGCATACGACAAGCCGTTTGAGCACAGAACTCACTATGATTGGGGTATGAGAGATACAAAAGAGGTTGACGAATATGTTGCAGACCCGCTTTGTGGATTTCTCTTTACAGTTGCAGGCTTTATGGATTTGAGCCAGCTAACAATTCAGTGCAACGAGGACAGATGGTTCAACAATGTTGCAAAGGATAAGCCGGTTCTTTTGATGTCGGGCGATATGGACCCTGTCGGAAATTACGGCAAGGGCGTAAAGGAAGTTTATCAAAAACTTCTTGACACAGGTCACAAAAATGTCACCCTCAAACTTTATCCGGAGGCTCGCCACGAGATTCTCAATGAGATTAACAAGCAAGAGGTTTATGACGATTTAGATAAATGGATTGAGGAGAATGTTCTTTGATTTACAAAAACATTTTTGACACACATTCTCACTATGACGATGAGGCTTTTGACAGCGACCGTGATGAACTGATTTTGTCGCTCAAGGATAAAGGCGTTGTCGGTGTTGTCAGCTGTGGATGTGATGTTCCGTCAACGGCAGCAAACCGTGATTTGGCACATAAATTTGATGATTTTTACTTTGCGGCAGGTTTTCATCCCGAAAATTTGGAGGAATATGGCATTGACGATTTGAGCCTCCTCGATGAATATTTGAGTGATGAAAAGTGCGTTGCAGTTGGCGAAATCGGACTTGATTATCATTGGATGGAATCAACCAAGGAAAAGCAAAAGGCTTTTTTTGAAGCACAGATTGAGATTGCCAAGAACAACGATTTGCCTGTGATTGTGCACGACAGAGAAGCACACGGCGATACTCTCGATATTCTTAAAGCAACCAAGCCAAAAGGCGTTTTGCATTGCTTTTCGGGTTCAAAAGAGATGGCAAGGGAGATTATCAAGCTGGATATGTACATCGGCTTGAATGGCGTTGCAACATTCAAAAATGCACGCAAAAGCCTTGAAGTTGTCAAAGAAATTCCGCTTGACCGCTTGGTGCTTGAAACGGATTGTCCGTATCTTGCACCCGAACCGCACAGAGGCAAACGCAACGACTCGTCCTACATTCCGTTTATTGCCGAACGAATAGGCGAAGTGCTCGGAATGTCGGTACAGGAAGTCCTTGACCAAACCTGCCAAAATGCCAAAAAATTGTATAATATTTAAAATGACAAAGCGACACTTCTGTAATGGAAGCGTCGCTTATTTTTACGCCGATTGATCGGAATTGGATATTGAAATGGTGTTCACTTCAAGTTCCAGGATTGTTTGCTGAAGCACGGTTGCAAGTGTGATGGGGTTGAACAGCGGAATGCTGTCGTCAACCGTCACTGTGCCGTCTGTGATTTCGCAGTCGTGCGCAATGTTTTTGGTTGTATAAATTATCGTGTCGGCGCAGGAATATTTGATTGCGTCAATGTACGGCATAACAATCGGAGTTGATGCGCTGTTGCTGACAATCGGCACAATCAATGTGTTTTTCAGCTCAAGACAGCTTTGTGCAATGTCGTATATCGGCAGAGCAAAGGCGGTTTTCCCGGCAATCAGCCTGAATTTTTCCGCAACCGCTTGTGCCAACGCTTCGTCCGTTGAATATCCGCAAAACACTATGTTGTCAAATTTGCCGATGAAATCAGCGACATTTTGCAATTCTTTTTCGCTGTTAGGTGTGAATGACAGCTTGCCCGGAAGCATTTGGGCAAGTCGGAGCGAAACGCTCGTATTGATTTTTGACATACACCCGAGTGCTTCGCCGAGATACATTGAAAGCATTGCTACAGCAAGGTATTCGTTTTGGAATGTGCACAGGCTCGTGTCGCAATCGGTGAGGTGTACCTTGCTTTTGCACATTTTTGCAATGGTCGAGTCTTTTGCGGTCACCGCCACAACTTTTGCGCTGTTGCCCATTGCGCGCTTCACCGCCGAGATTGTGTCGGCATTTTCTCCGCTTTGCGATATTGCTATGACAAGTGCATCACGGTACAGCACCCCTCTTGTGCCTTTTAGCAATGCCGAGGGTATCGCATAGGTCGGCAGGTCGGTGAGCATTTCGGTGTTGTGCGCCATTGCCTGTGCGGTGTAAAACGATTGCCCCGAGCCTGTTAGAATTATTTCCGACAGGCCTTTTATTGCGTGTCTGCTCATTTTCAATGTCGGCAAAACGAGTTTGTCTTTCTGTATCACTTCGTCCAAAAATCTTCTTATCGACTGCGCAATTTCGCTTATGTCGTTTTCGTACAAATTGCTGATTCCCAAGTTATCAGTCATTCAGTTTCGCTCCAATCTTGCAAAAATTATACTCATATCGTCTGCTTTTTTGTCTTTCATTTCTTCTTTTGCCCTGTTCAAAATGTAGTCTGCACCATCTTGCACGCCACTTGGCATAGTTGCAATTGTGTCACGCAGCCATCTTTCGCCAAGGTCGGTTATGCCGTCACTCATCAAAATTATGCTGTCGCCAAGGCTCAAAACCGCTGTTCGTTTTGCAAATTCTATGCCTCGCAAAATCCCTGCCGGCATAGAGGTCAGCTCGCACTTCGTCAGTCTGCCGTCTTTGATGATGTAGCTTGCAGGCGCACCTGCCTTGAACAGCTCGCACTTTCCCGTAAAAAGATCGATGTTTGCAATGTCAAGTGTTGCAAGGCTTTCATCATTGGATTTGACAAGCAGGGCAGAGTTGACGATTTTCAGCGCCGAATCAAAGCCGAAACCCGAATTGATGAGCTTTGACAAAAGTCCCGCACCCATTGCGCCGTCAAGTGCCGCCCGACTGCCTTTGCCCATTCCGTCACTTATAATAAGTATGGAATGTCCTTTGCTGTCGTTGATAATTTTCACCGTGTCACCGCACAGTTCGCCCTCTGCGCTGAATTGTGCAAAGCCGACTTCAAGCGAATAATTCGGCTTTTCGGAAAAAGAAAGCATACTTTCGTTTTTGAAGTTTGTGATTCTGCCCGTGTCAAAATATCGGTTGCAGATTTTGCCTATTTCGTTTTTCAGTTCGATTCCCGTCAATTCCGCACTTGATGACGAAAGCAGAATTTCAACCCTCATTCTGCCGTATTTGTCCACTATTGCGGAAATGTTTGTTGGATAAATTTCGTATTCGCCGAGCAGTCGCCTGATTTTGTTGCTTGCGTTGCCGTCAAAGATTTCTGCCTCGTCAAATTCCTTTGCAAGGTCGTTCAACATACCGGATATTGAAATAAATTGGTCGGAGGCGACCATACGGATTTGGTTCGTTTTTTCAAGAATAATCTCCCTCGTGATGTATTCGGTGTCGGTCATTGTGTCACGCATTGCCTCGTTTTGTCTGCGTGTCACATCGTTTATTCGTTCTCGCACTTCGTCCACGCTGTCCGATATTGCCGACATTGCGTTGGATGCAAATCGCAGTTTAAGCACAAGATTTTGTCGCAGAGTGCCGTCCGGCGGTAGGTCTGTTCCGATGTCAAAAAACTTTTCGATTTTGTCGGTTATCCCTGTAGGCATCAGCACGAAAATCAGCGAGCCGATTATTCCGTCAAGGAACAGCGACAACCCCACTTCTTCGCCTGTGGCAATTGAAAAGAAAGTGATTGACGCCAAAAAAGCTCCTGCCGTGCCGAATATCGAAGCGCTCGAAAACAATCCTGCAACGAGCGTTGAAAATCCGAAAGCACCGCATAAAAACAACGCTTCTTTGCTGTAAACTCCAAGCACAAATCCGAGTGACAGTGCCAAAATCATTCCGAGCCGTTCACCTGCATAGTAGGTGGCGGTCAGCACCAAAACAACGGCTATAATTCTTATCGGATAAAGTCGCCAAATTGCCACATTGCCGAGGCTCAAAAACAATGTCGACACGGATATAATTATGTATGCAAGTTCAGAAATCGGCAGTGCTTTGAATCTCATTTGGCGAAGATTTGCGTTTATTCCTTTGTAGTAGCAGTAGGTTACGCCTGCACTCAGCATCGTTTCTGCCAAGAGGAGAAAATATGCATCACTGCTTGATGAAAGCCTGATGTTTACAAATATTCCCGTTGAAAGAATTGACACCGTGCCGATGATAATTGAAAACAGCGGATTGTGGTATGCGTCAAGCAGTTCAATCAAAAATGCACCGAGCGCCGTCAAAATCACTGCGCACATATATCGGATGTTTTGTGCGTTGAACCCTGTCAGCAGATAGCCGATTACAGCCCCGAGTGCCGAAAATATGTAGCCTTTTTTTCGAGCCGAAGCGGTCAGCGCCACACCAAACGGCTTCAGTCCGCCGATTGCCGAGCCGAACGAGGTTATCAGCCCTGCGAAAAAATATCCTGCAAATATTCCTGCTCTTTTCAGCACCTCGCTTTTCATATTCTCCTCTAACCTTTTCTTGATTTTAACTTCCATATTTGCCTCTTTTTGTTGTTATTTCTCCTGCATTATATGGCAGTTTGTACAAAAAATATGTCGCAATAGGTCATTGGCTAAAAATAGGTTGAAATATATTTGCTGTTGTGATAGAATATTGTGGATTTTAGATATTAGAAAGGTGAGGGATAGATATGATTTCAGCAAATGATATTTCCGTTCAGTTTGGCGGTCGCTCTTTGTTTGAGAGAGTAAATGTCGCCTTTACACCGGGCAACTGCTATGGTATTATCGGTGCAAACGGCGCAGGCAAGTCAACATTTTTGAAGGTGCTCAGCGGTGACCTTGAACCGTCAAAGGGTGAGATTCACATCACTCCGGGCGAGCGTCTTTCCGTGTTGAAGCAGGACCACTTTGCTTATGATGAATACGAGGTTGTTCGCACAGTTCTTATGGGCAACCCAAGACTTATTGAGATTATGGAGGAAAAGGATGCTCTTTATGCAAAAGAGGATTTTTCCGAGGAAGACGGCGTAAAGGCAGGCGAACTTGAAGCAGAATTTGCCGACCTTGACGGTTGGAACGCAGAGAGTGATGCAGAATTTATGCTCAACAAATTGGGTGTTCCTGATGAGTTCCATTATCTCAAAATGGCGGAGCTTCCGTCAGATATGAAGGTTAAGGTGCTTCTTGCACAGGCATTGTACGGCAATCCTGACATCCTTCTTCTTGACGAGCCTACCAACCACCTTGATTTGACAGCAATCAGCTGGCTTGAAAATTTCCTTTTGGATTTTGAAAATACGGTTATCGTTGTATCTCACGACCGTCACTTCTTAAATAAGGTATGTACTCACATCTGTGATGTTGACTACGGCAAGATTACTCTTTATACAGGTAACTATGATTTCTGGTACGAATACACCCAGATGCGTCAGCGTCAGGCAAGAGACCAAAACAAGAAGAATGAGCAGAAGATTAAGGAATTGCAGGACTTCATCAACCGTTTCTCTGCAAATGCCGCAAAGTCAAAGCAGGCAACTTCTCGTAAGAAACAGCTTGATGCTCTTGAAATGATTGAGATGCCTGTTTCATCTCGCCGTTTCCCGTATGTTGATTTTAAGCCGGACAGAGAATGTGGCAACGATTTGCTCCGTGTTGACCATTTGACAAAGACAATCGGCGACCGCAAGGTGCTTGATGACATCAGCTTTGTTATCCATCCAAGAGAAAAGGTTGCTTTTGTCGGCTCCGATGTTGTTGCAAAGACAACACTTTTCAAAATTATTATGGGCGAGCTTGAGCCTGATGAGGGTAGCTTCAAGTGGGGTGTAACAACTTCTCAAAGCTATTTCCCAAGCGACAACAGCAGTTATTTTGACGGCGTTGACCTCACGCTTGTTGACTGGCTCAGACAGTACACAACCGAGCAACTCGAGGCAGACATCAGGGGTTGGCTCGGCAGAATGTTGTTCTCCGGTGACGAAGCGCTCAAAAAGGCAAATGTTTTGTCCGGTGGTGAAAGAGTTAGATGTATGCTCTGTAAGATGATGCTTTCGGGTGCAAATGTTCTCATTTTTGACGAACCGACCAACCACCTCGACCTTGAATCTATCGCAGCACTCAACAACGGTCTTATCCGTTATCCAGAAACTGTACTCTTCACTTCTCACGACCATCAGTTTGTTGAAACCGTGGCAGACAGAATTATCGAGATTTCGGGCAATACCTACATTGACCGCAAGGGAAGTTATGACGAGTTCCTTTCTACATTTGACGAGGAACAACTTAAACATTTATAAGCAAAATAAAAGACTGTAAGTTCGTTGCTTACAGTCTTTTTTACATATTAACGATTTAGTTTAATGATTTTGTTTTTAGTTTGTTTTATCTGTTTGTGCTCAATTTGTCCGCCAATGTTAAAACAGGTGGTTCGATTTGTTCCTCGCTGTTTTCTTCAATGCTTCTTGTTGCAAGGGCAAATTGATTTTGCACATCAACGGTGCGTGCTCTTTCGGTTATAATTTTGTCCGAATTTTGATTTGTCGCATTAAGGAGCTTTTCCTCCAACTCTTTTGTTACACCGCCGTTGTAGGTGTAAATGTAGCCGTAAAAAGTTTGCCCGTAGTGCGATGAGAGAGTTTTGTAGGTTACTGTGTTGAAATATCTCCCACGCCAATGTGATTCTGAAAGGGTGATGCCGTTTTCGTCAATGGCTTCAACTACTGCAACATGTCTGCTCCAGCAGGCAACTGCGCCGAGCTTTGGCTCACTGCCGTATTCGTAGTAGCCGTTTGATTTGTTGATGAAATACCAATCACCGGCACTGCCGTGGGTGATAAGCGGTGCTTCACCGTTCATTTCGTAAATTCTGCCGTAGGCATATGCCACACAGTTTGGCATACCCGAGCCAACCTGAAAATAACGGTTAAGCTCTCTGTTGTAATATGCACTTGATGAGCTTGGCGCTGTTAAACGAGGCTCGTAGGTGCTGTCGTCTGCATAGCAAAGTGCAGGTGTGATGAGCGATAATATGAAACTCATAACTATTACAAATGGAATTATAAGCAGGGTTTTCTTCTTAGTCATAGATACCTTCCTTTTTCTTTGGCGAAAATAAAAATTTATTCTCGCTTTTTGATGATTACGAAAATCAATGTTTTCGATTCAACTCGCTTAATATGTACTTGTTTGTGTTGCTTCGACACGACATTAACATTATACCAAATGTGACATTTTGTAATCTATGTTAAAAATATACAACAGATTTGTAACCTTTATGTAACTTTTGTAACTTTTTACAAAATTTTGCTATTTTACTTGACAAAAGCAGGAGATTTG
>NZ_FUWW01000030.1 GCF_900167205.1 Eubacterium coprostanoligenes
GTCAAATCTTCTTCCGCAAATGCTTGCAAAGGCTGTTAAGCAGAGCAAATTCACTGCTTTTGCGGATTTGGGCGGTATGGAATGTGTACAGTGTGGCTGTTGCTCATACACTTGCCCTGCAAGAATTCCTCTTACCCACCTTTTCAATGTCGGCAAGGCAGAGGTAAGAAAAGAACTTAACAGACAAAAAAGTAAGGAGGTCAACTAAATATGTATAATGTTTCGGTATCTCCGCATTTAAGAACACAGGACAGCACCAAAACAATTATGGGCGATGTTGCATTGGCACTTTTGCCGATTCTTGCATTCGGTATCTACCGTTTCGGTCTTCCGGCATTGTTCGTAACTGTTCTTTGCGTTGTATCAAGTGTTCTTTTTGAACTTCTTTTTGAGGTTATCACAAAACGACCAATCACAATTTTTGACAACAGTGCGTTGGTAACAGGCCTTATTTTGGCTATTAACCTTCCTGCAAGTGTGCCTTGGTACATTCCTGTTCTCGGCAGCGGCTTTGCAATCGTTATTGTAAAAATGCTTTTCGGTGGCTTGGGTCAGAACTTTATGAACCCTGCACTCGGTGCAAGATGCTTCCTTCTCATTTCTTTCGCTGCAAAAATGGGCGATTTTGCAATGTATAAGGTATACAGTGCATCATTCAGCGAGCTTTTCAAGGACGGCAAAATCAAGGATTGCCTTTATCTTTTGGCAGGCAAAACCGATACCGCACTTGACGCTGTGGCAGGTGCAACTCCTCTTGCACAGCTTGGTGACGGCAAAGAACTTGATTTGACATCATTGTTCCTTGGTATGCACGGCGGTTGCATCGGTGAGGTTTCGGCTCTTGCCATCTTAATCGGTGCCGCATATCTCCTTATCAAAAAGGTTATTTCAATCCGTATTCCGGGTACATATATTCTTTCAACTGTTGCGTTTATCGCAATTATCAGACTTGTTCAGGGTGACACAGTAACTGTAAATTACCTTTTGAGCGAGGCTTTGTCAGGCGGACTTCTTGTTGGTGCATTCTTTATGGCAACCGATTATGTTACAAGTCCGATAACCGCAAAGGGTCAAATCCTTTACGGTGTGCTTCTCGGCTTTGTAACAGCAATGTTCAGAGTTGTAGGTTCATCAGCAGAAGGTGTTTCATATGCAATCATCATTTGCAACCTTCTTGTTCCGTTGATTGAAAAAATAACTGTTCCAAAGCCTTTCGGCTCAGTTAAAGCGAAAGGAGATGCACAGTAATGGAAAAGAAAAAATCAGGCTTGTTCAAAAATACTTTGATTTTGGTCATCATCACACTTGTGGCTGTTGCCGCTTTGGCTGTTGTAAACCAAATCACAAGAGAACCTATTGAACAGGCAGAAATTAATCAAAAGGCAGAGGCTTATAAAGTTGTTTATGCTGATGCCACAGAGTTCGGCGAGGTTGACGGACTCGACAAAATGATTGAAAAATCAACAAAACTTTTTGACAAAAACGGTCTTGCAGGCTGTGCTGTTACCGACGCTCTTGAAGTTAAATCATCAAACGGCGACACAGAGGGCTACATCATTGCTTCAACTTCACCAAACGGCTACGGCGGTGAAATTCAGGTTGCAATCGGTATCAAGGACGATAAGCTTACAGGCTTCACTGTAATCAGCAACAGCGAAACAGCAGGTCTTGGCTCAAAATGTGCAGATCCTGATTTCCAAAATCAGTTTAAGGGCAAGCCGGCACAAACTTTGAGCTATACAAAGTCAGGTGCTACTGCTGATACAGAGATTGATGCAATTTCAGGTGCAACAATCACAACAAATGCCGTAACAGAGGCAGTCAATGCCGGTATTGCTTTCTATCAAGCAAACTTCGGCGGTGCGGATTCCGCACAGGCACAGTAAGAGAGGGGGAGATTTTTTTGAAGGGTATTTTAGAAAGACTTTATAACGGTATCATCAAGGAAAATCCTACCTTTGTGCTTATGCTTGGTATGTGTCCGACCTTGGCGGTAACAACAAGTGCACTCAACGGCCTTGGTATGGGTGTTGCCACAATGGCAGTTCTCATTATGTCAAATATGATTATTTCTCTTTTGCGTAAGGTTATTCCAAACGGCGTCAGAGTGCCTGTTTATATCATTATTATTGCTTCATTTGTAACAATTGTAGAAATGCTTATGCACGCATTCCTCACTCCGCTTTACAGCAGTTTGGGTATTTTCATCCCTCTCATCGTTGTAAACTGCATCATCTTCGGCAGAGCGGAATCTTATGCTTCAAAGAACAATGTTTTGCTTTCAATCTTTGACGGTGTCGGTATCGGTATCGGTTTCACAATCGGTCTTACCACTATCGGTATTATCAGAGAAATCCTCGGCAACGGCACAGTTTTCGGACTTCGTGTTTTGCCTGAAAGCTATGAGCCTATTTCAATCTTCATTCTTGCTCCGGGTGCATTCTTGGTGCTTTCACTTCTCTGCGCTTTGATGAACAAACTCGGCGTAAGCAAGAAAGAAAAGAAAAAGACAGGTTGTACAGGCAACTGTGCACAATGTCCGTCGGCAGAAAAGGAGGGCAAGTAAATGGCTGGAAAGTTGTTTTTGGTTCTGATTACAACAGCACTTATAAACAATGTTGTTCTTAGTCAGTTCTTGGGTATTTGTCCGTTCCTCGGTGTTTCAAAATCCACCAAAACAGCCGCAGGTATGGGCGGAGCGGTAGTTTTTGTTATCACTCTTTCATCGCTTGTTTCAAGCGTTCTTTACAAATATATTATTGTAAAACTTAATTTAGAGTATTTAAAAACTATTATATTCATCGTTGTAATCGCATTCTTGGTTCAGCTTGTTGAGATTTTCCTCAAAAAGGTTGTTCCGTCACTTTATAAGAGCCTCGGTGTATACCTTCCTCTTATCACAACAAACTGTGCGGTTTTGGGTACTGCTCTCACAAATGTTCAGCAGTCAAACGATGTAATCACAAGCGTTGTTACAGGCTTTGGCACAGCAGTAGGATTTACTATTGCCATTGTTATTATGGCAAGCGTTCGTGAAAAAACAGAAAACAATGATTTCTTGGGATGCTTCAAGGGCACACCTGCGGTTCTTATGACTGCGTGCCTTATGTCTATTGCATTCTACGGCTTCAATGCTTTTGCTTAAGCAGAAAGGAGCTTTATGGATATTAAAGAGATTTTAATTGCCGTTGGCATTGTTTGCCTCATCAGCTTGATTGTCGGCGTTGCTCTCGGCATTGCAGAAAAAGTTTTTCATGTAGAAGTAGATGAAAAAGAAGAAAAAGTAAGAGAGGCTCTTCCGGGCAGTAACTGCGGTGGTTGCGGTTATGCCGGATGTGATGCTCTTGCTCACGCTATTGCTTCAGGCGAAGCTCCTGTTTCGGGTTGTCCTGTCGGCGGTAAGCCTGTTGCAGAACAAATTGCAAAAATTATGGGTGCGGAACTTGGCGAAATAACTCGCAAGGTTGCATATGTAAAGTGCGACGGTAATAGCGACAAGAGAACTCTTGATTATAACTATATCGGCATTTACAGCTGTACAGCAGCTTCAATTATGCCGGGTTCAAGCCCATATGCTTGCAAGTACGGATGCCTCGGCTTCGGCTCTTGTGCAAGAGTTTGCCCTGAAAGTGCAATTCGTATTATCGATAAGAAAGCCGTTGTTGACGAAAGTCTTTGCATTGCTTGTGGCAAGTGCGTAAAAATTTGTCCTCATCAGCTTATCGAGCTTGTTCCTGCTGAATCACACTATCGTGTTCAGTGTTTCTCACATGTAAAGGGCAAGGATGTAAGAGATGCCTGCACAGCAGGTTGTATCGCTTGCGGTATTTGTCAAAAAGTTTGTGAGGCAGGAGCTATCACTGTTGTTGATAACATTGCAAAGATTGATTATGAAAAATGTACTTCTTGCGGTAAATGTGCCGAAAAGTGTCCAAGAAAGATAATTAAGAAATATTAATGTCTAAATATTGTGATAAATTCTTCACAAAGATATTGACAATCTGTTGTCAATGATTTAAAATGATGTTAACATTTTGGTAAACAATAATATTAAAGGAGAGGATTATTATGACTAAAATGAAAAAAATTCTTGCAGTCGGACTTGCTGGTTTGATGGCAGTAGGCTTTGCAGCTTGCTCCGGTTCAAAGGATTCAACAACAACAGACGACGCAAAGACTGACGCAACAGCAACTGCAAAGACAGGCTATGCTATTTCAAGCGAAATCAAAGAGGATGAATACAATAAGTCCGAAACAGCACTTGAAATCGATTCTGTATGTGCAGCAGTTCTTGTTGATGCAGACGGTAAAATCATTGATGTAAAAATTGACGAAGCTCAGACAAAGCCTGACCTCAAGAAGGACAACGGCGATGTAGCAGACCTCAGAACAAAGCGTGATAAGAAGGAAGACTACGGCATGAAGGGTGCTTCCGGAATCGGCAAAGAATGGTATGAGCAAATTGCTGCATTTGAAGAATGGGCAAAGGGCAAGACAGCTGAAGAAGTTAAGGCAGGTATCGGCGAAGACGGTTATCCATCAGATGCTGATCTCAAGGCAGGTTGCACAATGTATGCAAACGGTTTTGCACAGGTAACAGCACAGGCTATGGAAAATGCAAAAGACCTCGGTGCAAGCGCTACTGATTCACTCAAGCTTGCTATGACAACAGAAAAGTATTATGAGTCAAACGAAACAAATCTTCAGTACGATACAAACTATGCAATTGTAACTGTTGATGCAGACGGCAAGGTAACATCTTGCGTTATCGATGCTTCACAGGCTAAGTGCTCAATCGCTGACGGCAAATTCACTGTTGAAAAGGGCGCTTACAAGTCAAAGAAAGAACTTGGCGACGATTACAATATGAGAGGCGCATCACCAATCGGAAAAGAATGGTATGAGCAAGCTGAAGCATTTGAGAAGTGGTGTGTTGGCAAGACAGCTGACGAAATCAAGGCTTCTTATGGCGACGATATGGTAGCAACTGATGCAGACCTTAAGGCCGGTTGCACAATGACAATCAATGGCATTGCAGAAAATGTTGCAAAGGCAATCAATTCATAATTGCTTTTAATTGCTGATTTTGAGTTCCCCTAATTTTAGGGGAACTTTTTTTGAACACATTTTTGAACATATTTATTTGTTTTATATAGTTTTATATATAATAATATATTATAGAGGTTGAATTGTTGCCGGAATTCTGTTATAATATTATTTATGAAAAAAATATTGTCGCTGTTTTTGGCTTTTGCGGTTGCAGTTGCTTTCGCTTCTTGCTCCAATACTGCCAAAGCAAAGGAAAAATATAAAGCATCGTTCCTTGACCTTTTTGATACTGCGTCAACCGTTATTGCATATGATAACAGTCAGGAAGAGTTCGACCGCAATTATCAAAGGTTTTATGATGAACTTAAAACTTATGATGAACTGTTCGATATTTATAAGGAACACGAAGGTGTAACAAATCTGTATAAAGTCAACAAACTTGCAGGCAAATCTCCTGTAAAGGTTGATAAAAAAATTATTGATATGCTGACTTATGGCACGGAAATTTACAGCTTCACCAAAGGCAAGGTGAATATTTGTATGGGTGCTGTTCTTGAACTGTGGCATAACGAGAGGGATTA
>NZ_FUWW01000022.1 GCF_900167205.1 Eubacterium coprostanoligenes
TTCATCGGTGTGAGCATTTGGATGCTTTGAAATCGGTCTGTGAGACTTATCGGTTAGTGATTTGACTGTTCCATCGTATTTCCTGTTCCAACGCATTAATGATGATTTTGATATGTGATACCTTCGACATACAAAATCTATATCTTTACTTTGTCGGTACAATTTTACTGCGTGTATTCTTGTTGTTATTTGGTGTGGACAATATCTCTTGTTTTGTGTTATACTATTCATGGCGATTGAGTCCTTTCTTGATAGCGTGGGTTTGTGGTTATTCTTATTCTATCTTTTCTCAATCGCTTTTTCTATATCTTTTTGGTGTCACATCTATTGTAACGCTACATTTATAAAATAAATTATTATATATAGTATTAACGAATAAGTTTTGGTGTAAAGCCTAATCTGTCACACGAAACAAGTCTGAACTCAATTCCGTCAATCGTGTCGTCTATTGCCGTTTTTGCCGCTATACCGTGAAGATGCCCATAATAGCATTTTTTTATACCATATTGCTTGAGTAAATCTAAAATTTCATCACATTTTGAATCTGTTGTAATTGGCGGATAATGAAGAAAAACGATTTTTTCATCACATTCTGCGCTGTCAAGCGACATTTTCAGTCTGCCCACTTCCCTGTTCAAAACCTTTTCATCGTGCTCATCATTAATATCAAACAACCAGCCTCTGCTTCCGCAGATAGAGATATTTTCAACCGAATACGAATTATTTGAAAGAATTTTAATTGTATAAAAGCCGTGTTGATCAATAAATTCATTCATTTTCTTGGCAGTATTCCACCAATAATCGTGATTTCCCTTTAGTATAATCTTTTTGCCTTTGAGATTGTTAATAAATTCAAAATCAGCAACAAGCCGGTCAAAATCAATTGCCCAGCTAATATCTCCTGCGATAACAACAGTATCGTCATCGGTTACCAATTTGTTCCAATTTTTTTCAATTCTGCCAACATAATCGTTCCATCCCGGGAACGAATCCATAGGCTTATCTGTGCCAAAAGATAAATGAGTATCGGCAATAGCAAAAATTGACATAAAATCTCCTTGAATAAAAGCAAAAATAAACTAAATAATAAATTTGAAGGGAGTGAAAGCAAAATGAAGCAAGAAATCAAAGGAATCAACTGCGAAGTTAAAAACTGTATCCATCATGATATGTCAAACTGTTGTACAGCAGGCAGCATCAAAGTAGGTTGTACAAATGCAACATCAACAAACGAAACAAATTGCGAAACATTTGAATGTTGCAGTGATTGCAACTGCAATTAAGCTACACTCAATAAAAAAGAGGCTCAATAACGGGCCTCTTTTATTTTTACAAATTCAAAAGTTTAAATACCATTTCGCTCATATTTTCTTTGTCGCAAACATTGTTAAAGCGAACCGCCTTATCTTTAAGTGCCTGAAGTGGCTTTGGAACATCAACACCCGAAATCTTGTTGAGTTCATCAACCATAGCAAATTCGTCAAGATTTGCTTCTTCACCGCCCGTAACAGCAGTCAAAACGCTCTTTGAAAATTTGTACGGTGAAGCAGTTGAATCAATAACTGTAGGAATATCGTCGCCTGTACGCTTTACATAGTCGTCATAAACCTCAACAGCAACAGCGGTGTGAGTATCGCAAAGATAATGATATTTGTCAAAATGCTCTTTGATTGTTGCATCAACGCTTGCTTCATCACAGCAACCCGCATCAAAAACAGTTTGGATAGAGTCAATAAGGGTCTTTGAAACCTCGTATTTACCATCTGTTGAAAGAGCATTCATAAGCTCATTAACAAGAGTGTCATCCTCACCGCTCATATGGTAAAGAAGTCTTTCAAGGTTTGATGAAATAAGAATATCCATAGACGGTGAAGTTGTTGTGAAGAACTTTCTGTTCTTGTCGTATTCACCGGTCTTTAAGAAGTCAGTGAGAACATTATTTGAATTTGAAGCGCAAATAAGTTTCTTGATTGGAAGTCCCATATTCTTTGCATAATAAGCAGCAAGAATATTACCAAAATTACCGGTTGGAACAACAACATTAATTTCATCGCCGAGAGCAATTCTCTTTTGCTCAAGCAAATCACAATATGTTGAGAAATAATAAACGATTTGAGGAACAAGTCTGCCCCAGTTGATTGAGTTTGCAGAAGAAAACATCATATTCTTTTGTGCAAGCTGTGCTTTAATTTCATCGTTTGTGAAGATAGCTTTTACGGCGCTTTGAGCATCGTCAAAGTTACCGTTAATAGCACATACAGAAACATTCTCGCCGTCCTGTGTTGTCATTTGAAGTTTCTGCATCGGAGAAACACCATCAACAGGATAGAATACAAGAATTCTCGTGTTGTCAACATCCTTGAAACCTTCAAGAGCAGCCTTGCCTGTATCGCCTGAAGTTGCAACAAGAATAACGATAGTTTTGCCGTCAGCTGTTTTCTTTGCAGAAACAGTCATAAGATAAGGCAAAAGCTGAAGTGCCATATCCTTAAATGCACAAGTTGGACCGTGCCACAATTCAAGAATATTCTTATTGCCTGCAACATTTACTGTTGGAGCGATTTTTGATGAAGAAAACTTTTCGGTAGCATAAGCACCGTTTACGCAATAGTCAAGTTCTTCCTCGGAAAAGTCTGTCAAGAAATCTTTGAGAACTGTCTTTGCTCTTTCTGTATATGGCATATCAACCATAGACGCAATTTTATCAAGTGAAAACTGCGGAAGCTCACATGGTACGAAAAGTCCGCCCTCTTCGCTGATACCCTGTGCAATCGCTTGTGATGCAGTTACCTTTATATTTTTATTTCGTGTAGAAGTATAGAACATAATATGTCCTCCTAAAAATTTAGTAGTACTATTTTATTACAAACTAAAAGCATTTTCAAGATGTTTAATGGATTTTATTCGGTTATTCTCCAAAAAAACCTCAATTACATCAAATCTCGGTTGCAATTTTACCTTATATTGCATCATGTAAAGGTTTGCCGTTGAAATAATTTTCTTTTGTTTTATTTCGTCAACAAACTCACGCGGCTCGGCGATTGAATTTTCGCCCCTTGCTTTTACCTCAACAAAAACAATAAAATTCTTATATTCAAAAATAAGGTCAATTTCGCCAAAACGAGATTTATAGCTGTGTTCAATCAAACAATAGCCTTTTTCCCTCAAATAATTTGCGGCTTTCATTTCCGCAAGTCTGCCCTTATTATTCATTTTTTAACATACCATGTTTTTAAAAATGTTTGTCTGTGTATTTCACTCGGACCGTATTCATCAAGCATTTGATAATGGAGTTTTGTTCCGTAGCCCTTATGCTTTTCAAATTTATATTCAGGATATTTTTCTGCCATTTCAAGCATATATCTGTCTCTTGAAACTTTTGCGAGAATTGAAGCGGCGGCAATGGACACAGAATTTGCGTCACCCTTGACGACAGCCTCACAATCAATAGACAAATCAGGCGTTTTGTTGCCGTCAATCATAGCGTAATCGGGTTGTATTTCAAGTCCCTCAACAGCCTTTTTCATAGCAAGAAAAGTTGCGTTGAGAATATTTATTTCATCAATGGTTTTCTCATCAACCGAAGCGATAGAATAGCACAACGCTTCTTCCTTAATTTTATCAAAAAGAGCTTCTCTCTTTTTTTCGGAAAGTTTTTTTGAATCGTTTACTCCATCGATGGTTTGACCTCTGCCAAGCACAACGGCGGCGGCAAACACAGGACCTGCAAGCGGACCTCTGCCGGCTTCATCAACACCGCAAACACAGGCGTATCCGTTTTTGTAAGCCTCGTTTTCAAATTTAAGCCAATCAACTTGTTCTGTTTCTTTTTTCATTACGGTAATTCAAGGGTAATTCTACCCAACTTTCCTCCTCTGAATTCGTCAGCAACAATAACGGCTGCTCGCTCGTAATCAATTTCTCCGCCTTTAATCAAAAAGCCACGCTTTTTGCCAATCATTTCAAGGATTTCCCATCCCTGAAGCCCCTCAACACCTGAAATTTTATATCTTTCTTCAATAGCGCTCGGATTAGTTTTTGCAAGGCTTTCAAGCAATCTGCAAGCAATAGTTTCCTTGTCGGTTACTTCATCCTTTACAGAGCCGATAAAAGCAAGTTTATCGCCAACCTCGGGGTCGTCAAACTTCGGCCACAAAACTCCCGGTGTATCAAGAAGTTCAATTCCGTTGCCAACAATAAACCATTGGTTTTGCCTTGTAACACCCGCTTTGTCTGCAACCTTTGCTTTTGCATTTTTGCCCATTCGATTGATGAATGAGGACTTGCCCGTGTTCGGGATACCGACAACCATAAGACGAAGCGGTTTGCCTGTCATTCCTTTTTCTTCATTTTTGGCAATAACCTTTGCCAAAGCCTTTTTTACAACCTCGTCAAACTTGTTAAGACCTTTTCCCGTCTTACAATCAACAGGTATGGCATAAGCACCCTTGCTTTCAAAATACTTTATCCACATTGAAGTTGCAGTTGGATTTGCCACATCACATTTGTTAAGTAAAATAATTCTCGGTTTATTCTTTATTATTCCGTCAAGTTCAGGATTTTGTGAGCTATACGGCACTCTTGCATCAAGAATTTCAACGACTCCGTCAACAAGGTTGAGCGATTCTTTTATCAGTCGTCTTGTTTTCGCCATATGCCCCGGAAACCACTGTACATTTTGTTTTATAAGTTCCGGCATATCGTTCACCTACCATTTATATATAATCATTATACAATATAAATCAATTATTTTCAAATAAAAAACAAGCCGTATCACAGGCGAACCTACGATACGACTATTTTTGGTTATTATCTAAGTGCTTCCTTAACCTTAGCAGCCTTACCAACTCTATCACGAAGATAATAGAGCTTAGCTCTTCTAACCTTACCGGTACGGATAACCTGAACATCAACTACGTTAGGTGAGTGAACCGGGAATACACGCTCAATACCAACGCCGTATGATACTCTACGAACTGTGAATGTTTCAGAAATGCCTGAACCTCTCTTTGCAATTACAGTACCCTCAAAGTTCTGAATTCTCTCTCTTTGACCTTCACGGATGTTAACAGATACCTTTACTGTGTCACCGATGTTGAACTTTGGTACTTCTGTCTTGATGTTGTCTTGAGCAATAATCTTAAGTGCGTCCATTTTATTTTCCTCCTTTATAATTTATGAGATGTTCATATCAATACGAAAGCGGACCATCTTCTAAAATGCGAAACGCTACATCTTACGCGTTGCAGGGATATGCAACGGATAAATGCTGATATATATTACCATATGTTTGTACAAAATGCAAGCATTTTATTTATATTCTTTAAAATCTTTTGTTAAAAGGCTGATTCTGCCAATACTTTTCCACTCATAATCCATATCAATAAGTCTGATAATTGTATCAAACAGCAATGTAGGATTAAGGTTTTTATCAGGTCCGGCAAGAAGCCTTATATTTAATACAATATTATTATTCCTTATTGAAGCGTTATATTTTACAATAAACTGCTTGATGTCGGTTTCTTTAAGAATTCTTCTTTTGCCCTGTTTTGCCTTTTTTTGAGCCAAGATTTCATCCGACTCAAGCACAGCAATAATTTTTTCAAGAGCGGTTTCGTTGTCCTTAAATTCAAACTTATAGACATAGTCGCTGTAAACTATGTCGTGGCAATCCATAAAATCCTCGTAAACATCAACAATTCTGATACCAAGAGGCAAGGCGTTATTCATACGATCTTTAATTTCTTCATCGGTCAAATCGTCAAGAATACGCAAATCCACATTTTCGCAATAGCTCTCGACACCGAGAGAAAGTGGAAGAGAAAAGCTCATATACGGACGAGGGTTAAACCCTTGAGTGTACCACAAATTTATCTTTGCTCTTGCAAGTGCTCGAGAAAACACTCTGTTTGTGTCGAGATGGCTTATGTATTTAGCCTGTCCTGTTTTTGAAAATCTAAGTCTAACCTCTCGCATCACAGTGACCTCCGTTCAACTTGTTTGCTCCGCAACCGGCACATTGAATTCTGCAATGCGGTGTAGTTTCGTTTTCGTGAGCTTTTATATTTTCTCTTTCAAGAAATTTTCTGCTGATGCCATAGTCAAGATGATCCCAAGGCAACACCTCGCTAAAATCTCTTCTGCGCTGTGTATAGAAATATGGGTCAAGATTGTTTTCCTCAAAAGCTTCCATCCAAGCATCAAACTTGAAATGTTCATCCCACGAATCAAATTTACAGCCTTTTTTATACGCTGAATAAAGAACTGCGGAAAGTCGTCTGTCGCCTCTTGCAAGAACGCCCTCAAGAAGCGAAGTAGGTGTTTCGTGATAAGAAACCTTTATCTTCTTTGAAGGAATTGATTCGAGCAAATGCTTCTGTTTCGCCTTGAGAGATTCCATGGTGTCCTCCGGCTCCCACTGGAACGGAGTAAACGGCTTAGGAATAAATGACGAACACGAAATATTCACCTGAAGCCCTGTTCCCTTTTGACGGTTAGGATTCTTATAAAAAGCGTGGATAACATCCATGCCGAGATTTGCAATGCCCTCAATATCCTCCATAGTTTCAGTAGGAAGTCCCATCATAAAGTACAATTTAACAGTAGTCCAACCGTTATCAAATGCCTTTGTACAAGTTTTGATAACTTCTTCCTCGGTAACATTTTTATTGATTACATCACGAAGTCTTTGAGTTCCTGCTTCAGGGGCAAAAGTAAGTCCGCTTTTTCTAACCTTATTGAGTTTATCAACCAACTCATCAGAGAAGTTATCAACTCGAAGGCTTGGTAATGAAAGATTGATTTTATCTTTAACGGTCCAATCAATGAGAGAAGTGAGCATCTCGTTAACCTGCGAATGGTCAGAAGTTGAAAGTGAACAAAGGGAAAGTTCGTCATATCCGGTTGATTCAATAAGTGCCTTGCTTTGAGCATTTATTGTTTCAACGCTTTTTTCTCTAATAGGTCGATAAATAAAACCTGCTTGGCAGAAACGACAACCTCTGATACAACCTCTAAAAATTTCCTCAACGGCTCTGTCGTGAACAATGCTGATAAACGGAACGACAAATTCCTTTGGATAATAGCACTTGTTCATATCGGAAACGATGGATTTTTTTACCTTTTCAGGTGCGTCATTAATAGGTACAAGTTCTTTCAAAGTGCCATCATCATTATAACTATCCTTATAAAACGACGGAACATAAACCCCGGTAATATCCTTTGCTTTAAGCAAAAATTCTTTCTTTGAAGCGCCGTTTTTCTTACATTCCTTGAGCAAATCAATAACAGCGTTTGTACTTTCTTCACCGTCACCCAAGAACACAATATCAACAAAATCTGCAATTGGTTCGGGATTGCAAGCACAAGGTCCACCAACACAAACAATCGGAGCAAGTTCGGTTCTGTCCTTTGAAAACAGCGGAATACCTGCCAAATCAAGCATATTAAGCACATTAGTGTAGCAAAGTTCATACATCAAGGTGAAACCAATCATATCAAAATGCTTGATATAATCCCCGCTTTCAAGAGCAAAAAGAGGAACATTGTGTTTTCTCATCTGCTCTTCCATATCAACATCGGGAGCAAAAACACGCTCACACCACGAGTCCTCACGATCATTAACCAAACCGTAAAGTATCTTCATACCAAGATGACTCATACCGATTTCGTATATATCAGGAAAACAAAACGCATAACGAATGTCAACCTTATTTGCATCCTTTATCACACTATTTAACTCGCCACCAACATATCTTGCAGGTTTTTGAACATATTGCAATATTTTTTCTACTTCTTTTTTTATCATAAATTACCTCTTAAAAGCCAATAAGCCAAATATGCCGAAATAATAAACAGGCTAAACTTTTTGTAACAAATCGAATATCCAACCAAAAGCACAAGAGCAACTACACTCAAGGCATACATCAAAAAATACGATACTCTGACATCAAAATATTTTTCAAGCACGAGTTTGGTGCATCTGCCCATATCAAGCGGATAAATCGGAAAAGCATTAATCACAAGCAACGCAAGGTTTATATCTCGTTTTATATTAAACATAACAAAAAGCAAATTTATCAGTATGCCCGAAAGCAAAAACAATATTTCTTTTGAAACGGGTAAATCAGAGCTATGCTTCAATCCAATACCATAAAATGAAATTGTAATTTTGTCAGCTTTTCCGCCAAGCAAATAAAGTGAAATTATATGACCCAATTCATGGAGCGATGAAAAAAGCAAAACATAAATAAAATCATAATTATTTGCAATCAAAGCAGTACATATTACGGCAAAAAACAAAAAGCTGACTTCAAATTCTACATGAAAAAGTTTAAATTTCAAACTATCACCATATAAAAATACGGCGAAATATTATGTAAAATTACTTATTTTTATCAAGATAGCTTTGGAGAATCATAACAGCCGACACAGCATCAACTGTTTGTTTTCTCTTTGCACCACGAACATTATTATCTGACAAAATGTTGTGTGCCATAACTGTTGTAAGTCGTTCATCCTCAAAGACTATTTCCACATCGGATTTTTCAGCTATTGCTTCACCGAGTGATTTACATTCATCACAACGATAACCATAAGTACCGTCCATATTTCTCGGTAATCCGATAACAATCTTTTCAGCTTTATTTTCACCAATAAGTTCTATTATTTTATCAACAAGTTTTGGTTGATAGCTTTCTTTTATAACGCAAAGCGGAGATGCAAGAATTCCTCTAATATCAGAAACCGCAACACCTGTTCTGACATCTCCGTAATCTATCGACATTATTTTCATATTTCCTCATTAATAATAGGAAAACCAAAAATGATTTTCCTATTATCTTTAATATTAATTTTCGTCAGTATTCTCTCCGACTTCATCATCGCTTGGCTCATCAATAACATCGTCAGAAATTTCAGTATTATCAATTGAATCATCGTCAGAATCATCTTCTGTATATTCTTCCTTGCGTTTTGTGCCGGCCGTTGTATTCCTGTTTGAATACGACGAATCATAATCACTCAAATAATCGTTTGAAGCAGTTTTCGGCAAGTTGTTGACATCGAACCAACCCCATCTACCTGTTCCGCTGCGAAGAAGTCCATTTGAAGAATACTGCTTACGAACTATACCGTCACATTCAGGGAACTCTTTTATATTCTTACCCTTCTTCTCATAAATTTCCTTCATAATAGTATTCCAAAGAGTACCGGAAGGGTTAGCAGAAAGACGATATATAACTTCCTTATTTTTGTCATATCCGTACCAAACACCGCCGATATATTCAGGAGTACCACCAAAGAACCAACGGTCGTTTGAACCTGTTGTAGTACCTGTTTTACCGATACACTCAACACCGTCAATCTTATAAGAACGACCTGTACCCTCTGTCATAACAGTTTGAAGCATCTTGTTCATAACCCAAGCGGTATTTTCAGACAATGCAACTTCCTTGTCCTTTTCAGGATTCTTTTCAAGAATAACATTGCCTTGAGCATCCTCAATCTTATAATAACTGTAGCCCTCGTAATAATAGCCACCGTTACCAAAGGCTTGATAAGCGGCTGTCATTTCAAGAACAGTTACACCATAGGTCATTGAGCCTGTTGCCAAAGGAGCAAGGTCACAGTCCTGAACTGTAAGTGTTGAAATGTGGAACTTATTTGTAAGGAATTCATATGAATAAGTTGTTCCGATTTTATCAAGTGTTCTAGCAGAAATAGTGTTCTTTGAAAGAGCAAGACCCTTTTGAACAGTGATTGTTTCGCCTGAATAGCTACCGCCCTCATTTGTTGGCCAAGGCTTTCCGTTAATCTTTGTAAGCGGTGCATCCTTGGTAGGAGTTGACCAATAAACATTTGTTTCGCCATCCTGCAATGTCTTTTCAAGAGCAGGTCCATATACAGCAAGAGGTTTGATAACAGAACCCGGCTGACGCTTTGACTGCCATGCACGGTTAAGCACACGGTTCGCCTTTTTCTTGCCTGTTCCGCCAACCATACCAAGAATTCTGCCGTGGTAATCCATAATTACGCAAGCACCTTGAACTGTTTCATCAGGCATCTTTCTGTAATTTTCGTAGACATCCTCAATAGCATTTTGAACATCAAAATCAATAGCAGAATAAATTTTCAATCCACCGCCGTAAATGAGTTTCTTTGCCTTTTTAGCACTATATCCTGAATTCTGAAGATCATTAATAACCTGATCAATTACATAGTCGGTATAATAAGAATTAACTTTTTCAGCTTGCTTCTTTTCAGAAGCAGACTTTTTGATTTGACTGCCCTTATAATCAGGAGAGTTGGTAAATACCATTTTATATGCAACAGCTTCGTCATATTCTTGTTGAGAAATAAATCCTTTTTCAAGCATTTTCTTAAGAACACGAAGCTGACGCTGTCTATTGTTTTCAGGATTAATAAGAGGGTCATACTTTGTCGGGAACTGGGTTATACTTGCTATACAAGCACATTCGGCAATGTTAAGGTCTTTTACCTCTTTACCAAAATATGTTTCTGCCGCTGTTTTCACACCGTAACATCCGTGTGACAAATAAATTGTATTTAGATACGCTTCCATAATCTCATCCTTGGAATAATGCTTTTCCAAATTGAGAGCAGAAAGAATTTCGTTAAACTTACGAATAAATGTTACATCATTTTCATCAGTAAGGTTTTTGATAAGCTGTTGAGTGATTGTCGAGCCACCCTGTCCGCTGTTGGACGGCTTAACCATAACACCGATGGTTCGTTTCCAGTCAACACCGTGGTGCTTTTCGAATCTCTCGTCCTCGATAGCGATAAATGCCTTTGACATATATTTTGACATATCGTTTTTATCGAGCCAAATACGATTTTCCTCACCGTGAAGTCGAGTGATTTCAACCAATTTATTATTGTTGTCGTATCCATAAATGAATGATGTTTGATTTTGAGTTGAAGCCTCATCCTCAAGATTAAACACAACATCGCCGTGAACAACAGAATAACCGTAAACAAAAAGAACCGATGAGCAAATAATTCCAACAACTCCGATTACAAGAATTATACCCAAAAGGACCTTTCCGAATCCTTCAAGTACTTTTTGACCGGCAGAATTATTATGACGACCTTTTTTGCCACCATTGTTTTTATTTGAATTTGCAGAGGTTGAATATCCTGTCTTGGATTTCTTGCCACTGTCTGTATTAGAAAAAGTATTATAGGCAGACGGTAATTTTCCGCCGTTCTTTTTTCGTGTTTCTCTATCGTCGTTATAAGCCTTTTGTGAATTATTCATAAAAGACTCAAGAAGATCATCATAATCTTTATTTGCCACGAAATCAGCCTCCTTTAAGCAATATATTTTTATTATAATATATAATAACAAAAAAATAAAGAAGAATTTTAAATATTAACAAAATATTGTAAAATTAATCCTTCTTTATCTTTTTTGCTTTTTTTCTGTTCATTTCTATACTGCGTTGGTGCACATCGACAGTATCATATGTTTTTTTAGCCCTGACTGTTGTCCAATAAGTTATTCCGCACTTCTTGCATTTGGTAGGACACCTAAACGACTTATTTACACATTCAAAATCCTTTAAGCGCACCATTTTACTTTTGCAAACAGGACACAAAAGTTCTTGCTTGTAAACATCAAAAAGATCAGTCACAGGCTTAGTGATAAGATACGGCTTATAAATTAAGCGTTCAAAAAATGAGCTGTCACAATCATGAATATAATTTTGAAGTTTATCTTTGTCAAACACCTTTTTTAAACACTCGGCTGTTAAATAGCAATCGGTGAGTGCACGATGAAGTTTGTCTGTATCAATCTTAATTCCAAAAGCCTCGCCGCAATCAGCAAGAGAAATTTGGTTATTGTTCTCCCTCTCGATAAAAGACATACAATACTTTTGAGCGTCGCAATATTTTGTAATAAAATTAATATTCAAGTTGCCCAAAAATGTTTGATAATTATTGGTAAGAACATACAAATCAGAATTGCTCCACGACATAAAAACATTGCCGTCTCCCCTGCTCCACCTTGAAAAATCCTTGATGGCATCTGCGAACGGAATACCGTTTTGTTTCAACTCTTCGTTTGTAATATTAGTTAGACTTTTGCATCTTCCGGAGAGCTTTTTGGTGATTTTCGGCAAAATAAGTTGCTTAAAGGTATCGACAATCTCAAGTCTTTCATTCAATTTTACAGCGCCTATTTCTATGATTTCATTCATAAAACCTTTTTTTGCATAGCTATAAGCGTTATTCCATTCCAAATCAAATATAATATAATTCAATCTCTAACCTCAAACAAAAATAACCTTGCATAACGCAAGGTTATTACTTAACTGTTATACAAAAAGAAATACCAAAAATGCTGCCAAAACAAGAACAAAGAAGAATGCAATAAACCACTTTGTTACTCTTTCAAGCTTCTTTTCGTTTGTCATACCCTTTGACTTACTGCCGTAAGACTCTGAGCTACCACCAATAACACCTGAAAGGTTTGATGATCTACCCTCTTGCATAAGAACGACAACTGTAATAATAATTGATGCAACAATAAGTACTGCACCGAATACATAATGATACCAGAGCATAATATTTCCTCCATTAGAATTTTCGACTACTGCATTATAACATAATGGAATACATAATGCAAGACTTTTTTTAATTTATCAGAATGTTATTTGTGCGGCATTATCCGCAGGGGTTGGCAAAGCACCGGCTGCAGGCAGATTTTTGGTTCTGAATCGCCATGCTTTTTCAAATTCACCATCTTCATAATGATGCATAGATTCGACCTTGTGGTTCTTCTTTTGCGTCATTACAGAAACACCGATTGTGTCTTTTGATGCTTTAGGTGTGAGTGCACCCGTATTCAAAATCAACATTCTTCCGCTTGTTGAACAAAGAACAAGTTCGCAGTCTTCCTCAATATATTCAATACAAGCAAGCGGTGATTTCAGTGAATAAGCCTTTAACAACTTTTTTCTGTTGGTTTTGGTTTGATAAGCGGTAATGTCAACCTTTGCAACCTTGCCGTTTTCAAAGACAAAAATCATATATCCGACATATTCCTTGATTACGCAGATATAAACAACTTTTTCGTCCTGTTCCATCTCAAGCTTGCCGGCAACATAAATACCGAGTTGCGAAGCCTTTCCGTCAGGAAAATCGTCAACTTTTGCTTTATAAACCTGTCCTTTATCGGTAAACACTAAAAGCTCGTCTTTGTTTGAGCATTCAAAGGTCGTTTCAACCTCATCGCCCTCTTTTACCTTTTGTTCACCCGACATACGAAGATTAGCTGTTCTGATTTTATTAAGATAACCTTCTTTTGTGATAAAGAGAGTAACCGGATAATCAGGAATTTCAGCCTCGGCAGTAGCATCAAATTCTTCAACTTCATAAAGGATTTCTGATTTTCTTTCGCCCGAATATTTATCAGCGACTTCGTTAAGTTCCTTAATAATAATCTTTTTAAGTTTATTTTTGCTGTCAAGAATAGTTTGAAGTTCCTCAATTTCAGCCTTGAGAGATTCAATATCCTTGGTACGCTTCAAAATATACTCTCTGTTAAGGTGTCTTAACTTAATTTCCGCAACATACTCAGCTTGGATTTTGTCGATACCAAAGCCAATCATAAGGTTTGGAACAACATCTGCTTCGCTTTCTGTATTGCGAATAATCTTGATTGCCTTGTCAATATCAAGAAGTATCTTTTCAAGACCTTGAAGCAAATGCAATCTTTCGGCCTTTTTATTAAGAGTAAATCGTGTGCGTCTTTTTACACATTCAAGTCTGAACTCTATCCATTCTTTAAGAATGTCATTTACACCAAGAACCTTTGGATAGCCGTTTATAAGCACATTAAAGTTACAAGAGAAAGTATCCTCAAGCGGAGTGAGTTTGTACAGCTTTGTCATAAAAGCGTCAGGGTCAACACCACGCTTCAAATCAAGAGTAATACGCAAACCTTTGAGGTCTGTTTCATCACGAATATCCGAAATTTCTTTAATCTTGTTTGATTTAACAAGTTCCACGACCTTGTCAATAATTGCCTCGCAAGTTGTTGTAGGCGGAATTTGAGTGACATCAATACAGTTGTAAGATTTGTCATAAGTGTATCTTGCACGCACCTTAACAGAGCCTCTGCCTGTTTTATAAATTCTGTCTAACTCGTCCTTGTCATAAATAATATATCCGCCACCGACGAAATCAGGTGCAAGCAATGTTTCGGACACATCATGATCGGGATTTTTAATGAGCGCAATTGTCGTATCGCAAAGTTCTTTAAGGTTAAATGATGCAATAGATGATGCCATACCAACGGCAATACCTGTTGTAACATTTGCAAGAATTGACGGAAATGTTACAGGCAAAAGAGTTGGTTCTTTCATAGAATTATCATAGTTATCTACAAAATCGACCGTATCTTTATTAATATCCTCAAAAAGTTCTTTTGCGATAGGTGCAAGTTTTGCCTCTGTGTAACGAGAAGCGGCGTACATCATATTTTTGCTGTAAGCCTTACCGAAGTTACCCTTTGACTCAACATACGGGTACAAAAGGCTCTCATTGCCTCGTGATAATCTAATCATCGTTTCATAGATTGAAGCGTCGCCGTGAGGATTAAGTTGCATAGTTCTGCCGACAATGTTGGCACTCTTGATTGTTCCTCCTTGCAAAAGTCCCATATTATACATTGTATAAAGTAACTTTCTGTGTGACGGTTTAAATCCGTCAATTTCTGGAATCGCACGGGACAAAATAACACTCATTGCATATGGCATATAGTTCCATTTGAGAGTGTCAACAATATTTTCGTCCTTAATCAATCCTGCATCTTGAATATGCACATTATCTGCCAAAAGAGTTTGTGCTTCATTATCTCTGCTATTCTTTTTTCTTGCCATAATAACGAATACCTCCTTTAGCTTACATCTGCCGCATCAAGGTACAAATGACCATAATCGGCAATATATGTTTTTCTTCCGTCAAGATTGTCACCGAGGAGCAAATCAAACATTTCGCTTGTTGCCTCTGCATCACACGGATTAACCTTAATAAGTCGTCTTGTTGCAGGGTTCATAGTGGTGAGCGACATCATATCTGCCTCATTTTCACCAAGACCCTTTGAACGCTGAACGGTGTATTTATCATCACCGATTTCATCCTTGATTGCGTCCATTTCAATTTCATTGTAGGCAAAATAAGTTTGGTCTTTGCAAGTAACCTCATAAAGAGGAGATTCTGCAATATATACTTTGCCCTCGTCAATAAGTTTTGGCATAAGACGATAAATCATTGTCAAAATAAGTGTTCTGATTTGGAAGCCGTCAACATCGGCATCGGTACAAATCATAATCTTGTTCCAACGAAGCTGATCCATATCAAACATCGAAACATCCTTTGCAGCCTTACTTTTTACTTCAACGCCACAACCGAGCACTTTAATCAAATCGGTGATTATATCGCTTTTAAAAATTTTGTCGTAATCAGACTTTAAGCAGTTAAGAATTTTACCTCTGACCGGCATAATAGCCTGGAAATTGGCATCCCTCGCCTGCTTACAAGCACCGAGAGCAGAGTCACCCTCTACTATAAACAGTTCTCTTTCATCAACATTTTTTGATCTGCAATCAACAAATTTTTGAATACGATTTGTCATATCAACCTTTGTTTGCAAGGTTGTTTTAAGGGTTTTTCTTGTTTTTTCAGCTTTAACTCGAGAACGCATATTAATCAAAATTTGGTCAGCAATTTTGTCTGCGTCCATCTTGTTTTCAATAAAGTAAACCTCAAGCTGTTTTCTGAAAAAGTCAGTCATAGCTTCTTGGATAAACTTATTTGTAATAGCCTTTTTTGTTTGGTTTTCATACGAAGTTTGGGTAGAAAACGATGAAACAACAAAGATTACACATTCCTCAATATCCTGAACAGTGATTTGCGAATCGGTTTTGTTGTACTTATTAGTTGATTTAAGATAAGCGTTTATTTGATTTACAAAAGCACTTCTGAATGCCTTTTCAGGAGCACCTCCGTGTTCAAGAAATGATGAGTTGTGATAATATTCCTTAAGCTGTGTTTCAAGAGAAAAGCACAAAGCCGCTCTGATTTTCAGCTTGTAATCCTTTAAATCTTCTCTGTCTCTGCCGACTCTCTCGCACTCCCAATACTGCGGAGTTGTGAAAGCCTTATCGCCCGCAAGTTCGGTAACATAATCCTTGATACCGTTTTCGTAGCAGTATTCAAAAGTTTCAAATTGAGTTGCAGTGAGTTGATTTTTGAATATAAACTTAATCTTATCATTGACTATTGCCTGACGCTTCATAGTTTCCTTATAAAACTCAACAGGCACATTTATATCGGTAAACACTTGCAAATCAGGCTTCCATCTGATTCGTGTTCCGGTGTCGCCTCTTTTGCCGTAAGGTTCTTTTTGCAAGCCTCCGACATTTTCACCGTGTTCAAAGTGAAGATTATACTTGAAACCGTCTGTTTTAATCTCGGCATCCATATATTCAGACGCATATTGTGTAGCACAAAGTCCGAGACCGTTCAAGCCAAGTGAGAACTCATAGTTGTCTCCGCCGTTGTCGTACTTACCGCCGGCATAAAGTTCACAGAAAAGGAGTTCCCAATTATACTTATCCTCATTTTTATTGTAATCAACAGGAATTCCACGGCCGTGGTCCTGAACCTCTACCGAGCCATCAAGAAAACGAGTTACGGTAATTTTTGTACCGTGACCCTCTCTCGCCTCGTCAATAGAGTTTGACATAATCTCAAAAATAGAGTGCTGACAACCGTCGATTCCATCTGATCCAAAAATAACCGCAGGTCTTTTCCTTACACGGTCAGCGCCCTTTAAAGACTTAATACTCTCGTTTCCGTATTCTTGTTTCTTCGCCAAGTAAATCCCTCCATAAGAAGTATACATACTTTATAATTATACAATATATTGTGGGTAAAAGTCAAGTCAACAAAAAATCTCCTCCTCTGACCGCACCAAAGAAGAAGATAGTTATTATTTATATAATTTTTGCTTTACCGATATTTGACCAAGATGAATAGATCATATCATTTTCATTTGTAATTTTATAACTTCTGATTTTGAAATAGTAAAACTTTCCCGGTTTCAAGCCTTGAAGTGCAAATTTCTTTGCGTTTTTATTATTAACATCAACCACTTGATTATTAATAAAACTTGGATATTGACTATACATTATTTCGTAGCCGTCACATTGAGAAGCAGTCTTCTCCCAATTAATTTCAACATTGCCTTTTCTCAAAATAATTTTTCGAAAAACAGGGCTTTGTGGATAAATAAAGAATGAAAGTCTTTGCATACCGCTGTAATTTCCGATAAAAGCAATGTCATAATTATACATACCGACACATCTTCTGCCTCTTGGAATATTTAAGATATAATCAGTTCCGCAAACAAGCCTTTTACCGTTTGAATCAACAATATATACATTTGGTGAAAACTGATAACGGTTATATTCGGCACTTGAATAGTCTAATGACGAATCTGAAATTTTATTAATTATTTCGTCCTTTACAACTTCACCGCAAACAGAGCAAACCTTAACTTTATGACCGTCTGATTCGGTTGTTGCCGGAGTTACTGTTTCAACAAGTCGATGCCTTGTTGGGCAAATATATTTTATAATATAAGAATCATTACAGATTTTGCAAAAGCACTCAATATACCCAAAATTTGTACAGGTTGGTTGAACGGTTCTGTATATCAATTCGTGTTTTTCATCCTCATCAGTTGAAGGCGTGCCATTCTGTTTATCAACCTGAATGTTAAACTTATAAAAGTTTTCTTCAATATTCTTCGTTTCCGGCGAAACAACAATCTTTTTCAGGTGTTGAGCATATTTAAATGAATTTTTGCAAATTGTTTCTGTATTTTTTAATGTAACAAACTCTTCAGCTGATTTTGCAGGCGGATACTTTATTAATCTTGTCAAATCTTTTGAATACAGCACTCCGTCAAAAGATGAATATGCCACATTATCAACTGCAACATAGAATTCCTTTATGCCTGTGCAACCGTCAAATGCTGTATTGTCAATTTGAGTAACTGTGTCGCTGATGCTTATCTTTTCAAGGCTTGTACAATTTCTAAATAATCTTGCACTGATTTTCGAAATTCCGCTTTCAATTAAAACAAACTTAATATCCCCGTTCAAAAATAAAAACGGAGAAGTTGAATAATCAGGAATTTCACCGTTGCCCTTAATTATAACTTCGCCCGTTTTGCTGTTCACGGTATAAACTATTCCGTCAGATAGTTCTTCTTCAATAACTTGAGCATAAGCAGAAATAGGACAAGCTGACAATAATATAAGCAATGAAAGCAAAGTGCACAAAATCCTTTTCATAAACATCCCCGAAATGTAAATTTACTTGTTTTAAAAATTCTTAAATGTTATTAAAATTCTTATTATAATATACCATATAATGAATTTTTATTCAACTCATAAATCGACAAAAAATCACATCGAAAGAGCTTAAACAGAAAAAATTTTACAACATTAAATTAAAAAATCCCGAAAAATCGGAATTTTTTAATCAATACCAGTTCCATTTGAGTTTTGATGCTTCTGTATTAATAACGCACCAAGTATAATTCTTGTATTTTTTACAGTCATCCTTGGCATCATAAAATCCAACTGCCAAGTCAATAATGACCTCACCGCACCTTACATAACAATCAACAAATTCTGCACTTGAAGCATTATTCAATACGTTAACAAAATCGTCAACTTCAAGCTGAAGCCCTTTAAACTCCCCTTTGCTGTTTGCAGTGGTTTGGAATTGCAAATTTGGATCTGAACATTCAGGCATCTCAATAATCATATCGCAATGCTTAAAGTCCTTGTATTGATTATAAATAGTATCATCTGAATAATTCTGCGGATACAACTCAATATCGAAGGTAAGCACTATAGTGTCATTTTCCACCTTAACATTTGATAGTTTTTGGTCGTGAATCAACCCGCAAGGAAGATCGAAACCGTACAAATCAAATTCAGTATTCATAGCGTTCTCCTATATAAATCAATATTTTTTGTTTTTTTATTTTACTGCTGTTGCTTCAAAGCTAATATCCAAAAGCATTTTTATTTTTTCGTCATCAGCGCTGCCCTCAAGCACAACAGAAATCCAACTGCTTTTTGTCATATGATACGCAGGATAAAAGCCGTTTTCTCGCAAAAGTGATCCCACCATTATTGGGTCGCTTTTTAAATTTACAACAGAAATTATATCATCAGACGGAAGTCCGATTTTGTTTTTCGGTATGTCCATAATAACGGCAAACCACTTTTTATTGTTTGGATGTCGAAAGACACGGAAGTTCGGATACTGCATCCACGGAAAATCCGAAGTACAAACATAATTGTCTGATATGAACTTTTCTAATTCGCTCCGATTCATTCCCCTACTCCGATATTACAATTAAAATCATTCCTCAACAGTTTTCCAGCCGGCATAAATAATATCTTCAGCCTTTCCGACCTTAGTCAATATGTTTTCAATCAAATAATCGTTATTTGTTTTGGTTGTAATAAAAGCCTTGATTTTGGATTCGTTGTTCTCGCCGTCAATAGTTTCCAAATTATGCAGCAACGCATTCGGTTCATTTTTGATGATAGACATAATGTTTTTCCTGATTTCAAGCGCTGCTTCTTCAGGGCAAACAACGGTGATTTTGTAGAACTTTTCTCTGTTTTCTTTTTTTGATTTTTCGTATTTGCGAGCTTGGTCAATTTTATCCGACAACGGATGAATCACCAAATGAACAACCACTATTGCAAATGCCGCAACAATGGCATATTTCAGTTGTTTAAGACAACATAGAATACCGATTGCGGAACTTGTCCATACCGTTGCAGCTGTATTCAGTCCCCTTACATTCGCACCCTCTCTGATAATCAAACCTGCACCGAGAAAACCAATACCGCTGACAACCTGCGCAGCAATACGAGTTAAATCAGTGTCGGGTCCTTGAATCAGATAACCAAACGAGGTAAACAAAAAAGCACCAACACAAACAATTATGTTAGTGATAATTCCTGCATTGTGGCGGGTCAACTGTCTTTCCAAGCCGATAATAGCACCCAAAATAATTGCCAACGAAATTCTTAATAAAAACCCTCCCGTATCGGTTATGTCAGAATTTAAAAGTAGTTCCTTCAAAGTATAGCCTCCCCAAACAAAACTAAATATTTTTTCTCTTATAACAATTATAATACAGCATTTTGAACAATATTACAATAACCAAAGCCAATAATTTATTAATATGTTATAAAGCGTTGACATAGAAGAATTATTATGATATAAAGAAATCAAAAGATATCCACTTTTAATAATAACTGTTTATTATACTATTATAAAAGATTTTGAAAGAGAAATAATTTTATGAGTAAAACAAAGAAGATAATTATCACAATTATTTCAATATTGCTTTGCGCTTTGATAGTGATTGCTGTTGTTTGCAAATCAAATCAAAATGTTCAAAAAATCATCAAAGACGATTTTGGCAGTTCAATAAGCGTTGTTCTGGATAATCCAAGCGATTACGGATTGTCTGATATTGACGCTTCGAGCGATATTGAGATTTTAAACGAAATCAACATAAACAATATTTCAAATGATAAAGGAAATGTTATTAGTATTCCTGTTATAATCGACGGTAACATTGAGTTGATTTACTCTATTTCTTTGACAGCTTGTAGCTATAATGTTTCGGTCGGCAAGGACTATGCACCGCTGTTGAACGAAATGAAAAAGAACGGATACAACGAAGTTTATATTATCCAAGATGAATACACATTTTATGCTATTTCCGACAATCATATTTACAAGCAATCAGGTCAAGAAATAGCTCAGGTTGATGAGAAAGATTTAGATTTTACTATTCAAGATGATATGCAAAAGAGCGATTTAAGTTCTGTTAATGATGACTATACTCAAACCGCTGTCGAATCATTAAAAACCGCAAATAAAGAATAATAACAAAGCCCTCCCATGGTAGAACAAACTATCGCAGGAGGGCTTTCTATTACCTACTTTTACATACTTATTACACACAGAATTATTTATCCCCTTTAGCTTTTATCCTATATGTAAATCACATCACATTGTATTGACAATTATTTTTTATAATGCTATACTTTTTACGTTCGCTCAGGGAGCGATTGTTCAGTAAAAACAAAAGCCGAACAGGTGCAGACTGAGACAGCTGTAGCTTGTTCAGCTTTGTGATTTTATTTAATATTTTTCAAGAAACAAACGCAGAAATTCTTTAAACAAATTTCGGGAGAATAAAAATGGCAAAGGATGAATATTTAATAACAGATCCGCCGCTCAAGGCATTGACTGTTTTTGCAATGCCTATGATTTTGGGCAGTTTCTTCCAACAAGTATACAATATGGCCGATTCAATCATCGTTGGTCAATTTGTCGGTTCTTCTGCTCTTGCAGCCGTTGGTGCTTGTGCCGCACTTACAAATGTTTTTATTTGTATAGCACTCGGTGCAGGCGTAGGCGCAGGCGTACTTGTCAGCCGTTATTTCGGTGCTCAAAATTACAGCAAAATGAAAACGATTGTGTCCACTTCGTTAATCAGTTTTTTGCTTTTAAGCATATTTCTCGGTATTTTTGGATTTTGCAGTTCTCATTGGATGATGAGCATATTGCAAACACCGGCAGATATAATGGAAGATGCGGTGCTGTATTTGCGTATCTATTTTGCCGGCTTTCCGTTTTTGTTTATGTACAACATTCTGTCAACAATGTTTACTTCAATCGGCGAATCTAAAATTCCTTTGTGGCTTTTAATATTTTCATCTGTTCTGAATATCATTATGGACCTATGGATGGTTGGCGGTCTCAAACTCGGTGTATTCGGTGCAGCACTTGCAACTCTTATTGCGCAAGGCATTTCCGCAGTACTTTCCCTTTTCATTTTTCTTCATCGTATGCGCAAATACACAAGTCAGTTTCATTGGTTTGACAAAAATGAACTGCTTTGTATGCTTAAAATCGCCGTTCCGTCTGTTCTTCAGCAATCAACAGTATCAATCGGGATGATGATTGTGCAAGCGGTTGTAAATCCATTTGGTACACAAGCGCTCGCAGGATATGCGGCAACAATGAGAGTAGAGAATGTTTTTTCACTGATATTTGTATCAATCGGAAATGCTGTGTCACCTTTTGTGTCGCAAAATCTCGGTGCTAAAAAAATCGACCGTATAAAGAAAGGTTACCGTGCCGCCTTGCTGTTAGATATATGCTTTGCTGTTCTTGCATTTGTAATTATCGAAACAATGCACACTCAAATTTCTTCACTTTTTTTAGGCAAAGACGGAACAGAATTGGCGTATCAAGTATCGGGAGATTATATGAAATGGCTCGGCTACTTTTTCATATTTATGGGCATCAAGATGGCAACAGACGGTGTTCTTCGCGGGCTTGGAAATATGCGACCGTTTTTAATTGCTAATATGGTCAATCTTGCAATTCGTTTATTTGTAGCATTAATTTTTGCACCGCGTTTCGGCATTGAATTTGTTTGGCTTGCAGTACCGGCAGGCTGGCTCGCCAACTTTTTAATTTCCTATTCGGCACTAAAAAAATCTTGGCCAAAAGAAAAATCGGCTTAGAAATATTCACATTATATAAGAAAACAGGTTTGCCACAAAACTTAGGGCAGACCTGTTTTTAAACAGACATTATAAACTGTCACTCAACACCTTGATTTTTTCATCACGGCTAAGAGTCTTATAACCGCCATCCATTGTTAGTGTTAAATCGGCAATGTTTTCTATATCATCTTTGGTAACTCCCAAATCGGATATATTAGTAATAACACCGATTTCGTTCATCCAAATTTCCATTGCAAGTAATCCTTCTTTTGCAATTTGCTCATCTGTTTTGCCTTGAGGGGAAACGCTCCAAACATTGATTGCAAAACGCTTAAATTTATCAAGTCCGTAAGGCATAATATATCTGTAATATGCGAGAGAAACAGCAGAAAGCGTCATACCGTGGGTTGCATTTGTATAACCTCCGACTGCCTGACCGAGCATATGAACCTCCCAATCGGTTGTTTTGCCTTTGGCAATAAGAGTGTTAAGCGCCCAAGTAGCAGTCCACATAATATTGCTTCTTGCCTCGTAATCGTTAGGATTTTTCACCGCAACAAGGCTTGAGTGAATAACACTTTTCATAAGTGCTTCGCTGATATAATCGCTTGTATTATCATCAGTTCCTGAAAAATATTGTTCGCAAATATGATTGAAAATATCATAAATTCCCGACACCATTTGGTATTTCGGCAATGTCATTGTAAAGCGAGGATTGAGGATTGTAAATTTCGGCATAATCTTTTCATCTGCAAAGGCATGACCGATTTTTTCTTTAGTATTCTGATTTGTAATTACAGAACCTGCGTTCATTTCCGAGCCTGTTCCAACCATGGTCAAAACACAGCCAATCGGTATTATTTCACAATCCGGTTCTTCAAAACGAACAAAATATTTTTCCCAAGGCTCTTCATTACAATTAACAGAAACAGAAAGCGCCTTTGAAAAATCGCAAACAGAACCACCGCCAACTGCGAGAATAAAATCCGCATTATGATTTCTTGCTATTTCTATACCTTCATAAAGTTTTTCAACAGTCGGATTTGGCATCACGCCCTCAATTTCTGTAATGTTTTTATTACTTTCTTTTAGAATTTTGATTATATCGTCATAAATGCCATTCTTTTTTATAGAACCTGTACCATATACAAATACAACATTATCACCGTATTTTTTCAATTCATCACTTAAATTGGATAATGAATTTTCTCCAAAATAAAGTTTTGTCGGATTACAATAACTAAAATTTCCTAACATAATTTTGCTCCATTCTTTAATAATATAGAAATTTCATTACACATTTTTACCCATTTGATATGCAAGTTTCATTGCAGGGTGATTTTTAATTTCACCTTTTTCATACACACCGCCGGCAACAACAGTTCCTTTTTCAACTGCACCTTCCACGCAATCGGCATAACCTCTAAAACAAGCCAATGTTGTGTCTGCTGACGATTTTTCGTTATCTGCCATAGTAGTAATATAATAAAATTCCTTGTTTTTAACCTCTAACCAACGAGCAAAGTTGTCGTTTGGCTCACCAATCGGAAATATCATTGATGAAACATGTTTTTCAATCGTATTATCTTCAGTTTCCTCGTTCTTATCATTCCACACTTCTTTTGCCATACGAAATGCAGCCCAAGCTTTGGGCCATCCTGCATAAAAAGCATTATGTGTTAAAATCTCCGTGATTTCTTCTTTTGTGATTCCATTTTTCTTAGCGCTTTCCAAATGGTAACGAAAAGCGGAATCGATTAAGCCTTGCGACATTAAAGAAGTAACTGTAACAAGTGAACGGTCTCTAAGTGATAACTTATCTTCTCTGCTCCAAACCTCACCAAACAATACATCATCGTTTAATTCGGCAAATTTCGGAGCAATTTATCCTAATTCTTTTCTACCGGCTGTTTGTTTTACTGCCATAAATTTCAACCTCCTAAAAATTAAAATTCGCTATTGAATATTTTTTTAATCTCTGCTATATTGATAATAACACCTAAACCTAACTTTAAGTCAAGAGTTTTTTTATTTTTTTGAAGGAAAAAATATGTATACAATCGGTCAAGTATCTGAAATGTTTGATTTACCGGTATCAACTTTGCGTTACTATGATAAAGAAGGACTGTTTCCAGAATTAAATCGCACATCTGGAATTAGACAATTTAGCGAAAATGAAATTGAGGCATTGCGTGTGATTGAATGCTTGAAAAAAACAGGGTTACAAATAAAAGACATTAAGCAATTTATGTCTTGGTGTATGGAAGGAAGTTCAACATATACCAAAAGAAAAGAATTGTTTGAAAACCAAAAAAAGCAAGTAGAGGCTGAGATTACCAAGTTGAATAAAACGCTTGATATGTTAAATTTCAAATGTTGGTATTACAGTGAGGCTATCAAAGACGGAAATGAGGAAAGACTCAAAAATATAATTCCGAACGAATTACCGAACAGCATTAAATCGGCATATATCAATTCGCACAAAGAATGAACAAGGCAGTAAAGCAAAATGTGTTAGACAAAGCAAAAAATAAAAGAGCCGATTTTTTGAAAACGGCTCTATTCTTTGGCAGGGGCAGAAGGAATTGAGGCTAATATTTCATTATCAAAACCCTTATAAATAGGCTGTTTTACCAACACATCAAAATCAAATGAGGGCAATAATGAGGGCAAAATGTTAATTTTATTGCATTTTTGTTATCTTAAATATAAAGTTATAAAAAAGTAATCAGTCGGATTTAACCAAATCCACGAGGTTAAAAAGGAATGGTTTGGCTCCGAGGGACAACACAATATGTTCTGCGGCGACTAAATGTTTTGAACCAAAATTTGATATAATTATATTAAAAGTAATATTTGAGCTGTAAATGGTTTTTGCTGTTTGCAGCTTTTTGTTTTTTTATAAATATCAAAGGATGGTAAAGGAGTACGCAAAGCCGTATTCTTTATTTATTCTTTTATAAAGATTTTCGTATTGACTCAAATTCTGTTATTTTTTCATAAACACTTATGTTTCGATAATTTCTTGGCATTAAAAATCCCTCCTGATGTATATTCTACATCAAGAGGGCTCTTTTTTCTATTGTCCATTTTTTACGGACTTGTTCACAAATCTAATTCATCCTTTCTGTATGTCTTATCACTTTTAGGATTGTATGAGAATTTTAAGAAATGTTTTTCAAAATCTTTGATTTCTTAACAGTGCTTACGGTTGCCTGAATTATCGGACCGGAGAGCAAAACGGTGGCAATTGTGCAAATTCCGAATTTACCGCCGAGCAAAACACCGATAATTACCATTATAATATCAAGAACCATTCGTACGATTTTGATTTTCCAACCATTTTTTTCGGCAAGCGAAAATGTGACTGCTTCATATGAGCCCCTGCCGAAATCAGCGGCGGAGTAAAGCCCCGTTCCGAACGAAAATATAGCAATGCCAAGCAGCATTATAACAAAATTAACCGCTTTAATATCTGTATAATGCTGAATTTTTGTGAATACATCCACGAAAAAACTATAAATGATTTGGTAAAGAATTGTGCCGACATTGATTTGCTTTCTATCATAGAAAAAGGCAAAAATTATCATTGCCACAGCCACAACAAACGACGATGTGCCGATTGACATACCTGTCACATTCGTCAGCCCTTGCCACAATATCGCAAGTGTTGCGCCGCCGAAACCTGCGCCTATTGCAAGCGTAATTCCGTATGCGGATATTATTGATCCGATAACGATCATCAGCGTTTTTGTTGCATATTTTTTAAATTTCATATTATCACCTACAAAAAAATAAGACTGTAAACTATGCTGTTGTGTTCAGAAACAGCAAAATTTATAGTCTTCATCAGCCGAGACAGCTTTATTTTTTTTGATTATACACCCGAGCTTTTATAAAGTCAACGGTAAAAAAATTCAAATATTATTGTATTAATATTTCAAAATTACAGTTTTGCAATTCTCACAAATTGAAGCGGCGATATTCGTTCTGTGACTCGGTTTAACTTCGGTAATCTTAACAAATCCGTCAGCTTTTTTCGCATCCGTAAACACACCCGGTACCTCGTTTGCAAAGCTGAAAGCACCGTCTTTACTGCAAAACAAATAACCATTTCTCATTTCTTTGCCACACTCCGGACATTTCATAGTTTTTACCTCCGTTTTGTTATTAGGCAGAGCGTTGCGAACGCTCCAACATTTCTTGCATTTGCTTTTCAAAAATTTCTGCTTTGATTAAAGCGATACCCTGTGACTCGTCTCCAAGCACAACAAGACGGTCACCCTCTTTCATATCAAATGTATCTCGTGCATTTTTTGGTATTACAATTTGCCCCTTGCTTCCGATAGTAACTGTTCCCCAAAGATGTTTACCGATAGGCGCAGGTGCTATCTTTGTTTTGCCTATTTTTTCATCAGAGTGAATCAGTGAGTCAATTGTAACGCCATAAAACTTTG
>NZ_FUWW01000017.1 GCF_900167205.1 Eubacterium coprostanoligenes
GTGCATTTTTTGGTATTACAATTTGCCCCTTGCTTCCGATAGTAACTGTTCCCCAAAGATGTTTGCCGATAGGTGCAGGTGCTATCTTTGTTTTGCCTATTTTTTCATCAGAGTGAATCAGTGAGTCAATAGTAACGCCATAAAACTTTGCCAGCTTATCGCATTTATCAATATCGGGAAAAGTATCTCCTTGTTCCCATTTGGAATACGATTGACGAGAAATTCCGACTGCTTCGGCAACTTGTTCCTGCGATAAACCTTTAATGTTTCTTAAATATAATAAATTATCCGAAAACATAAATACGCCCCCTTAACTATAAATTATTATAGCATTGAGGGAGCGTACTTTCCACCATATAAACTTGTCAGATAAGTAATTCTTTTGTTAAGTTTGCCTGCGTTGGTAAAGATTACTGTATTAAGATTTTTTACTTAGTGGTTATATTAAGTATTTTATTACTTTCCGAGGTCGAAAAGTTGTTCTCTTGTGAGGGTTGCTTTTCGTGAGGTTTCGTCATCCGGAATTACACGGATGGTTTTGCCGTCATAGGCGGAAACCTTAACCTTTGCGGTCTTGCCGTCAATTGTAACCTCTTTTTCGCTGTATTCTTCTTTGAGCGGAACTTGCTTTGTAAGTGCTGATTTTTCTGTCAAAGCACCTGTTGGGCAAAGTTCAACGCAAAGTCCGCAGTTTGTGCACTTGGTTTGGTCAAGCGGAAGATTAAACGCAGGAGCAACCTCTGTTTTGAAGCCTCTGCCCATAAGACCGATTGCCGAAATATTCATAACTTCCTTACAGCTTCTTACACACAATCCGCATAGAATACATTTTGCACTGTTGCGTTCAATGAATTCGTTTGAATTTGCTGTGTATTTCTGTGGCATTTCGCCCTTGAATCTGGCAGGATTGATGTCGTATCTCTGTGCAACGCTTAAAAGTTTACACTTGAAGTATTCCTTGCATCCGCATTCAAGGCAACGGCTTGCTTCAGCCTTTGCTTCTTCCTCTGTAAAACCGAGGCTGACTTCGTCAAAGTTGTTTCGTCTGTATTCAGGGTCAAGAACCTTTGGATTGGTCCTTGCACATTTTTGCTTTGCAGAGTAGTCAATGAGTTCTTCATCTCTTCTGCTGATGTACGGCACTCTTGTGTCGATTGCTTCGCCGTTCAAAAATGCGTCAACAGCTTCTGCACATCTGTCTGCTTCGCCTATTGCTTCAATAGCTATTGATGCACCTCTGTTTGTTGCGTCACCGATAGCAAACACTCCGTCAAGATTTGTTTGGAATGTGTCTATATCAGCCTCAATGTTGCCTCTGTCTGTGAGTTTAAGTTCGCTCACATCCTCGCCGACAAGTTTTTGACCGATAGCCATAATAACACTGTCAACTTCGATTTTTTCAGTCTTTCCCTCAACAGGAACAGGCTTTCTTCTGCCCGATGCGTCAGGCTCGCCGAGTTCCATAATTTGAAGTGTAATGCTCTTTACCTTGCCATTTTCACCATTGAACGAAATAGGGTTTGTAAGGAATTTGTACTGTACGCCCTCTTCCTCTGCTTCTCTGATTTCGAGGTCGTCGGCAGGCATTTCGTTTCTTGTTCTTCTGTAAACGACATAAACATTCTTTGCACCGAGTCTGACAGCAGTTCTGCAAGCGTCCATTGCTGTGTTACCGCCACCGCAGATAACAACATTGTCGCCGATTTCTTCAGGCTTGCCGAGAATTACGCTACGCAAGAAATCAATACCGCCGTAAACGCCGTCAAGTTCCTCGCCCGGAGTTCTCATTGAACTTGATTTCCAAGCGCCGACAGCAACGATAACAGCGTCATTTTGCTCTTTGAGGCTTGCGATAGTGAAGTCCTTGCCGAGCTTAACATTGTTAATCATCTTAACGCCGAGCTTTTCGATAATCTCAATTTCGCTGTCAAGCACTTCTTTTGGAAGTCTGTATTGCGGAATACCGTAGCGGAGCATACCGCCCATTTTTTCCATCATATCATAGATTGTTACATCATGACCTTTTATTGCAAGCTGATATGCAGCTGTAAGACCTGCCGGACCGCCGCCGATGACAGCAATCTTTTTGCCTGTTGCTTCTGCTTTTTCAGGAATATATTTATCGCCGTTGAGGTCAAGGTCAGCGGCAAAAGCCTTTAATTGAGCAATGTTGATAGGTTCTTCAACATTCTTTCTTCTGCAAGCACTTTCGCATGGGTGCGGACAAACTCTGCCGATTGAAGCAGGGAGCGAAACTTTGTTTTTGACAAGTTTCAATGCGGATTCGTATTCGCCGTTTGCAATAAGACCTACATATCCTTGGCAGTCTGTTCTTGCAGGGCAGTTGAGTTGGCACGGAGCAACGCAGTCGCCGTCATGGGCAGACATAAGAAGCTCCATAGCGATTTTTCTTGATTGAACAACTCTGTCGCTTTCGGTGTTGATTACCATTCCGTCTGTGCATTTTGCAGAGCAAGAACGCAAAAGTTTTGGGATACCCTCGGCTTCAACAATGCAAAGACCGCACGCACCGTAAACTTTTACGGCTTCGTCATAGCAAAGGGTAGGAATGTAAATGCCGTTGTCTTTTGCGGCTTGGAGGATTGTTGTACCCTCCTCAACCTGAATGTTTTTTCCGTTAATAGTTAAGTTAAGCATTGTGTTTCCTCCCTCCTACGCCTTGATAATTGCACCAAATTTGCATGATGAATAGCACTTACCACACTTGATGCACTTTTCGGTATCTATTTTGTGAGGCTGTTTAACTGTTCCGCTGATTGCATCAACAGGGCAGTTTCTTGCACAAAGGGTACAACCTTTGCACTTGTCCTCAATAATTTTGTATTCGATAAGGTCACTGCATTCACCGGCAGGACACTTCTTTTCGTTGATGTGAGCTTCGTATTCGTTTCTGAAATACTTGATTGTTGTAAGTACAGGGTTTGGCGCAGTTTGACCCAATCCGCAAAGAGCGCCGTCTTTGATTGAATGGCAAAGTTCTTCAAGAAGTTCAATGTCACCGTCTTTACCCTCTCCCTTTGTGATGCGCTCAAGCATTTCAAGCATTCTCTTTGTGCCGATACGGCAGTGGATACACTTGCCACAGCTTTCTTTTGCGGTGAAGTCAAGGAAAAATTTAGCCATACCTACCATACAGGTGCTTTCGTCCATAACAACCATACCGCCGGAGCCCATAATCGCACCTGTTGCACCGAGTGCCTTGTAGTCGATTACGGTGTCGATAAGTTCAGCAGGAATACAACCGCCCGAAGGACCGCCCATTTGAACAGCCTTGAATGCCTTGTCGCCTTTCATTCCGCCGCCGATGTCAAAAATAACATCACGGAGAGTTTTACCCATAGGAATTTCAACAAGACCCGATCTTTTAACCTTGCCTGTAACGGCAAATACTTTTGTACCTTTTGAATTTTCAGTTCCCATAGCGGCAAAAGCCTCACCGCCGTTGTTGATAATCCAAGACACATTTGCAAAGGTTTCAACATTGTTGATGTTTGACGGTTTGAGCCAATATCCTGCGGCAGCAGGGAACGGAGGTTTCAATCTCGGCATACCTCTGTGACCTTCAAGGGATTCAATGAGCGCTGTTTCCTCACCGCAAACAAATGCACCTGCACCTGCCTTTATTGTGAAATCACAGCTAAAGTCCGAGCCAAAGATATTTTCGCCGATTATGCCTTTCTCTTTTGCTTGCTCGATAGCACGGTTAAGTCGCTTGATTGCAAGCGGATATTCCGCTCTTACATAAACAACTGCGTGCTGTGCACCGATTGCATATGCACCGATGAGCATACCCTCAATAAGTGTGTGCGGGTCGGATTCAATAACGGCTCTGTCCATAAACGCTCCCGGGTCACCTTCGTCAGCATTGCAGATGAGATATTTTACATCGCCCTCACTCTGTCTTGCGGCATTCCACTTGAACCAAGTAGGGAAGCCTGCACCGCCACGGCCTGCAAGTCCCGATGTTTTGATGATGTCGATAACTTCTTCCGGAGAAAGTTCTGTAAGGCACTTTTTGAGTGCTGTATAACCGTCTGCCTCCAAGAAAGCAGAAATCTCATCAGGATTGATGATACCGCATCTTCTGAGCGCAATTCTTGTCTGCTTTGTCAAAAATTCGCTGTCCTCGTCCGACACGATGAGCTTTTCAATTTTGCTTGTATCACCTGTTTTTGCATAGTCCGCAATATTTTCTGCATCATCAGGGGATACCTTAACAAGACGGGTGAGCTTTTCGCCCTCGTAAATGTCAACGATAGGTTCAAGATAGCACATACCGATACAACCGGTGATGCTGACCTCTGCACCGCCCAAATCATAATTAAGAAGGGCTTGACGCACCTTTTCTGCTCCTGCGGCAATTCCGCATGAGCCTTCACCGATAACAATTCTCATTGTGCAGCCTCCCTCAATTCCTTCAAGATTTTCTTTGTCTTATCAGGTGTAAGACTGCCGTATGTATTGTCGTTTATCATCATAACAGGTGAAAGCGAGCAACATCCGAGGCACGCAACACATTTGAGCGAGAACAAACCGTCCTCGGTGGTTTCGCCGTCATCAATGTGAAGCTCGTCCTTGATTGTTTGGAGTATCAACTCCGATGAGTTAACATGGCATGCAGTGCCTTGGCAAAGCATAATGAGATACTTGCCGACAGGCTGAAATCTAAATTGAGTGTAGAATGTTCCGACGCCCATAATTTCGCTTGTTGCAATGCCTGTTGATTCAGATATTTTTTCAATGGCTTCCTTTGGAAGATAGCCGTAAATATCCTGTGTTTGCTGCAAAATTGTAATCAAACTGCCAGGCACGCTTGCATATTTTTCAAGCACGCCGTCAATTAATTCAAGATTAACAGAAGACATTTCTTTTCCTCCCAATAATTTTAGTAATAAATATTATAATATATAATATACTATCATATAGAATAATACTACTTTGATTTTTTTTTAGCAAGCAATTATTCTATTTTCATTTATTTTCCACAAAAATATTCCCCATTCTTTCTTGCTGTTTGCTGTTGTTTTGTTTTATTTTTACAAAAAACTATCATTTATTTTATATAAACAATGGGCAGTATTTAACAAAAAGTATTGACATAAGTTTAAAAATACTGTACAATTTTAACAAATGATAAAATTTAAAAGGGGTGTGCTTTATGAGCATAGTTAAGAATGTGGCTATTGTAGGCCACGCATCTAAAGGTAAAACTACTCTTGCAGAGGCAATGCTTAATGTGGCAGGCGTTACCGAAAGAATGGGCAAAATCGCAGACGGAAACACAGTATCCGACAGTGATGCTGAAGAAAAGAAAAGAGGAGTTTCTATTTCTTCATCTGTTTTGCAGTTTACATATGATAACACAAAGATTAATGTTATTGACACTCCGGGACTTTTTGATTTTGCATTAGGTCAGGCAGAGGGACTTCGTGCGGCAGATAGCGCAATTGTTGTTGTTTCCGCAAGATCAGGCATCGCAGCAGGCGCAGAAAAAGCGTTCAAGGATGCAGGCAAAAAGGGTATGGCTCGCATTATTGTCACATCAAAAATGGATGACGACAGAGCCGATTTCTACAAATCATTCAACGGTTTGGTGGCAAAGTTCGGCACAGCAATGTGTCCTGTTGTTGTTCCGATTTTGAACGGTGGCAAGGTTGCCGGCTATTATAATATGATTGATGACACTTCATATGTATATGACGGTGTTCACAAAAAGGCTTCTGATGTGACCCACGATGACCAGGCTCGTTTTGATGCCATCAAAGAAGTGTTTGCCGAGGCAGTTGCCGGTGCAGACGATGAACTTATGGAAAAATATTTTGAGGGCGAACCTCTCACAAAGGAAGATAAAATTAAGGGTCTTTCACAGGGTATCGCAGACGGCACAGTTGTTCCTGTGTTTGCACTTTCGGGTCTTACCGGTGTAGGCGTTGATATGCTTCTTGATTTCATCAAGGATTGCTGTCCTGCACCAAAGGCAGAATATGCTATTGATTCAAACGGCGAACCTGTTGAAATCACTGTTGACGAAAATGCGCCTCTTGCAGCAGTTTGCTTCAAGACAGTTGCCGACCCATTCATCGGCAAGCTCAACTATTTCAAGGTTGTTGCAGGCAAGATTGTTCAAGGTTTATCTGTTGTGAATTCACGCACAGGCAAGGAAGAAAGAGTGGGCAAGGTTGTCACTATCCTTGGCACAAAGCAAACAGATGCAAAGGAAATTCCTGCCGGCGAAATCGGTGCTGTTGTAAAACTTGACGGCTTTAAGACGGGCGATACTATGTGTACATCCGCAAAGGTTGTTACTCTTGACGGCGTTGCCGTTCCTACTCCTTGCTATTCAATGGCTATCAATGCAACAAAGAAGGGCGAGGAAGAAAAAATTGCCAACGCTATTGCGAAGATTATTGAGGAAGACCCGTCAATCGCATATAAGGCAAATAACGAAACAAGACAAACTGTGCTTTCAGGTTTGGGCGAGCAACATCTGGATGTATGCTTGTCAAAATTGGGGGCAAAATATAATGTAACAGCAACACTTTCACAGCCAAAGGTTGCATACAGAGAAACTATTACTCGCAAGGTTTCTGCACAGGGCAGACATAAAAAGCAATCGGGCGGTCATGGTCAGTTCGGTGATGTATTTATTGAATTTGAACCGTACGATACCGAAAAACTTGAATTTGCGGAAAGAATTGTAGGCGGTTCTGTTCCTAAAAACTTCTTCCCGGCTGTTGAAAAAGGACTTCAGGAGTCTATGGAAAAGGGTGTGCTTGCAGGTTATCCTATGGTAGGCGTTAAGGCAACTCTTTATGACGGCTCATACCATCCTGTTGACTCATCAGAAATGGCATTTAAGATGGCAGCTTCACTTGCATTCAAGGCAGGTATTGCAGATGCTTCTCCTGTTCTCCTTGAACCGATTGTAACTCTCAATGCACTTTGCAATGACGAAGCTATGGGCGATATTATCGGCGACATCAACAAGCGTCGTGGCAGAGTTTTGGGTATGAATCCTACCGGTGACGGTATGCAGGAAATTCTTGCTGAAGTTCCAGAATCGGAAATGACAACTTTTGCAACCTCAATGCGCCAAATCACACAAGGCAGAGGCTCATTCACCACCGCCTTTGCAAGATATGAAAAGTGCCCTGAACATATTGCACAAAATGTAATTGCAGAGGCTGCTCAAGAAAACTAACGGTGATTTTATGTTGGACTTTTTAAAAGGGCTAAAACGATTTTCAATAGCCACAATAATTGTTTCGGCGATTATGGGTGTACTGTTCATTGCGTTCCCAAGCAAATGTATTCAGTATATTTCGCTTGTCGTGGGCGTTTCGCTGATTGTAACGGGCATAATTTCGGTTGTGTCGTATATTATTGAAAGGGATACAAAACTCCCGCTTGTGCTTGGCACGATTTCGTTGATAAGCGGTATAATCGTTTGTGCAAAGTATCGGGCAATCATTTCGATAATCGTTGTGATTTTGGGAATATTCATTCTCACTTCGGGCATTGTCGATATGGCAACCTCAATCCGTTCAATTATGCTTTTCAGAAAATCGGGATGGTTCACAATGCTGTTGTCGGTGATTACGATTATTTTCGGAATTGTCGCAATAACAAAGTCGGCACAGCTGACAGACGGAATTGTTCGATTTATCGGTGCGGCACTCATTGTGTATGCGGTGCTTGATTTGGCGACTTATATTCAAGTCAATTCAAAGGTCATGCAGGTCAAAGATGCAGTTGATTCAATCTCCGATATAGAGGTTGAAGCCACCGAACAACAGAATGACTAATAAACAAAAAAACAACACGCTATGGATTTTTCCGTAGCGTGTCTTTTGTTATTCTGTTACCATTCGCTCTTGGTGTAAGAACGGATGATGTTTGTTATGATGTTATCTCGCTTAAAGCCTTTGCCCTTGCCGCCTTTGACTTGGTCTTGAATTTTGCCGGCTCTGATTGTGATAAAGTCGGCTTTGTCAATGATTTTGTCAATCGGTGGAATTTCACCAAAGTTGTATTTTTCATCAACTTTGTCAATTAATTCTGTTGCAAGGTATGTGTTTGAGAATTTTTTGATTCCTGTCATCGCAAGGATAACAACCTTGTTGTTTTCAGGCATTGTAACGGTTTTGCAACCTCTCACATCAATTTCGTAAAGATAGAAATATGCCTTGCCGTTGGCAATGTTACCCTCCGGATGGTGCGTGTGGGTGAATTCTATAGCAATTGGCTGATGTGTGATTTTTGCCGTCTGTCCAAGTCCTGCCATATCCCATCTGCCAATCGGTTCGCTCATCGGGTAAATCGTCATATGGCGCTCTTTGTTATCTGCCATAATAACAATATCCTGCTTGCCGAACACCGAACCTGCAATCATATACAACTTTGTAATGCCTTTAGGGAGTTCGATTTCCTGCTCTCTCGGAATATAAATATTCTTGTTCATATCCACATTCGGCATTTTGAATGTAATGCCGTGAACTGTGAGATTGCTCGGAATAAGCTCATTCGGAAGGCTCATACCACTGCCTTGCATAATGCAGTTGACCTTGTATTCGTCTGCCGTGATACCTGTTGAATTGTATTCAAGGTCAAGCTTTTTGTAATTTTCTTTCGCCTTGTTTCTTTCATTTGCAAGTTTCAACTTGAATGTCTTAACTTCAAACGGCTTTAGGTCAAATACCAAAGCACCGTCTTTGATTTCGGCATCCTTGATGTATTCTTCGCTTGCATAGGTTTCACAGGCTTCTGTGATGTCGCAGTAGAATTTGATTCCTGCACCCTTGTGCTCTTTGCCGATTCCCTCGTTGATTCTTACAACAATGCTGTCATCATCAATTGCTTGCTTAACAGCTCTGACAATCACGCTGTCCGAGGTTGTGCTCATAAGACTGAAGCTGTCGCCGAGTGCACCTTCTCGTCTTGATGATGTTGTAAATGCAACCAATTTTTGATTGAAGCATTGTGCTTCAATTTGAGTTGTGGCACCGATTTCACCCTTGTGGCTGAAAATGCCGAAAGAGAATTTGTTTCTGCCGATGTCCTGCAAATCCTGACGGGCGTCTTTTGTAAATGCACCTGCCGGGGTGTGAATACAGGTTAAACGGAGCGTGTAGTCGTTTGGCTTGTCCCATCCGTATTTGCAGTCGGAGAAAATGCTCACGCCGTATCTGCCAAAACGGTCGGTAATGTCTGCCCATTTCTGTGCAGGCACTTCGTATAAATTATCTTTATTGTTGCCTCGTTTGATGTAACCCAAGCCGAGGTCGTAGCTTGCTTCTTCGTTTGAACAGGTAACAGGGAACTGTGCCTTGAGAAGCGTTCTTCTGCTTTGCCAGTCAATGTTGTTGTCAACACGGATTGTGTCTGCATATGCGTCAATGCTGACAATCTGCTCAATTTTGCTGTATTCAGCCTCTCGTGTAACCTTGATTGCAATTCTTGCCGGCCCGTTTTCAATCAGCTCAAAGGTAGGCGTGTTGGCATAGCAATACGGCTCTGCGTCAATGTCCTCTTTCCTCATTTCCCACGATGGATAATTAAGTTCGCCCAAATCGTGCAAAAGTGCCAATTTGATAGGTGAGGTGAGAAGTTGAACCTTTAATTTTTTATCTACAATAGAACCTATGTCACCGTTCTTGTTGAACATAAGTTTGTACTTGTCGTTTTCAAGCGTGTGTTCGGTAGCCTTGAGGTCGGATGTGAGTTTGCACTTTTCGTCAGAACCCTGTGCGTCATAAACCTTGTAGCCCACACTGCCGACATTTGCAAGGAAAACAATGTCAAATTCCTTGCCTGTTTTCTTTATAATTTGGCTCGGAATCTCCTTGCCGTTTTTGTCAAATACCTTAACATATTTTGCATTTCTGTTCAGCTTGATATGTGCCTCAACAGCGCCTTTACGCTTGGTTGCAACCGGATTGTTGACTATTATCGCACATTCTTTGCACCAAGATGTGTCAAGCTCGTTTGCAATCGCACCGACAGCCCCCTCGTATTCTGTTTGAAATTGATTGAGTGAAACAAAGTAATCGTTCCAGCTGTCGTTGTATTGAAGCATTGTTGATGTTCCCGGCAAATCATCGTGGAATTGATGCTGAATAACACGCTTCCAAGCCTTGTCTATAATGCTCTTTGGATATTTGTATGATGTCAAAAGACTTGCTGCAACAGCCGATTTTTCGCAGTTGTCCGCAAGGTTTTCGTTTTGTGCATTGAGCCTTTTGCTCATGGCTCTTGATGTATAACCGCCTGCACCGTGACTGCGCATGACAAGTTCGTTGTTCCATACCGGCAAGCCGTCTTTTTGGCCTTGTGTCAGCTTGTCCATTTCAACAAAGATTTCGTCAGACGAAGCAGAATAAACGCTTGTGCCGTTATTCTCATTGTTTGCTTCAACGCTGTTGTTGACTGCCTTTGCACTTTCGTTATCGGGTGCACCGCCCCAATCGCCTGTGCCATAGTAGTTCATTGTCCACGGCAAATCGTGGTTTATGCCGTTTTGCGCAAGTTTGTTGATGATTTGCAAATCACCTCGTACATCATCGCTGAACTTGTATCTGTACGAAAGGGGATTGAGTGACGCAAAGATTTTGTCACCGTTGACACCCTGCCAAACGCCGATGTCAAACGGCAATTCGTATGCACCGCCCCATCCTAATTTTTGAGAAGAAACACCGAGCAAATTTGAGTGCCTTGCCACACTTGGAAGTGCATAGCCAAAGCCGAAGCAATCAGGCAAAAATACATCCTTTGATGTTTTGCCGAATTTTTCCTTAAAGTAGTGGTTACCATAGAGAAAATTGCGGAAAAGTGCCTCCGGTGACGGAATGTTAACATCTCCGTTTTCATACGCAGAACCGCTGACGCACCATCTGTCATCGGCAATGTATTCCTTGATTTTTTCAAATGCCTCGGGATAGTATTCTTCAATTAACTCATATCTAAAACTACCCTCAAAGTTAAAACGATAGTGAGGATATTTTTCTATAAGTTCAAAATTTTTCTCAAAGGTGTCGGGTATGTATTCTTCAATGGTCTTTGGCAACTCCCATCTCCACACGGTGTCAAGGTGAGCTGTCGCAACTGCAAAAATCTTGTTTTCAGCCATGATGTATCTCGATTCGTTAATTACTGTACTTCGATGATTTCGTATTCAAAATCGTATTCTTCCTGCAAAGCCTTAACCTTTGCTTCGTTGTCCTCGATGAAAGACGGAGTGCGAACGCTCTTGCCGTCAACAGAGTAATCCTTTACGATTTGGTTGAGCTTTTCCCAAGCTTCAGCCTCAAGTGGATAATTGTCAGGGAATTTGATTTGGAATTCTCTGTGCTTTGGAATTATTACCTTCATAGTTATTCTCCTTAAATATCTTAATTTAGTTATAATATTATATAATTATTTGAGTATGATTTCAAGATTATTTTCTACTTTTTTAGCAAGCACTTCGGCAGGGTGGGCGAGCGCTTCCTCAAGCGTGGTGTTTTCGTCAACAAGGGTGAGCAATAAGTCGCCGATTTTTACATCGTCTGCACTTCCGCTGATTACAACACATTTCTTGCCGTGCTTTTTGCATAATTCGCTGATTTTGTACGGCAATTTGCCCATCAGAGTTTGCTCGTCGGTTTTGCCCTCACCGCTTATCACAATGTCAGCGTTTGCAATTTTTTCTTCAAGGTTGCTGTATTCGCTCAAAATGTCAAAGCCGGATTTAATTTTTCCGCCGAAAACAGAATATAAACCGCCACAGATTCCGCCCGCAGCGCCTGCACCCTTGACCTTGCTTACATCGGTTTTGAAAAATGCGTTGAGCCTTTGAAGTCCTGCGTCAAGTTCTTCCACATCGGTTTTTCGTGCACCTTTTTGCGGAGCAAAAACATATGCCGCACCTTTTTTGCCGTAAAATTCGTTTTCAACATCACACGCAAATGTAAAGTTAATGTCCTTTACTTTGTCTTTTGTGCTTATGCCGAAGATATAATTCATATCGTTGCTTTTCGGCATTTTCATAATGTTTTGATTTTCGTTATACAGCCTTACACCGAGGGCGGAAAGTGCACCGATACCGCCATCGCAACAACCTGTTCCGCCAAGTCCGAGAATGATGTTGTTGTAGCCGTTTTCAATTGCAAAATGGATAAGTTCGCCTGTTCCGTAGCTTGTGCTTTGCATAACATTTTTGCGTTGTTGCAGTCCGCTTGCAACAGCACATTCAACCACAGCGGTTTTGTCAAAAACAGTTATGTATCCGTCAATTTCTTTGCCGTAAATATCGTGACATTTTGTGTAAAGTCTTTTGCCATTACAAATGTTCTCCATAGCGTCAGAAAAGCCTTCACCGCCGTCTGCAAATGGCAAGGTAATAACTTTACAGTCTGATGATTTTTCAATCACGGATTTAATTGTTTCGGCAACTTCAACGGAGGTCAAAGTGCCTTTGTATGAGTCGGGAACAATCAAAATATTCATATTCATTACCTCGGAAATATTGTATAATGTAATTCTATCATACTTCATCAAATTTGTAAATTATACATAATTAGTCAATTTATGTTGCTTTTTGTGAGAAATTACATATTTTTGTTTTGTTTTTAGTCAAAATTACGGAATTGAAAATTTTTTTTTAAATTTTCTTGACAATAAAAAATCAATGTTGTACTATATATGTAACCACTATTGGTGGTGGGCGTGATGGTAATAGCGCCCGGTGTTGTGTCTTTCAGCAACTTCACAACACATGAGATTGTTTTATTAAACAGCGAAGATGGGTAGTTTAAGAGGACACTTAGGCTACCCGTTCTTTGTTTTTTATGCACTTTTTTATTCTTTTTCAAAAAGTGCAAAAAACCTCTTGACATTCGCAGATTATCTGCTATAATATTAGTACGCATTGAGGCAATGCAGTGCACAACTAAATATCGCGGGGTAGAGCAGTTGGTAGCTCGTCGGGCTCATAACCCGGAGGTCGCAGGTTCGAGTCCTGTCCCCGCAACCACAAAATGAGGTCTTTCAAATAAATTTGAAAGACCTCTAAAACTTTTAAAGTACTTTGATTTACGAAAAATTAAGGCTGTTGAAAATTTTTAATTATTGCAAAATTTTTTTGATAGTTAAAAATTAGTTACATTGTATTAAATATGTGTTGTATTTATATGAAAATAAAATCACCTAATAGTTTTAGGCAGTTAGAATTTCCTAACCGCCTGTTATTGCTTTAATAATTCGGATTTTTAATTTTGTATATTTGTAATCGACTATGACTTTACATAAACCTGATTTTCTTATATAATATACAAAATGTACAATTTTAATTGGGGTGTTAAAATGATTAGTGATGTCAAAGCGGTTTCATCTCTTGAAAAGGTGTTTGTTGATTCGTCAATAGATAACCTTGTGGAATTGAAGCAGTTTTCAATGCTGAAAAATGAAAAGAAGTCGTTTCAGATTGCGTTCAAAGCAACAAAAAATGAGCGTGTTGCAATAAGCGTTGAGTCGCCGATTGATGACTTTTTGAATGTTTCGGTTGTTAAAAATATTCAAAGCGATTTTCCGGTAATGAAAAACGCAGATGATTATTACATTAAAAAAGAAGCAGGCATGTATCCTGATTTGCTTTATCCCGTTGATGGCTGTTCCACTTTTGAAACAGACGGTGCTTATGCGTTTTGGATTGAGATTTCACCTGCAAAGGATGATGTTTTGCCTGTAGGTGAACATAAGATTTCAATCACATTGAAAACCGATGATGCAGAATGTAAGTCCGAAGTGTCGGTTGAAGTTATAGACGCGCTTTTGCCAAAGCAGAGCTTGATTTATACTAACTGGATTCACACAGACTGTTTGATGACTTATTACAATTTTGAAGCGTTCTCCGATGAATATTGGGAGACACTTCGCAATTATCTCACCAAAGCATCGGATTATGGAATGAACTGTGTTTTAACTCCTGTTTTCACCCCGCCTTTGGATACTGAAATCGGCAAGGAGCGACCGACCGTTCAGCTTGTTAAGGTGTTCAAGCAGGGCGAAAATAAGTATGCTTTCGACCTTTCTTTGCTTAAAAAGTGGATAGATATTTCAAAGGAATGCGGAATTGAATATTTTGAAATTTCGCATTTGTTCACACAGTGGGGAGCAAAGCACGCACCAAAAATTATGGCAGAGGAAAACGGCAAGGAAGTAAAGATTTTCGGCTGGGAAACAAGGGCTTCGTCAAATAAATACAAGCAGTTTTTGAGCCAATTTGCAACAGCACTCAAAGGCTTTTTGAAAGAGGAAAAACTTGAAAAAAATGTGTTTATCCACATTTCGGATGAGCCGCCGTTCGGCTACCTTTTGTCATACAAAAAGGCAAGTAAAATTACATATGACCTTTTTGGCGATTATAAAATTATGGACGCTATGTCATCTTATCCTCTTGCCAAGATTTGCAATATTCGTTATCCGATTCCTGCAACCGATTTCATCAATAATTTCATCGGTAAGTTTGATGACCTTTGGACTTATTATTGCAGTGCGCAGGCTCGCAAAAATGTTTCAAACAGATTTTTCTCAAACGCTTCCGTAAGAAACAGAATTATCGGTTATCAGCTTTATAAGTATGATATAAAGGGATTTCTCCATTGGGGATATAATTTCTACTACACCCGACTTTCAAAGAAAGCTATTGACCCGTACAAAATCACAGATGCCGGCAAGGCTTTTGCTTCGGGCGATTCATTTGTTGTGTATCCGGGTGAAAATTTGAAACCTCTTAATTCACTTCGATTGAATGTCTTTTATGACGGCTTGCAGGATATGCGTGCTCTTCAGCTTTTGGAAGAAAAAATCGGCAAGGACGCTGTTGTAAAACTTATGGAAAACGGCACAGACGAACCTATCACTTTTTCCGAATATCCTCACAATGCTTCGTGGCTTCTTGAAAATCGAGAGATGATAAATCAAGAAATCAAAAAGTATGTCTGATTATACAGACTGTCGATAAAATTCCTGAAACACGCCGAATTGTATAATTTGTATAAAAATTAAATAGAATAGTTTTCTGAATGTTCCCGATTGTAAACCTGTTTTAAATTTTAAGTTGACAATCGAGAATTGTGTGTTAAAATATAAATCGATTTGGTGAAAGTCAAAAATAATATATCGAGGTATGTGACTATGGCACAGACAGAAGTAAAAAAGAAAACTAATTCAAAAATAACCGATATGGTTTACATCGGTCTTTCTGCGGCAATTATTGCGGTTTGCTCGTGGATTTCAATTCCGCTCACAGTTCCGATTACATTGCAAACAATGGGCGTGGTGCTCATTTCAGGCTTGTTCGGTGCAAAAAGGGGAACACTCTCAACCCTCCTTTATATCCTCATCGGTGCAATCGGTGTTCCTGTTTTTTCAGGATTTAAGAGCGGATTCGGCGTCCTTCTCGGTTCAACGGGCGGATACATAATCGGCTTTATTTTCACGGCACTTATTGTTGGTACCGTTTCTGACAAAACAAACAAATTGTGGGCACTTATTTTGTCAATGGTTGTGGGTATTCTTGTTTGCTACGCCTTCGGTACAGCGTGGTTTGCCGTTGTTTACGCGAAGACAAATGAACCGGCTTCACTTGCAACAATTCTCGGCTGGTGCGTTATTCCGTTCTTAATTCCGGATGCGATAAAAATTGCACTTGCCGCTGTTCTTACAAACAGACTGAAAAAATTTGTAAAATAATATCTCTATACGGTTGTTTTTACTTCCGTGATTTGTTATAATATTTGCGACAAATTAGAGAGGAAAGCAGAGAACAACTCTGTAAGGTAAAACTATGGGTGGATTTTTCGGTGCAGTTTCAAAAGACGATTGCGTGTTTGACCTCTTTTTCGGCGTAGACTATCATTCTCACCTCGGCACTCGCCGTGCGGGTATGGCTGTTTATGACAGAGAAACAGGCTTTGACAAGGCAATTCATAATATTGAAAATGCTCCTTTCAGAACGAAGTTTACAAAAGAATCAAATTCTATGCACGGTCAGATGGGTATCGGCTGTATCAGTGATTTTGAGGCACAACCTATTCTCGTGCGTTCACATCACGGCACATTTGCGGTTGCTACCGTGGGTAAGATTAATAATATAGACAAACTTGTTGATGACATTATCAAAAACAACACTCACTTTTTTGAAATGCACAACGGCGAAATTAACCAAACCGAATTGGTTGCTGCTTTGATTAACCAAAAAGAGAACTTCATTGACGGCATCAGATATGCACAGGAATCCGTTGAAGGCTCAATTTCTATCCTTGCACTTACACCAAAGGGAATTTATGCCGCAAGAGATATGCTCGGCAGAACTCCTATTTCAATCGGTGAAAAAGAGGATGGTTATTGTGCTTCTTTCGAGAGCTTTGCTTATCTCAATTTGGGATATAAGAACTATAAGGAACTCGGTCCGGGTGAAGTTGTGTTTATAGATGAAAACGGTGTCAAAACTCTCATCCAACCCGGCAAAAAAATGCGTATATGCACATTCCTTTGGATTTATTACGGCTATCCTTCAGCTTGCTATGAGGGCATAAGCGTTGAAGAAATGCGTTATAAATGCGGTAAGGCACTTGCAAAAAGAGACAATGTTCATCCTGATGTTGTTGCGGGTGTTCCTGATAGCGGTATTGCTCATGCAATCGGATATTCAAACGAAACAGGCATTCCGTACTCTCGTCCGTTCATCAAATACACACCGACCTGGCCTCGTTCGTTTATGCCACCAAACCAAACAAAGCGTAATCTCATCGCAAAGATGAAACTCATTCCGATTCCTGATTTGATTAAGGATAAGAGCTTGCTTCTTATTGACGACTCCATTGTTCGTGGCACACAGCTCCGTGAAACAACCGAGTACCTCTTTGAATCGGGCGCAAAGGAAGTACACATCAGACCTGCGTGTCCTCCTCTTTTCTATGGATGCAAGTATCTCAACTTCTCTCGTTCAACTTCCGATATGGACCTTATCACAAGGCGTGTTATCACCGAACTTGAGGGCAGAGAGCCTGATGATGAACTTATCAAGGAATATGTTGACCCTGACAGCGAAAAGTATCAAAATATGATTGATGTGATTTGCAAACAACTTCACTTTACATCACTTCGTTATCATCGACTTGATGATATGATTTCTGCTGTCGGAATTGACAAAGACAAACTCTGCACTTATTGTTGGGACGGTCAGGAATAAATTTAATTTAATAGACCATAATATTGATGGGCTGTAAGTTTATTGAACCTTACAGCCCTTTTGTGTTGACATTTTTTAGTAAGACAAATATAATTAATAATTATAAGGTGGTGTTATTTTGTTATCTTTGGTTGTTCCTTGTTTCAACGAGGAAGATAATGTGGAAAAGTTTTATTCTCAAACTGTTATGGCTTTTGAGAATAATATTGATGAATATGAGTTTGTTTTTGTTGATGACGGAAGTTCGGATAAAACACTTGAACGATTGCATAGCCTTTTTGATAAGGATGGGCAAAGGGTTCAGGTTTTGTCGTTCAGCCGAAATTTTGGCAAAGAGGCTGCCATTTATGCCGGATTGAAAAATGCAAGAGGCGATTTTGCGTGCATAATTGATGCTGATTTGCAACAAAGACCCGAAGTTGTCGTTGAGATGATGAATGTCATCAAAGAGGATAATACTGTTGATTGCGTCACAGCTTATCAGGCGGAGCGTAAGGAAAACAAACTGATGTCGGCTTTCAAATCATCTTTTTATAAAATGATAAATCGTATGTCCGAGGTGGATTTTGTAAACGGTGCATCGGATTTTAGATTGATGAACAGAAAAATGATTGATGCCGTTATCAGTATGGGTGAATACCACCGTTTTTCCAAGGGAATATTTGGTTTTGTCGGTTTCAATACAAAGTTTATTCCATATAAAGTGCAGGAAAGGGAAAACGGCACTTCAAAATGGAACTTCTTTAAACTTTTAAAATATGCTGTTGAGGGTATAATTTCGTTCTCGTCATTTCCGCTTAAATTGTCGGCATATGTCGGCTTTTTCTCGGCTTTTGTGTCGGTGATTTATCTTGTTTTGGTAATCATCAAGCGACTTGCTTACGGAGTTGATGTTCCGGGCTATGCGTCTATTGTTGTGCTTGTTTTGTTCCTTGGCGGTTTGCAACTTATGAGCCTTGGAATTTTGGGCGAGTATATGTCGAAGGTTTATGACCAAGTGAAAAATCGACCGATTTATATTTTGAAAGAGCATTTAAAGGACGAGGAGAATGTTCAAGATGATTAAAAGTAAAAAACGACTTGTCGGGTTTTATGCCTTGTTTTTCGTCTTGTTTGCATTGGTGATGTATTTTTCTCCGCATACGGTAGATGATGCTTATTATGATTATTTGAATATCACTAATTTGCACAAGATGATCCATTTTTCGGCAGGCTACGGCAACGGCAGAGTTCTTGGTAATTTGCTTGCAGTTGTTTTGTGCAAATCGCAACTGTTTTCTGCAATTTTTAGAAGTGCGTCTGTGTGCGCTATGGTATATTTTCTTGTCAGGTTGGTTGATGACAAAAAGGGGCACACCGAATTGTTGACTGCGTCTGCAACGGTTCTGACAGTCGGAGTTGACGGATTGTTTTTCGGCGAGGTTTATTCTTGGATTAGCGGATTTTCAAATTATATTCCGCCGATTGTTTTAACTCTCATTTGCCTTTGTTTGATTAAGGAAAGAAGCAATAAAAATTCTGCTTTGCCTGTTAGGATTTTGACTGTTGTTGAGATTTTGGCTTTTGGCAGTTCGGCTCAACTTTTCACGGAGAGCAGTACGCTCAATGCAGTTCTTTTGTCGGTCATTGTTTTGGCTTATTGCATTTTTAAGAAAAAAGATAAACTTTTGTATGCGCTTACATATCTTTGCGCTTCGGGAATCGGAACTCTTGTTATGCTTTATGCACGAAAGTTTGTTCACGACAAAGACGGAATATACGAAACCGTGAATTATAGCTCAAAGATAGATTCGTTGAGCACAATGCTTTTGAACATTAGGGATATATACAGCAAGTTTGTTTGCTGGCTTCCAAAATATTATTTGCTTTATATCGCACTTTCGGCAGTGCTTTTGGTGCTGATTTATAACGGCAACAATGTTTTGTCAAAGGGCACAAGGGCATTTGTCACAGCTTCACTTTGTGCATATCCTGCGTATTCCGTTTTGGCAAGCGTTATGCACAACGGCGACTTTGCAAACAGCAAAATGAAGTATTTGTATATGATGTTCACAACCTTGCTTTTCGGTTTGTACATTGTTGCTTTGTTCGTTTGCGGTTCGTTGCTCAACAAAAAGAAACGATTGGCTTTTGATTTTCTTGTTGCTTTCGCTTTGTTCACATCGGCATATTTCGCAGTGCTCAACCCTGTAAATCCAAGATGTATTTTCTATTCTTATATAGTGTTTGTGGTTGCATTCTGCTTGGTGCTTGATGAGGCGTTGAGTTGCGTTAAGATAAACAAAAAGATTGTTTTCAAAGCGTTGAACGCAGTTGTTGTCGGAATATTTGCATTTTTGATTCTGCTTTATGCCAACATAACCGTGATGAACAATCAGGTGAATGAATATATTGATTATCAAATCGAGCAAGGCAAAAAATCTGTTTATATCTGTGTTTTGACAAATACGGATTATTTCCATCACAGCTATGCTGTTGACCGCCTTGGTTATGATCATTATCGAAAAGTTCCAAAAGATGTTGAATTTGTGATAATTGCTCAAAATTCTTGGCTTAATTATTATTACAAAGACGGAGCGTATAAAACTACAAATGAATGATTAAAGACTGTAAGGTTAGCACTTATCCTTGCAGTCTTTTTTGTGTTTGAAAGTAAAAATCACAATATTTTTACAATTTATTAATTTTGGTGCGTTGACATTGGCTTTTATACAATAGTATAATAATATAATAAGTAAAAATACAGCGCTATGCTGTTTACCTGAAAAGAGTGAGAAAAATGCATATTCCAACCGACGATTCTCATTTTATTGAGATAAAGACCTTTGATGAAGATTACAAGGAGTCGCTGACAGCAGACGGCTTTGATTCTAAAAAGTGGATATATGTTCCCGGTGAGTATCGTGATTATCGTTATTTGCTTGGAACAAGAGGCGAAAATCCGGTTATATGTATCGGCATAAATCCGTCAACTGCTGAGCCTGAAAACCTTGACAACACCCTAAAATCTGTTGAGCGTTTGGCATATTTCAACGGTTATGACAGTTTTGTTATGTTCAATGTTTACGCTCAAAGGGCAACAAGACCAAAGGATATGGATGCCGAGGTTAACACTTTTTTACATAACGAAAATATGAAAGCGTTTGAATATGTGCTTTCTCATTCAAAAAATGCAACTGTTTGGGCTGCTTGGGGAAGCATAGTAAATGAACGAGGCTATCTCAAATCTTGCGTCAGGGAAATGATTGAAATCGGCGAAAAATATAATGCAAAATGGGTGCACGCCGGCAAACTTCTCAAGAACGGGCATCCGCATCATCCTCTTTATCTTTGCAAAACAACAGAGTTTGAGGATTATGATATAAAGACCTATGTTGACAGCCTTTAACTGTTGACCGAAAACAAGATAATCAAAACACGAATACTTATTTACAACGGAGTAGATTTTATGAAATTTAATCATAATTTTGATTTGGTGGAATACACAAATAATTACAGATTGTATGCTTGCGATGATGTAAATGCAAGACTTGACTTTGTTGAAGAAAATATTGTCAGGGTTGCAATTTACCGTCACGGTGAGGATATTTTGCCTACTTTTTGCATAAATCCGTATGGTCAACCAAATTCTCCTGCACGAAACAGACTTGATACAGAGGGGTTCCATTTTGACACACCGGAGGTGGAGGAAACTGTTAACGGTGAAAAAATCACATTGGGTTCAGGTATAGAAATTGATGTTGATTTCCACAATTTTCTCCTTTCGTTCATTGATGACGGCGAGGTGCTTTTTGAGGATAGACGCCCTCTTTCGTATAATCTTGAAAACGAATTTGGCAGAGGATACTATCATTATATTTCAAGAGAAGAGGACGAAAAAATATTTGGACTTGGCGATAAAAGCGGATTTATGGACAAATCGGGCAGAAGTTTCAGGATTGAAGCCACCGACGCAATGGGATACGATGCCGAAGCTTCCGACCCTTTGTACAAACATATTCCGTTTTATATTTGCGAAAACAGCGTTGGCGATTACGGCGTGTTTTACGACACAAGTGCCGCCTGCTATATGGATTTTGGCGTTGAAATCAATAATTATTATCAGCCGTATAAGTTCTTTAAAACAGAGGATAACTGCATAGTTTATTATGTTATTTTCGGCTCAAAACTTGAGATTTTGCGTTCGTTTGCAAGATTGTGCGGGAAACAGGCATTCCCACCAAAATGGAGCTTCGATTTTTGCGCATCTGCAACAGAATATGCTTATGCCGAAAATACTGACGAAAAAATGCAAGGCTTTGTAGACAGCCTGAAAAAATATGACCTTTCGTGTTCAGGCTTGTATTCGTCAATCGGGGACAAGGGTTGCGTGTTTAATTGGAATACCGAAAAATTTCCCGATCCTGCAAAGTTTGTTAACAGCCTTGAGGAAAAAGATATTCATTTTATTCCAAACATCAAGCCTGCGTTTCTTCTTACTCATCCTATGTATGATTCAATTGCAGACAGAGGGCTTTTTGTCAAAAATGATGACGGCACTCCGTTTGTGACCCAGCTTTGGGATGGACTTGGTTCGTATCTTGATTTTACAAATAAAGATGCCTATGATTTTTGGTGCACTCAAGTAACCGAAAAATTGCTTGATAACGGCATTGTTGCCACTTGGAATGACAATAACGAATTTGATATTAAGGACTCCGGAGCCACCGTCAATGGATTTGGTTTCGGCAAAATCAAGGCAAGAGATGTCAGACCGGCTTTGACTTATCTTATGGTCAAGGCTTCTTATGAAGCACAGAAGAAAAAACACCCCGAACTTCGTCCGTTTCTTTCTACTCGAAGCGGAAATATTGCTGTCAGACGAATGGCTCAAACTTGGTCGGGCGATAATATGACCTCGTTCCATGATTTGTATTATTGCCACTATATCGGGCTTACTCTTTCGATGTCGGGTATGTTCTTCTTTGGCCACGATTTGGGCGGATTTGTCGGCGATATGCCGTCAAAGGAACTGTTCCTTCGTTGGCTTCAGCACGGACTTTTTGAACCGAGATTTACCGTTCGTTGCCACGATACTGACGTTATGGATGCTGTTATGCCGTGGAAATATGAGGATGTTGTTGGCTCGGTGAGGGATATTTTTGCACAGCGCAAGCAACTTGTTCCGTATCTTTACAGCTCGGCATATAACAGCGTGTCTTATGATGAACCTATGAACGCACCGCTGTTTCTTTATTATGACGACGAGGATATAGAAGAGGATTGCGAATCGTTCTTGGTCGGCAGAGATGTGCTTGCAACCTGCGTTCTTGATGAGGGAATAGAAAATATTTCCGCTTATCTTCCGGAGGGCGATGATTGGTATCTTGGAAGCAAACTCTACAAGGGCGGTCAAAATGTCAGCCTCCACATTCCGCCAACCTCAAAAATGCCTTATTTTGTTCGTAGCGGTTGCGTGTTCCCAACCGATGAGGGCAAGTACGGATTTGAAAACGAACAAAAACTTGTGTTTACCGTTTATCCGCAGGAAACAGGCTTTTTCCAAAGTTCATTCTTTGATGATGACGGCAAGAGTTTTGAATACAAAAAGAACGATTGCACCCGACTGATTTTCTCGGTGGTTTGCGAAAAAGATAAGGTGTCTGTTTTCTACAAAAATATCGGCAAGGTTCGCCTCGCCCCCAACATCAAACTGGTTGACGGCGACGACCGCAAACTCATAATCGAATCAAGAGATTAAAAAACAAGACTGCTTAACAAATTAAGTTAAACAGTCTTATTTTTTGCGTTATTTTAACAGTGATTTTTGGTAATAATCGAGGGCGTTGTCGATTGCCTTTTGACCGTATTCGTCAAACGGGTCGAGCACGCTGAAAACATGTGGCAATTTTTTGCCGTCTCTTAAATCGGTGAAATCCTCAATTTCGCACTCGTAGCCTTTTTCAACAAAATAATTATATGCGTTCACTGTTTGGTCGTGTGCAAGAGTGTCGCCCGAACTTGTGATGAAATATGTTGGTGGCATATCATTTGCAAGTTCCATAATTTCGTTTAAATCCATATAATTGTAGGTGCTCTTTGTTTTGTAATCCTTGCCCCACATCTTTTTTGTGTAAATGCTGAACCATCCGCCTGATTTTGCATATGTAACAGGTGAGGTGAGCAACAAGCATTTGATGTTGAGCTTTGTGTCAACCGTGCCGAAAATCTCTCTTGCGTCAGGGTTGTTGTTGAGGATTGTGCTGTATAATGCGAGTTGTCCGCCTGCGCTGTCGCCCGTGAGCATAACAGTTTTTTTGTTGGCAGGATAGTCTTTCATATTAGCTCTGATGAACGCAAGCGCCTCTGTGCAGTCCTTGATTTGCTCGTTTACCGTAACATCAGGCACAAGACGGTAGCTTATGCTGAACACACAATAGCCTTTTTTTGCAAGTTCCATACAGTAGTATTCGTTGAGGTCCTTTGTGGCATACATCCAGCCTCCGCCGTGAATGTCAATGATAACAGGCAAGCCCTCTTTGGCAATTTTGCCCTCCGGATAAAATACATCAAATTTGTGGTATGGGTTGCCGTCATCAATGTATGGTATGTCTTTAACCTTAACAACATTTTCAGGTGGTGTTTGTGTTGCCATTCTTTTTTTGTCCGACTTGTCACAGAATTTCCACGAAACCTGCATAATCTTTACAATGAGGTCGTTTTCAAGTCCGTCTGCCGAAGCCTCTTTGTAGTCGATGTTTTGCGATGTCAGCATACCGCCGACATTAATTGCCTTGTCGCTTGTGTCGTCAACAGGCTTTGTAAGGTAATATATAACGCCAAAACCGATGCCGACTATCAATGCAATGATCAGTATAATAACACCCAAAACTTTCAACCCCTTATGCTTTTTCTTCTCTTTCACTTTTTCAGCCATTTTGCACAGCCTCCGTATAATTTATATTTTTATTTTATATTTTTAGCTTGTTGTTGTCAACATCACTTTTTCAGCGATTTCAAATACTCTTTTTGTTCGGCTGTTATGCGATAACTTTCCCGTGCTTTTTGAATTGCTTTGTTATGCACCCATTTGTCAAGCACGCCGTTTTCAATATACACTATTGTGCTGTCCCATTGCTTTGCAAGAGCTGTTGCATAGAACCATGCAATCATCATATTTATATAGTATTCGTCACTTTTTATTTTCGCAGGGATTTTGAGATATTCATTTTTGAAATCGTTGTCCAAAAAATGAGCCATTAGGATTTTTAGTCCAAAACGGATGGTGTAGGTTTGGTCGCTGTCCACCCACCGCAAAATATCGTTCATCAATCTTTCGTGCTTGTTTTTAAAAGCCTTTGGCGACATTGTGTCGCAAACCGCCCAGTTGTCAACATACGGCAAAAACTCGTCAACATATTTTATGCACTCGTTATAGTCTTTTATTTCGCTGATTAAAATCGAGTGCAGAATGTTCTCATCATAGTATTTGTGTGGCAGGCTGTTCAAAAAATCTTTGTGTTCGTTTTCTTTTATGATTTCTTTTGCAAGTTTTCTTGAAGCGGGGATTCGCACACCTAAAAATTTTTCTCTGTCGATACCGGGTGTCAGTTTCGCTGAAAAATCGGCATTCTTTTCGTCACTTAGTTCAAACAATCTTTTTTGAATGTTCATAGCATTAGTCCCTTTTTAAAGTAAAAAAGAACCGAAGTTATTATCGGTTCTTTGTGCGCATTAAGCATCTTTTTTGAGTTGACGCTCAAGCCAAGTAGCTCCGAGGTCAAGGGCTGTGAAAAGGCCCTTCTTTTCGCTCTTTTTAACGATTCTTTCCTTTGGTGACAATGACTCATCTGTGGCAAGCAACTGAATTGTGATGTCACCTGCAAGAGTAATGTCCTTGTATTCTTCGGCATTTTTAATTGTAAGACATACAACATATGCATCGTTCATATCTCCGTAGTAAATTGTATTGCCGCTTCTAACCAAAGGTCTTCCTTTGTATTCAAAAAACTTTTCTGCCAAAGGTAACCCTCCTTATATTGTATTAGCTGAGGTAATACTTTACCATTTCTGCCAAAAGCTCATCTCTGTCTATCTTACGGATCAAGCTCCTTGCGTTGTTATGAGTGGTGATGTATGTCGGATCTTCGGATAAAATATAACCGACTATTTGGTTAATCGGGTTGTAGCCCTTTTCCTTTAATGCGTCATAAACAGCAGTAAGGGTGTCTTTCATAACATCCTCGTTGTCATTTGCAATTCTAAAGGTCATAGTCTTATCTTTCACTTTTGATCCACCTCCGCTTAAAGTATTATATACCGCAGTTTTAGTATATGTTAATTTAAATTATATTATATACTTTATTAAATAAGATTTCAACTCTTTTTTTAGTATTTTGAACAAAATCTTGAAATAACTTGACTTAATTGTCTTTAAGGTTTATAATTTATGCAACAATTGAAGAATTAATGCGATGAACAGGTGTAAGTAGAGTGTCCGTTTGATGAAAGAGAGTGCACGGTCGGTGTGAGTGCATATCGGCGGGGATTTGAATTTCAGCCTGCGAGCACCCTGCGAGCAATTAAGTAGGGCGTACACCTGCGATAAAGGTAAGAGTGGCATATTTTATGTATGCAATTTGAGTGGTACCACGGAAATTTTCGTCTCATATTTATGAGGCGCTTTTATTTTTTTATGGAGGAAAATCAATGGAACAAAAGATTAAAGACTTAAGATCCAAGTTTGAAAAAGAACTTGAAAATATTAAGGATTTGTCTGAACTTGAGGATGTTCGTGTTGCATATCTCGGCAAAAAGGGAAGTGTAACCGATTTGCTCAAGGCAATGAAGGAACTTTCAGTCGAAGACAAAAAGGCTTTCGGACAAAAAGTAAACGAACTTAAGGGCGTTGTTGCTCAAAGAATTGCCGAAAAAACAGCAGAAATGAAAGAAAAGGAAGTTCAAAAGGAAATCGAGCTTATGCCTGAATTTGACCTTTCTCTTCCTGCAAATTTGGCAAGAGGTTCATATCACCCTGTAACAATCGTTCAGCGTCAGTGTGAGCAGATATTCAAGTCGATGGGCTTTACAGTTGAGGATTATCCCGAGGTTGTAACCGACTATGAATGCTTTGAATCTGTTAATGTGCCAAAGGATCACCCGGCTCGTGATATGCAGGACACCTATTATCTCACAAACGGTCAACTTTTGAAGTCGCAGACTTCAGCTGCACAAAATGCTATTTTGAAAAAATATAAGGATGACCTTATCAATAACGGCACACCTATCAAGGCTATTTTCCCGGGCAGATGCTTCCGTAACGAAGCAACAGACGCTTGCCACGAAAACACTTTCTTCCAAATGGAAGGTATGATGGTCGGCAAAGATATTTCTATTTCAAACCTTATCTACTTTATGAAAACTATGCTTTCGGAAGTGTTCCAAAAGGACATTAAGGTTAGACTTCGTCCGGGCTTCTTCCCATTCGTTGAACCCGGCTTTGAACTTGACATCAGCTGTCTTATCTGTGGCGGTGAGGGTTGCCCAAGCTGTAAGCACAGCGGTTGGCTCGAACTTTGCCCTTGCGGAATGATTCATCCGGAGGTTCTCCGTATGGGTGGCATTGACCCTGATGAATACACAGGCTTTGCGTTTGGCTTGGGTCTTACAAGACTTGTTATGATGAAATACGGCATTAAAGATATTCGTGATTTGAACGGCGGCAGCCTCAAGGCTATGAGCCAGTTCACCGATGATGAATAAGAAAGGGGAGTGACATTATGTTTTTATCTATGAATTGGATTTCGGACTTTGTTGATTTGTCCGGACTTGATAAGATTAAACTTATCAATCAGTTTTCACTCTCTACCGCAGAAGTAGAAAACGATATTTTCTTCAAAGGCTCTGATTTGTCAGGAGTTGTTGTTGCAGAGATTAAGTCTGTAGAAAATCACCCTGATTCAAAAAAACTTCATTTGCTCAAGGTTGACGCAGGCGAGGCAGAACTTACCGATGTTGTTTGCGGTGCACCTAATGTCAGAGTTGGCATGAAAACCGCATTTGCAAAGGTTGGCGCAAAAATTGGTGAGATTGAGATTGCTCCTCGTCCTCTTGCCGGCTATATGTCATACGGTATGTGCTGTTCAGAAAAGGAAATCGGCATTTCTGATGATAACAGCGGTATTATGGAAATCACAGATGATATTCCAAACGGCACAGACTTAAAAGAAGTTTATGCTATTGATGATATTATCTTTGAAGTAGACAATAAGTCGCTTACAAACCGTCCTGACCTTTGGGGACACTACGGTATCGCAAGAGAATTTGCCGCACTTTCAGGCAGAGAACTCAAACCGCTTGAAACAGTTGACCTTTCAAAGTACGACAATCTTTCAAAGGTTGATATGAAGATTGAAGACCCGCTTTGCCAAAGATATTCTTGCTTGCAGGTTGAAAACATCAAGCGTTCGGTTTCTCCTGTTGATATGCGTATCCGTCTTTATTATTGCGGAATGAGAGCCATCAACTTCCTTGCAGACCTTACAAATTATCTTATGCTTGAAATGGGTCAGCCTATGCACGCATTCGATAGCCGTAAGGTTGAAAAAATCAGAATTAAGCGTTTTGATAAGCCGTTTACTTTCCAAACTCTTGACGGAGTGGAAAGAAATATTGACGAAAATACACTTATGATTTGCAACGATAACACTCCTGTTGCAATTGCAGGTATTATGGGCGGTCTTGACAGCGAAATTGTTGACGACACAACAACACTCACTCTTGAATCCGCAACATTTGACGCTGCTTCAATCCGTAAGTCAACTGTTCGTCTTTCACACAGAACAGACGCTTCTATGAGATATGAGAAGTGTCTCGACCCTGAAATGACAGTAACAGCTATCGCAAGATTTGTAAATCTTCTTCAAAAGTATGATGCAGATTCAACAGTTGTTTCTGCTCTTACCGATGATTACGCTTATCATTACGAAAAGGTGGAACTCAACTTTAACAAGTCTTTTGTTGACAAATATACCGGTATTGAAATTTCAAACGATACTATCATCAAAACTTTGACTTCTCTCGGCTTCACAGCAAGCGTTGACAATGACGAATTCACTGTTGATGTTCCGTCTTGGAGAGCAACAAAGGATGTCACAATGAAGGCTGATATTATCGAGGAAATTACCCGTATTTACGGCTATGATAACTTTGATGTTCACACCTGCCTTGCTCCGCTTTATCCTGTTCGCCCTGATGTTGAAAAAACCGTTGAGGATAAAATCAAGGATTTGCTTGTAAAGAGATTTTCTCTCCATGAGCTTCACTCATATGTATGGGCTTATTATGACGAACTCAAGTCTCTCGGCATTGATGTAGAGGGTGAAATCAAACTTGAGGGTGCATCAAACCCTAATATCGAAACTATTCGTAAATCAATTATTCCGACTCAACTTTGTCAGGTTAAGCAAAACACTTCATTTGCACTTCGCTTTGGTATTTTTGAAATCGGCAGAGTTGTTACAGGCCTTGACGAAAACAATCTTTGTGTAGAAAAGAAGAAGCTTGCTATTACACTTTTCAGCAAAGTTTCTCCTGTGTCTGTGCTTTTCTATAAACTCCGTGATATTTTGGAAGTTATGTCCGATGATATTAAGCACAAGTCGCTTTCATTTGAACCGATTGAAGCAACTTCAAATTATCAACATCCAAGAAATCTTAACAGAATTATCTGTGACGGCGTTGAAATCGGTCAAATCGGTATTGTTCACCCAACTGTTCAAAAGAAAATTGACAAGAAGGCTGCTATCGTGTTTGCCGAGGTTGATGTTGAGGCATTTGCAAATATTGAAAACGCTTCAATCCAATATGTTGAACCGTCAAAGTTCCCTGAAATTGAAGTTGACCTTTCATTTGTTTCACAAAAATTTGCACCTATCGCAAAGGCTATTGCAGAAACAAGAAGTCCACTCATCAAAAATGTTTATGTAACAGATATTTATGAGGACGAAAATGACGGCACAAAGTCAATCACAACTCGTATTGTATTTTCTCACTCTGACAAAACTCTTACAAGAGAGGAAGTTCAAGAGGTAACAGACAGCATTATCGAGTCACTCAAGAATGACGGAATCGAGCTTAAAGGCTAAGACAGCTGTAGGCTGTTGAGAAAGGTTCTGAATTTCGTTTTCTTGCGAACTTTGCTGTACCTCGTCAAAACATATTCCGTATAGAACAAAACAGAGTTTTGTAAGTATACTACATATGTTTTTCCTCTTTCCAAAAAATCTACTGATTTTTTGGAAGCCTTATATTTGCTTGTTCGCAAAAAACGAAAAACGCCAAAAGTGCCGCAAACTCGATGCTTGCGGCACTTTTCTTAAATAGTAATATTAAATTAATAGTATTCCGGGATAGGCAAGCCTATCCCCTACTTAATGTGTGTTAATATAATTTTGGCGTGGTTCAGGGGCTTTATCGACAGTCTGAAAGGTGTTCATTTTGAAGAATGAGCACCTTTTTTGTATAGACTTTAATCTAATGCGTCTTTTACCGCATCGCCGGCTTTGTCAACGCTTCCGCCAACACCGTTTGCGATTTTGTCAGCGCCCTCACCGATGTCATCGCTCACCTTGTCGGCACGGCGAGAAACATCGTTTCCGGCTTTGGATAAATCTTCCTCAACCTTGGTTGTGGTGGTTTCTATTTTTGTTGTGGTTTCCTTGGTGGTTGCGATTGTTGGCTTTTGTGTGGTTGGAGTGTTGTCTTTTTTGCTTGAACATCCAACAAAAATTATAGCCGACATAATAACTGCAAGTGCAATAATGATTATTTTTTTCATAGTTTGTATCATCCTTTCAGTGGTAGTATTTGCATATCATTTTGTGTTATTCAAATTTATTTTACCAAAGTGCCGTTTGCGGATTTCAGAAGAATCATAATGTCCTCCTCGTCACCTGTGTCGCAGTTGATATAAACAAGAGTGTCCTCGCCTGTGTCGTTGCTTTTGCAGGTGAACTCGTAGCACTGAACTTCTTTTCCGCTCTCCTTTGGAATAACGCACATTTTTGAACTTTTCACTTCAAGGTATCGAGAAAGTTTTTTCTTCGCTTGATTTGTTGATAACTTTGCGATTTTCGGTTCTCTTTTGATGTGATTTGTCAAATATGTTTTTGCATCAATGCCAATCAAATTGCCGTCATTCATAGAAATTGCAACTTTGATTAAATCCGAATAGTAGCAGGTGTTGTCTTTTTGGTATGCACAGTTGACCGTGCAAATGTTGTTTTCAACATTGTAGTAGCAAACCGTCATATTGTCGTAGCCTAATTTTTCAAGAGCTTTGATAGCAAGATTGCACGCATTTTCTGCCGTGATGTTTGAACTTTGAATTCTGCCGGAATATAAAATTTCTTTTATATATCCGCCTTGCTTGGTGACAAGTCCTGTGTATCGTCCGCATTTGAAGGTGTAGCACGGAATTCTTGATTTGTCGTCTGTTTCGTATGATACATTCTTGATGTCGATGCCGAGAGCGTCTGCAAAGATTTGTCTGCATTCTTCTTGTGTTTTCACTTCTCCCGATTTCACAAGCCTTGACGCTTTTCTCAACACTTGGTCAGAAAAAGGTCCGTCATACAGCAGGGTGGGGAAATCTTCAAATATTTCTGCCCCTGTGCTGAAGCCGTTTGCAAGCGGAGTGACATTGATTTTGCTTGTGCTTTTCACCTCGTTGTCGGTGATCATTGCGCCCGAATTGACTGTTGCAACCATATTTTTGGTCTGCTCGTTGAATTTTTCGGCATAGCGTAGCAGTGCTTTCAAGTTGTCGTGTTCTTCATGCGTGATTTGCTCGCCGTTGTCGATTTTTGTGCCGATATATTGTGCGTAGTCACTGCATTGGCTCAAAAATTTGTATGCGTTGGTCAGCTCCATTTGGTTTATCGGCAGTCGGCTCATTGCGTTTTTTGCAGTTGAACACTGTGCATATAAATCTCTGCTTAAATCATAGATTTCACCGTTTGAATTTGACATCAAACTTTTGGTAATATCCGTGTTCACTTTGTCAAGACATTCGCTCAATTCCGCAAGACTTTGTTGGTACGAAACTTCAAGCTCTGTTTTGTATGCTTTCATATTTGATGCACTCAAAACACTTGATGCAACGATGATTATCAGCATAAATCCGATGTAGGAAACAATCCTGATGTAGCTTCTTTTTGTCATATATATACTCCTTTATCATTTTTCACCTCTATTGTTTACACAATTTAGCCAAAAATACATCTTTTTAATTGCAACGCTAATATTACTGTGCTATAATATTAAACTGAATTATAATATTGGAGCAAAAATTTATGCAAAAGAAGAGAATTGTAGTAAAGGTCGGCACTTCCACCCTTACTCATAAGACAGGAAAAACAAATATCCAAAAAATCGGGGAGCTTGTATCCGTGCTTGCAGACTTGCATAATATGGGACACGAGGTTATTCTTGTGTCATCGGGTGCTATCGGAATCGGCACGGCTCGTCTTGGTTTGCATAAAAAGCCCCAGAGCATAAAGGGCAGACAGGCGGCAGCTGCTGTCGGTCAGGGTGAACTTATGTTCCTTTATGACAAGTTTTTCGGCGAATATGATGTTATTGTTTCACAGCTTCTTTTCACATATGATGCACTTGAAAACAAGGAAAACAAGATGCACCTCACAAACACATTTAATCAGCTTATCGAATACGGCGTTATTCCGGTTGTAAACGAAAACGACTCCGTGTCAATCGAGGAACTTTTGAACGGCGACAACGATTGTCTTTCTGCAACGGTGGCAGAACTTATTGATGCGGATTTGCTTGTTATGCTCACCGATACAGACGGCTTGTACGACAGTAATCCGTCAGAAAATCCCGATGCAAAACTCATCCCTGTTGTAAAAGAAATCACTCCGGAGATTGAAGCGGTTGCAGGCGGAGCAGGCGAAAAGGGAACAGGCGGTTTTGCAACAAAGGTTAAGGCTGCAAAGATTGCCAACGGCGCAGGTATCCCGGTTGTTGTTATGAACGGTATCACACCAAAGAAAATTTACAATGTGCTTGACGGAGAAAGTGTCGGCACAAGATTTTTACCTAATTGATTTATTTTTCCGAATGAACGGAGGAGTTTTGATATGACAGTTTTTGAACAGGGCAAAAATGCAAAGCAAACGCTTACCTTTATGTCGCAGGTCACAACCGAGCAAAAAAACAACGCTCTCGGTATTATTGCCGATATGCTTGAGGAAAATATAGAAAAGATTGTTTCTGCCAATGCAGTTGATATTGAAAACGGCAGAAAAAACGGACTTGGTGACGGACTTATTGACCGCCTTATGCTCAATGCCGACAGAATTAAGGCTATGGCAGACGGCGCCCGTCAGGTGGCTTCTTTGCCCGACCCATGTGGCAGATTGCTTTCCGAATACAAGAAGGATAACGGACTTGATATTAAAAAAATTACCGTGCCGTTGGGTGTTATCGGAATAATCTTTGAAGCTCGTCCGAATGTCACAGTTGATGCGGCGGCTCTGTGTCTTAAAAGCGGAAATGCCGTAATTCTTCGAGGTGGCAAGGAGGCGATTAATTCAAACACAGCTCTTGCCGATATTATGCGAGAGGCACTTGCAAAGGCAGGCTTTCCGCAGGATGTTATTCAGCTTGTCGGCGACACTTCAAGGCAGTCGGCAACTGATATGATGAATATGAACGAATACCTTGATTGCCTTATTCCGAGAGGCGGTAAAGGTCTTATCAAGGCTGTTGTTGAAAACTCAACAGTGCCTGTAATCGAAACCGGTTCGGGCAATTGCCATATTTATGTTGACGAAAGTGCAGATATTAATATGGCTGCAAATATTATATTTAATGCAAAAACACAGAGAATATCTGTGTGCAATGCTTGCGAAAGTCTTGTTATCAACAGCAAGATTATTAACAAGGCTTTGCCTATTATTGCAAAAAAGCTCAAGGAAAAGGATGTTGAAATCCGTGGTGACGAGCGTGCTCAAAAGGCTTGCGAACTTGTTGCACCTGCAACCGATGAGGATTTTGCAACCGAATACCTTGATTATATAATCAGCGTAAAAACTGTTGATACTATTGATGAGGCAATTGCTCACATCAATGCAAATTCAACGGGTCACAGCGAAGCTATTATTACCGAAAACAAGGAAAATGCCGAAAAGTTTTTGAAGTGCATTGATTCTTCTTCCGTTTATGTAAATGCTTCAACAAGATTTACTGACGGCGGAGAATTTGGCCTTGGTGCGGAAATCGGCATTTCAACTCAAAAGCTTCATGCAAGAGGTCCTATGGGACTTGAACAACTTACATCAACAAAATATTTGATTTACGGAGACGGACAAGTCAGATAATGAAAAGAAAAGATAACGAATATTCATACATTCAACCACAGGTTGATAACAAAAGAAAAAAGAAAAAGAGGAAAAAGAAAAAAGGCGGTTTCGGCAAGGTATTGCTTGTGATTATTGCTTTGCTTGTGATTTTGATTGCAGGCGGACTTGTTTCCGTTAAGTATATTTTCACCGATTTTTATTTCAGTGAGGTTTTGCCAAACAAGGAAGTTGCGGATTTTGTTGATGAAAACATCATCGGAAGAACAACTACAACCATAACCCAACCTCGTGAAACAACCACCGAGCCGACCACTTTGTCGCAGGTGTCCTATCTTGACCACTCTGATTTTGAATTTGAGGCAAGCAAAAAGGGCGGAATGATCGGCAATCTTTTGAACGGTGGCAAGGTCGAAAAAGACAACGGAATTGTCTATCACATTGTTGACGGCAGAGGTATTTACAAGTTCTTGCCCGATAGTGAAAGTTACGCCTGTGTTTATAAATCAAGTGACACACTTTCATCGTTTAACATCAGAGGCGACTACTTCTATTTTGTTAATGAAAGCGATAATTCGCTTTACAAAATAACTATGACCGGCAAAAATCTTGCCAAGGTTGCCGAAAATGTAAAACTTGCGTATATCTACGACACAACAGCTTACTGCCTTTCGACAAACAACGAGGTTGTGGCTGTCAACACACAGGATTTCACATACAAAGTGCTTTATTCAGGCTATGGCGATAAGGTTAATTTGATTGGCATTTCGCTTGACAGAGTGTTCTTTACAAGCGAGGATATGTCGGGAAATGTGGCTTATTTCTGCGTGCTTTCAACAGGCGGGGAAGAAGAACGCTTCAGACCTGACAGCAAAAACGGCGAGATTGCTTCTATGATTATGGAAAGCGGTTTTATGTATTATTATGAAAAACAGCCGGACGGCAAGTACAACATCATTCGTCAAAAGTACGGCTCACAAAAAAAGGTCACTTTGGTTGAGGGCGTCAGCCTTTGTAAGCCTGTTGTTGTTGACCAAAACAGAATGTTTTATGCCGACCTTGACGGCGACAAGTTCAAGATGTTTGAGCTTAATATGAACAGCGAAGCAACAAAAATGATGCTTTATTCAGGCAATGTCACAGCAGGTGATGATGTGTTTATTCAGCACGGCGGTGAATATGATTTTATTATAGGTGAGCGTTCAAACGGCGACAAGATTTATCGTGCGTCATCGAATCTCACGGGTTCGTCAAATGTTATGACCTTTGGCAACGGCAAATGGAGTTACTAATTTAAGAGGTAAAGATTTTTGGATAAATATAAAAAATTAGCCACAAATACAATAATATTTGCAATCGGTACATTTTCTTCAAAGATTTTGTCCTTTTTGCTTATGCCTTATGTCACAGGCAAACTTATGCCGGAGGATTATTCGACTGCCGATTTGATTCAGCAAACCGCAAATGTCCTCATTCCGATAGTGTTTTTGCAAATAAACAGTGCGGCACTTCGCTTTGCTCTTGACAAGAACGAAAACAAAAGCGATGTTTTCACCATCGGTGTGCGAACAACGCTTAAAGGCTTTTTGGCATTTTTGATTTTTTACTATCCTGTGACCTTGATAAAAATCAACGATATGGCACTCGGCGATTATGCTCCCTTACTGTATCTTTTCGTGTTGGTTTCGGGTATGCGCCAGCTTTGCCAGCAGTTTGTACGAGGCTGCGGACAGGTTAGGATTTTTGCAATTGACGGTATTATTGCAACCGCAACAACCCTGCTCTTTAATCTTTTGTTCCTCGGTCCGCTTAATATGGGTGTTACCGGCTATGTACTTGCTATCATTGCATCCGATTTTATGTCGGTTGTGTTCCTCTTTGTTGCAACAAAATTGTGGAACGACCTTCATTTCCATAAGGTGAATAAGAAAACAAAGATTGATATGCTCAAGTATTCTGTTCCGCTTATGCCAACAATTATTTTGTGGTGGATAATCAATGTGTCGGACAGATATATGGTAACAGGCTTTATCGGTTCTGCCGAAAACGGACTTTATACAGCTGCTTCAAAGATTCCGAACTTTGTTGTTATGTTCTCGTCAATTTTCATTGATGCGTGGCAGTTGTCTGCTGTTGATGAATACGACAGTGAGGATAAGGCAGACTTCTTCACAAAGGTGTTTCGTGTTTATTCTGGCGGTATCTTTGCCGTTTCGTCAGCACTCATCTTGGGATGTCAGCTTATAACAAAAATTTTGGTTAAACCTAATTATTATGATTCTTGGCAGTTTGTTCCTATTCTGATTATTGCAACAACACTTTCGTGCCTTGTAAACTTCCTTGCATCCGTTTATATGGCAGAGAAAAAGTCGGTTATGGCTATGGTTACCGCTATGTCGGGAGCATTGACAAATATTGTGCTCAATTTGATTTTGATTCCGAATGTTGGTGCAATCGGTGCTGCAATAGCAACTGTTGTTGCATTTGCCGTTGTGTTCATTTTCAGAGGGGCAAATACAAAAAAATATATCGCAATCAATTTCAACACACCGCTTCTTATTGCCGAGGTTGCAATCCTTGCAGTTCAGTGCATTGTTATGATAAAGCTAAAGTCGGGGGCAATGATGTACGGCATCGAATCGGCTCTTGTTTTGGCTATGCTTTTGGTAAATATCAAGCCTATAAAAGAACTTGCAAACAAGATTTTTGGCAGATTTTTAAAGAAAAGTAAGTGATTTTTGCAAAAAGACTTCTTATTTATACAAGAGGTCTTTTGTGTTTTTGTGTAAAATGTATATATTTGGCTGTGACTATTGAAAAACTTGCATTTTTAGTGTACAATATACAAAAAATAAGAAATAACATATCATTTTTAAATAAATTTTTGGAGGAATTGTATGAAAACGACTATTTCTACAACACAAGCAAAGAAGCTTATAACCGATAAGCTTTCTCATTTCTTCGGTGTAGCACCTGATGTTGCTACTGACGAGCAGTTTTATAAGGCTGTTGCTATGATAGTCCGTGATGAACTTTCAAAGAAAAACAGTGATTTCAGACATACAGCAAAAGGACAGGACTCAAAAGAAATCTATTATCTTTGTATGGAATTCTTGATGGGTCGTTCACTCAAGAACAATCTTTATAATCTCGGACTTACCGAAACATTTGACAAGGCCCTTTCATCAATGGGCGTAAAGCTCGATAATCTCTATGAACAAGAGCCTGATGCAGGACTTGGCAACGGCGGTTTGGGTCGTCTTGCTGCCTGCTATCTTGACGGGCTTGCAACAACAGGCTTTCAGTCAATGGGTTATTCACTCCGCTATGAAGCAGGTATTTTCAAGCAGAAGTTGATTGACGGCTGGCAGACAGAACTCCCTGATTTCTGGCTTCCGGGCGGTGAAGTTTGGCTTGTTCCTCGTGAGGAGCGTTCATGCAAAGTTGCATTTGAGGGCTATATCGAGGATAGCTGGGACGGTGATTTCCACCATGTAAATCATAAAGACGCCAATGTTGTTGAGGCTATTCCGTACGATATGTATGTTTCGGGCAAAGGCGAGGGTGTTTCTCGACTTCGTTTGTGGGCAGCCAAGAAGCCTGAACTTGATATGACTCTTTTCAACGAGGGTTCATATATGAAGGCTATGGAGCAATCTGCTATGGCAGAGGCTATCACAAAGGTTCTTTATCCTGCCGATAATTCACCTGAAGGCAAGTCACTCCGTCTTCGTCAGCAGTACTTCCTTGTTTCTGCTTCGATTCAGGATATTATTCAGCGTCACCTCACAAAGTACGGCACTCTTGATAATCTTCCTGACAAGGTTGCAATTCATATTAATGATACTCACCCGACAATGGCTATTCCTGAACTTATGAGAATTATGCTTGACGAATGCGGATATAGCTGGGATGATGCGTGGTCAATCGTAACTCGCACAGTTGCATACACAAACCACACTGTTATGAAAGAAGCACTTGAATGTTGGAGCGAAGAACTCTATTCTCGTCTTCTTCCTCGTATTTATCAAATTACCAAGGAAATTGACAACCGCTTCCGTGCATATGTTTGGTCGGCAACCTATGATGCAGACAGAGTTGAGCGTATGGCAGTTGTTTCAAACGGCGTTGTTCGTATGGCTAACCTTTGCGTTATCGGTTCACATAGCGTAAACGGTGTTTCCGCACTTCATTCGGAAATTCTTAAGGAAACCGTATTCAACGATTTTTATAATCTTACTCCGGCAAAATTCTGTAATGTAACAAACGGTATTGCATTCCGCCGTTGGATTTGCCAGGCAAACCCTGCTTTGACCGATTATATCACTTCTCTTATCGGTGACGGATTTATCACAAAGAGTGATGAACTCGAAAAGCTCCGTCAGTTCAAGGACGACAAAAAAGTTCTTGCAAAACTTGATGAAATCAAGCACGAAAACAAGGTTCGCTTTGCAAAGATTATCAAAAAGCGTAACGGTGTTGATATTAACCCTGATTCCATTTTTGATGTTCAGGTTAAGCGACTTCACGAATATAAAAGACAGCAACTCAATATTCTCAACATTATTTCTGAATATCAGATGCTCAAGGAAAATCCAAATGCGGATTATTATCCAAAGACATATATCTTTGCTTCAAAGGCCGCTCCGGGCTACTTTATGGCAAAGAAACTTATTCAGCTTATTGACGCACTTTCAAATGTTATCAACAATGACCCTGATGTAAACGACAAACTCAAGGTTGTGTTCCTTGAAGATTACAATGTTTCTCTTGCAGAGGTGCTTATGCCGGCTGCCGACATCAGTGAGCAGATTTCTCTTGCAGGCACAGAGGCATCGGGCACAGGTAATATGAAACTTATGCTCAACGGTGCTATAACTCTCGGCACTCTTGACGGCGCAAATGTAGAAATTCACGATGCTGTCGGTGAGGATAATATTTACATCTTCGGTATGAAAACTCCGGAGGTTGAACAGCTCAAAAAGGCTGGATACTTCCCACAGAGCTATATTCAAAACAACGAAGCACTTGCAAAGGCTATGGCATTTTTGCAAAACGGTGTAAACGGCAAGAAGTTTGATGAGGTTTACTATTCACTTGTAAATACCGACCCATATATGGCACTTGCAGATTTCACCGATTATCAGCGTGCTCAAAGAGAAATTTCAAAGGCTTATGCCGACAGAGAAAAGTTTGTCAAAATGTCTTTGATGAACATTTCGGGTGCAGGCATATTCTCTGCCGACCGTTCCATTATGGATTATGCAAACAACATTTGGCACACAAAGCCTGTTCAGTTTGCAAAGGAAACTCCAAAGGCAGCCAAAAAGTCAAAGCCTATGGCTCCAAAGAGCGAAATCAAGGCAGAGCCTGAAAAGGAAGAAAAAAAAGAAGCAAAGGTAGAACCGAAAAAGGTGGAAAAGAAAGCAGAGAAAAAGGTTGCTCCAAAGAAAGAAGCACCAAAAGCCCCTGCAAAGAAGCCGGCTTCAAAATCAAAGAAAAAATAATTTTGAAAACTCCCCTTATACGTAGGCTGTTGAGAAAGTTTCTGAATTTCGTTTTCTTGCGAAGGAAGATGTACGATGGTACCTCGACTGAGCAAAAAATGAAAAACGCCAAAAGTGCCGCAAATTCGATGTTTGCGGTACTTTTACAATCCCTCCGTCAACACTTTGCGTTACCACCGTCTCACCTGCCGGTTCGGTCGGTGCTTCTGCATTAAAATGCAGAGGTCTCCACAGGAGACCCGCACCCTTTACACAAAGAAGGCGTTAGATGGTTAGATTATTGCTTTGGCGTGTTTCAGATACTTTATCGGCAGCCTAAAGGGGAGTTGTCGTGTGAATAGATAATATATAATATGGTATTTAATTCTCGCAGTAAAGAATATAAAGATAAAATCCGTGCCATCGCAACCGATGAGCCTGTAAAGCTTCGTATAATTGTGCCTCGCTCAATGAAATGCAGCGGGGCTACTCTTTGTGTTCACAAGGAAAACGAAAACAATGTCTACAACTCTATGTTCTGGGCAGGTATGTGCGGTGATGACAAGGAGTATTGGGAACTTCATTTTGTTGCCGACACCCCCGGTCTTTATTGGTATCATTTTGAACTTGACACCCCATGGGGCAAAAGTTTCGTGCGAAATGTCGGTCACGGTCACGGGGAGTTCTCGCCTGATGGGGCAGACTTTCAGCAGACGGTCTATGACAAGGATTTTGCCACTCCCGACTGGCTCAAGGGTGGCATAATTTATCAGATTTTTCCTGACCGTTTTTATAATTCCGGCAAGAAAAAAACAGGATACAGAAAAAGTCGTGTTCTTCGCAAATGGGGCGAAGAGCCTTTTTGGCGAGAAGAACAGATGAACGGCATTTGGAACAATGATTATTTCGGCGGTGACCTTTTGGGTGTTGAGGAAAAACTTCCTTACTTAAAGGATTTGGGCGTAACTTGTATTTATCTCAATCCGATTTTTGAGGCAAATTCCAACCATAGATACGACACAGCCGATTATGAAAAAATCGACCCGCTTTTGGGCACCGAAAAGGACTTGAAAAATCTCTGCAAGGTTGCAAAAAATGAGTACGGCATTTCGATTATTCTTGACGGTGTGTTCAGTCACACAGGTTGTGACAGCAAGTACTTTAATTTGTACAATAATTACAACAGCATCGGTGCGTACAACAGCCAAAACAGTCCGTATTATTCGTGGTATAAATTTATCAATTATCCCGATGAATACGATTCGTGGTGGGGCATTAAACTTCTGCCTGAAGTCAGAGAAGAGGACGAAAGCTATCGTGAATATATCTGTGGCAAAGACGGAATTTTGCGTAAATGGCTCAAATGCGGCATAGCCGGTTGGCGTCTTGATGTTGCGGATGAACTTCCAGATGTGTTCCTTGATGATTTGCGCAAGGCGGTCAAGGAGGAAAACAGCGACGCCGTTATTATCGGTGAGGTTTGGGAAGACGCAACCACAAAGTTTGCCTATGGTCAGCGTCGCCGTTATCTCCTCGGAGAACAGCTCGACAGCGTTATGAACTATCCGTTTGCAAATGCGGTTTTGGATTTTGTGAAATACCCAAATGCCCATGAATTTTTTGACCGTGTGATGACGGTTGTTGAAAACTATCCGCCGCAGGTTACAAATGTTTTGATGAATCATATCGGCACTCACGATACGGAGCGTGCAATCAGTCGACTTGCGGGTGACAGTTGTGAGGGCTATGGCAGACATTGGCAGTATGAACACAACAAACTTTCCGAATATGAATATTTGCGTGGACTTTCGCTGATGAAAATCGCATCGCTTATTCAGTATACATTGCCGGGTGTGCCGTCACTTTATTATGGTGATGAAATCGGTATGGAAGGTCGCAAAGACCCGTTCAACCGTGCTTGTATGAATTGGGAAGAACCGAACAACGAACTTCTCCGTTGGTATAAGCGACTCGGAGAAATCCGAATTGGTTGCAAGGTGCTTGCAAAAGGCGAGTTTGTGCCGTTATATAGCGAACACAAAACTATTGCATATCTCCGCACGGACGAAAACAGCGAACTTTTGGTGGCTGTCAATCTCGATGACACCGATGTTGATATTTTCGTCGGTGAGCAGTGGGATAATTCGTATTGCTTTTTTGACGAGTCGGCAACAGACGGATATATCCACCTCGAACCTATGCGATATACTTTGTTAACCAGAGTAATAGAATTTTCAGACTGTCGATAAAGTCTCTTAAACACGCCAAAATATAATCAACCGAATTATGCCTCCTTTTTTTTAAAAGGTGATTCCCCCGTTAATCGGGGGAAATGTCTGCAACGCAGACAAAAGGGGGCGTCTACGCAGTAAAGGTGGCAACACGAAGTGTTGACGGTGGGGTTTAAAAAATGCTGTAAGTATCGAACTTACAGCATTTTTGGCGTTTTTCGTTTTTTGCTCAGTCGAGGTATTTATATACATCTTCCTTCGCAAGAAAACGAAATTCAGAACCTTTCTCAACAGCCTACAGCGTGTTGAAAATAATTATTTAAATACACTCAAAGGGACTGATTTTAGTCCCTTTTTCTTTTTGCTATTTGCCAAATAATGTTT
>NZ_FUWW01000007.1 GCF_900167205.1 Eubacterium coprostanoligenes
AAATGACAAACAATCAGCTTATGTTCTTGCACAAGAAATTTTGAAGCGGAATGACAGTGTTTATGAACCGAATAATGTTATGGCTAACATTTATTCGGCTGATAATAAATACGGTAAGGCTATAAAGCAAATGGAACTTGTAATTGAAAAAGATCCACGAACTATGCAGCACTACCGTGATTACATTGATTTGCTTGTAAAAGCAAATAAATATTATGAAGAAAGGGGAGAAACAGAAAAATCTAAAAACTGCAAAAACAAAATTGCTTCAGTTGATGATATGATTATGGAGTTGAAAGAGAATACTGCAGCAAGAGGAATTTTGTACGGAAGAAAGCAGAATTTTGAGATTGGAAAAAAGTACAAAAAAATCATAAAACAACAAAGTTAAAGGAGAAAAAATTATGGAAAAATCAACAAAAAAGTTTTTGTCTGTTTTGCTTTCTATTGCAATGCTTTTGAGCTTTCCAATTGCAGTAAATGCTAATCAGGCATATGACGAAACATTCAACGGTACTTATGTTGCACCGTCAAGTACCAAAAATTATCTTATTAGCGGTGATGAAGCATCATTGACTGAATGGTATGGAGAAAGAGTAAAGACAAATAAAGGCGTATATTCTGTTCGCCAAAATCAATATGGTTTGAATGAAGACGGCAATATCATTGAGGCAAAGCAACAAACAAAGTACACTCTTTGGCTTGCTCAATACGGTGTTGCAACTCTCAAATTTGTTGTACCTGAAGACGGTAAGTATGTAATCACTACATTGAGAAACAAGCAGTATAGCAATGATAAAAAGCCGTCTGTCAGTCACAATGATATCAGAGTATATGAAGATATTAACGGTAATAAAGATGCAGCCCTTGATATTGCTTCTGCAAAAGATAAAACCGATAATATTATGTATGCTTCGGCTTTGACCTATACATATCATGAAGGCGATGTGCTTTATATTGCTGCTTCAGCGGCATTTGGCGGTTATGAAACTCAAAGTTTGCTTGAAAATGATAGCGATTTCTTGAATCTTCGTCCAAATGATATGGTCTATGATATTGAAATCAGAAATGTAGATGATATAGATCCGAACACATGTACACATGCTTTTTCATATTTTGTTTCAAGAGAACAACAGGAAAATTCTTGTATAGAAACTGAAACAAGAGAATGTGAACTTTGCGGTAAAAGATTTACACTTGAATATGAAAATCATAATTATATAGGGTTCGAGATAAAAGAGCCGGAAGATGCAAAGTGTGGGGAAAAACAGAAAGTAACTTTTGGAGACAAATGTTCTCGTTGCCAAAAAGAGGAATATGTTCACACTTATACAACATATACCGATCACAAATTAGGAGATGATAAAAAATTAGTTGACCCTAATGATGAAATTGTTAAAGACTTTTGGAGACATTATTCTTATAATGGTGGTGTAAACCAAGGTTGGAATGCTTTTTATGAAGGCACATGTACTGACTGTGGCGAATATATTAAATATCAGCTCGAAGAGTCTCCATGCCGTGATGAAGAAAATAATGTAAAGCATGATTTTGGTGTGGATGAATCTTCAATAGATTGTCAACATCCGGCAACTTGCAAGACTTGTGGATATACTGCAGCACCTCATAAGTTTGAAGATGAAAAAGACGAATCATACAAGGGAAGCAAATGCATTCATTCATATTCAAAATGCAAATGTTGTGATAAATATAGATCTAATTATATTAATCACAAAAAGGTAAGATACATTCAGGTTACTCATCAATATGGCAAAGTTTGTGGAACATATAAAATTCATTGTGACGAATGTAATGAGGATATAACTCCTGTTCTTACATGTCATTCATATTATACAGTTGAAAACGAAGACGGCACATATACAAAGAAATGCTCTCGTTGCGGACAACTATATAATAATGATAATCACGGCGGTAACCCAGGCGGCTCAACAGGCGGCTCAACAGGCAGTGGCGGAGGCTTCGTTCCTGCACCTGCTCCTGAAGACACAGACAAAAATGATGACGACAAGAAGCCTGAAGCAAAGCCAAACGAAACAACTCCTGCACCAAGCACATCAAAGAAGCCTGCTAAAGTTACAATAAAGAAGCCACAATCAAAGAAAAAGGCTGTTGTTGTAACATGGAAGCCTGCAAAGAATGTAACCGGATACGAGATTCAGGTTGCTACAGACAAGAAGTTCAAGAAGAACAAGAAGTCTGTAAAGGTTAACAAGAAAAAGGCAAAGAAAAAGACTGTTAAAAATCTTAAGAAGAACAAGAAGTATTATGTTCGTGTAAGATCATATAAGATCGTAAACGGCAAAAAGGTTTACGGCAAATGGTCAAAGGTTAAGGCAGTAAAAACTAAGTGATTTGGGGTAAAAAATGAAAAACAAAATGTTTAAAAGAGTTATTTCAGTAATTTTGGCAATTTGTTGCATAGTGTCAACTCTTGCATTTACAAATATCAGTGCACTTGCCGCATCCAATGCTCGCAATAAAGCTTATAGCAAGGTTGTTACAAGTCTTGTAAATCAATATGGCAAAGCAAAGTACAGTCATAATGATAACGCAATTTTAGGTGTAAACTGTGTTGAACTTATTGATTTCAATAACGATGGCAAAGATGAAATGCTTGTTACTTATACAACTGTAAGTGAGAAGTCTGAAGAATTTAACTGTGTGCTTTATTATAGAATTTATGCATTTATTGATAAAAAAGCAAAATGTGTAAAAAAAGGCATTTACGGTAAAGGTGTAGAAATCGGCGAACGCGGCGGAGTATTTTTGTGTTATACAAATAAAGGTGTTTTGCTTGTAACTGAAAAATCCGATTATGATTTTGAACAAGAAAAGGATTATTATTATGTAACTTCTTATTCTTTTAACGGAAAAAAGGTTAAGGCAAAAGATAAACTTTCCAGTCTTTATGACGGAAAAACCGATAAATCAACCCGAAAGATAAATGGCAAAGCTGCTTCTGAAAAAGAATTCTTGAACAAAAAGAAGACTTTGCTTTTTGACAGATTTGATGCAGAAAAGAAAGGTCAAATTATTTACAAAAAGGGTAAGGTTAAACTTATCTTGACCGATTCATATGAAAAGAAAAATCGTTCTATGATTATTTCAAGAGTAAACAAAAATATTGCTAATTTGAAGTGATATAATTAATCCCCCTCTTGTATGAACAAGTCAGTGAATAATTGACACAAAAAATCCCTCTTGGTGTAGGATATACATCAGGAGGGATGATTTTTTATATTTGTGGAAAATGCAGAAGCACAAAAGATGTATGTTTCAATTGACTGTTATTGTTACTAAAAAATTTTCTTCAGGTAACATACAAATAATATACACGCATTATGTCGGCATTTCAATATGTTTCCTTTATCTGATGAAAAGGTAACACATAGGTAACATATTGCAAAATAATTGATTTTGTGCAATACTTTATTCGCTGGTTAGTTTTGTACGACTGTGTTTTAAGCTGTAATTTCTTTAAGTGTTTTGTTTTGAGGTTTGGGACTTAATTACAAAACATTGAGTTGTTGTTAAAACAAGCTATACCGCCTATGGGGTGACTGCTGTTGCAAATCGGTAGTTGTGATGAAATGAATGAGCCACGATTATGGAAATTCTTTTGATGATGTCATTGGAGAGAAAAGAGGACGCATCATCAGGGGAGTTTCATATTACATAAGGCATATGGTTAGGGGAGAAACAGAGAAACCAAGGCTAATAAGAGATAAATGTGCATAAAGCACAACGGCGGTAAAAAGAAATTATAGCTAAACAAGTCAAAAACTAAATCTAACAGAAAACCCTCCACGAATGGGAGGGCTTTTGCATGTTCAGGAGTTTTATCGACACGCTGTAGGCTGTTGAGAAAGTTTCTGAATTTCGTTTTCTTGCGAAGGAAGATGTACGATGGTACCTCGACTGAGCAAAAAAAGAAAAACGCCAAAAATGCTGTAAGTACGATACTTACAGCATTTTTAAAACCCCACCGTCAACACTTCGTGTTGCCACCTTTACTGCGTAGACGCCCCCTTTTGTCTGTGTTGCAGACATTTCCCCCGATTAACGGGGGAATCACCTTGCGTCAAAGGGAGGCATAATTTGGTTGATTATATTTTGGCGTGTTTCAGGAGCTTTATCGACAGTCTGAATCCCTCCCAGATTGGGGAGGGATTCGTTTTTGTTATGAATTTTTTACATTGTAGAGCTTGTCAGGATAGTCTGTCATAATGCAGTCAGCGCCCATTTCAAGCAAGTACTTCATATCTTCTTCGTCATTGACTGTCCAATATTGCACAGCCATATTGTGCTTGTGTGCATAGTTAATCATTTGTGCAGTTGCAAGGTTAAATCCAAGATTTTTGTACGGAGCACAGAATGGAATTTGTAAAACATTGCAAGGTGGCTCGTAATTAGGGTCATCCTTGAGTGCTGCTTTCCAGAAATTAACAACTTCCGGAATTGATGTGCTTCGTGCAAGGTCAGGGTATTTCTCGTCAACATATGCACTCACTTCTTTGTGGAATGTGCCGAACACAACATTTTCAAGAATGCCTTTTTCAATCAAGGTGTTGTAGAGAATATCTACACCTTCTTTGCCCAAATCATCGCCGTTCTTGATTTCGATGATGTATTTGTATCTGCCGCCGCCTTGAGCAATGAGATAATCAAGAATATCGTTGAGCTTGAGAATTCTCAAATCGTCAGGCACTTCGTCACCCTTAAGGTCGGCATATGGTGATTCGCCGTCTTCGTTTTCGAATTTCGCACCCATATTAAGAGTTCGGAGTTCTTCATATGTCTTGTTTTCAGGTCTGACTTTCTTTTCGCCGAAAACTTCAACGCTGTCGGAAGTTCTGTCGAGTGTGTCATCGTGCAAAAGAATGAGTTGCTTGTCTTTTGTGATGTGCAAGTCAAATTCAAAAACATCAATGCTGAAAGCAGGGTTTTCTGCACAGTTCTTGAATGCAAGCATTGTTTCTTCAGGTTCGATTCCGCCACCGCTTCTGTGACCCGAAATGTCGGTTTCCTGAAGTATGTATTTGTTGTCGGTTTCGTATGTTTGGAGCTGGTCAGGTGTAGAACGGTGCTTGCCCGACACAGTCATTACTGTTGCAAGTGCAACAATCAACAAAACAACGATAGCCAAAACTATCCATTTTGTCTTTTTTTTGTTTGATTTTTTTGTTTTGGTTTCTGCCATAATTATCCCTCTTTGTTAATATTATACAAATAATTTTACACAATGAATACGACAATATCAACAAAAGTTTTCCACAAAATATACAAAAAGTTGTAATTGTATATAAAAAGCCTCCCGCTGTTTGAGGGAAGCCTTTTAAAGATGATTTGGTTTATTCGGTTTTGCTCATAACATTCAAAGGATTCACGGGTTGACCTTTTAGCTTTGCAGACAGGTGCAAATGTGCGCCGTCACCGACTTCGCACGGAACTTTTCCGAGTGTGCCGATTGTGTTGCCGATGTCAACAAAATTGCCCTTTTTTACGGTTGCACTTTCAAGTCCGCAGTATCTTACAACAAATTTTCCGCCGTGGTCAATTTCAACGCACAAGCCGTACATTGAATCGGTGTAAACCTTTGTCACAAGTCCGTCATTGATTGCAGTCACTTTGTCGCCGAGTGCACCGCTGAAATCAACTGCCGTGTGCGCACGGTAATCACCCATGGTTTTGTCGTAGGTCAACTCCTCGCTATAACCCTTTGAAACAGCGTCCGTCAGCGGATATTTGTAGTAGCTTTTGTACGGAGTGTTGCCCTTGCCCTGCGACATTGTAACATCCTTTTTCGCAGTCGGTTTTTGTTTGGAAACCCTTGCTTCGCTTGTTGTTTGCGTTGTGGTTTCTTTTGCCGTAACTGCGTGCTGAACCTCGGTGGTTTCAACAATCGTTGTCGGCTCGTTCACCGTGCTGTCCTTGCCCTTTTGAGTGGTAGAAAAGTAAACTATCAAGCCAAGCGAAACAATGCACAGGCAAACAACGGAAAATAACGCTTTTACATTTTTGTTGTCGTTCTTTTTTGAATTTGATGTAGACATAAAAAACACCTCGGTTATATTATCAACCGAGGTTTCGTTTTTTATTCATTTTTGACAGATTCGCTCAAAAGATTGAGTGTGTCACGCACGCATCCGATTGTGTCACCGCCAATGGTTTCAACCGATATAAAGGTCTTTTTGCAGGAATTCAGCTTTGCTCTGCCACGCATTTTTTCGTTGAGAGCAATAAGATATTCAGGCTTCACATCATTCAAGAAGAATTTTGCGTTTATGCCGGATTGCCTGATTTCATAAATGCCGAGTTGCATTGCTGTGTTTCGCAAAAGTGCAATTTCTACAAGTCCGTACACGCTTGCCGGCGGAACACCGAAACGGTCGGTAAGTTCGTCATAAACATCGTTTGCTTCCTCGTTTGAACGGATGTTTGCAATAGTCTTGTACATATCAAGCCTTTGCGGAGTGGAGGTGATGTATGTTGACGGAATACTTGCATCAACAGGTAGGTCGATGAGGCACTCTTGTTCTTTTTCGTCAGGAACAGCCTCGCCCTTTTCTTCGCTGACAGCCTGTTCAAGCAGTTTGATGTACATATCGTATCCAACGCTTTCCATATGACCGTGTTGCTTGTTGCCGAGCAACGAACCCGCACCTCTGATTTCAAGGTCACGCATAGCAATTTTGAAGCCTGAACCGAATTCGGTGTATTCACGGATTGCCTCAAGTCGTTTTTGCGCAATATCGGTCAGTTCCTTGCCCTTTGCAAAGGTGAAGTAGGCATATGCACGCCTGCTGCTTCTGCCGACTCTGCCACGGATTTGGTGAAGTTGCGCAAGTCCGAGTTTGTTTGCGTTTTCAATTATCAATGTGTTTACATTTGGTACATCAATACCTGTTTCGATGATTGTTGTGCACACCAAAATGTCAATTTCGGCATTGAGCAGTTTTTGCCAAACATCGGATAATTGCTCCTCGGTCATTTGACCGTGTGCAACTCCCACCGTTGCATCCGGGAGTTCTTTTTTTATCTGCATTGCAATGTGGTCAATGGTTTCAATGTCGTTGTGCAAATAATAGCATTGACCGCCTCTTGCAAGCTCTTTTTCCATGGCTTCGATTATGATTCCAAAATCGTATTCAATAACATAGGTCTGCACAGGCTTTCTGTCGCCCGGTGCTTCTTCAAGCAGGCTCATATCACGGATTCCGCTCATAGCCATATTGAGTGTTCGTGGGATAGGTGTTGCCGAAAGGGTGAGAACATCAACTCTTGGGAATTTTTCCTTGATTTTCTCTTTTTGAGCAACGCCGAAACGCTGTTCTTCGTCAACAATCAGCAGCCCCAAATCTTTGAATTTGATGTCACCGCCGAAAATTCTGTGAGTGCCGATTAACAGGTCAACCTTGCCTTTTTCAAGGTCACTCAGCACTTCCTTTTGCTTGGTTGCCGATACAAATCTGCTGAGCATTTCTATCCTCACAGGGAACGCTTCCATTCGTTTCTGTGCGGTTTGGAAGTGTTGCATTGCAAGAACGGTGGTCGGCACAAGGATTGCACATTGCTTGCCGTCACCAATACATTTGAATGCCGCACGCAAGGCAACTTCTGTTTTGCCGAATCCGACATCACCGCAAAGCAGTCTGTCCATAGGTGCGGTTTTTTCCATATCGCCCTTGATTTCGTCAATCGAACGGAGCTGGTCGTCTGTTTCTTCGTATGCAAATCGAAGCTCAAAATCTCGTTGCATATCGGTGTCCTCGGAAAATGCAAAACCCTTTGTGTTCATTCGCTTTGAATACAGGGCAATAAGCTCTTTTGCCATATCCTGAAGTCCTGCACGAACCTTGGATTTAGTCTTGCTCCAATCACCCGAACCGAGGCGGTTAATTTTCACTCTTGAATCGTCTCGAGGTCCGATGTATTTTGAAACAAGGTCAAGTTGGGTTACGGGAACATAAAGATTGTCGCCTTTTGCGTAGCTGATTTTGATGTAGTCCTTGCTGACATTGTTTATTTCGAGTGCCTGTATGCCCTCAAAAATACCGATACCGTGGATGTTGTGAACAATGTAGTCGCCGATGACGAGTTCGTCAAGCGAATGAATAGCATCCTTTGAACTGAAATGCTTGTGCTTTTTCTTGGCTTGGTTAACTTTGCCGTAGGTGATGAGCGCAAACTTGCAAGTCGAAAGCTGAAATCCTGCCGATGTTGTGCCCGACATAACGGTTACAAGACCGTGGGCGAATTCGCTTGGCTTTTTGTCGCAGTAAATTGCTTGATAGCCCATTTCCTGCAAGTCGTAGGCAAGTGCCTTTGCCGATTTTGCTGTGCCGGCAAGTATGCAAACGGCGTATTTTGTTTTGATGAGAGGGAACAGCTCGTCTTTTAACTGGCTTAATGTTCCGCTCCAAGAATTGAATGTTTGACAGGTGAATGACGCAAGGTGTCTTATCGGTGTGTCAAAACTTCCACGAGGGAATGAGTCGAGATAAATCGCCTTGCAGTTTTCGTAAACGCTCAAAAGGTCGGTGAAATCAAGGCTGAATTTGTCAATGCCCTTGCAGATTATGCCGTCCTCAAGAAGCCACTTGATGTCCTCAAGCATAAGTTTCTGCTGATTTTCGCACTTTTCCTTGCATTTGCCGCTTTCAAGCACAAACAGCAGACCGTCAAAATAATCAAACAGTCCGTTGCTGTTGTATGCAAGCGGAAGATATTTGTCGTTGCACGGCAGATTCACACCCTGCTTGAGCTTGTCGCTGTCGGCATAGAGTTTTTCTCTTGCTTTGATAGCTTTTCCCTTTAGTGAGCCTGCAAGCTCGTCAATCTTCTTCGCCTGAATTTCCTTTGACGGAAACAAAACTTCCGTTGCCGGAATGATGTCAATCTTGTCAACAATATCATTTCGCCTTTGGGTTGAAATATCAAATTTTGCGATAGAATCAACGGTGTCGCCCCAAAGCTCGATTCTCACCGGGTCGTCTGCTCCGGGAGGGAAGATGTCAATAAGTCCGCCTCTTACGCTGAACTGACTTGTGCCGTCAACTTGGTCAAATCGTGTGTAGCCTGCTTTTACGAGCTTGTTAACGGTTTCGTCAATGTCGATGTCCTCGCCCTCGCTGATGGTGAAAGAACGGTCAATGAGAGCCTGCGGAGGCATCGTCATTTGGCAAGATGCTTGCACCGATGCAACAACAATGTTGTATTCGCCCTTGATGATTTTTGACAGCACGCCGAGTCTGATGTGCTCAAATTCACGGCTTATGCCCTCAACATCAAGGAATGTGAACTCTCTCCTCGGATAGAGCAAAACTCCGTCTGTCATTGTGGACAAATCTTCGTAAGCCTTGATTGCGCTTGCTTCATCGGGAGTAATTACAAAAGCCTTTTTCTCAAGGTCGTCACACAAAGAGTGAACAATGTGAATCTTGTTAATTTCGGGCAGACCAACAGCGCCCACAGGAAATTCGTGGGCGTTAACTGCTTCTTTTAAATTTTGGTATTCTTTGTTTTTTTCAAATATTTTTGAATAACAGCTCATATTTGCCTTGTGCCTTTAACTGTTGTATTTGTTCATAGCTTCATCGGTTTTGCCGTTGACCATAAGCCTTACTGCCTTTGTTGCGTTTTCAAGTGCGGTTTGCAGTTCTTCGGATTTTTCCTTTGGAAATTCGCTCAAAACCCATTTTGCAAGGTCGTATGACGGATTTGGCTTTTTGTCAACTCCGATTTTAATTCGTGGAAATTCTTCAGAACCAAGGCAGGAAATAATGCTTTTGATTCCGTTATGACCGCCGGCACTGCCTTTTCTTCTGATTCTCGTTTTGCCTATGTCAAGGCTAATGTCGTCATATATTACTATGATGTTTTCGTTTGGAATATTATAGTATTCCGCAGCTTCCATAATTGCCTCACCGCTGAGGTTCATCATCGTTTGCGGTTTCATAATCAAACAACGCTTGCCGTCAACCATCTCGTCTGCAATAAGAGCCTGAAATTTTGATTTCTTGATTTCAAACCCCTCTTCTTTTGCAAGTTGGTCAACAGCCTTGAAGCCTGCGTTGTGCCTTGTGTTTGCGTATTTTGGACCCGGATTTCCAAGTCCCGCAATGATGTATTCTATTTTTCCTCGTCTGAATGAAAACATTTGTTATTCCTCGATTTGTTCTTCGTTTTCTGTGATTATTTTTGTAACCTTGACTTTTTCTGCTCTGCGTCCGTCGGTTTCTATAACTTCAAAATGCAGGTCGCCGTAGTCAAAGCAGTCGCCGATTTCAGGTATTTTGTCTGTGTTTTCCATAACCCAGCCGTTGAGCGTGGTTACATTGGTGTTCTTGTCGTTGATTTCGAAATATTCAAACACATCATCAAGGTTTGCCATACCGTCAACAATGCAGGTTGTGTCGTCAATTTTTTCAATGTCAACCTCAATCTCGTCGTGCTCGTCCCAAATTTCGCCTACAAGTTCTTCAATTATGTCCTCAAGCGTCACAATGCCCTCTGTACCGCCGAATTCGTCAATAACAACGGCAAGATGGGTTTTGTTCTTTTGGAATATCTTCAAAAGTTTGCTGATTTTTGTATCGGGGCTGACGGTCGGAACAGTCTTGATGATTGTGCGCAACGATTTCAATCCACGGCTTCTGATGTCCTCAAAATCACGGTGGTGAATGATGCCCACAATGTTGTCGATGTCGCCGATATAAACAGGCAATCTGCTGTATCCGCTTGATTTGAATATCTTTTCGATGTCGGACAACTTTGCGTATTTGTCAACCGCTTCAACATCAATTCTCGGAGTGAGGATGTCGCTTGCGTAAAGGTCGTCAAATTCAATTGATGAACGGATGAGTTCGCTTTCGTTTTCGCTGATTTCACCGCCTGTTTGAGCCTCGTCAACATAGGTTTTCAGTTCTTCTTCTGTCACAGCACTGTTTTTTTCAAGGTGGAACATTTTGTTGAGCAGAAGTTTCCAACCTCTGAACAACATGTTGAGAGGGTAGAAGAGAAACACGAAAAACTTAATTGCCGGAGCAACTGCAACTGCAAAGGTTTCTGCCTTTTCTTTTGCAATGGTTTTTGGTGTGATTTCGCCAAAAATCAACACAACGATGGTCATAACCACCGTGCTCACGGTTGCGCCGAGGTCGCTGTTGTCGCCCAAAAGTCCTGTAAAAAACAGGGTTGCAATAGAGGTTGAAGCAATGTTTACGATGTTGTTGCCAATCAAAATTGTTGAAAGCACAATGTCAAAATCATCCGCCAACTTCAATGTTCGCTCGATTTTTTTGCTTTTTTCGCCCTGCTCCATAGCCTTCAACTTCACCTTGTTGAGTGAAGAAAACGCTGTTTCGGCTGACGAAAAAAATGCCGAAAACATTACTAAAATAATCATCACGATTAATAAGGGTGTGTTCATTTCTACTCCTTTGTTCAAAAATTGATTTAAAGGGCATATCTGTGTGATATGCCCTTATTTTGTTTATGCGAAAAACCTGTTGTTATTCAGTTTTTTCAAATTCGCTAAATTCTCTTTCAGAGTCATCTTTCTCGTAGTTGTACATATTTTCATCTTTAACATGCTTTGCAATGTACTCATCTCTGTCAAACAATTCGTCTGCCTTAACTTTCCAAGCCTTTGCAGCCTCAATAGTTTTGTCAAACAAAGCGTTTGCACTTTCAGGATGTTGCATTTCTGTTGAATATGCACCTGTTTCGGCAACCATCTTGCTGATAGCACCCGGGTTGTCAAGCACAGGACATGGACGAAGCATATTGTTTGAGAACGGCTGATTATTCTTGTAAGCCATAAAGAGTGGGCTTTGGAGTGCTTCCAAAACGCTGCAATCCTTGATGTTGACATTTGAATAGTGAACAAATGCACATGGCTCGCAGTCACCGTTTGAATTGATGTGGAAATAGTGTCTGCCACCTGCGATACAGCCCTGAACATACTCACCGTCATTCCAGAAATCAAGAGCGAAAATAGCTTTTGTCTTGCGCCACTCGTGCATCTTTTTGTACATAAGAGCACGCTGTTCAGGAGATACCATAAGATCTGTTACGGCACCGTTGCCTGTTGGCATATATGTAAAGAACCAAGCAAACTTTACGCCCTGTTCAATGAGCCAATCCATATATTCGTCTGATGCCAAAACATCGGTGTTTTTGCTTGTGTAGCAAAGAGAAGCACCAAACGGAACGCCTCTGTCCTTAAGGCGCTTCATAGCGGCTGTGCACTTTTTGAATGTGCCGTTTCCACGGCGGAAGTCGTTTTCTTCTTCGTATCCCTCAATAGAGAATGCAGGGTAGAAGTTGCCAACCTCTTTGATTTCGTCAGCAAAGCTGTCGTCAATCAATGTGCCGTTTGTAAAGCTCAAAAATGCACAATCAGGGTTTTCACGGCAAAGACGCATCAAATCTGCTCTTCTCATAGTAGGCTCGCCGCCTGTGTAAAGATACATATATGTGCCGAGTTCCTTGCCCTGTCTGATGATTCTTGCAAGGTCGTCATATGAAAGACTGCTTGTGTGGCCATATTCGGCAGCCCAACAGCCTGTGCACTTGAGGTTGCATGCTGCGGTTGGGTCCATAAGGATTGCCCAAGGCACATTACAGCCGTATTTTTCGATAGCTGCCATACGCTTTGTGTAGCTGTTTACGGCAACATTCATAAGTGGCGGAACGAGCTTTTCAAGAACATGCTCGTCTGTGTTGCAAATGATGTCCTTAACAAATCTCATCCAGTTGTTGTTTGGGTCGTCCATAACTTTGTGGAGACCCGCATATGTTGAACGATTAACACGCTTTACATCTGCTTTTTCAATTAAATTTAAAATTTTCGGTGCGTTTCTGTCAAAATCTTTTCTGGCATACTTGATAGCATTTCTGATAGCAAAATCAACTATTTGCTCTTTAAGTGACATGGTTTTACCTCTCTCACGGGGCACAGCCCCTCTTTCATCTGATAAATTCAATTAAACCTTTAATTGCTAATTATAATAGTACTTATAAAACTGTTTGTCAAGATAGATTTGTCTAAATTACAATTTAGTAATATTCTTAAAACCTAAGTTGGAATTTTAGACGATATGTTTTATCTGTCTTGTTTTTGTATTTGTCGTTGCAATGTGCGCCCCAGCTGTCGTATCCGCCGACACCCTGCTGTCTTGCAATAACTCTCACAACGGTTTTGTCGTATTCAGGCATATCCTTTTCGTGCCAAATGTTTTCAATTTCCTTTGGCAGATAGTGGCAAGCGTTCAATTCGCAAACAGGCTCTGCAACAATGCCAAACGACTTTTTGTCGCCGATGAGAGTTGCGTATCTCACTCCTGTTCTGTTTCCGCATTCTTGCGGTTTGAGATAATTAACCCACATATCGTTTACAGTGGTGGTGTACAAGCCGATTTTTGCAGATGCACATCTGTCAATGTAGTTTTCGTCAGGACCTGCGCCAAGATATGTGATGCTTTCAAAATCCTTTGGAAGTTCAAACAAAAGGCTGACTTCAGGAATTTCAGGCAATGTTTCGTTTGGCTTGAATTCAAGGCTGATTTCCATACCTTTTGATGTGATTGTGTATACCACAATGGCTCTTGAAACAGGTTGTGTGCAAACTTCCGCACCGCCCACAACAACAACTTTTTTGCCGTTGTCGAGGATTTGATAATTCTCAATTCTCCATTTGGTGTTGTTGAAGATGCCCGGTGTGTCGCCTGCATCTCTCCAGCAACCGAGTCTGCTTCCGGCTCTTGAACCTCTGTCGTTGTCGGTGAGTGCTCTCCAGAAGTTAAGTCGCATAGGTGCTTGAAGCATTTCTTCACCGTTGACTTTGATTGAGTAAAGCTGATTGCGCTCTCGTCTTTCAAAGCGAATGTTGATGTCGTCGCTGATTATGCGGAGTGAACCGTAGGTGTCGTCAACAAGTAGAGGAATGTCCTCCTCCAATTCATCGTATGTGTTGACAAACTCATTTATAACAAATTGCTCTTCTGCAACAATGTGACCTGCCTTGCACCAAGAGGTGTCCTCTTTTGTGCGAAGTTCAAGGTTGAGATAATATTCGGTTGATGATGCCTTTGCAAGTTCAAGATTGATTGTCTTTTTGTCAAACGGCTCAAGGTCAACCGTGATTGTGCCCTCGCTGAACACTCCCTTGTCACTGCATTGGCTCCAGTGCAATTCGTATTCGTTGAGATTTGTGAATATGTTTTTGTTCTTGATTTCAATTATTCCACGCTCTGCGTCAATAGACTTGAAATCAACATTCTGATATAGTTTTTTGATTTCCGTAAGTTTTGGAGTAACGGTTCTGTCGCCAAACAAAAGACCGTTTCCGCAGAAGTGACCGTCGTGTGGATTTTCACCGAAATCACCGCCGTATGCAAGATATTCCTTGCCGTTCTCGTCGGTTGTCATTATGCTTTGGTCAACCCAATCCCAAACAAATCCGCCTTGAAGGCAAGGATATTTGTCCCAAAGAGTGGTGTATTCGTCTGTTGAACCGCAGGAATTGCCCATTGCGTGTGTGAATTCGCAGAGAATATAAGGTCTGCCGTCTCTGCCTGTGAGTGCGTATTCTTCACATTCCCAAGGTTTTGCGTACATCTTGCTTTGAACATCCGAAAGTTCTTTTTCATCGGGTGCTCTGTCACATTCAAAATGCACAAATCTTGATTTGTCGTTGTCTTTGAGCCACTTGTACATCTTCTTTGGTGTTTCACCGCCGAGTGATTCGTTGCCAAGACTCCAACAAACAACGCAGGAATAGTTCTTGTCACGCTGATACAAAGCCTTGATTCGCTCCATGCAAGCCTTTTCCCATTCGGGACGGGAAGCAGGGAGTTGCGGGCAGCCGATGATGGTTGACCAGCCTGTACCGTGAGTTTCCATATTGTTCTCGTCAATTACATACAGTCCGTATTCGTCACAAAGTTCATACCATCTCGGTGTGTTCGGATAGTGCGAAGTACGAACTGCATTGATGTTGTTTTTCTTCATAAGTTCGATATCTTGGCGCATAACATCCTCTGTGATGTATCTGCCTTTGTGACAATCAAACTCGTGTCTGTTTGTGCCCTTGAACACAATTCGTCTGCCGTTGATTCGGATAATTCCGTCTCTGATTTCAACGGTTCTGAAGCCGATTTTGTGAGATATGTATTCAATCGGTGCGCCGTTGTTTTTGAGTGTGAGCACAACGGTGTAAAGGTGAGGGAATTCACTGCTCCAAGGCTTAACATTTGTAACAATCGCCTTGAGGTCTGTAACATGATCCTCGCTTGCATATTGACTGTCGAGGGCAACCATTGTGCCGTCATCGTCAAACACGGTCATATCAAGGCTCAATCCCTCGTATGCACCGTTTGTTTTGACTTGAACTGTCAAATATCCGTCATGAAGTTGTGAGTCAGGCTCTGCGTGAATTTCAAAATCACGGATATATTCTCTTTCTGTTGTGTAGATGTAGACATCACGGAAGATACCGCCCAAACGCCACATATCCTGACATTCAAGCCAACTTCCCGTGCACCAACGGTAAACTTCAACGCCGATAACATTTGAACCCTCAACAAGATGACGGGTGATGTCAAACTCGGCTCTGTTGAATGTTGATTCGCTGTATCCGACTCTTTCGCCGTTTACATAGAGATAAAATGCCGATTCAACACCTTCAAAGCAGAGAACAACTCTTCTGTTGAGCACTGCCTGATTGATGTGAAATCTTTTGAGATAACAGCCGACAGGGTTGTGCTTTACAGGTGCGTTTGGCGGGCAAATATCTTCGCTTCCCTCCCAAGGATAACGAACATTGCAGTATTGCGGTTGGTCATAGCCTTGCATTTGCCACGAACATGGCACAATTACAGAATCCCAATTATGCGAATCGTAATTTGGGTCTGCAAAATCCGATGGTTTGTATGCATAGTTTTTGTACAGCTTAAATTTCCATTTGCCGTTCAAAAGTTTGCATCTTGAAGAAGCGTATCTGTCCGCCTTTTTTGCTTCTTCAACATTTTCGTATGGCATAAGAGTTGCATGTTGCGGAAGTCTGTTTACTCCCACAATTTCAGGATTGCTCTGCCATTCGGTATATCCGTCAATAAAGTTTCTTTCCATATATCTTCTCCCTCGGGTGTGTTATATATTCGAGTAAAGTTTGCTTGTTATCTTCTGTGGATAGCGCCTTCTTGGTATCCCTCTCTCTTGACAACAACACCGATTGAACGGAGCAGAATAATCAAATCGAGTTTCAAGCTCCATTTGTCGCAGTATTCTTTGTCAAGTTTCATTTTCTTCATAAGAGAAATATCGTCACGGCCGTTGATTTGTGCCCAACCGGTAAGTCCCGGTCTGAAACGATAAACGCCGTATTCAAGTCGAAGTCTGTGCGCTCTGATTTCACTTGAAATGAGCGGTCGAGGACCGACAAAACTCATATCTCCTTTGAGAATGTTCCACAATTGCGGAAGCTCGTCCATGCTTGTTTTTCGAAGAAAAGCGCCGAATTTTGTGATGTATTGTTCAGGATTTTCAAGTTCGCCGGTGGCACAGTTAGGTGTGTCGTTTTTCATTGTTTGGAATTTGTAAATCTTAAACGGTTTTCCGCTTCTGCCTCTGCGTTCGTGACTGAAAAATACCTTGCAGTTCGGTGTAAAATAGTTGACCGCTATAATGAACAAAAATAGCGGTGATAAAATAATCAGACTGAAAAATGAAACTACAATGTCAAACAAGCGTTTCCACTTTGTAGCCCCAAAATATTTGTGCAAAAACTGTTTCATTTATTCTTCCTTAATTCATCAAATAATCGTGTTCGGTCACAACAAAATGTGCCGTGCCGGGTGCAAAACCCCAATATATAGTTTATAGACTAAATGATTATAGCATAACTAAATAAAAAAATCAACATTATTTCGTTAACAAAAAAATTAATAAAATTTTACAAAAAATATATACAAACAGTGTTCAGTGTGGTAAAATAGCGTATAATTTCTTGTATATATTATAGTGAGGTATAGATATGAAAAATATTCCTAAAATTCTTTTATCCGTGGTATTGGTTGTGGCGCTGGCGTTTTCTTTTTCGTCTTGCTCAAAAAGTGTTGAGTTGACAGAGGAAAATGTGATTGAAACTGTTGCCGTTGTTGAGGAGTCATTAAAGAAATTCGACACTAAAAAACTTGAAAAATATGTCAATTCCTCAACTTTGAGCACAATTATGAGATATGCAGATAAGCATAAGCAGTTCAAGGAACTCGGAAAGGCTATTTTTAGCGATTTGAGCATAACGGTTGATGATGTTGACATCAAAAATCAGACCGTTACCGTAACCGTGAAAAACAAGGATTTGAGTTCGGTGGCATCGGATTTTGCCGAAAAATTAAAAAATAATTACTCTGCGGTTCAGTTGCTTAACAAACTTGATGATGACGATTTTCTTGATTTTTCACTCAATCAACTTGTTGAGTCTATGGATGCCGTTGATGACGAAACCGAAGTAACCGTTACACTCAATGTTAAAAAAGGCGACAAAAATCTTGTTTTGACATTTGATGACGATTCCGAGGACGCAGTTTCGGGCGGAGCATTGACGGCAATAAAGAATATATATAAATAAGATAAATATTTACTTGAGATAAAATAATAATTGACAATTTGCTACCGATGTGGTATCATATCAAAGTATGCAAATGCAAAATACTAATTCCTATTTTGAGGTGAAATAAATGGCTAACAAATTTGTAACAGCTATTTTCGGAGATTACTCAAAGCATGAGGTAAAGAAGCTCCGCAAAACAGTTGACAAGATTAATGCTCTTGAAGAAAAGTACAAGAGCATGGATGACAAGGAGCTTGCAGCACAAACTCCTGTCCTTAAAGAAAGACTTGCAAACGGAGAAACTCTTGACGATATTCTTCCTGATGCGTTTGCGGTTTGCCGTGAGGCAAGCTCCCGTGTTCTCGGTATGCGTCACTTTGATGTTCAGCTTATCGGTGGTATCGTTCTTCATCAGGGCAGAATTGCCGAAATGAAGACCGGTGAAGGTAAGACTCTTGTTGCTACACTTCCGGCTTATCTTAACGCACTTTCAGGCGAGGGCGTACATATCGTTACCGTTAACGACTACCTTGCAAAGCGTGACTCCGAGTGGATGGGCAAGATTTATCGTTTCCTCGGCTTGAGCGTTGGACTTATCGTTCATGAAAAGAGCGATGCAGAGCGCCAGGAAGCATATAATGCAGACATTACTTATGGAACAAATAACGAGATGGGCTTTGACTATCTTCGTGACAATATGGTTCCTTACAAAGAGCGTAAGGTTCAGAGAGGTCATTCATTCGCAATCGTCGATGAAGTTGACTCAATCCTTATTGATGAGGCTCGTACTCCTCTTATCATTTCAGGTAAGGGCGACGCTTCAACAGACCTTTATCGTCAGGCAGACATCTTTGCAAATACCCTTACAATGACAAAGGTTGCAAAGACTGATGACAAGCAGGACACTGAAGAACAGTACGAAGGCGACTATGTAGTTGACGAAAAGGCAAAGACAGCAACCCTCCTTAAGAGCGGTGTTGAAAAGGCTGAAGCATTCTTTAAGGTTGATAACCTTATGGATATTGAGCACACAACTCTCCGTCACCATATCGACCAGGCTATCAAGGCTCACGGTGTTATGACAAGAGATATCGACTATGTAGTTAAAGACGGTCAGGTTAAAATCGTTGACGAATTTACAGGTCGTATCATGGAAGGCCGTAGATATAACGAGGGTCTTCACCAAGCTCTTGAAGCCAAGGAAGGCGTAAAGGTTGAGCACGAGAGCAAGACTCTTGCAACCATCACATTCCAAAACTACTTCCGTTTGTACAAGAAGCTTTCAGGTATGACCGGTACAGCTTCAACAGAAGCAAACGAATTTGACGAAATCTACAAGCTTGATGTAGTTGAAATTCCAACAAACAAGCCTGTTATCCGTGTGGACAAGCCTGATGTTATTTTCCAAACAGAAAAGGGCAAGTACTACAATGTAATTAAGCAGATTGAAGAATGCCACGCAAAAGGACAGCCTGTTCTTGTTGGTACAATCAGCATTGAAAAGTCAGAAGAACTTTCAAAACTCTTGAAGAAGGAAGGCATTGAGCATAAGGTGCTCAACGCAAAGAACCACGAAAAGGAAGCAGAGATTGTTGCACAGGCAGGTAAGTTCGGTGCTGTTACAATCGCAACAAATATGGCAGGTCGTGGTACTGATATTATGCTCGGCGGTAACGCAGAATTCCTTGCAAAAGCTCAAATGAAGAAGATGGAATTCACAAATGAGCAAATCAGAGAAGCAACAGGCTTCGGCGACACTGATGATGAGGACATCCTTCGTGCTCGTAAGACATTTATCGAGCTTGAAGCAAAGTTCAAGGATGAAATCAAGGAAGAAGCAGATAAGGTAAGAGAAGCAGGCGGTTTGTTCATTCTCGGTACAGAAAGACACGATGCTCGCCGTATCGACAATCAGCTTCGTGGTCGTTCGGGTCGTCAGGGTGATCCGGGTACAAGCCAGTTCTTCCTTTCACTTGAAGATGACCTTATGCGTTTGTTCGGTGGCGACAAAATGCAAAAGATGATGAGCAAGCTCACAGATGATGAGAATATGCCTATCGAATCCCGTCTTATCTCAAAGACAATTGAGTCATCACAGCAAAAGGTAGAGGGCAAGAACTTTGCTATTCGTAAGAACACTCTTCAATACGATGATGTTATGAACCGTCAAAGAGAGCTTATCTACAATCAGCGTGATCAGGTTCTTGACGGTGTTGACCTTACAGAAACTGTTAACAAGATGCTCGACACAAATATTGAAGAAACAGTTACAAACTATTTCACAGGCGAATCAAAGGCCGACTGGAATGTTGACGGCTTGAGAGAGAAGTACAAGGATTGGAACATTGCAACTGATGATGACTTCAAGGATGTTGAGTCACTCACAATTGCAGACACGGTTGAACTTCTCCAAGACAGAGGTCACAAGATTCTTGAAGAAAAGGAAAAAGTACTCGGCTACGATATGTTCCAAGACTTCGAGAGAATGGTTATCCTCAGAAATGTTGATACATATTGGATGGATCACATTGACGCTATGGAAGACTTGAAGCAGGGTATTCACCTTCGCTCTTATGCTCAAAAAGATCCTGTTGTTATCTTCCGTATGGAATCATATGATATGTTTGATGAAATGACATCACTCATCAGAGAAGATACAGCAAAGATGATGCTCACACTTATGCCTATCCATAAGTCAGATGTTCAGCGTAAGGCAGTTGCACAGGTTACTTCAACAACTTCAGGCGGCGAAGATCCTGAAACTGCAAAGGCTGTTACAATCCGTAAGGATAAGAAGATTGGTCCAAACGATCCATGTCCATGCGGAAGCGGATTGAAGTATAAGAAGTGCTGCGGTTCTCCTGCAAAGCTTGCAGAGGCTGCTCTTGAGGCAGATAAGAAGCACAAGGAAGAAAAGCGCAGAATTAAGCCAAGATTAAAGTAATCAAATAGGAATTTTGAAAGCGATTCGATTTTCGAATCGCTTTTTTACTTATATAATATATAATAATATTACATTATATATATGTTACTTTCTGTCGTTTTTTTGGCATATTGCAGGATTTTGATATAAATAAACAGCATTTGTAAAAATTACATAGTTTTTTATTGAAATAGTGTAATTCTTTTGTTATAATCAATATATATTTACATTAAACGGAGTGATTATTATGCCCAATGTTATAAACTATATTGAAAAATACGGAGATACTTCTTTTTGCTCTGTACCATTCAGTGAGGCAGATAATGTTGCGTTGTGCGATATGTACTATATGCCACTTGACCTTGTTGTGACAGAGAGTTTTGATGATGAGCCTATGAACTATGCCGATGTTGCAAACAAGATTTTTGAACTCCGTGGCAGAAAGCACGAGCCTGTTGGTTTAGTGCTTCAAAAGTGCATAAGCGAAGTTATGATGGCAATGGCAGAAAAAAAGCGTTTTGCCGAGATGAAAGTTGTTTCTGCCGTTCGTATTTACGAAAAAGAGCCGGCTGTTCAGTTTGAGGCGGCAACATTTTTGCTTCCTAACGGAGATGTTGTTGTGCTTTTCAAGGGCACGGATGATACTCTCATCGGCTGGAAAGAGGATATAGACATCCTCACCAAAAAGGGAATTCCGTCAAATATGTTTGCAACCGAATATCTTGAAAAAGTGGCAAACAAATTCAGCGGAAACATCATAGTTTGCGGTCACTCAAAAGGTGGCTTCATTGCTCAATATGCAACCCTGTTCTGCAAAAAGGAAATCAGAGACAGAATAATAAAAGTATACAACAATGACGGTCCGGGCTTCTGGGATTATTCTTATCTCGAAAGTGATGCGTATGCAGAAATGTTGCCAAAATATCGTCATTTTGTTCCGCAATCGTCTTTTATCGGAATGATGCTTGCCCATGATTATGACTATACAGTAGTTAAGAGCGACCAAGTTTTGGGTCCGCTTCAGCACGATTTGTATTCTTGGCAGTTTGAGGGCAGACGACTAAAGAAAGTTGACGACCTTACACCGATCGGTAAACTTAACGACGGCATTTTGCGTGACTTGGTTGAAAATCTTACCGATGAGCAGGAAAAAGCGCTTGATGAAGTGTTTGATGTTGTGATTTCGGGCATAAATCAAGAGGGTTTGCTTGATGTTAAAAATAATATTATTCCGTCACTCAAGGGCGGTGTAGAGGCATGGCGTTCACTCGATAAGGATACTCAAAAGAAATTTTTGAAGATTTTTTCTTCCGCTCCGTCAATAGTTGTTAAAAATACGGAAAAGGTAAGAAAAGAAGAGAACGCAAAGCGTATCAAAAATATTTCCGATACATTGAAATATCTTAATGTATTGTTTTAAATTCGAGGTGTAATATGCGACATTTAATACGCAATATCTATTGTATGGATAAAGGCGTTGTTCTGCTGGCATTCGTTGTGCTGTCGCTCCTTTGTGCCGTGTATAAATTTTTGTTTCAGTCAAAAAAATTCAACAATTCACTTGTGGGTGTGGCGTTTGCTTTTTGTGTTGCGATGGCTCTCGGTCCGTCAATTTTGACAAGGTTTGCCGATGCTTACACACGGGAACTTGCACTTGAGCCGTTTAGGTCAATCAAGCTGTATTTCCACACCGGGTATGAGGAATGGCTGCGTGTTCTTGTGATGAATATGGCAATGTTTTATCCTCTCGGCTGTGCTTTTGCATGCTTCAATAAGCAGGTCAATATCAAGCCGTGGATGTTCTTTTGCTTTTCTTTTTTGTTAAGCGTTGCGATAGAAACCGTGCAGTATATATTCTCTCTCGGCGTCAGCGAAACGGACGATGTCATTTTCAACACCCTCGGTGCAGTTCTTGGATACTTGATAACATTTCTTTTTTACAAAATGTTTGAAAAGTCGGCAAAGGGTAATACTAAATTAGAAAATTAAACAGGCTGAAAGGCATTGTGCCGATAGCTTGAAAGGAGAAAAAATGGGAAACAAGGAAGTTAGACCTTTTGGTATGCGTGACAAAATAGGATACGGTCTTGGTGATTTCGGCTGTAATATGAGCTTCGCTTTCATCAACAACTATCTTATGGTGTTTTATGTCACTTGTATGGGAATCAAAGCAAAGCATTTTGCGATTATTATTTTGCTCGCAAAGATTTTTGATGCAATCAACGACCCGATTATCGGTGGTATTTGTGACGCTTCAAAGCCGGGCAAAGACGGTAAATTCAAGCCGTGGATTAAGTGGGCGAGTTTACCGCTTCTTGTGTCAAGCATTCTTATGTTCATCTATGCGCCAAACGCACCGTATGCACTCAAAATCGCAATGTGCCTCGGTTTGTACTGCGTGTGGAGCGTTGCTTACACAAGTGTAAATGTGCCTTATGGTTCAATGCAGTCTGTAATCACAACGCAGTCGGATGAGCGTTCGTCACTTTCAACTTGGCGAAGTGTCGGCGCAATGTTAGCACAAATCCCGGTAATGGTTTTGCTCCCGAAACTTGTTTACGATTCAAAAACTTCAAATCCACGAGGCAATGTGTTCATCTATATTGTAGGTGTAATGGGACTTATCGGCTTCGTATCGTTTATTCTTCTTCGCAAACTCACAACGGAAAGAGTTGAGCCTACGGTTAACAATGTGCAAAAGTTTAATTATTTCAAAACTCTTGCTTCATTCTTCAAGAATAAGCCTATGATGGGCGTAACAATTTCTTCGGTTGCTTATCTTGCGTTGATGATGACAGTTACAAATTCTATGCAGTATGTGTTTATGTGCTATTTCAAAAACACAAAGATTATTCCGATTGCAACCGTTATTGCAGGGCTTCCGATTGGCTTGGGTATTGTTATCACAAAACCGCTCCTCAAGAAGTTCACAAAGAAACAGCTTTGCACCTATCCGTTTGCAATTTCAGCTGTTGCGGCAGGCATTGCAACTTTTGTAAGATTTGACAACCCTTATGTTTGGATTGCATTCATCGGTGTCTCGATGTTCGGCACTTGCTTCTATCTCACTCTTATGTGGGCACTTGTTGCCGATTGTATTGATTATCAAGAAGAAAAAACAGGCAGACGAGAGGAAGGCTCAATTTATGCAACCTATTCTCTTTTCAGAAAGATTGCACAGGGCGTAGGTGCTTCAATCATCGCTCTTTCACTTGATTTGACAGGATACAGCGAAAAACTCGATGCACTTTCACAGGCAGAGGGCGTACCTGAAAAAATATACACTATGACAGGTGCATTGCCTCTTATCGGTGCACTCATTTGCTTATTTAGTATGCACTTCTTGTACAATATTAAAGATAAAAAATCGGAGGAATGATTTTGAGAAATATCATTACAATAAACGAAAATTGGTCATTTACCAAAGAAAATAAAACAGAAACAGTCAATTTGCCACACACTTGGAACGGCACAGACGGTCAGGACGGCGGAAACGATTATTATCGTGGCACTTGCATTTATCAAAAGGAAATTGCAAAAGCCGATATGCCTGACGGCGAGGAAGTTTACATTCAGTTTGACGGTGTAAATTCAAGCGCAAAGGTGCTTTTCAACGGCAGGGAAATAGCAGTTCATCACGGCGGATATTCAACCTTTAGGGCAAAACTTGACGGCATAAAGGACAGCAACACAATTGTTGTTGAAGCAGATAATTCGCCAAATGATTTTGTTTATCCACAGCAGGCAGATTTTACATTTTACGGCGGAATTTATCGCAGTGTAAAACTTATCGGCGTGCCAAAGGTTCATTTTGATTTGGACTATTACGGTGCACCGGGTATTATGGTGACCCCTGTTGTTGACGGCAAAAATGCAAAAATCAACATGCAGGCATTTGCAGACGGCGAGGTTCAGTTTGATATTATTTCAGACGGCGAGGTTGTTTGCACAAAAACCGCAAACGGCAAAAATCCGACTGCCGAGGCTGTTATAGAAGATGTCCGCCTTTGGAACGGAACAATTGACCCTTATCTTTACACGCTCAAGGCAAGCCTTCTTGTTGACGGCGTGGCTGTTGATGAAGTCAGCACAAAATTCGGTGTCCGTTCATTCAAGATTGACGCACAAAAAGGCTTTATTCTCAACGGCAGGGAATATCCGCTCCGTGGTGTTTCCCGTCATCAGGACAGACCGCAAATCGGCAACGCTCTAAATTATGAGCATCACAAGGAAGATATTGACCTTATTTGCGAAATGGGCGCAAACACAATCCGCCTTGCTCACTATCAGCACGCACAGGAATTCTATGATTTGTGCGATGAAAGGGGTCTTGTTATTTGGGCGGAAATTCCGTATATTTCCCGCCATATGCCAAACGGTGTTGAAAACACAAGAACGCAGATGACCGAGCTTATCTGCCAAAATTATAACCATCCGTGCATCGTCACTTGGGGATTGTCAAACGAGATTACCATGGGCGGAGCAAGTGACAAGAGTTTGATTGATAATCACAAAATGCTCAATGACCTTGCCCATTCGCTTGATAAAACCCGACCGACTACTCTTGCGGCACTCACAATGTGTGGCATAGATGAGGAATATGTGCACATTTCCGACATTTTGTCATATAACCATTATTTCGGTTGGTACGGCGGTAATGTTTCAATGTACGGTCCGTGGTTTGATGATTTCCACAAAAAATATCCAAACAGGGCAATCGGCATAAGCGAATACGGTTGCGAGGCGCTTAATTGGCACACCTCAACTCCTGAACAGGGCGACTATACCGAGGAATATCAGGCGTATTATCACGAGGAGGTAATCAAGCAGATTATCGACCGTCCGTATTTGTGGGCAACTCATGTTTGGAATATGTTTGATTTTGCCGCAGACGCACGAAGCGAGGGCGGTGAAAACGGTATGAATCACAAGGGTCTTGTGACCTTTGACCGCAAGTACAAAAAGGACAGTTTTTATGCTTATCAGGCTTGGCTTTCGGACAAGCCTATGGTGCACATTTGCTCAAAGAGATATGTTGACCGAGTTGAACCTGTAACAAAAGTTACCGTTTATTCAAATCAAAACGAGGTTGAACTTTTTGCAAACGGCAAAAGTGTCGGCAAGCAGACAAAGGGCAAGTATCCGTTCTTCTATTTTGAAGTTGAAAATGCAGGCGAAACCGCACTTGTTGCCAAAGCGGGCGAGTGCGAGGACACCGCTGTTATCAAAAAGGTTGACACTTTCAACGAGGCTTATAGAATGGCGGAGGAGGGTGCAGTTATCAACTGGTTCGAGATTGACACCCCTACGGGTTACTTTTCCATAAACGACACTTTGGGCGATATTATGTCAACCTTTAGGGGCAAAATCGTGCTTCTCAGTATGATTCCGATGCTCAAAAAGGCACTTTCGTCACCCGATAAGCCAAAGGAGAAAAAGGAAAAAGAAAAATCTTCGGGCGGTATGTCGGTTATGGGCTTCAAGATTAACAAAACCATGCTCGACATTGCCAAGGGATTTGCGCTCAAGCGTGCGTTCTCGATGCTCGGCGGAAAGTTCACAAAAGAGCAAATTCTCACAATCAATAAGCGCCTTAATAAGATTAAGAAAAAATCATAACCGCTTCACAGTTCCTCTTTTTGCTATTAAGGGGAACTGTTTTGGTATTTTTTGTTGTTTTATTACCAATTGTTGACAATAACGATGGTTTAAGTTATTCTAAAATTAAGAGTTAAACTTTTTTAACAAAGCAGAGGGTATATAAAAAATTTAAGTTTGGAATGAGGTGCTATTATGAAAAAGTTAACGAGCATTTTGTTGGCAAAGATGCTTTTTCAAACAGCAAAAATATCACAAAAATCACACTCGGCAAAAGAATTGAGCGAATCGGCAAAGACGCATTCAAGGGCACAAAGTTCTACAAAAACAATGCAAAAACCGTTTCAAACGCAAAATACATCGGCAAATATCTTTGCGAGGGTGTTTACGGCAAAAAGAGTGTAAAGGTCAAAAACGGAACAACTGTTATTGCTGACGGTGCGTTTGATTTTGGCGACAGAAAGTCGAAACTTGAGAAAATCGCTTTGCCGTCAAGCCTCAAGACTATCGGCGACATAGCGTTTAAGAATTCAAAATTAAAGACTGTGACCATTCCTAAAAATGTGAAATATATCGGCAATCAGGCATTTTTAGGCAACAAGAAGATTGAAAAGTTCAAGGTCAACAACGACAGCAAGTATTTCTCTGTAACATCGGGTGTGCTCTTTAACAAGAAAAAGTCGGAAATTATCGTTTATCCGTCTGCATCATCACGCACGGCGTATTCTTTGCCAAATAGCGTGAGATATATTGCTCCGTATACTTTTGCAGGTGCAAAAAATATTAAGAGCGTAAAGCTGAACAAAGGTCTTGTGTTCATCGGCGAGCTTGCATTCCTCGATTGCAAAAATCTCGACAGCGCAACCGTTCCCGATTCTGTAAGACGAATTTGCTCAATGGCATTCGGTGCAGTTTCCGCAAATGAAGGTTCGTTTGTGTCAAAGCAGTTTACACTGTACGGCAGTGCTTCAAGCGTGGCAAAACGCTTTTGCGAGGCGCAGGAACTCGACCACCAAGGCTACCACGCACCGATATTTCAAGAACTCTGATTTCATCGGTTAAAAATATAAATAATAGTGAGAAGAATTTTGCCATGGGCATGGAGGGAAAACAATGAACAAAAAACTCGTAAAGAAAATATGCTTGTCCGTGTTGGGTGTTGCAATTCTTGCATTGGCAATCACTGCGATTGTGTTTTTTGCAAAGCTCAGCGACAGCTCACCGCTTGAAATTGCTGACAAACCAAGCGAAAATATAACCGCAGATCAACCGTTTGTGCAAGGTGTCAGCGGAGGCAGTGAAAATTTCCGTATTCCCGCAATCATAACTCTTGACAGTGGCAGACTTGTAGCTGCTGTTGATGCCAGGTACGACCAAACGCAGGACGGTGGCGGACTTGATACCGTGGTTGCTTACAGTGACGACAATGGCAAAACTTGGAACAGCTACACAGCGAATTTCCTCGGCGACAACGGAAACAAATATTCCACCGAATCAACTGCATTTATCGACCCTGAATTGTTGACAGACGGCAAAAATGTTTGGATGATGACAACATTTTATTCGGGCGGAGTTGCTTTGTCGGACTACACAGGACTTAAGGCTGCCGTTGACAAGCCTGCATTTGATGATGACGGAATGTTGCTGCTTTCAAAAAATCACGGTTTGAGCTATAAGTACAAGGTTGATGTTGAGAATTTTGAAAACGGTTATTCAAGCATTTTGAGTATTGACGGCGAGGACACAGGCTACAAGATTGACGAATACTATTTCTTATATGACGAAAACAGCGAAAAAATCGGCAACATTTTTTACATCAAATCAAAGTCGGTATTTTCAGTTGTGCAAACAACATTTTTGTATATGACAAAGTCGGTTGACGGCGGTGCAAGTTTCGGTGCTCCGAGATTGATAAATGTTAAAAATGCGGACGAACCGTTCTATGGTGCTGCACCGGGCAGAGGACTTGTTGCGTCAGACGGCACTATGATTTTGTCGGCATATTTTGCAAATATCAAAAAAGGACTTCAGTTTTCGTCGTTCATTTATTCAAATGACGGTGGCGAAACTTGGCAGAGAAGCGACAATTTGCCGTTCAATGAGCAGTGTGAATATTCGGGCGAAAACCAAATTGTTGAGCTTCCAAACGGCAATTTGCGTTGCTTTTTCAGAAACAACAGCAATAGAATTACTTATGTTGACGCTGTCAAAAAAGACGGAAAATACACCTGGGGCGAGATTGTCATTACCGATATTGAGTCAACAAGCAGTTGTATGCTCAGTGCTGTCAGCGTTGCAAAAGACGGCAAAAACTACATTCTCGTGTCCTGCCCAACGGGTACAGAAACCGATGATAAGGGCGAAACAAAGCACGCAAGAACAGACGGAAAAATCTTTGCATTTGCCTTGGACGAGGCAGGCAATATGACTCTTGCAAATACAACTTCAGTCAAAAAAGATGCGTTTTTGTATTCCTGTATGACTGTGACAAAGGATGGAAACATCGCAATGCTATACGAAAGCGAGGTCGGCGAAATCACATTCGCAACCTACCAACTTTCGGATTTGTCTTTAATTGATGTTCAGTTTAAAAGTTCATATAATTAACTTAGATAATAAAACAGGGGTGGTGCCAATGTACTTCTAAATTAAATTTTATCATATAAATGAAATAAAAATTATATATTTAGAAAGAAGGTTCAATTATGAAAAAAATATTTTCACTCTCATTAGCAATAATAATCTGTGCAATTAGTATCGTTAATTATTTTCCAGTATATGCAAATGAAGGAAATAATTCTATAAATAATAAAGTAATAATTACAAGAGAAGAAAAAATGCTTTTCAGTAATTATTTTTTGAAAATAATCAAGAGTTTGAAGAAATATTATCTGCAATGACAAACCAAGAAACTTCAGCACATTCACTTAATGAATATATGAAATTATCAAATAATGAATTTAATGAAGAAGAGATAAATTGTATAATAAAAAATATATTTATTGCAGATGAATATGTAAAAGAAGAATCAAATAATCATGATTACTCAATTCAACCATTGTGGAATAAAGATACTGTTCATAACAGTAAAACTGCAGAATTGGCTAAACAATATTTTTCAACAACAGTTGCAAATAAAATAGGAACTTATAATAGAGAAGTAGATATAGAATATTCAGCAACAAAGGGATTCGTATTTAATACACCTTGTAAATATATTCATTTCAATGAATATGCATCTGGTAGTGACGATAGCAGAGATTATGTAGCGTCAATGTGGTTTGTTTCAAGTGAATTAGCTTGGAAAAAAGGACAAAAAGAAAATGCATATATGTATTTAGGATATGCATTGCATCCATTACAAGATAAAGAAGCACACGGACAAATTGACAGAGGAGAAAAATATCCTGCACACACTTATATAGTAGGAAGTAATAGACATCATGCTGATGACGAAACGGATTGGGAATGGACAAACAGTAATAGAAATGAATTAAAAAAAGTTCCAGGAAGTAGAGCAAGATATAATGCGACTGTATCAGTAACAAAAACATGGCTTGCAAAATATAGCAAAATATTTACTTGATTTCAGATGATTTATATGAAAACTTTATTTAAAAATTTTCTGCCTTTTGTTTCTTATTGGGCATTTGCGGGCATATTTTTGCTTTTGCCTGCATTAGTTTTTTCATTTGTCAGCAATACAACAACCGAAACTGACAAATCCATTTTGAGTTTTTCTTGTATTATTTCCTGTTTGGTTTTCATTGTTTGCAATATTTTAATCGGTTTAAAATGCAAATTGAAAGAATTTTTAACAGGATTTATTTTGCTTGAAATTCAACTTGGTGTTTTTGCTGTTTTGATTTTTACGAGCGACTTCTATCAAACTTTTGCTCCATTTAATATCATTTTCGGCAATGCAAAATATTTATTTTTAAATGAAATTTTTGCGCTCGTTTTTTCCTTATTATTACCTTTGAGCGTGTTTATCGGCTATTGCTTGCAAAAGAAAAATATATTTGTCGGCAAGAGTAAAACAAATTCAAACGCAAAAACACTCTCTAAAACCATACTCAAAAACACTTTTTCTATACTAACATATTGGATTCTGGTATTTTTCTTCGTGTTTTCAATTCCTGTATTTTCGGTATTTGTGCCCGAAAATATCAACACTCATCTTAACATAATTTTGTTGTGTGTTTTCATTATTTTGTTTGTACTTTTCACTTTTGTAATTGGTTTCAAGCAAAAATTGAGTGAATTTATCGGTGGTTTTGTTTTGCTCGAACTTCAACTGCTCGTTTTTGGAATTTTAATTTTTGCAAAAGGGTATAACAATCTTATATATTTCAATATTCCTTATTGCTGTTTTGAAATGATGCATATTAACGGAGTTTTAAGTCTTATTTTATCCTTACTTTTACCTACTGTCAGCACATTTTCAGGCTACTTTGTGCAGAAAAAAGCAAATGATGATAGTAAGTAAAAATTATAAAAGTTGTTTATATGTAGTTTTTAAGCGATAAGTCGGCGAAATCACATTCGCAACCTACCAACTTTCGGATTTATTAGGCTAAACAAAACCGCCGATTTGTGAACATTCACAAATCGGCGGTTTTTTATTTTTTTTAAAAAAATAAAGACCGGAAAGTTCCGATCTTTGATGGTCGAGGTGACAGGACTTGAACCTGCGGCATCCTGCTCCCAAAGCAGGCACTCTAGCCAAACTGAGTTACACCTCGATATGATTATTAAGTTTTTGAGGTCTTGCTCTGTTGTGATTTGGTCGCCCTCTTGCAAAATCGTCGCACTGTACACTGCCGTGTCCATTGCTCTGTTTTGCTGCGCTTCCTCAAGCTCCCTTTATCTGCCACCGGTAGCGGTCGTTTTCGTCACCCAAAGCAGGCACTCTAGCAAAACTGAGTTACACCTCGAAGTATATTAATGAGCGGTGCTCATTGCTTGTTATATGTAAAACTCCCGAAGGAGTGTTACTGCTTGATTTCCTAATGCTTTGAAATTATACTATAAAAATAAGCATATGTCAAGGATTATTTTTGATTTTTTTAATTTTTTATGAAATATATTTTATTTGATGTTCGTTTGTGGTAAAATGTTTAAGAAATATTATTGCTTTTCGTGAGGTGATTTTCTTGAATTGGGATTTTAATTTGCCTGTAAAACTTGCATTTGGCGTTGGAAGGCATAAGGAATTGTCCGCATTTATTGATGAAATCGGCGGTCAGGTCGGAGTGCTTGTTTGCTCTCGTTCATTTGCAAAAAACGGACTTGCCGATGAATTTGTTTCGCTTGCAAACGGCAGAATTAAGGCGGTTTTCTCCGATATAAGACCTAACCCTACCACAGATAATGTTAATGCTTGCGTTGCGGTTATGCGAGAGGTTAACGCAGATTTTGCCGTGGCTCTCGGTGGTGGTTCGCCTATGGATTGCTGTAAGGCGGCTTGTGCCATTGCAAAGGGTGATGACTTAATCGAACCGTATCACAGCGGTGGAAAGCCTGTCAGTTCGGCAGAAGCAATACCAATGATTGCCGTTGCCACAACTTCGGGAACTGCAAGCGAGGTCACAAATATTTCTGTGCTTACCGACACGGCGAAAAATTTGAAACAACCGATGAACGACCCGGCAATGTATCCGAAAATTGCGGTTATCGACCCTGTGTTGACACTCACTGTGCCGCCGCAGGTTACGGCTTCGACAGGTCTTGATGTGTTGTCCCACGCAATCGAAAGCTATTGGGCAACTCTCAATCAACCGATTTGTTCTGCGTGTTCAATTTATTCCGCTCGACTTGTTTTTGAATATTTGGAGCGTGCGTACAATCATCCTGACGACCTTGAGGCAAGAGAAAAAATGGCGGAGGCTTCTATTGTTGCGGGTGTTGCGTTCAGCCATCCGAGAACAACAGGTTCTCACGCTTGCTCTTTTCCGCTGACTAATATCTATGGTGTGCCTCACGGCGAGGCTTGTGCGTTCACTCTTGATTATTTTGTCAAGTTCAATGCCGAGCACGCCGATGCTGACGGCAGAATTTCTGCATTCGCAAGGGATTGTGGATTTGAGTCACCGCAGGCTATGGCAGATGAAATTTCTGCTATGAAGAAGCGAATGGGTATGCGTTCAACACTTGAAGAAATCGGATGCACAACCGATGAGCAAATTGACGAGCTGACAAAAAAGAGTATGTCAATGCTTATGAAACGAAATCCTATTGAACTTACCGAAGAAGATATATATAATATGTATATAGCATTGAGGTATTAATTATTTATTTGAAAGGAAAAATTATGATTAAAATCAGTGATAGTGTAAAATATATTGGCGTAAACGATTACGATATTGACCTTTTTGAGGGTCAGTATAAACTCGAAAAGGGAATGGCGTATAATTCTTATGTCATCTTTGACAAAAAAGTTGCTGTTATGGACACGGTTGACAAAATTGCTGTTGACAGATGGCAGGAATATTTGAGCGAAGCGTTGGGCGACAGGAAGCCTGATTATCTCGTTGTTCAACATCTTGAGCCTGACCACAGCTTTGGCATTCAGGCAATTGCGGATAAATATCCTGAAATGAAGCTTGTTATGTCGGCTGTTGCGCTCAGAATGTTGCCACAGTTCTGCGATGTTGACCCGTCAAGAGTTATCGCCGTCAAAGAGGGCGACACTCTTGAACTCGGCTCACACACATTGAATTTTGTTATGGCTCCTATGGTTCATTGGCCGGAAGTTATGGTTTCGTATGAAAGCAGTGAAAAGATTTTGTTCTCTGCCGATGCGTTTGGCAAATTCGGCACAGTTGACGCTGATGAGGCTTGGAACTGCGAAGCAAGAAGATATTATTTTAACATTGTCGGCAAATACGGTAAGCCTGTTCAAACATTGCTCGGCAAGGCAGCAAAGCTTGATATAGCAACAATTTGTCCGCTTCACGGTCCTGTTCTTAAGGATACTATTCCGGAAGTTGTTGACCTTTACAAAAAGTGGTCTACATACGAGCCTGAAAATGAGGGCGTGTTCATTGCCTGTGCTTCAATCCACGGCAACACTTGGACGGCTGCCCAAAAGTTGAAAGAAATTCTTGAAGTAAAGGGTTGCCCAAGAGTTGCAATTGCCGACCTCACTCGTGATGACCTTGCAGAAGCGGTTGAGGACGGATTCCGCCACAGTGTGCTTGTTTGTATGGCTTCGTCGTACGATGCAGGCGTGTTTACTCCTATGGAGAATTATCTCAACCGTCTTGAACATAAGGCTTTTCAAAACAGAACTGTTGCCCTTGTTGAAAATGCTTCGTGGGCACCAAGCGCAATTAAAGCGATGAAAGCACATTTTGAAAAAATGGCAAACATCACACTTGTTGACAAAACCGTGACTATCAAAACAAGACTTACCGATGCATATGTTGCCGAACTCGAAGAACTTGCAGACGAAATTATGCAGAAATTCTAAATAATTTAGGTTTTGCTTTTGTAAAAAATTCATTTGTTATAGAAAAAAGCCTTGGCAATATTCGCCAAGGCTTGAGCGTGTCGAAAAAATTTCGACACGCTTTTGTTATGTAGTCGTATTATTCACGAGAAACAAGGTCTGAATGGTAGTCCTTCATTGTAACCTTTTCTTTTTCGTTGATTGATTTGTACTTATCTTGATAATAGTTCTCAAGTGTGCGGTCGTATGTTCCGTCCGGATGAACTTCCATAACAGCGCAACCACGCTGAAGACCGTATTGATAAATGCCCATATATGCAAGATAGTCAACAGTGTATGAGTAGCCAAGCTGGATGCCGTCATACATAAATGAGATATTGTTTGTGTGGTCGTGACCAAAGAATACGCCCTTTGTTGAGCCGAGCTCTTTAATCTTCTCAAACATACCTTCGTTTTTGTCACTTGCGTAAACAACCTTGCCTGATTCACCGGTCTTGCCGTAAACATATTTTACTCGGTCGGTGTCTTTGAAGCCGTTGTCACGATATTCATAATATGCAGTTTGCATTTCCTGAATAGGAATGTGGAAGAACATCATTGATTTTGGAACTTCTCCGCCGTTTTCTTCGGTGAATGCCTTAACATTCTTTTCGTACCAATCAATTTGGTTCTTATGGATGCAGTCGTACTTCCACAATGCACCGAAGTAGTCGCCGTCAGTGTATGAGTGAGAGTCAACCATAAAGAATACTTGTGTGATTTTGCCTGCGCTGTTCTTGACCTTGATTGGGTAGTTGCCGTAGCCGTCAACATCTTCAGGACCTGATTGAAAGAGGCAGTGAGGATATTTTTCTTTGTTGCTGTAAATCTTTGAGATGTCAGCTCTGTTGAAGAAACTGTAAGCCTCTGTGTCGTGATTACCATATGTAAGGCACCAATAAACGCCCATCTTTTCCATAAGATTTGCAAAGATTTTTGCAGCATTCTTGTTGTTGAGTGTGCCTGATTGGAAAGGCACAGGATAGCCGATGTCACCCGTAACGACAACAAGGTCAGGCTTTTCGGCTCTCACCATTGCTTCAACAGCGTTGGCAGCCATAATGTCTTTCTTTGTGCTCATAAAGCCTGCACCGATATGAACATCAGAAAGCTGAACAACTTTGAAATCTTTATCGGTTGTAAATGTGTAATAGCCGTCTTTTTCATCAACTGCCGGTTTGAGCTGATTGTCATATTCAACTGCATTGATTGTTGAAATGAAGTTGTTTGTGGATTTAACTGAAATAGCATTCATAGTGGCAATAACTGCTGCAATAATTGCGATGACAATTACTATCCACATAATCACTTTTCCGAAAATTGTCCATTTTTGTTTAGCCGTTTTCTTCGGCTTTTTTGTTTTTGTTTTAGCCATGATTAAACCCCTTTAAAATTTGACTTGAAAAATTTATATTTAATTGTTAATTAAATATCTGCCTTGTTCGATAATATTTTTCACAGCCGAAACGGTAACTGCTGTGCCGATGATGATGGCAAACACACCGTCTGCTGCAAAATTTATCTTTGTGATTAGGAACAGACCCATAAGTGCAAAAGTCGTTGTTGCGCAGTCAAGAAAACTGTCGAGCACCATTGCTTTGAGAACAGGTGAGCCTGCTTTTTTGTTGAAGCAAATGTACATAATCGCCATAAGCACTTTTGCAAAAATGGTTGCAATGATGATGTACGAATATTCAACGCTGTACGCAATTCTCAAAGGATACAGCAAACGATTAAGTCCGTTGTACACAAAGTAAGCACCGGTTGCGGCTATTATCAATGAGATAACAAAGGTGCAAAGGCTTTGCGTTTTTTGAGATTTCAACTCGCTGACCTTGCGTGCAAGGAAAAAACCGAGAACGGCTATCAAGCACGAAAAAGTGTCGCCGAGATTGTTGATTGCGTCGCAGTAAATAGAAAGACTGTTTGTGCTTATTCCCACATAGAATTTTGCAAAGAATAAAAATAAGTTGAAAACAGTGCCGAGGGACACCGCTGTTAGTCCTGCTTTGTTCATCATCTGAGTTGTGTTCCGGCAGGGAGGTCAACAAAGACAACCTTAACATCGTTGTCGTTAACATCGCCTGCAAGGAGCATACCGTTGCTCATTTCTCCGCAAAGTTTTGCCGGTTTGAGGTTTGCAACGATGATTACATTTTTGCCGATGAGATCCTCCGGTTTGTACCAAGGTGCAATGCCCGATACGATTTGGCGAGGCTTTGCCGTGCCGTCATTTACCATAATTTTGAGGAGCTTCTTTGCCTTTTTGATAGGCTCACATTCTGTAACAGTTGCCACACGAAGCTCAACTTTTGCAAAATCATCAAATTCGATTTGTGCAAGTCCCTCGATTTCTTTTGGCTTTGCGGCTTCCTCGGCTTTTGCCGCTGCCTCTTGTTTCTCTGCGATTTCAGCAAGCATTTTTTCTGCATCAATTCTTGCAAAAAGAGCTTCAGCCTTGCCAACCTTTTCGCCTGATTTGAGCGCACCGAAGTTTTCAAGAGAATCGTAATCCTTTATGTCGCAGTTCATTTGAGCAAAGATTTTTTCGCTTGTTTCAGGCATAAACGGACTGAGAAGAACTGCTATATATCGGATAGCCTCAAGGAGATTGTAAAGCACTGTGCCGAGGCGAGGAAGTGACGCTTCGTCTTTTGCAAGTGCCCACGGAGTTGTTTCGTCAATATATTTGTTTGAACGCTTTGCAAGGTTGAGAACGGCCTCAACTGCATCTGCAACACGGTAGGTTTCAAAGCATTTTTCAATTTTTTTAACTGTGTTGAGTGCAAATGTTTTCAACTTGTCATCAACAGGTTCTGCAACATCGCCGGGTTGAATAACACCGTCAAAATACTTGTTCTGCATTGCGATTGTTCTGTTAACAAGGTTGCCGAAGGTGTTGGCAAGGTCAGAATTGTAGCGTTCAATAATTGTTTCGTAAGTGATAGAACCGTCTGAAGCATATGGCATTTCGGACACAAGATAGTATCTTACGGCGTCTACTCCGAGGAGTTCAACAAGGTCGTCTGCATAAATGACATTGCCTCTTGATTTGCTCATTTTGTCCTCACCAAAGAGAAGCCAAGGATGACCGAATACCTGCTTTGGAAGCGGTTCACCGAGAGCCATAAGCATAATAGGCCAATAAATTGTGTGGAATCGAACAATGTCCTTGCCTATGATGTGAACATCAGCAGGCCAATACTTTTTGTATTCGTCTGATGAACCGTCAGGGTCGTAGCCGATAGCAGTGATATAGTTTGAAAGTGCATCAATCCAAACATAAACAACATGGTCAGGGTCAAAGTCAACAGGGATACCCCATTTGAAACTTGTTCTTGAAACGCAGAGGTCCTGCAAGCCCGGTTTGATGAAGTTGTTGAGCATTTCTTTTTTTCTTGCTTCGGGATAAATGAAGTTTTCGTTTTGCTCAATGAAATCTTCAAGACGCTTTTGATATTTTGAAAGCTTGAGGAAGTATGCTTCTTCTTTGGCAGGCTTTACTTCTCTGCCACAGTCAGGGCATTTGCCGTCAACAAGCTGGCTTTCGGTCCAAAAGCTCTCGCACGGTGTGCAGTACAAGCCTTCGTAGTGACCTTTGTAAATGTCGCCTTGCTCATAGAGTTTTTTGAATATCTTTTGAACGATTCTTTCGTGCTGTTCATCTGTTGTGCGGATGAAACGGTCGTATTTTGTGTTCAAAAGGTCGCAGATGCCACGGATTTCGCTTGACACCTTGTCAACATATTCCTTTGGTGTAACACCTGCGGCTTCTGCATATTCCTCGATTTTTTGACCGTGTTCATCTGTGCCGGTAAGCATAAACACATCGTAGCCCTGCAAGCGTTTGTATCTTGCAATGGCATCGGTCAACACAATTTCGTAGCTGTTGCCGATGTGAGGCTTGCGAGAAGTGTATGCTATGGCTGTTGTAATGTAAAATTTTCCTTTGTTTGCCATTATATATTTTCTCCTGTTTGACAGTTATTTTTATAAAACTTTAATGCTTGTAACTTTATCTGTTTTGAGGTCTCTTTCATTTGCTTTGCCTGTTTTTAAATCAACGGTGATTACAGATGTTATAGTATGCTTGTCAGGGTTTGTGAAAACCGCAAAGTAAGCACGATCACCCTTGTTGTTAGGGTCGTAGTCGTAAAAATAGTTAATCCATTTTTCAGGGTAGTTAACTTGAAGATTGCTTAAAGCCATAGAATCCGATAAAACATAATCTTCTTCAGGTAAAGCGGGAAGTTCAATTGGAGCATTTGATGGTCTTGTTGTATAAGTTGTTGTACCTTCGTAATGCTTGGTAGTTGTTTCACCTTTTTTTGTGGTAGTTGTACTTGCGTTTTTATCATTATTATTATTATTATTATTATTAGGTGCAGTTGTTGATATTTTGTTACCGCTGATATTTGTAACATAATAAGGCTTTGTAGGTTTTTCCTTAACCTTCTTTGCCTTTTTTGTTTTCTTCGCTGTTGTAGAGTCAGCTGTGCTGTTTGTAGTTTCGCTTCCGTCTACTGTAACGATTTCTTCGTTTGAATTTGTAACAGTCTGCTCTTGCGATGAAGAGTTGACATATTCGCCGTCAGGCTTTTTATCCTTTGCAGAACAGCCTGCAACAGTAATTGCAATTGTTGATGCAAGTGCAAGGGAGATGATTGCTTTTGTTTTCTTTTTCATAATTTATCACCTTGAATAGAATTAAATTGTGCTATGTAAAATGATGTTTTTTATTAAGAATGATTGTATCTCTTTATATAAGGTACGCTCAAAGTGCATTTATAAACTAAATGATTTGAGAGAAAGTGCTTTATCTCAAATCAAGGATGCTGCACCCTTGTCGAGCATAAGTGTCACATCCTTGTGGAACTGAAGCACCGAAGCCGGACATTGTGGAGTTACATTGCCGTCAATAAGCTGTTTGATAGCCTTTGCCTTGTTCTCGCCGATTGCGATGATGAGAATGCGCTTCGCTTGCATAATTGATCCGATGCCCATTGTTACGGCATGTGTCGGAACTTCCTCAATTGAATTGAAAAATCTTGAGTTGTCCTTGATTGTGCTTTCCTTAAGAGCTACAACATGGCTCCATCTTTGGAATGAATCAGCAGGTTCATTGAATGCGATGTGACCGTTTGAGCCGATGCCGAGAAGCTGAATGTCAATTCCGCCACATTTTTTGATTCTTTCTTCGTAAGCCTTACATTCTGCATCCATATCTTCTGCGTTGCCGTTGAGGAAATTGATGTTTTCATCAGGAATGTTGATGTGGTCAAAAAGATTTTCATACATAAAGCTGTGGTAGCTGTTCTTGTCCTTTACATCAAGGTTGCAATATTCATCAAGATTGAAGGTTGTTACCTTTGAAAAATCAACCGCACCATCTTGATAGAGTTTAATCATATGTGCATATGGCTTGAGCGGTGTTGAGCCTGTTGCAAGTCCCAATACACTGTCAGGCTTTTGCAAAACCTGACCGCACATATAGTATCCTGCGGCGATTCCGATTTGTTCTTCTGTGTCAAATGTAAGTACATTCATTTTTGAATATCTCCTTAAATCTTTTTATCTTCTTTTTTATGCTCAATTATCTTGCGGATAATCAAATTCAGTATTAAAAATATTATAGCACCGGTGACAATGCCTGCCGTGTCGAGTGCCCAGTCGGTGAACTGACAGCTTCTGCCGTCAACAAAAATCTGGTGGATTTCGTCAGTTCCCGCATATGCCGAGCCGATTGCTATGCCGAGCGGCAGCTTTTGTTTGTCGATTGAATAGTACAGTGCCGTGTTTATTAAAAACCCAAGTCCTGCAAATTCTGTGAAATGTGCAAATTTTCTGACCATATGCTCGGTTATTGCCTCGGTGTGAAACAGCCTTTGCAAAAACAGAGTTACAACGGAGCTTTGACCTGCCGATTGATTTGCCGGTCTTGACGAAAAATAAAATATGATTGCCATACAAATTGCCGTTAATATCCAAAATATAACGGCAATTGCTTTGCTTCTTTTATTTTCTTGTTGCATTTACAAAGCTCACCCTTCCTGTTCCCGGGTGGAACTGAATGTTTTTCACTCCGTTTGCCGAGGCATAGTAGCTGCTTTCGTATATCATAGGGTAAAGAGCATATGTGTCAAGTATCGTTTGCTCTGCTTGCTTCAAATATTTTGAAGATGAGGCAAGAGTGCTTTGGTTTTGTGCCTTTTTGATAAGAACGTCAACTTTTTTTGAATTGATGTCTGTTATGCCGTCGCTTGAAATTTGGCTGATGAACGATAGTGCACTGTTGCCCGTTGCAGTGAACGGTAAAAATGCAACATCATATGTGTTCTTTGCAATTTCGCTTCTTATCTCTTTTTCGGTCATTGCCTTGACCTTAAGTGTCAAAGTGATTGCTTCGCCCTTTGAATTTGTCAAATATGAGCCGAGCCCTGCTTGTACACCCTGCAATAATAGTTTTACATAGTTTTCCATATAGTCAGGGGTGAGCACTGTGACCGAAACATCGGTTGTGTCGAGAATGTCAAGTGCCTTTTTCCAATCGGTAACGCTTTTCTTTTGATTTTGCGGTGCAACTGTGTTGCCCATAGCCTTAACGGCGTTGTTGCCGTTGATAACGCAAGAGGACGGTGTGAGATTTGTTGCGGTTTTCAGATAATCTTTGTCAAATTCCTTTGGTCTGCTGAAGCCCTCACAAAATGCTTTGCGCATAGTTTTTGATTGGAACACTTCGTCATTTGTGTTGAACACAAAGCCCCAAGTGGTATCCTGATATGCTGTGTAGGTGACACCGCTGTTTTTCTTCACTTTGTCGCTGTCTTTGCCGGTGATGAATGCAGCGTCATAGTATCCGCTTTCAAGTTTTGAAACAAGGTCGTTGTTGTCTTCGTCGTTTTTGTCGGGTATTTTGAGCGTAAGCTCTGTTGCCGTTGCAGGTGACGGGCCTGTGTATCCCTTGTTTTTCTTCAAAAGATATGATGCGTCAAGAATTTGGCTGACATAAAACTGACCGTTGAACAGTGTGTATTTGCCTTCCAAACCGTATCTGCCTTTTGTTGCAACAAAGAATTGCTCGTTGCATGGCATTGCAACAGCCGATGCAAGAGTTTGCATAAAGGTGTCGTCTCTGTGTTCAAGCATAATAGTCAGGGTGTAGTCATCGTTTGCAACCGCTCCGAGTTCGGTAGGGAGCACGGCGCCTGTGTGAATTCTGTTTGCGTTTTTGATGCACGAAACCGATGCAAATTGCGGACAGTCGGTGTAGTAATAAACCGCTCTTCTCAATGCAAACACAAAGTCGTGCGCAGTGATGTCGGGATTAAATTCGTAGCCGAGCATTTGCAGGCGAGAGTCAATGAACTTTCCCTTGTTTTCGCCTTTTTCGTATTTGTCGGTGTTGATGTTCCACTTCATACCTTTGCGAATGTGGAAAGTGTAGGTCAATCCGTCATCGCTGATTTCCCACTTTTCAGCCATACCCGGAACTATTGTGCCGTCGTCGTTGATTCTGATTAATCCCTCAAAGGTGTTTTCAATAATCAAAAATTCATCGGCAGTTGAAGCAACCTGCGGGTCATAGCTGTTGACATTTGCCCCGAAAGGATAAATGAAATCAATTGAGTCCTGCTTGTTTTTACAGCCTGAAAACAGCGAAATCACAAGCAATAATGATATTAATATAGATAAAATCTTTTTCATTATAAATATAATTCCTTAAAAGAATAGTTACATTATAGCAGATTAATTACATTATTTCAATACGGAAATTGTTGCCAAACAAATAATTTTTTCTTTAGGCAATACTGACGATTTTAATCGAGTTTTTTTGGGTATTTCTACAAAACACACGGCACAGTTGATAAAAAATGTGATTTGCATATTGAAACCCGCTTGGTCAGTGGATTTGCAAATTTTTTGTAATATTTTAAAATTTTTCTTGACTTTAATTATTTAATAGTGTAGAATGTCATCACGATTATATACTGGTAGTATGCGTCTTTATGTCCGGCTATTAAATAAGCTATATATTAAAGACAAATGGCAGGATTTTGTCAAGCGCTGCCGGTCTATGTATTGCAAATAAGAAACGAATGGAGTGAATACCTTTATGGTAAATGTGAAGGATGTACAACTCGGTACAACTACACGAAAGAGCTTTGCTAAAATCAATGAAGTTATGCAAATGCCTAATTTGATTGAAGTGCAAAAGAAGTCTTACCAATGGTTCCTTGACGAAGGTCTTAAGGAGGTATTTAGGGATATCGGTTCAATCACCGATAATTCAGAAAAGCTTGTTCTCGATTTCATCGACTACAGCATGGATGATGAGCCTAAGTACAGCATTGCAGAATGTAAGGCAAGAGATACCACCTACTCAAAGGCTCTTAAAGTGCAGGCACGCTTGAGAAATACGGAAACAGGCGAGGTAAAGGATAGCATTATCTATTGTGGCGACCTTCCGCTTATGACAGATTCAGGCACTTTTGTAATCAACGGTGCAGAAAGATGTATCGTATCACAGTTGGTTCGTTCACCTGGTGTGTACTACAATATGGACCACGACAAGACAGGTAAGGAATTGTTCACAAACACAGTTATTCCTAACCGTGGTGCTTGGCTTGAATACGAAACCGATGCTAACGATTTGTTCTATGTTCGCATCGACAAGAACAGAAAGATTTATATCACAACTTTCCTTCGTTCTCTCGGTCTTGGCTCGGACGAGCAACTCCGTGATTACTTCGGCGAAGACGAAAGATTGGAAGCAACTATCGAAAAGGATGTAACAAAGAACGAGGAAGAGGCTCTTCTTGAAGTTTACAAGAAGCTTCGTCCGGGCGAGCCACCTACAGTTGACACTGCAAGGGCACATCTCGACGGTTTGTTCTTTGATTCAAGAAGATATGACCTTTCAAGAGTCGGCAGATATAAGTACAACAAGAAGCTCGGATTGGTTGAGAGAATTACAGATCAGATTTTGGCTGAACCTGTTATCTCACCTATGGGTGAATTCCTTGCTGATGCTGACGAAAAGATTACTTACGAAAAGGCTGTTGAGATTGAAAATGCAGGTGTTATGTCTGTATTTGTAAAACTCGAGTCAGGTAAGGTGGTCAAAGTTATTTCAAACGGTATGGTTGATATCGACAAGTATGTAACTATCGACAAGAAGGCACTTGCAATCAACGAAAAGGTTTCATACCGTGTTCTTTCGGAAATTATGGAAAAGGTTGGCGACGACCAAGAAGCTCTTGAGGCTGAAATCAAGATTCGTCACGATGACCTCATCCCTAATCACATTATTATTGACGATATTTTTGCAACAGTATCATATTTGCTCAACCTTGCAAACGGTGTTGGTAAGGTTGATGATATTGACCATCTCGGTAACCGTCGTATTCGTGCGGTAGGCGAGTTGCTCCAAAACCAATTCCGTATCGGTTTTACCCGTATGGAAAGAGTTATCAGAGAGCGTATGAATGTTCAGTCACAGGACGACAGCGATGCTATCACTCCACAGGCTATTATCAATACCCGTCCTGTAAATGCGGCAATCCGTGAGTTCTTCGGTTCTTCACCGTTGTCACAATTTATGGACCAGAACAACCCTCTTGCAGAACTTACTCACAAGAGAAGACTTTCGGCACTCGGTCCCGGCGGTTTGTCAAGAGACCGTGCAGGCTTCGAAGTTCGTGACGTACACTACACCCACTACGGTCGTATGTGCCCTATCGAAACTCCTGAAGGTCCAAACATCGGCTTGATTTCTTATCTTGCTTGCTACAGCCGTCTTAACGAATACGGATTTATTGAAGCTCCTTATCGTAAGGTGGACAAGGAAACAGGCGTTGTTACAGCCGAAGTTGAATATATGACAGCAGATGTCGAGGATGATTATATCATCGCACAGGCTAACGAGCCTCTTGACGAAAACGGCAGATTTACAAACACAAGAGTTACTTGCCGTTATAAGGACGAGTTCATCACAGTTGCACCTGAAAAGGTTGACTATATGGACGTTTCTCCAAAGATGGTAGTTTCTGTTGCTACCGCAATGATTCCGTTCCTTGAAAACGATGACGCAAACCGTGCTCTTATGGGTGCTAACATGCAGCGTCAGGCAGTTCCTCTTCTTAAGACAGAAGCTCCTGTTGTCGGTACCGGTATGGAATACAAGGCAGCGTACGACTCAGGCGTTGTTGTTATCGCAAAGCGTGGCGGTACAGTTGTTTCGCTTGACGCACGCACAATCGAGATTAAGACCAAAGACGGTAGCATTGATAAGTATGAACTTATTAAGTATGCCGGTTCTAACCAAGGCACTTGCATCAACCAAAGACCTATCGTATCTCTTCATCAAGAGGTTGAGGACGGTCAGGTTATCGCAGACGGTCCTGCAACATGCAACGGTGAAATTTCAATCGGTAAGAATGCCCTCATCGGCTTTATGACTTGGGAAGGTTATAACTACGAGGACGCTGTTCTTATCAACGAAAAAATTGTTCGTGATGATGTTTACACATCTATTCATATTGTTGAGCACGAGGTAGAATCCCGTGATACAAAACTCGGTCCTGAAGATATTACAAGAGATATTCCTAATGTCGGTGAAGACGCTCTTAAGGATTTGGACGAGGACGGTATCATCCGTGTCGGTGCAGAGGTTCACTCGGGCGATATTCTTGTTGGTAAGGTAACACCAAAGGGTGAAACCGAGCTTACAAGCGAAGAAAGACTTTTGCGTGCTATCTTCGGCGAAAAGGCAAGAGAAGTTCGTGATACTTCTATGAAAGTGCCTCACGGCGAATATGGTATCGTAGTTGATGTAAAGGTATTTACAAGAGCAAACCACGATGAGCTTAATCCGGGCGTAAACAAGGTTGTTCGTGTTTATATCGCACAAAAGAGAAAGATTCAAGCCGGTGATAAGATGGCCGGTCGTCACGGTAACAAGGGTGTTGTTTCTCGTGTACTTCCACAAGAGGATATGCCATTCCTTCCTGACGGTCGTCCGCTTGATATCGTGCTTAACCCGTTGGGCGTACCTTCTCGTATGAACATCGGTCAGGTTCTTGAAGTTCATCTTGGCTATGCCGCTATGGCACTTGGCTGGAAGATGATGACTCCTGTATTTGACGGTGCTCACGAAGATGACATCAGAGAATGTCTTAAACTTGCAGACATCGGTTATTATATCGATGAAAACGGCAACAAGATTTATGACGGTAAGGTTCAGCTTACAGACGGCAGAACAGGTGAGAAGTTTGACAATCGTGTAACCGTAGGTTATATGTATTACCTCAAGCTCCACCACCTTGTAGATGATAAGATTCACGCTCGTTCAACAGGTCCTTACAGCCTTGTAACTCAACAGCCGTTGGGTGGTAAGGCACAGTTCGGTGGACAGAGATTCGGTGAGATGGAAGTTTGGGCACTTGAGGCTTACGGTGCAGCTTACACCTTGCAGGAAATCATCACTGTTAAGTCGGATGATGTTGTTGGTCGTGTTAAGACTTATGAAGCAATCGTTAAGGGTGAGAATATTCCGCCGGCAGGCACACCTGAGGCATTTAAGGTTCTTTATAAGGAACTTCAGGCACTTGCTCTTGATACAAGACTTTATGACAAGGACGGTAACGAAGTTATCCTTAAGCAAGACCTTGACGATGACGGAATTCCAACCGTTTCAGACGATCAGGCATTTACAGAGGTTAATGACTTTGACGGTCAAGAGGGCTATGGAATGCTTGATGAAAACGGTGAGGAAATCGAGGAAGCAAATCAAAATGACGAAGTTGACTTGTTCGCAGAGTTTGCAGATATGGACGACAGCGACAGTTATTATGATGATGAAGAATAATTATTATAATAATTAACTTAATGCTTTTGATTAACTTTCAGATATATTACAGAAAAGGAGTGCTTCCATATGGATAATACAGCTAATTCAACAAATGAATTTAGTTCAATTAAAATTGGGCTTGCTTCTCCGGAGGCCATTCGTGAATGGTCTTACGGCGAAGTAACAAAGCCTGAAACTATAAATTACAGAACTCTTAAGCCTGAAACCGGCGGTTTGTTCTGCGAAAGAATTTTTGGTCCTATGAAAGACTGGGAATGTCATTGCGGAAAGTACAAGAGAGTTCGCTATAAGGGTAAAGTCTGCGAGCGTTGCGGCGTTGAAATTACCCGTGCAAAGGTTCGTAGAGAGCGTATGGGTCATATTGAGCTTGCTGCCCCTGTATCACACATTTGGTACTTCAAGGGTATCCCAAGCCGTATCGGTCAGGTTCTCGACATCAACCAAAGAAATCTTGAAAAGGTGCTTTATTTTGCACTTTATATCGTTATCGACCCGGGTGATACTCCGCTTCAAAAGAAGCAAACTCTTACTGAAAAAGAGTATCAGGATATGCGTGAGAGATACGAAGATGACTTTAAGGCAGGTATGGGCGCAGAGGCTATCAAAGAGCTTCTTGCAGAAATCGATGCCAAGGAACTCCGTGATGAGCTTACGGCAGAGCTTGAGGGCGCAACAGGTCAAAAGAGAGCAAAGCTCCTTAAAAGACTTGATGTTGTTGACGCTTTCGTAAACAGCGGTAATAAGCTCGAATGGATGATTCTTGATGTTATCCCTGTTATTCCTCCGGATATTCGTCCTATGGTTCAGCTTGACGGTGGCAGATTTGCTACATCTGACCTTAACGATTTGTACAGAAGAGTAATTAACAGAAATAATCGTCTTAAAAGACTTATGGAACTTCACGCACCTGATATTATTATCAGAAACGAAAAGAGAATGCTCCAAGAGTCTGTAGATGCCCTTATTGATAACGGCAGAAGAGGCAGACCGGTAACAGGTCCTAACAACAGACCTCTCAAGTCACTTTCTGATATGCTTAAGGGTAAGCAAGGTCGTTTCCGTCAGAACCTCCTCGGTAAGCGTGTTGACTATTCGGGTCGTTCGGTTATCGTTGTTGGTCCTGAACTTAAGATGTACCAGTGCGGTCTTCCAAAGGAAATGGCTATTGAACTTTTCAAACCTTTCGTTATGAAGCGTTTGGTTCAAACAAATGTTGCTTCAAATATCAAGCAAGCTCGTAAGATGGTAGAAAAAGCAAACCGTTCAGAAGTTTGGGATGCTCTTGAAGTTGTAATCAAGGATCATCCTGTTATGCTCAACCGTGCTCCTACACTTCACAGACTTGGTATTCAGGCATTTGAGCCTGTTCTTGTTGAGGGTAGAGCAATCAAACTTCACCCACTTGCTTGTACAGCGTTCAACGCCGACTTTGACGGTGACCAAATGGCTGTCCATGTTCCTCTTTCAGCAGAGGCACAGGCAGAAGCAAGAATGCTTATGCTTGCATCAAACAACCTCCTCAAGCCTTCAGACGGTAAGCCTGTTGCTGTTCCTTCACAGGATATGGTTATCGGTTCTTACTATCTCACAATGATTAAAGAAGGCGAGCCTGGATGTCCTTATAAGGAAATTATTGACGGCGAGGAAGTAACAAAGTATAGAATTTTCCGTGATGTTGATGAGGCTATGATGGCTTATCAGGAAGGCTCACTCGGTCTTCACTCGGAATGTAAGATTAGATTTACAGGCGAAGTAAACGGCGAAATGAAGTCGGGTATCGTTACCACAACAATCGGTCGTGTAATCTTCAACAGACCTATTCCTCAGGACCTTGGCTTTGTTGACAGAAGTGTTCCGGGCAATGAGTTTGTGCCGGAAGTCAGCTTCGTTGTTAAGAAGGGCGGACTCGGCAAGATTGCTGATGCTTGTATCCGTACTCACGGTGTTGCTATCGCTTCAAAGGTACTTGATGATATTAAGAATCAAGGCTATAAGTATTCAACAGTTTCAGGTACAACAGTAGCCGTTATTGACGCACTTATCCCTGAAAAGAAGAAGGAATTCCTTGCTGAAGCTGAAGCAAAGGTTGATGAAATCACAACAAACTATAACTATGGTTTGATTACAAACGAAGAGCGTTATTCACAGGTAGTCAAGACTTGGGAAGTTTGTACTAATAAGGTATCTGATGAACTTATAAATAACTTTGACGGTACACATAACCCAATTCACATGATGGTAGACTCCGGTGCTCGTGGTAGTACATCACAGCTTCGTCAGCTTGCCGGCATGAGAGGTCTTATCGCCAACACATCAGGTGCTACAATCGAAATCCCTATTCGTGCTAACTACCGTGAAGGTCTTAACATTTTGGAATACTTCATTTCTTCTCGTGGTGCTCGTAAAGGTCTTACAGATACAGCGCTTCGTACAGCCGACTCGGGTTACCTTACAAGGCGTCTTGTTGATGTATCACAGGATGTAATCATTCGTGATGACGACTGCGGATGCCATGACGGTATTGAAGTTTACGCTATTATGGATGGTAACCGTGTTCTTGAATCACTCGAGGAAAGACTTGTCGGCAGATTTGCTGCAGAACCTATCGTTCATCCTGAAACAGGTGAGGTTCTTATGGACACCGATAGAATTATGAACGAAGAAGATGCAGAAAGAATCACAGCCGCAGGTATCACAAAGGTTAAGATTCGTTCACTTATCACTTGTAAGTCACGCCACGGTGTTTGCCGTAAGTGCTACGGTTCAAACCTTGCATTCAACGAGCCTGTTCAGGTTGGTGAAGCAGTTGGTATTATCGCAGCTCAGTCAATCGGTGAGCCTGGTACACAGCTTACAATGAGAACCTTCCACACCGGTGGTGTTGCAGGTGGTGAAGATATTACACAGGGTCTTCCAAGAGTCGAGGAATTGTTTGAGGCAAGAAAGCCAAAGCAACTTGCTATCCTTTCTGAAATCAGCGGTACGGTTAGATTCGAGGAAATCAAAAAGACTCGTCATGTTGTTGTCTTTAACAAAGAATCAGGCGAGGAAAGAAAGTATCTCATCCCTTACGGTTACAGACTTTGCGAAAATATAGTAGAGGGCGCATATATCGAAAAGGGTACAGAGCTTACTCTCGGTTCAAAGAACCCACACGATGTACTTGCTATTCTCGGTGAGGAAGCAGTTTATAACTACCTTATCAAGGAAGTTCAGTACGCATATCGTACACAGGGTGTTGATATCAACGATAAGCACATCGAGGTTATCGTTCGTCAGATGCTCAAGAAGTGCATCGTTGATGACGCAGGTGACACAGAGCTTATCTCCGGTACAAATGTTGATGTTGCAGCAGTTGCTGAAGAAAATGATAAGATTGATGCAAGAATTGCAGCAGGTGAAGAAAACCTCAAGAAGGCAACATATATTCCGCTTCTTTTGGGTATCACAAAGGCTTCTCTTGCAACAGATTCGTTCTTGTCAGCAGCTTCATTCCAGGAAACAACAAGAGTTCTTACAGACGCTGCCATCCGTGGCAAGTCAGACCCACTTATCGGTCTTAAGGAGAATGTTCTTATCGGTAAACTTGTTCCTGCCGGTACAGGTATGAGTGTGTTCAGAGATGTTGATGTTGTTCCAAGCTATTTCTCATCCGAAAGCGGAATGGAAATAAAAGATTTAGAACAATTGCAACAACTATTGACAAATAGCAACAACTAAGTTATAATACTTATCTGTGTGCAGATTAACTTGTGCAATGTTACCAAGTTTTATCGCTTTAATTTGTTAAAATCGTCTATCGAGGCATAAGGGATTATGCCTCGGTAGATAGTGCAATATGTGCATCCGATACCTTATATAATATGTAAGGTATGCAATGTGTATATTGCAATTCGTTGCAGTATGTGCACAAATAATCAGAAAGGAGAATAAACTATTGCCTACCTTTAACCAATTAGTTAAGACCGGTCGTAAGTCACTTGAGAAGAAGTCAAAGACTCCTGCTCTTATTAAGGGTCTTAATACAAAGAAGAATGTTATGACAAACAATGCGTCTCCACAAAAGCGCGGTGTTTGTACAGCGGTTAAGACAGCAACACCTAAAAAGCCTAACTCAGCTCTCCGTAAGATTGCCAGAGTTCGTCTTACAAACGGTATGGAAGTTTCAGCTTACATCCCTGGTGTAGGTCATAACCTTCAAGAGCACTCTGTTGTTATGGTTCGTGGCGGCCGTGTTAAGGATTTACCTGGTGTTCGTTACCACATCATCCGCGGCACACTCGATACACAGGGTGTTACAGGCAGAATGCAGAGCCGTTCAAAGTACGGTGCAAAGAAGCCAAAGGCTAAGAAGTAATCGGATTTTTTAGCTAAAATTTAACGAGGAAACCCGACAATAGTTTATTTATTCATATAAAGGGCTTATTGTTGGCTCCACGGAAAAACCGAGTACCTATGAACTCATATTATAATTTAATGAAGGAGGGAAGCGAAGATGCCAAGAAGAGGCCAGATCGCTAAGCGTGATGTATTACCTGATCCAATGTACAACTCAAAGGTTGTAACAAGACTTATCAACAACATCATGCTTGATGGAAAGAAGGGTGTCGCACAGAAGATCGTTTACGGTGCGTTCGACATCATCCAAGAAAAGACAGGCAACGACCCATTGGAAACTTTTGAAGCTGCAATGGAAAATGTTATGCCGGTTCTCGAAGTAAAGGCTCGCCGTGTCGGCGGTGCAACATATCAAGTTCCTTTGGAGGTTCGTCCTGAAAGAAGACAGACATTGGGTCTTAGATGGATTACACTTTATGCTCGTCAGAGAAGTGAAAGAACTATGAAGGAGCGTCTTGCAGCAGAGCTTATGGACGCTGCAAACCAAACAGGCGGTGCAGTTAAGAAGTGTGAAGATACACACAAGATGGCAGAAGCAAACAAGGCTTTTGCTCATTTCAGATACTAATCAGCCGGACAGGAGGATATTATGCCAAGAAAAGTTGCTCTTGAAGAAACAAGAAATATTGGTATTATGGCGCATATCGATGCCGGTAAGACTACTACAACAGAGCGTATTCTTTACTACACCGGTATCAACCACAAGATTGGCGAAACCCATGAGGGTGGCGCTACAATGGACTGGATGGAGCAAGAGCAGGAAAGAGGTATTACAATTACTTCTGCTGCTACAACATGCTTCTGGAAAGGCCACAGAATTAATATCATCGATACACCGGGTCACGTTGACTTCACAGTAGAAGTACAGCGTTCACTCCGTGTACTTGACGGTTCGGTTACCGTTCTTTGTGCAAAGGGCGGTGTTGAGCCACAGTCTGAAACCGTATGGCGTCAGGCTGACGAATACAATGTACCTCGTATGATTTTCGTTAACAAGATGGATATCATGGGTGCAGACTTTTACAATGTTCTCAATATGGTATTGGAGCGTTTTAAGTGTAATGCACTTCCAATTCAGCTTCCTATCGGCAGCGAGGACACATTTGAAGGTATCGTTGACCTTGTAAACAACAAGGAAATCGTATATATCGACCCTGATAAGAACTTGGGTACAGTTTTTGAAGAAAGAGAAATTCGTCCTGAACTTCAGGAAAAAGCTGCTAAGTACAGAACAGAACTTGTTGAGTTCATCGCAGAACAGGACGAAGAACTTATGGAAAAGTATTTTGAAGAGGGTGAAGATGCAATCAGCGTTGACACAATGAAGAAGTACATCCGTAAGTGCACAATCTCCGGTGACATGGTTCCTGTATGCTGTGGTACAGCTTACAGAGATATGGGTGTTCAGCCGCTCCTCGACGCTATCGTTGATTACATGCCGGCTCCAACCGATATCGAATCAATCAAGGGTATCAACCCTGAAACCGAAGAAGAAGAATATCGTCATTCATCTGATGACGAGCCGTTTGCTGCTCTTGCATTTAAGATTGCAACTGACCCGTTTGTAGGTAAGATTTGCTACTTCAGAGTTTACTCCGGTACAATCGAAGCAGGTACACCTTGCTACAACTCTGTAAAGGGCAACAAAGAAAGAATGGGTAGAATTCTTCAGATGCACGCAAACCACAGAGAAGATATTCCTGTATGTTATGCAGGTGATATCGCTGCTGCAGTTGGTCTTAAGAATACTACAACAGGTGATACACTTTGTGATGAAAATCACCCAATCATTCTTGAATCAATGAATTTCCCTGACCCTGTAATTCGTGTAGCTATCGAGCCAAAGACTAAGGCAGGTCAGGAAAAGATGGGTATTGCTCTTGCAAAACTTGCAGAAGAAGACCCTACATTTAAGGCTTATACCGATGAAGAAACAGGACAAACCATCATCGCAGGTATGGGTGAACTTCACCTTGAAATCATCGTTGACCGTTTGCTCCGTGAATTTAAGGTAGAGGCAAATGTCGGTGCACCTCAGGTTGCATACAAAGAAACAATTACTCAGGACTCTATGTCCGATACAAAGTATAAGAAGCAATCCGGTGGTAGCGGTCAGTACGGTCACTGTAAGATTCGTATGTTCCCTAACCTCGACGAAAACGGCGTAGGTAAGGGCTATGAATTCGACAATCAGATTGTCGGCGGTGCTATTCCTAAGGAATACATCCCTGCAGTTGACGCAGGTATTCAGGCTGCTATGAAGAGCGGTATTTTGGCCGGTTATCCGGTTGTTGATGTTCGTGTAGAACTTTATGATGGTTCTTACCATGAAGTCGACTCTTCTGAAATGGCATTTAAGATTGCCGGTTCTATGGCATTCAAAGATGCTGCAAAGAAGGCTCATCCTGTAATTCTCGAACCTATGATGAAGGTTACTGTTATCGTTCCTGAAGAATACATGGGCGATGTAATCGGCGACCTTAACTCACGCCGTGGTCAAATCCAAGGTATGGAAGATAGAACAGGTGCAAAGCAAATCAATGCGAGAGTTCCGCTTTCAGAGATGTTCGGTTATGTAAACGACCTCCGTTCAAAGACACAGGGTCGTGGACAGTACACAATGGAACCTGACGGTTACGACCAAGTTCCAAAGTCAATCTCTGAATCAATCATCAGCGAACGCTCAAAGAAAGACTAATATAAAAAAACACTTGATATTTACCAACCTTTTTGGTAGAATATTAGTAACAAATTTTTTAAGAAATTTTTAGGGAGGAAATTCCAATGGCAAAAGAACATTTTAATCGTACCAAGCCACACGTAAACATTGGTACAATCGGTCACGTTGACCACGGTAAGACAACTCTTACAGCTGCTATCACAAAGTATCTTGCAAACAAGGGCTTCGCTAAGTTTGAAGACTATGCTGATATCGATAAGGCTCCTGAAGAAAGAGAACGTGGTATCACAATCAACACAGCTCACGTTGAGTATGAAACAGAAAAGCGTCACTACGCTCACGTTGACTGCCCGGGACACGCTGACTATATCAAGAACATGATCACAGGTGCTGCACAGATGGACGGCGCTATCCTTGTAATCGCTTCAACAGATGGTCCTATGGCTCAGACAAAGGAGCACTTGCTTCTTGCTCGTCAGGTAGGCGTTCCTGCAATCGTTGTATTCATGAACAAGACTGACCAAGTTGACGACCCTGAACTCCTTGAACTCGTAGAGATGGAAATCAGAGAAACACTTGCTGAGTATGACTTTGACGATGAGTGCCCAATCATTAAGGGTTCAGCTCTTAAGGCTCTTGAAGCTACATCAAACGATGATCCTGCTTGCGCTTGCATTCAGGAACTCATGGATGCAGTTGATGAATATATCCCAACTCCTGACCGTAAGGCAGACCTTCCTTTCCTTATGCCTATTGAAGACGTATTCACAATCACAGGTCGTGGTACAGTTGCAACAGGTAGAGTTGAAAGAGGTCAGCTTAAGACAAACGATACAGTAGAAATGGTTGGTCTTGAGGACGAAATCAAGTCAACAGTTTGCACAGGTATCGAAATGTTCCGTAAGATCCTCGACTATGCTGAGGCTGGTGACAACATCGGTTGTCTTCTTCGTGGTGTTCAGAGAACAGATATCAAGAGAGGTCAAGTACTTGCTGCTCCTGGTTCTATTCACCCACACACAAAGTTCACAGGTCAAGTTTACGTTCTTTCAAAGGACGAAGGTGGCCGTCATACTCCATTCTTCAACAACTATCGTCCACAGTTCTACTTCAGAACAACTGACGTAACAGGTGTTATCACACTTCCTGAAGGTGTTGAAATGTGTATGCCTGGCGATAACGTTGACATGAACGTTGAACTCATCACTCCTATCGCTATCGAAGAAGGTCTTCGTTTCGCTATCCGTGAAGGCGGTAGAACAGTAGGTTCAGGCGTTGTTACAAAGATCAACGAGTAATCACCTGATTTACTAAATCTATTAGAGCAAAGCTTCGGCTTTGCTCTTTTTTTCTTGTTTGATATTTATTTTTGTTTGCTATATGCTTGCCTATATATCCTTTTGTTGCTATAATAGAAGCAGATTTTTGAGGTGCTGATATGGAAAATGAAGTTCAGGACATTTTAATAGGAACGGTTGAGGATATTTCGTTTTATAACGATAATACCGGCTTTTGTGTTGCGGAAGTGAACACGGGTGACGAGGGCGTAACCGTTGTCGGCACAGTGGGTGAACTTGCTGTCGGAGCTGAAATTGAATGCAGAGGCATTTGGAGTTTTCATCCTTCTTTTGGCAGACAGTTCAAGGCTGAAACCGTTGTTCAAACTCTGCCTGCGGATGTCGGCGGAATTTTGAAATACCTATCGTCAGGCATCGTTAGAGGTATCGGACCTGCAACCGCAACAAAAATTGTAGAAAAATTCGGCACTCAAACCTTTGATGTTCTCGAAAATGACCCTGCTCGACTTGCAACAATCAGAGGCATTTCAAGTGCAAAAGCTCGTGAAATGTGCAAAAATTTCAAGTCGCAGTTTTCTGCAAGAGAAACCTTGATGGGATTGACAAATTTGGGACTTTCGCAAAATGAAGCAATCAAAACCTATAACTTGCTGAAAGCCGAAGCTATGGATTTTATTACAGCTAACCCGTATGCTCTTATTGGTGCAGAAACAGGCATAACATTTGACAAAGCGGAGCAAATTGCAGAAAATTTGCAAGAGCGACCTCCGTTTACATACCGTGCTCAAGCCGGAATTTGCTATATTTTGCATCACAATTTGGGCAACGGCCATACTTGTATTCCAAGAGATAAGATTATTGAACCCGCTAAAGAACTGTTGATTTGTGACAGCGACGCCGTGGAAATCGCTATTGATAATGCTATTGAGTCAAAAGCAATTATTCAGCGAAAAGTTTATGACAGAGATTTTCTCTTTTTGCCTGAAATCTATCACGCCGAAAGAGGTATTGCCGACCGTATAAAAATTATGGTTGAATTCCCTCCGAGGCAGAATGAAATTCATCAAAGTGAGATTTACGCTTTTGAGGAAAGCAGTAAAATCAAATTTGACGAAAAGCAAAGGACAGCAATTGAATATGCCGTATCAAAAGGATTGCTAATTCTTACAGGTGGTCCGGGTACAGGTAAAACCACCACGGTCAAAGGCATAATTCAACTGATGAAAAATCGAAATCTCAAGGTGGCACTTGCCGCACCGACGGGAAGGGCGGCACAGCGAATGGAGGAACTCACGGGCAGTGAGGCAAAAACCATTCATCGCTTGCTTGAGGTTGAATATAAAGAGGGCGAAAACACGCAGAGCTTTGTCCACGATTTGAAAAATCCGCTTGATTATGATGCGGTAATCGTTGATGAGCTGTCGATGGTGGATGTCACACTTTTTTCGGCTTTGCTTGATGCTTTGCCACTTCATTGTCGATTGATTATGGTTGGCGACCAAGATCAGCTTCCGCCTGTCGGTGCAGGAAATGTTCTCCGTGATATGATTGACAGCGGTGCTTTGCCGGTGGTAACTCTTGACAAGGTGTTCCGTCAGGCAATGAAAAGCAAGATTGTAACAAATGCTCACCGAGTTGTTAAGGGCGAAATGCCGGAGTTTGATAATTCGGCAGAAAGCGACTTCTTCTTGCTGAAAGAGAATTCAAAATATAACGCACAGAAAAAAATTCTTGACCTTGTAACTGCCCGACTTCCTGCGGGCTACGGCTTTGACCCTATGGGCGACATCCAGGTGCTTTGCCCGAGCAGAATGGGCGAGGTCGGAACGCAAAATATCAATGCGATTTTGCAGGCGAAAATCAATCCGCCTTCAAAGGAAAAGCAGGAAATTCGTTATAAGGGTTACACCTTGCGTGAGGGTGACCGTGTTATGCAAATCAAGAACAACTATGATGTTCCGTGGTTTAAAATCGGAGAAACAGGCACGGGAGTTTTCAATGGCGATATTGGAATTCTCACTCGAATTGACAAGGCGAACGATATTATCAATGTCAGATATGATGACAAAGAGGCTATGTACAGCGTTGAAAATGTCAAGGAACTTGAACTTGCATATGCAATGACGGTTCACAAATCGCAGGGCAGTGAATTCAACGCAGTTGTTATGCCTGTGCTTGCTGTTCCGCAAAAACTTGCATACAGAAATCTGTTTTATACTGCGCTTACAAGAGCAAAAAGACTGCTTGTTCTTGTCGGCAATGAACAGGGTATAAGGCAGATGGTTGAAAATGACAAAAAGTCACGCCGTTTCAGTGCACTTAAATATTTTATTGAGAGTGATGATAACGATGATTTGTTGACATTTTAGAGTCGCTATTGTACAATAGTTAATTGATATAAATATAAATTTTGCTATAAAACAAACGAGGAATGCAGATGTTTGGTTATGACCTTGGTATAGATATGGGCACAAGCAACATCGTTATAACCGTGCCGGGTAAAGGCGTGGTTATCAACGAGCCGACTTATGTTGCCTATGATACCGAAACAGAGAAAATTTTATATGCAGGCAGAAGAGCTTATCATCTTGAGGGCAGAGAGCCAAGCGGAATAACCGTGTTGCAACCGCTTAAAAACGGTGTTATCGGTTCATATAATATGACCGCACAGATGGTAAAATACTTTATCGGCAGAGTTATCAAAAAAAGCATATTCAGACCGAGAGTGGTTGCCTCTGTTCCGGCACTTGCAACAGATGTTGAAAAAAGAACGATTATTTCTGTTATCATCTCCGCAGGTGCAAGGTCGGTGTGCCTTGTTGAAGAACCGCTTTGTGCCGCTTTTGGCGCAGGAGTCGAACCTCAACAGCCAAACGGTGCGTTTGTAATCAATATCGGCGGTGGCACAACTGATATGGCAGTTGTCAGCCAAGGTTCAATGAGCCAGTGCGAAACCGTTAAGGTTGCCGGCAACACCTTTGATGATGAAATTGTAAAGCACCTTAAGGATGAACATTCTGTTTTGATTGGTGTTCGCACCGCAGAAGAAGTCAAAAAGCAAATCGGCAGTGCAATCCCTCGTGAAATAGAAGTTACTATGAATGTCAACGGCAGAAGTTCTGTTACAGGACTTCCGAGAACTGTTGAAATCACAAGCACAGAAATTTATGAGTGCTTGAAGCCGTTGCTTGCGGAAATTACGGCAGCTGCACAAATTATGTTTGAGCGTACATCACCACAGCTTATTGCGGATATTACCGTGTCAAAGGTTATTTTGACAGGCGGTTCGGCACAGCTTTACGGTATGGATGAGATGTTCAAAAAAGCACTCGGGCTTGATGTTGAGGTTTATCCAATGCCTGATTTGTGCGTTGGCAAGGGTGCGACTGTTGCACTTAATAATATGCACATTCTTGACAATTACGGATACAGATACAAGACAAAAGAAGAAGTTAGAATAAAATGATTCATTATTATTACGGCTACGGCAAGGGCAAAACCTGTTCGGCTGTCGGTGCGTCAATGCGTGCCCACGGTGCAGGAATGAGCGTTTTGCTTGTTCAGTTTTTTAAAAATGACAGTAGCAGTGAACTTTCGGTTTTGCCGTTTGAGGTTTATCCGTCACCGCATAATTTGGGCTTTAACCCCGGTGACGAATATCAATCGTGGGTTGACGAAGCGGTGGAGTATATCAAAAAATCAACGGCAGATGTGATCGTGCTTGACGAATTTTCGGACTTGATTCCAAAATTTTTGAGCGTTGATGATATGAAAACTCTGTTTTCAAACGATAGGGAATATATTGTAACAGGTCACAACAAGGTTGATGAACTTTGCGAACTTGCCGATTATGTGACATTTTTTCAAAAAGAAAAGCACCCTTACGACAGCGGAGTTTCCGCAAGACGAGGTATAGAATATTAGAGAGGATTATATATGGACAGATTCAGCAAATTACATCCGATATTTCATTTTTTGTATTTTATCGGAATGTTTGTACTGATTGTGTCGGTATATAACCCTTTTTTTATTTTGGTGTCGCTCCTCGGTGCATTGCTTTATGAAGTGAAAAGCAGGGGAAAGGAAGTGTTGTCATCACTCAAATTTTCCGTGGTGATGATATGGGTTATCGGGTTGTTCAATATGCTCTTTGCACATTACGGAATGACGGTGCTGTTCAAAATCGGCGACACCGAATTTACACTTGAAGCGCTGTTCTACGGCTTGAATCAAGGCTTTGTTGTGACGGCAATGGTGCTGTGGTTTGGCATATTCGGGCGAGTGGTTGACAGCGAAAAAGTGATTTATGCCTTTAGGTTTGCACCTAAAACCGCTCTTCTCTTTTCTATGGTGCTTGGTTTTATTCCGAGATTTACCAAAAAATTGAAAGATATTGAAACGGCTTCAATGGCACTCAACGGCGGAAAAAAGCCGAAAAATAAAATGAAATCGGCACTCAACAATTTGTCTGCTCTTGTGACTTACAGTCTTGAAAGCAGTATTGTAACAGCCGATTCTATGACCGCAAGGGGATATAATCCAAAAGCGGTTAGGTATTCTCGATATAAATTCAAGGCGATTGACGGGGTGATGATTGCTCTGTCCTTGGTTGCTTTGGTATATGTGATTTGTGCAAAAGCAGGCGGAAAAATCACATTTATTTTTGACCCGAGGATTTATTCAAAATCCTTTGATGCGGTGGCGTTTGTGCTGTTTTTGTTGCTGTCGCTGTTGCCTGTAATTATTGATTTGACGGAGGAGATTTTATGGAAAATATCATATGCGAAAAATTGAGTTTTTCTTATCCGACAAGCTCTGCCTCCGTGCTTAAAGATGTCAGTTTCAGCGTTTCGGGTGGCGAACTGTGCCTTGTTTTGGGTTGTTCGGGTGCAGGCAAATCAACTTTGCTAAAATTGATGAAAAAAGAAATTGCACCAAACGGCACTCTGACAGGGTGTATAAAAATCAACGGCAGTGTTGGTTATGTTGCACAAAATGTTGAGGAAAATATTGTCACCGACAAGGTGAGGAGCGAGCTGTCTTTTGGCCTTACAAATATGGGGATGAACAGGAGTTCAATTGAACTTTTGGTTGCTGAAACAGCAAGCTACTTTAATCTTTCGGACAAACTTGACAATGATATTTCAACCCTTTCGGGTGGTGAAAAACAGCTTTTGAATCTCGCTTCCGTGATGATTATGAAGCCTGATGTTTTGGTGCTTGATGAACCGACCTGTCAGCTTGACCCGGTATCGGCTCAACGGTTTGTTGCAGTGGTCAGAAAACTCAACCGTGATTTTGGCACAACTGTGGTGATTTCCGAGCACCTTACAGAAGAACTTTTTCCGTGTGCCGACAGCGTTCTTGTTATAGAAAACGGCAAGGCAGTTTTGAAGGATACACCTCAAAAAACAGTCGAGTATATGAAGAAAAACCATTCTCCGCTTTTGGGCGAACTTCCGTTGTTTATGAGATTGTTTGACGGTGCTGATACGGTTTTTAAGTGCAGGGAATTGCTCAAAGAAAAGAATTTGCCACCGCTTTCATCCGAAAATGATGACACTTCGGTTGATATGAAATTGAAAAACATTTCGTTTGCCTACACCAAAAATATTGATGTGCTTAAAGGTCTGGATTTAAAACTGTATCGTGGCAAAATCAATGTGCTTTTGGGTGCAAATTCCGGCGGAAAATCAACTGTGCTCAAGGTTATGGCAAATGTTTTGAAACCGCATCACGGCAAAGTCAAAACGGAACGAACTGTGTCTATGCTTTGCCAAAATCCTCTTGATTTGTTCACCAAGGATCGTTGCGGTGATGAGGTCGAATTTGGAAGAATTACCGACTTTTTGCAGATTGATGATATAAAAGAGCAACATCCTTATGACATTTCGGGCGGTCAGGCACAAAGGCTTGCGCTTGCCAAGGTTTTGCAAAAAAATGCCGACATCATCTTGCTTGATGAACCGACAAAGGCGCTTGATTATGAACTGAAGGTCAAACTTGCAGATGTGCTGTACCGTCTTTGTGACGAGGATAAAACCGTTGTTATTGCAACTCACGATATAGATTTTGCAGGCGAATACGGCGACTATATCTCGTTTTTGTCAAAGGGCGAAATTGTCACAACTATGCCAAGACGAGAGTTTTTCACTTCGCTGAATTTTTACACAACCTGCACCGCAAAAATAACAAACGGCATTGCGCTTGGCTATGTCGGTGAGCAGGATTTGAATGACGGGGGAATGATATGAAAAAAGCGTTTTTGTACATCACCGTTGCACTCAGCCTTGCTTTTATTGTGTTGTGGCAGTTTTTGTTTGCCGACAGCGTGAATTATTACATCGTGTCGGTTGTGATTTTGATTGCGTCAATGCTTCCGTTTTTTGTTTCGTATGAGCAAAAAAAGGTCACCGCAAGAGATATAACTCTCACGGCAACCTTGATTGCCCTTGCGGTTGTCAGCCGTGCGGCATTTTATCTTGTTCCGCAGGTCAAACCGATTGCGGCAGTTGTCATTGTCTCTGCCGTTTGCCTTGGCGCTCACAAGGGATATATTGTCGGTGCGTTTTCCGCCTTTGTGTCAAATTTCATTTTTGGGCAGGGAATGTGGACCCCGTTTCAAATGGTGGCACTCGGAACTGTCGGTTTGCTTGCAGGCTTGATTTTTCGGTGGCTCAAGGTCAACCGATATACGCTTTCGATTGTCGGCTTTGTGCTTGCAACGGTTGTTTACGGCGCAATTGTTGATATGTCAACCGTGCTTTCGGCTTACGGAAATAATGTCACGCTCAAAGGCGCACTTTCAATTTATGCAAGCGGTGCGGTGTTTAGCCTTGTTTTCGGTGGGGCAACTGCGGTGTTCCTCTTTCTTTTCGGTATGCCGTTCATCACCAAAATTGAACGAATAAGCAAAAAATACGGTCTTAATTAAAATGAGCCTGAACAATTTCTGTTCAAGCTCGTTTTTTTATTTGTTTTCCTTTTTAGTTGTTGTAATCAGTTCTAATTTGCTGTATGCGTCACCGCTCTTTTTGAGCACTTCGTCACCGTTGAACGAAATGAAGTATTCGCCCTTGGTGTCAAAGGTGTATGTTACCTGACCGTCGTTGCCTTTTTGTTCGTTCTTTATTGCGGCAATAATTTTGATGTACTTCTTTCCGTCGATTTCTTCACCGTCAGATGCCACCATAAATGAGCAGGCTTTTTTCTCCTCGTCAGTCAATCCGAGCTGTTTGCTTGAATAACTTTCAATATAGTTGATTGCGTCTGCGTCTTTGATTTTTGCTTTTTCCGTTACAATAACAGATTCTTCTTTTGTTGTGTCTTGCTTTGAGCAAGCGGTGAATGTGAGCAGACTGCAAATTGTGAAAGCACCAAGAATGATTGCCACGGCTTTTTGGATTTTCTTATTCATATAGATACCTCAATTTTTTGATTTGGCTTTCGCCGAATATCTGTATTTCGTTGTTAAAAAGCAATTGTGCGGTTATCCCGTTTCCGTCAATTTTGTTGCCGGAAAATGTGCCGTCGTAGATTTTGCCGAAACCGCACGACGGAGAATTCTCTTTCAGCACGGCACACGGAGCGTTTGTTTCTTTTGCAATGTACAGCGTTTGCTCTGCGCCCGACATAAAGGCATCGGTCACATCTTCGCCGTCTTTTGCGTAAACTCTGCCACCCTTGATTTCACTCGGCAATCTCGGAATTGTCAAGCCTCCGAAACATTCGGGACAAACGGGAATCAGCTCAAAACTGTCCGCCAATGCTATTACTTCATCGTTTTTGTTGTTTCCGCCACTGTATTTGCAATTTTCACCAAGCAGGCAGGCGGATACAAGAATTTTTGTTTTCATAAATTCACCAACTAAAATTTATTGTAGTAATTATAACATAAATGTTTGACTTATGCTATAGCAATATGTTATTTTATATTTATGGACAGGTTAATATTTTTTGCGGATAAAAGGGGAATTATTATGGAAGCAAAAATGTATGTTCCTAAAAAGGAATGGCTTGCCTACTGTGTGGGCGCACTCGGTCAAGGTATGGTGTATGCGATTATGAGCTCATACATCTCTGACTTTTACCTTAATGTATTAAAAGTTACTCCGATTTTTGTGTTGCTTTTGATGTTTATTGCAAGAATTTGGGATGCCATCAACGACCCAATTATGGGATATATCGTTGACCGCAACAGTTTCAAAAACGGCAAAATGCGTCCGTATCTTTTATACACTCCTATTCCTGTTGCTATTCTTACAATGCTTCTTTTCTATGCGCCGAATTTGGCGGATAGTCAAAAGATGATTTATGCCGCAATTACTTATGTTGCGTGGGGTATGATTTATACCAGCAGTGATGTTCCGTTTTGGAGCCTGCCTAACGCCCTCACGCCTAATGCGGATGAGCGTGGCTCGATTATTTCAAAGGCAAGAACCTTCAATGGTATCGGCTCTGCAGTGCCAATGGGTTTGTTTATGATTTTGGGCTTTATTTTGCCAAAATTCAACCTTTCGGGCACGGAACTTGAAAAAACAAAGTATGTTGTTATGGCTCTTATTTGCTCAATTATCGGCAATATTCTGTTTGTAAGAGTTTACTTTAAAACAAAAGAGCGTGTAAATATTCCTGTTCCGGAAAAAAAGAATAAAAATCAGCCGAACGCTCTCAAACTCATTTTCACTTGCAAACCGCTTATGCTCACAGCACTTATGGGTGTTTTGTCTGCCGCAAGATATATGTTCCAAGCAGGTGCTGTCCATGTTGCAAGATATTCTTTCTATATCGGCAAGGATTTGTCCGGTCTTTCGGGTGCAGAACTTGAAAGTGCACTTCAGGCAAATATTTCAAAGGTGTCAACTGTTATGGCTGCCGCTTCGGCAATTGGTATGTTTGGCGCTATGATTGCCGTAACTCCGCTTATTAAGAAATTCAACTACAAGCAGATTGTTATTGTGTCTGCGCTTCTCGGTGCAACTTCGTCACTTGCCATGTGGTTTATCGGCTATGAGCATTTCTGGGCGTGTGTTCCGCTTCTTGTAATCAGTGCAATTCCTTGCGGAACAATCAATGTTTGTGCGTTTGCAATGGTTGGTGACTGCCTTGATTATATGGAGCTTAAAACAGGCGTTCGTCTTACAGGTATGGGCTCGGCTATTCAGAGTTTTGTTACAAAGTTCGGAAACGCTATTGCAACCTCGTTCATCATCTTGATGTACATTATTGCAGACCTTGATGTTTCGAGCATTTCTGCATCAATTACCGCAAATCCGCTTGAAATGACCCACGGTGTTCGCAACGGCATTTTCAGCATCATTTCAATCATTCCGGCTGTTTCACTTTTCATTTGCATAATTCCGATGCTCTTCTATAACATTACAGGTGAGTACCGTGAAAATATGGAAAAGCAACTTGCAGAGCAAAGAAAACGCAGAGGTATTGAAATTGATTAATTTATTTGGATAAAATTAACATTTGCTATTGCAATTTTGAAAGTTTTTTTGTAGAATATAATTGATATTTTTATAAGGAGGAAAAGAAATGATCTGGACTTTAAAGAAAATTTGGTACAGAATTTACCAAAATGTATTTAAGGTTGCTATGTGCTTTATGGATTGGTCCGAACCGGAACTTCTTGAAGGCGCAGGCTCTGTTCTCAGATTGCCTGAATTCATCAAGAACAAAGGTATCAACAAGGTTCTTGTTGTAACTGATAAGGGTCTTATGGGACTTCATCTTCTTGATCCGCTTTTTGCAAAGCTTGAAGAAGTCGGCGTTGATTATGTCGTTTATGACGGCGTTCAGCCAAACCCAACAATCCCTAACATTGAGGACTGCAAGGATATGTATATCCAAAACGGTTGCCAAGGCATTATCGCATTCGGCGGCGGTTCATCAATGGACTGTGCAAAGGCTGCCGGTGCAAGAGTTGTAAAGCCTAATCAATCTGTTAGAGATATGCGTGGCCAGCTTAAAGTACATAAAAAGCTTCCACCATTTTTCGCAGTACCTACTACTGCAGGTACAGGCTCAGAAACAACAGTTGCTGCTGTTGTAACCGATCCCGAAACTCATGAGAAAAACGCTATCAATGATACTTGCCTTCGTCCTAAGTATGCTGTGCTTGACCCGGAACTTACCGTAGGTCTGCCACCACACATCACTTCGACAACAGGTATGGATGCAATGACTCATGCTGTTGAGGCATATATCGGCCACAGCAACACAAAGGAAACTATCAGAGAGGCAGAGATTGCTACCAAGCTTATTCATGAAAATCTTGAAAAGGCTTACAATGACGGTAAGGACCTCGAAGCAAGAGGAAATATGCTCAAGGGTTCTTATTATGCAGGTCGTGCTTTTACTCACGCTTATGTTGGTTATGTTCACGCTATTGCACACAACCTCGGCGGTTTGTACGGCACACCTCACGGTTTGGCAAACGCTGTTATCTTGCCTTATGTTCTTGATTATTATGGAGAAACTGCGTATCCGCAGCTTGCAAAGCTTGCAGATATTATCGGAATCACAACTCCGTCAATGTCAGTGGAGGAAAAGGGCAAGGCATTTATTGCCGAAATCCGCAGAATGAATGCTGCTATGAATATCCCTGAAAAGTTCGATATGATTAAGGAGGAGGATATGCCTACTCTCGTTAAGCGTGCACTTAAGGAAGGTAATCCACTTTATCCTGTTCCAAAGATTATGGACGCAAAGGATTGCGAAGCTGTTATTCGTAGCTTTATGGCATAATCGCTTTAAATAAAAATCAATAAGCCGTGGTTAATTCCGCGGCTTGTTTTTTTAGGAGATAATGATGACTCAAAAAGATTGTTTGCTTCAAATTGATTCTGTTATTGCAAACGGAAAATTCAATGCCGCTTTGTTTTAAAATAGAATTGTAGTAAATCAAAGTCAAATTCGTATTTGACTATGGTTTGCAAATAGAATATAATACACCTATGAAAAGTGTAACAATAAATTCAAATGATGCGGGACAGAGAGTGGACAAGTTTTTGCAAAAGCACTTTGCTTCACTTCCCAAATCAATGATGTTTAAGCAAATCAGAAAAAAGAATATCAAGGTTAATCGTAAGCGTTGCACACCCGAGCAGGTGCTGTGTGACGGTGATGTGATTGACCTTTATTTGCCCGATGATATGCTTGCGGAAAAGAAAAAACATTTTGATTTTCTTTCTGCTCCAAAGGAATTGTCAATTATCTATGAGGACGAAAATATTATTCTTATGGATAAAAAGCAGGGCGAGCTTTGCCATCCTGACGGCAAGGAATATGTCAACACCCTTGTTGCGTCTATGAAACGCTATTTGTACGACAAGGGCGAATATAAGCCTGATGAAGAAAACAGCTTCACTCCGTCACTTGCCAACAGAATTGACCGAAACACAGGCGGTATTGTTATCGGCGCAAAGAACTATCAATCGCTCAAAATCCTCAATCAAAAGATTAAGGATAGGGAAATTGACAAACTTTATTTGACCGTTACAGAGGGTGTTTTTGATAAAAAAAGCGATGTTTTGGTTGGCTGGCTTACCAAGGATACCAAGAAAAATATGGTGAAAATCACAACAAAAGAAGTGCCTGACGGTAAACTGTGCAGAACGAAATACACCGTGCTTGACAGTTACAATGATTTGTCGCTTGTTGAGGTTGAACTGCTCACGGGCAGAACTCATCAAATCAGGGCACACCTTGCTTCAATCGGCCATCCTTTGCTCAATGACGGCAAATACGGTTCTCATCACGGCAGATTTAAGCAGGAACTTTATTCGTATAAGTTGAAGTTCAATTTCACTACCGATGCGGGAATTTTGGAATATCTCAACGGCAGAGAATTTGAATCGTCTGATTGTCCGATTTTGGAAAAATTCAGGAAAAGGGTTTATTGATGAAAGATAAATTTGTTATGTGCTTGTCGCCGATTACGGCGGTGGTAACGCTTGCTATGGCTGTTGCAGTTGCGGTCAATGCATATTTTTGCGGTGAAAAGGTTGTTGAGGGCTTCGATTGGAAGGTTGGAGTCTATGTCCTTGTGGAAATCGTTGCAGCCGTAATTGTTGTGCTCATGGCTAAAGAAGTGCTCAAAACAGGTGTTCGCTTCACCTCTGACAAGGTGGAGTTTACAGGCGTTGACGAAAACAATGTGTTTGAATATTCTCATATTGTCAAGGTGCAAACCGGCAGAGATACCAAGGCAAGCCTAAAAAAGAATTTTGTTGACCGCTATTCGCACATCATCATTTTTCTTGATGACGACAGCGTGGTGACGATTGAACTCGGTCTTACCACAAAGCACACGCTCAAAGCAATTGATGACGAATTCAAGGCTCGAATTAAGTGAATATGATTTGTTAAGTCCTCCGTGATTTTAGGAGGACTTTTCAGACTGCCGATAAAGCCCCTGAACCACGCCAAATACATCCAACCGATTTGCCTCCTCTTATTTATAAAGGGAGGTGGCAACACGAAGTGTTGACGGTAGGGTTTAAAAAGTGCTGTAAGTATCGAACTTACAGCACTTTTGGCGTTTTTCGTTTTTTGCTCAGTCGAGGTACCATCGTACATCTTCCTTCGCAATAAAACTAAATTCAGAACCTTTCTCAACAGCCTGCAGCGTGTCGAAGCTACTTTTTCGACACGCTTTACTTTTTATATTTGTTAAAAATTTACAAAAAATAATTAAAATAATTAATATATTGAAATTTTTATTTTATTATGTTGAATTTGACGACGCACAGTGCTATAATTACATTGATAACTTGGGCAAATTATGTCCAATTGCTATTTTGAATTTTTTATATGGAGGGAATTTCCAATGGCAAGAGCTAAAAAAACCATGGATGGTAACAGCGCAGCCGCTCATGTAAGCTATGCGTTTACTGAAGTTGCAGCTATCTATCCTATTACACCTTCTTCACCAATGGCAGAAGAAACAGATGCTATGGCAGCAAGGGGTGTAAAGAACTTATTCGGTCAGACCGTAAAGGTTGCCGAGCTTGAATCAGAAGCAGGTGCAGCAGGTGCTGTTCATGGCTCACTTTCAGCAGGTGCATTGACCACTACTTACACAGCATCACAGGGTCTTCTTTTGATGATCCCTAATATGTACAAGATTGCCGGCGAGCTTATTCCAAGCGTAATCCACGTTTCTGCTCGTTGCGTATCAACTCACGCACTCAACATTTTCGGTGACCACTCTGATGTTATGGCATGCCGTCAAACAGGTTATGCTATGCTTTGTTCAGCAAATGTTCAAGAGGTTATGGACCTTGGTGCAGTTGCTCACCTTGCAACTCTCAAGAGCCGTGTTCCTTATCTTCATTTCTTTGACGGTTTCCGTACTTCTCACGAAGTTCAAAAGATTGAAACTTGGGATTATGAAGACCTCAGAGATATGCTTGACCCACAGGATGTTGCAGATTTCAGAGCAAGAGCATTGAATCCTGAGCACCCTGTTCTTCGTGGTTCGGCAGAAAACTCAGATATCTTCTTCCAGCACAGAGAGGCTTGTAACAAGTACTATGCTGACGCTGTTGCCGCAACAGAAGCATATATGAACAAGGTTAATGAAAAAATCGGTACAAATTATCAACTCTTTAACTACTACGGTGCACCTGACGCAGAGCGTGTAATTATCGCTATGGGTTCAGTTTGTGACACTATCAAAGAAACAGTTGACTTCCTCAACGCAAGAGGCGAAAAGGTTGGTATGGTATGTGTTCACCTTTACAGACCATTCTCTGCAAAGCACCTCATCGGCGCATTGCCTGAAACTGTAAAGCATATTTCAGTTATCGACAGAACTAAAGAGCCAGGTTCACTTGGCGAGCCACTCTATCTTGATGTTGTTGCAGCACTTAAGGATTCAAAGTTCGATTCAGTTCCTGTATACGGCGGCCGTTATGGTTTGGGTTCAAAGGATACTCTTCCTGCTCACATTATCGCTGTATTTGCAAATATGAACGCTCCTGAACCGAAGAAGCAGTTTGTACTTTCAATTGACGATGATGTAACAAACCTTTCATTGCCAATCACAGAAACACCTGACACAACTCCTGCAGGCACAACTTCTTGTAAGTTCTGGGGTCTTGGTTCAGACGGTACTGTAGGTGCTAATAAGGACTCTATCAAGATTATCGGTGACCACACAGATATGTACGCACAGGGCTACTTCTTCTATGACTCAAAGAAGTCAGGCGGTATCACTGTATCTCACCTTCGTTTTGGTTCATCACCAATCACATCAACTTATTTGATTAACAAGGCAAACTTCGTTGCTTGCCACAATCCTTCATATGTAACAAAGTATGATATGGTTCAGGACCTCGTACCGGGCGGTACATTCCTCCTCAACTGTATTTGGACTCCTGAAGAACTCGACAAAGAACTTCCTGCTTCTATGAAGAGATATATTGCAGAAAACAATATCAATTTCTACACAATCAACGGTATCAAGATTGCAGAGGAAGTCGGACTTCCTGGCAGAGCATCAACAATTCTTCAGTCAGCATTCTTCACAATCAGCGGTATTCTCCCTGTTGATGAAGCAATCGGCTATATGAAAGAAAAGGTTGTTGCAAAGTTCTCAAAGAAGGGTGAAGCTGTTGTAAACGCTAACTGCAACGGTATCGACAGAGGCTCAAAGGAAGTTGTTAAGATTGATGTTCCTGCTTCTTGGAAGGATGCTGTTGACGAAAAGACAGAATTGAATGTTGCAACAGACAGACCTGAAATGAAGAAGTTTGTTAAGGAAATCCTTGACCCTGTTGGCAGACTCCACGGTGACGACCTCCCTGTATCAGCATTTGTTGACAGTGCAGACGGTGTATATCCTCAAGGTTCTGCTGCATTCGAGAAGAGAGGTATCGCTATCTCTGTTCCTGAATGGAACCCAACAAAGTGTGCTCAATGTAACCTTTGTTCAATGGTTTGTCCTCACGCTGTTATCAGACCAATCGTTATGAATGACGATGAGGCAAAGGCAGCTCCTGAAGGCACAACAATGATTAAGCATAAGAGAACAGATTATCAGTATGCACTCATCATTTCTGCTCTCGACTGTACAGGTTGTGGCTCTTGTGCAAATGTTTGCCCAACAAAGTCACTCACAATGAAGCCAATCGCTTCACAACTCCATGTACAAAAGTCCTTTGATGCTCTTGTAGACACTCCTGCAAAGCCTGAAGTACTTACTCCAAATACAATCGGTGTTCAGTTCAGAAAGCCATACCTTGAGTTCTCAGGTGCTTGCGCAGGCTGTGGTGAAACACCTTATGCAAAGCTCGTTACACAGCTTTACGGTGACAAGATGTACATTGCAAACGCAACAGGCTGTTCATCAATCTGGGGCGGTTCTGCACCATCAACACCATACACAGTAGACAAGAACGGTCACGGTCCTGCTTGGTCAAACTCACTCTTTGAGGATAACGCAGAGTTCGGTTACGGTATGTACCTTGCTCAAAAGCAAATCAGAGAAAGACTTGCAGCAGACGCAGAAGTTCTTTCAAAGGCAGGCGTTAAGGAAGCTGATGCTTGGCTTTCAACTTATGAAGACGCTGAAAAGAACGAAGCAGACGCAACAGCTCTTATTTCAGTTCTTAAGTCAGCAAACCTCACAGGTGAAGCAGCAGACGCAGCTGCAGACTTCCTTAAGGATGCAGATTATGCAGCAAAGAAGTATCAGTTCATCTTTGGTGGTGACGGCTGGGCATACGATATTGGCTTTGGCGGTCTTGACCATGTAATTGCTTCAAACGAAAATGTAAACATCGTTGTATTTGATACAGAAGTTTACTCAAACACAGGCGGACAGGCTTCAAAGGCAACTCCAACAGGTGCTGTTGCTAAATTCGCAGCATCAGGTAAGGTTGTTAAGAAGAAGGATTTGGCTCAAATCGCAATGTCTTATGGTTATGTATATGTTGCACAGGTTGCTATGGGTGCAAATGCTAACCAGTGCTTGAAGGCATTCCAGGAAGCAGCTGCTTACAACGGCCCATCAATCGTTATCTGCTATGCACCTTGCATCAACCACGGTATCAAGATGCCATTCAACCAGATGGAACAAAAGAAGGCTGTTGCAGCAGGTTATTGGAACCTCTTCCGTTACAATCCTGCTCTCATTGCTGAAGGCAAGAATCCATTTAGCCTTGATTCAAAGGCTCCGTCAGCTGACTATGTAGAATTCATCGAGGGTGAAACAAGATACTCTGCTCTTAAGAGATCATTCCCTGGCAAGGCAGAACAGCTCTTTGCTATCGCTGCTGATAATTCTATTGAAAAGTACAATAAGCTCGCAAAGCTTGTTGATTACTATGCTCCTGATGCAGAATAATCGGTAAACAAATAATAAAGTGCCCTCTCATTCTTTTGAGGGGGCACTTTTTTCTTGTGTCTTGTATTTTGTCTGATTTTAATATATAATTAAATAAATTAATTTTGGGGAGATTGAAATGAATAGATTAAAATCGTCATATATCAAAAGAGCGGTTGTTTATCCGTTGCTTGTTCTTGCGACTTTGATTATAATTGCCACAATCGTTGTGCCTAAATTTATTGAATCCCTGCCGGTTGCAACTGATAAAGTGCATGCGGTAACTCAATATAATGTTGAGGACTACGATATGTTTCCGACAAAGTACAAGGATTTTTCGGATTTGAAGCATAACCGTTTTGTGGGTTGGTTGAGTTCGGAGGATGTTGCGCTTGGCTGTGCAATTACATATGATTCTGAAAACGAAAAAACTATGGCAACTTCACTTTTGAAAGGTTCAACCGAACCGTGGAATGACGGTTGTGTTATGATTATCGGCAAGAATACTGACGCAGAATTCAGAAATCTTCATAAGGCTGAAATCGGCGATACGGTTGATATTGAATTCTACGAAAACAGCACTTACAGCTACAAAATCAGCAGGGTTGAGCATATTGTTTCTCGTGATGAAATAAAGGAATTGAAGAAGAAAAATTCCCTTTTGATGTGCTTGCCTTATAAGGATTTTGAAAAAGAAAATTCGTATTTTTACACTGTTTATATTGCAGATTTAATCGGAGAGCGAGGTGCGGAAAATGAGTAATTCATCAAATGCCGGCGTTGGATTCAGAAGATTTATTTGCTATTTTCTTGCACTTATTATGGCTGCTTCTGTCACACTTTTTATATCGGCAGGTATAACCGCTTCGCTTTTGCGAACAAACACCTTTGTGCAACACAGATATGCAAAGTACAACAGTCAAACTCTCAAAATCGTTTATGATGAGTTTGGCAAGGTTGCTCAAGAAACAGGAATTCCAAAAAAGGCATACACTTCCGCTATCACAAGCAAGCATATAAAAAGTATTTTGAACATTGCGTCAAATAATATCATAAAGGGATATAAAACCGATTATTCGGAATCAAAGTTTTTGTATCAATATTTAAGAAGCTCCGTTACTGATTATTGCGAAAAAAATGATATTCCCATAACAGACGAGCAAGTGAATAAATTTTGTTGTTTGGCGGCGGATGCGTTCAACAATGCGGTTGGTGACGAAAGTACAAACAATATCATCATCATTGCGCTTACATATACAAACAAACCGATGATTGCAATGCTTGTTTGCGCAATTGCGTTCGCTTTGAGCATTGTTGCAATTGATTTTATTTCGGGTCGCAGGCATAAAAAATATGAGTATATCGGAGTTAGTTTTATCACCGCCGGTGAAGCGCTTACAGTTTTGCCGTTCTTTGCAATTGTAATGAAATATACGAGCGAATTCCATTTTACCGATGTTGAGGTTTATAACCTTGCCCTTGCCGATACCCTGAATGATATATTAAAAATTATTATGGCGGTCGGTGTCGTTGTGCTTGTTGTCGGTATAAGTATGGTTGTGAAGAATTATAGATATTATAATCATAAACAAAGGTCAATGAATACCGAAAGACAGATTATAGAAGAAATTAAAAAGTAATAAAAAATGTATTGAACAGCTCTGTGTTGTGACAAGATTATCGGATTTTGTCAATGACGGGAGCTGTTCTTTTTGTTCCTGTTGGCAAAAATTGTCGGCTTTGGATGACTTGAACACTTTAATGTCGAATGTGAAGAAAATTCACATTAAATGAGAAAAAACTATTGCATTTTACTAATTCTTATGCTAATATGTGGATATAACAAAATGTGAATATTATTCACATAAAGTTGTAAAATTATTTCAAATGGGGTAAAAGAAATGAACGAAACTATGAAAATTTTAATCGCTGACGATTCCGAATCGTTTGGCAAGGAATGTCAAAGAGAATTGAAAAAACTCGGACTTGATTCGACATTGACAAAGAAAGACGGAAGAAAGGTTATCGAACTTTTACAGAGTCAAAGTTTTGACGCTGTAATGATGGATGTCTTTTTGAGTGGTCTTGACTGAATTGAAGTTTTGGATTACATTCGAGAAAATGTCAGCAATCCGCCACTCGTTATTGTATTCTCGGCAGTTGACAGTACAGATTTTGAACAGCAGATTATCAATGCCGGCGCTGATTATTATTTCATCAAGCCCGTAAATCCGTCATCGGTTGCCAAGAGGGTACAGAGCCTTTCAAATTGGAAGCGAAGCAAGGCGAAAAAGAACGGAATTGTTGAGAGGGACATTGAGGTTGTAATTTCCGATATTATGCGTCAAATCGGCGTGCCTGCTCACATAAAAGGCTATCAGTATTTGCGTACTGCGATTGATTTGAGCATCAACGATGAAGAAATGCTTGAATCGGTTACAAAGCTACTTTATCCGACAATTGCAAAGATGTATTCAACAACTTCGTCAAGAGTTGAGCGAGCTATTCGTCACGCAATTGAAGTTGCGTGGGACAGGGGCGATGTTGAGGTGCTTTCGTCTTATTTCGGCTATACAATTCAGTCGAACAGAGGTAAGCCTACAAACAGCGAATTCATTGCTATGATTGCAGACAGAATCAAACTTTCAATGCACAAAACACAGGTAATTTGATGTTTACATAAAGCTGAAAATGTTATATAATCACCTTGTACAGAGGTGATATTATGAGATTTATTATAGTGCGTCACGGTGACCCTGATTATTCAATTGATTCGCTCACTTCAAAGGGGTGGAAGGAAGCGGAGCTTTTGTCTGACAGGCTCACAAAACTTGATGTAAAGAACTTTTATTGCTCACCGCTTGGCAGGGCAAAAGACACCGCCAAAGCAACACTCAAAAAGCTCAACCGCAAGGCAAAAACGCTTGATTGGGCAAGAGAGTTTGAGGGCAAAGTAAAAATAAACGGAGAAACAAAAGGTGCGTGGGACAGACTTCCGAGAGAATGGACTGATAATCCGGCATTTTATAATCCGCAAGATTGGATAAAAACACCGCTTATGCAAAGCGGAAATGTTGAGAGAAAATACCAAAAGGTTTGCAAGGGGGTTGACAAGCTTCTTGCAGAGCACGGATATGTTCACAACGGCAATGTGTTTGAAGTGCAAAATTCAAATCACGACACAATCGTTTTGTTTTGCCATTTTGGTGTGGAATGTGTAATTTTGTCGCACATCTTTGGTTGCTCTCCTATGGTTTTGTGGCATAATTTTGTTGCGTTGCCAACCTCGGTTACAACTTTGATAACAGAGGAAAGAGAGCAGGGAATAGCTGTTTTCAGAACACAACAATTCGGCGATATAAGTCATCTTTATGCAGGCGGAGAAGAACCGGCGTTTGCCGCTCGTTTTTGCGAATGTTACGATGACGACACAAGGCATTGATTTTTTGCTTTTCAATATAATCTTAAAAACAGCGTACAGGAAAATTTTTCTGTACGCTGTTTTGTTGTGCGTTGTTGACTGTATGCAAGATTTTATGTATAATATAAGATAGAAAAATTTGCGGAAGTGATAAAATGCTTGATAAAAATCAATGTACGGCAGAGTGCTGTGATGCGGTTTGCGTTCACAAAAAACTGCTTGAAAAAGTCAGCGCAAAAATGCCTGACGAAACCGAATTATATGATTTGTCGGAACTTTTCAAGGTGTTTGGCGATTCAACAAGAATAAGAATACTTTTTGTTTTGTTCGAAGAGGAGGTTTGCGTTTGCGATTTGGCAGAACAGCTGAATATGACGCAATCTGCGATTTCTCATCAGTTGAGAATCCTCAAGCAAAACAAACTTGTTAAAAACAGACGAGAGGGCAAGTCGATTTTTTACTCCCTTGCCGATGACCATGTGCGCACGATTATTGAAATGGGTCTTGAACATATTGAGGAAAATGATTAGTTTTTGAAACGAGGTGGTAACATGAAAAAGTTTTTTAGCTTATTGCTTGCAATGGCTTTGATTGTTGCTGCCGTTTTTTCGTTTGATTGCGTTTCGTTTGCATCGGATACAGGCGATGATTTGGGCATAAGGCTCGACAACAGCGACACTTATTATAAATATGACGGTGCTACAAAAACGCTTTATATAAACGGAAAAGGCGATGTTCCGAATATGTCTAACAGTTCAAACGGCAGTCCGTGGTGTAATTGGGATAGCGATGCAATTCAAAGCGTTGTTGTAAGCGAGGGCATAACTTCTCTCGGCAACTATCTTTTTTATCAGGTTCGCGCAACTTCGTTTTCTTTGCCGAGAACATTGAAAAAAATCGGCAAATATTCTCTTTCGTGCACAGGACAAATGAAAAAATGGGATATTCCTTTCGGTGTTGAAACAATAGATAACTACGCTTTTTATAATTGCTTTTATCTTGAAGAAGTTAATATACCGAGTTCGGTTAAAAGCATCGGAGAAAGTGCCTTTTATCAGTGCAAAAAACTGAAAAGTATAACTATTCCTTCATCTGTTACCGCAATTGGCAAAAACGCATTTTTCAGATGTTCGGAGCTTAGCGAAGTTAATTTTGCTTCAATGACTCAAAAAACAACCCTTGCGTTAAATGCATTTATTGGGTGCGAAAAATTGAAGCAGATAAATATCCCGATGAACACTTCCTGTGGCAAAAATTCACTCGGATATTTTTCACAATCTCAAAAAATTGACGGCTTCACAATGGGCGTTTATAAGGATTCTGTTGCACAAAGCTATGCTATAGGCAATGGACTTAACTATACACTTCTTGACAGCGTGCCGATTAAATGCGGTGTTGAATATGCAAATTGCTTTACCGATGACAATTTGAACAGCACATTTCATTATATATTCACACCTGAAACAACACAGGATTATGTTTTATATTCTGTCGGCGGTTGCGACACTTATGCCAAGCTGTATCTTGACGGAAATCTTGTTGCGGAAAATGATGATATAGACACAAGCCAAAACGGTTTTGGCATCAAGCAAAAATTCGAGGCGGGCAAAACATATGATTTATTTGTCACCTCACGCAAAATGACGGGTGATTTTTCTGTGCGTGCTTATCCGTCAGGGGTCACGGGCTTTAGCATTTATAACGGAAAAATCAGCTTTTCCGCCGTTGACGGAGAAGTGTACGGCAACAAAAGAAAATTCAATATCACCAAAAGTATGCTCTCAAATTTTGTCATTGATTTGGGCTTTGCCGACGGTAGCGTAGACAGCCTTTATTATGATGATTACATTGCGGGTGAGCATATCAAATTGATTGATAATCAAAAAGAAAAGCCGTTCACTTGCGGAGATAATGAAGCAACGGTTTCGTTCGGTGAAAAGACGGCAAATTACACGGTTCACATTGACCACAGCTATGAGGAAAAATATGTTGAGCCGACTCCTGATGATGACGGCTACACTCTTCATTATTGCATCTTGTGCGGTGACAGCTATAAGGATAATTTTGTGCCGACCGATTCCTATATTGTAACAGGCAAATGCGTTATGGATGAAGATAATTTTGGCGGACATTCACACGATGTGCCGTATTCACACGCATATATTACCGTGGACGACCGAAGATATGAAATAAATCCCGATGGCACTTGGAGCATAAGAACCTTTGAGGATTGCTTCATCACTTTTAATAATTACTATGGCGGAAATGCTGTCAGAAAAGTCGAGGTTTCAAAAAACGGAAGCTATGATTTTGGCACAATTGCGCTTGAAGGTTATGATATTAACGGCGACGGTTGGGTTAATGCAAAGGATTTTGCGATTTATTACCACGAAAAAAGAGAGGAACTTGGCGAGAACTATTGGCAGTTCGGCAACGAGTTTTTGATATATCAAAAAGGGCATTAGTGCATAATACACACTTATGCCCTTTATATTTTTTATATATTATAATATATAACTATTGAAAAAGATTTGTTAACAAGGTATAATACTTATATTAAAATGGAAAATTATGTCGTTTGTGTTTTCGGCATACGGAAAGGACAGAATGTTATGAAAAAAGTTGCAATCATTATGGGCTCGGACAGCGATTTGCCTATCGTTACTCCGGCTATCAAACAGCTTAAGGATTTGGGTATTGAATCAGAGGTCAGAGTTATGTCTGCTCATCGCACTCCTGAGGCTGCACACGACTTTTCAAAGAATGCCATTGCAAACGGCTTCGGCGTAATTATTGCTGCGGCAGGTATGGCTGCGCACTTGGGCGGGGTTTTGGCTGCTTCAACAACTCTCCCTGTTATCGGAATTCCTTGTTCGGCAAAGGTGCTTGACGGTATGGACGCAATGCTTGCAACCGTTATGATGCCTCCGGGAATCCCTGTTGCCACAGTTGGCGTAAATGCGGCAAAGAATGCGGCATTGCTCGCAGCGGAGATTTTGGCTGTAGGTGATGACGAACTTATGCAAAAACTTATTGCTATGCGTGATGATATGGCAAAGCAGGTTGTTGAAAAAGACAAGGCTCTTCAAGAAAAAATCAAAGAAATATAAAAATATAACAGTAGGGTATAAGGAGATACATTATGGAAAAAAGTTTCAGCGATAGCTATGCAGCAGCAGGCGTAGATGTAACAGCAGGCTACAAATCTGTGGAACTCATCAAATCACATGTTAAAAGAACCAACATTCCGGGTGTAATCGGTGGAATCGGCGGTTTCGGCGGTATGTTTGAGCTTGCGGCTAATGAATACAACAATCCTGTTCTTGTTTCAGGTACAGACGGTGTAGGAACAAAAATCAAGCTTGCATTCCTTATGGATAAGCACGACACAATCGGTATCGACTGCGTTGCAATGTGTGTAAACGATGTTGCTTGTTCAGGTGCAAAGCCGCTTTTCTTCCTTGATTATATTGCTTGCGGCAAGAACTATCCTGAAAAGATTGAGCAAATCGTAAAAGGCGTTGCAGACGGTTGCGTACAGTCGGGTTGTGCTCTTGTCGGCGGCGAAACCGCAGAGCATCCCGGTATGATGCCGGATGAGGAATACGACCTTGCAGGTTTCACAGTTGGTATCGGCGAAAAGGACAAACTCGTTTCAGGCGAGCACCTCAAGGCAGGCGACGCTATCATCGGTGTTGCATCATCGGGTATTCACTCAAACGGTTTTTCGCTTATTCGCAAGGTGTTCAACATCAACAGCGAAACTATTGCCGTTAAGTATGACGAACTCGGCACAACTCTCGGTGAAACACTCCTCACTCCTACAAGAATTTATGTAAAGCCTCTCCTCACTCTTATGGACAATGTGAGAGTAAACGCTATTTCTCATATCACAGGCGGCGGCTTCTACGAGAATGTTCCGAGAATGCTCAACGACAACACTCTTGCTGTTATCGAAAAGGATAAGTGCTTCAAGCTCCCTATCTTTGACCTTATCCAAAAAACAGGCAACATTCCTGAACACGATATGTACAACACATTCAATATGGGCACAGGTCTTATGCTTGCCGTTGATTCCGACAAGGCAGACGAGGCTGTAAGAATTCTTAATGAAAACGGCGAGCAGGCAACAATCATCGGCGAAATCAAGGACGGCGAAAAGGGAGTAGAAATATGCTAAACATAGCAGTGTTTGTTTCCGGAGGCGGAACAAATCTTCAGTCTCTTATTGACGCACAGGACAGAGGCGAAATCAAAAACGGAAAAATCACTTTTGTTCTTGCTTCAAACGAAAATGCCTATGCGCTTGAGCGTGCAAAAAAAGCAGGCATTGAAAGCACGGTTGTCAACCGAAAAGCATATGATACAAAGGCTGATTATGACAAGGCTGTGCTTGAAGCACTTGACGGCAAAAATATTGACCTTATCGTTCTTGCAGGATTTTTGTCAATCCTCGGCGAAGATTTGGTCAACGAATATAAAAACAGAATTATCAACATTCATCCGAGTCTTATCCCACTTTTCTGCGGTGATGGTTTTTACGGCAAAAAGGTGCACACGGCAGTTCTCAACAGCGGTATGAAAGTTACAGGCGCAACTGCCCATTTTGTGAATGAAATCACCGACGGCGGTGCAATTATTTTGCAAAAGGCTGTTCCTGTTGAACAGGGCGATAATGAGGACATTCTTCAGTATCGTGTTATGCGTCAGGCTGAATGGGAGATTTTGCCAAAGGCAGTATCACTTTTCTGCGAGGGCAGAATAAAAATTAACGGCAACAAAACAGAAATTATTTGAGGTTAGATATGAATATAGAATCACTTGCAAAGAAACTTAACACAAATACATATCCGGGACGAGGAATTGTTCTCGGAAAATCAAAGGACGGCAAAAAGGCTGTAATTGCTTATTTCATTATGGGTCGTTCGGTTAACTCACGCAACAGAATTTTTGAAGAAAATGACAGAGGCGGTATACGCACAAAGGCTTTTGATGAAAGCAAGATGGAAGACCCAAGTCTTATCATCTACAATCCTGTTCTTAAATTTGAGGACAAAACAATTGTTACAAACGGCGACCAAACAGACACAATTTATGATTGCCTTGCAAACGGCAAGTGCTACATTCATGCACTTCGCACTCGTGAGTTTGAACCTGACGCACCGAATTATACTCCAAGAATTTCGGGTGTTGTTAAGCCAAACGGCGACTACAATTTGTCAATCCTCAAATCAAACAACGGCGAGCCGCAGTGCGTAAGATATTTCTTTGAATATCCTGCAACCGCAGGTCTCGGACACTTCATCCACACATATAAGTGTGACGGTGATCCGATTCCGTCATTTGAGGGCGAGCCGACTCCTGTTGAAATCGGTGACAAAAGCATTGATGATTTCACCAAAATGGTTTGGGATAACCTCAACGAGGACAACAAGGTTTCTCTTTTCACTCGTTATATCGACCTTGAAACAGGTGCAGAGGAAACAAGAATTATTAATAAAAACAACTGATTATATTCGGAGGATATTATGAGAGTTTTGGTAGTAGGTTCGGGCGGCAGAGAACACGCTCTTATCAGAAAAATAAAGGAGTCAAGCAGAGTTGATTATATTGCTTGCTGTCCGGGCAACGGCGGTATTTCGTATGATGCGGAATGTTTTGATGTCAGCGCAACTGACATTGACGGTGTTGTTGAGCTTGCAAAAAAAATCAATGCTGATTTTGTAGTTGTTGCTCCTGATGACCCGCTTGTACTCGGTATGGTAGATGCACTCAACGAGGCAGGCTTTGCAACCTTCGGCCCAAAGGCAAATGCCGCAATTATTGAAGGTTCAAAGGTTTTCTCAAAGGACCTTATGGAAAAGTACAATATTCCTACTGCCGAATACAAGGTGTTCAATGACCCTGCGGATGTAATTGATTATATAAAGGAAAAGAACGAATTTCCTACCGTTATTAAGGCTGACGGTCTTGCACTCGGCAAGGGTGTAATCATTCCCGAAACACTTGATGAAGCTGTTGCAGGTGTAAAGGAAATTATGGAAGATAAGATTTTCGGCGACTCGGGCAACAATGTTGTTGTTGAGGAATTCCTCACAGGTCCTGAAGTTTCGGTTCTTGCATTTACAGACGGCAAGTGCGTAAAACCTATGGTGACTTCTATGGATCACAAGCGTGCACTTGACGGCGACAAGGGTCTTAACACAGGCGGTATGGGCACTGTTTCTCCAAACCCTTATTATACAGAGGAAATTGCCAAGGAATGTATGGAAAAAATCTTCATTCCTACTATTGAAGCTATGAACAGCGAGGGCAGAACCTTTAAGGGTTGTCTTTACTTTGGCTTGATGCTCACTCCAAAGGGACCGAAGGTAATAGAGTATAACTGCCGTTTCGGCGACCCTGAAACACAGGTTGTTTTGCCAAGACTTAAAACTGATATTATCGACATTTTTGAAGCAATCAATAACGGCACTCTTTCAGATTTGGACATCGAGTGGGATGATAGAGCTTGCACTTGCGTAATTATGGCTTCGGGCGGTTATCCAAAATCTTATCCAAAGGGAATTGAGATTACCGGTCTTACCGACGGTCAGCTTGACGGTGTAACCGTTTATCATGCAGGCACAAAACTTCAAGACGGCAAACTCGTAACCGCAGGAGGCAGAGTTCTCGGCGTTACTGCACTCGGCAATGATTTGCAGGATGCACTCAACAAATCCTATGAAGCTGTGGGAAAAATTCACTTTGACGGCGCTCATTACAGAAAAGATATCGGAGCAAAAGCCCTTAAGGCTTTGCAGTAAATATGAACAAATTGTCAATTTTGTTTAAAAATACATTTTGTTATTGACAATTATACAAAATGGAATTATACTAATTCCGTAATATTACTACGCCATAAGTGCGTCACTTTGTACGCAAAATATGATATATAATATAGAAATAAATATATATTTTGGGGGTTTGACTATGGCAACTGTCAAAAAAAGTAATACAAAGAAAATTGTATGGGCAGTTATAGCTGTTATTCTTGTTGTTGCTATTGTAATAACAAGTGTTGTCTTTGCTAAAAGCGGCAAAAAAACAGAAGTAACGCTTAATACAGTATCTACAAACTCTATCACTCAAACCGTATCTTCAACAGGACAGATAAGCTCCGGACTTAAAAAAGAGTATAAGCCGGGCACCGTTGCTACTGTTAAAAAGGTGTATGTAGAGGTTGGCGACAAGGTTAAAAAGGGCGATCAACTTGCTGTATTTGATACAAGCAGTCTTGATTCACAGGTGGCAAGCCTTAATTCGGCTTATGCAAATTCAAACGCTTCTTATCAAGAGGCTGTTCAGCATCAGGCTGAAGCGGCAAAGTCTTTGGCTTCAATCAACAAGAGCATTGCAAAGACTGAAAAGAAATTGAAGAAGCTTGAAAAGGCAGAGCAGAAAAAGCGAAGCACTACCACAACAACAAAAAAAGCCACAACAACCACAACTACTACCACAACAACAACCAAGTATTGGGGTGGCGGAAACGGAAATGGAAACGGAAACAATGCGACACCTGCTCCTCCGTGCGAACATGACTTTTCAGATAAAAAGTATGCAGATGCAAACTATTCGGGACACTATAAAGTTTGTAAAAAATGTGGTGCAAAGGTATTTGAAGAACACCATTATGGTTCTGTTCAAAAGTTTACAAGCGGAAAAGATAAGGAAAATTATCACTATTATAAATGTGACGATTGTGGATATATAAAGAAAGAAGTTCACGATTTCCCAAGTGGTGTGGGCACAGTAACATGTAAGATTTGCGGAGAAGCAAAGGCTTCAGGCTTTAATGAAACATCGGCTATGATTGAACTTGCCCTTGATCAACTTCAACCTGTATTCGATTCTTTGAAGCAACTCGGTGAGGCATCAAAGCAGATTGTTGACCTTCTTCAAAGTCTTGTAAAAGACCTCAGCAATATTGCGAAAGATGTAGATTCTTTGACAAGAACAATTACAATTGTTGCTGATACAATTATGTATCAAATTTCTTCAGGTAACTGGAGTGCAGAAAAAATTGCTGACGCTGTCGGCAAGGCTGTAACCGCTGCTATCAAACAGGGTATGATAGAATTTATCGACAGCGGTGCGGCAGTTAAAATGATTGAAACTGCTGTTAAATCTGTTAATTGGAAAGCTATCGGTAAGGGTATTGCAGAGTCTGATAATTTTGGTTTAGCTTCGGCTCAAATTCAGCTTGCTGCACTTTATGCTCAAAAGGAAGTTTACACAATTACGGCCTCAGCATCAACAGTTAACGCTCAAAAGCAGGCTGCAGCAGCCGCTAAAAATGCTTATGAAGTGACAAAGGCTGCAAGAGATGATCTTGCAAAGGGTTGGAAAGCAGAATTCTCCGGTGTTATCACAACTTGTGATATTGAAGAGGGCGGACAAACAACTGCACTTTCAACAGGTCTTACTCTTGAAAATATGAAGAAGAGAGTTGTCACAATTTCTCTTGGTGAATACGATGTTCACAAGGTTAAAGAGGGAATGTCGGCAACTGTAAAAACAGCATACGGTAAGTATGACGGCGTTGTTGCTTCAATCGCTCCGACTGCAACAGGCGGTTCACAAGGCTCAATGCTTGACAGTGTTGGTTCAATGGCAGGCATCAGCGGTCTTTCATCACTCACAAATTCAGGTGCAGGCGTTGAATGTAAGGTTGTTGTTGACCACCCTGATGAAAACATCATTGTTGGTTTTGACGCAGATGTTGAAATCGTAACAGGTACATACACTGATGTTCCATGTGTTCCGATTGAATCAATCGTGCTTGAAAAAGAGGGTACATATGTTTATCTCTACAATCCTGAAGAAGAAACCGTAACAAAAACAAAGATTGAAACAGGCGCAACTTCTGATACTTCGTATGAGATAAAATCAGGACTTTCAATTGGTGACCAAATCGTTGCCACTCCTCAAACAGACTACGAGGAAGATTCATTCAAGGTAAAAGTTAAAACTGATAAAACTAAATAAGAGGTAATATAGGTGAATATAACAGAAAGCTTAAAAATCGCTGTAAAGTGTATAAAAGCAAACTGGATGCGTTCCGTTCTTACCATGCTTGGAATTATTATCGGTATCACCTCTGTAATTATGATTGTCGGTGCAGGTACAGGTGTGCGTGATTATATCATTGGACTTATCGAGGATATGGGTTCAAATGCCGTGCTTGTGTCGGTTGATACAACACAGGCAACCGATAATGACTATATTACACTTGACGATGTAGATAACATAAAAGCAAAGGTTTCTGGCGTTGAGCGTTGCTCACCAATGCTTATGGGCTTTGGTAATGCGACTATTGATGCAACCGCAACCGAAGCAACCGTTATGATGGTTGGCGTAAACAGTGATGTTCAGTTTGCCATGACAAATACGTGTGAGTACGGCAGATTTTTTACGGATGAGGAATATGCCGCAAATGCACCTATAGCTGTTATGGGCCTTGAATCGGCAAAAACAGCCTTCGGTTACGAGGATGCAACCGGTCAAAGCATAACGGTTTCTTCATCCGGCAAATCAATGAAAATCAAGGTTTGCGGTGTTGCCAATATTGATGCAATGGTTAATTCACTCGGTGGCGGAACAAGCATTGGTTCAATGTTCCAGACCAATTCCGACAAGCCGATGATTGCACTCTTTATGCCTTGTACAACGCTTACACAGATTACAGGTGCAAGTGCAAACCTCTCCAATGTTTTTGTAATTGCAGAGGAGGGCAAGGACTATGATACTGTCGGCAATGCAACAGTAAACTATTTGAAAGCCGTTCATGGCAATTATTCAAACGGTATGTACACTGCACAAAATATGGCAACATATATCGAGATTGTTGACATCATTATGAAAGTTCTCACAATCTTCATTGCCGGTGTAGGTGCAATTTCTCTTATCGTTGGCGGTATTGGCGTAATGAACATTATGCTTGTGTCGGTAACGGAGCGAACGAGAGAAATCGGTATCAGAAAATCGCTTGGTGCAAAAACAAGAGTTATTACAATGCAATTCCTGACCGAATCGATCATATTGTGCTTGATAGGCGGATTTATAGGCGTCGTCTTGGGCGTAGCGGGTGCATTTGCCGCCTGCTCGATAATAGATATAACGCCTAAGATAAGTATTTGGCTTATCCTTTTGGCACTCCTGTTCTCATCAGGTGTAGGATTATTCTTCGGTATTTATCCTGCAAAGAAAGCCGCACAGCTCAGCCCTATTGACGCACTTCGTTCAGAATAAATTATAAAAGGCTTCCGTTTTGGAAGCCTTTTATAGACTGTCAATAAAGCCCCCGAACCACGCCAAATATAATCCAACCGAATTATGCCTCCCATTCTTCGCAAGAAAACGAAATTCAGAACCTTTCTCAACAGCCTATAGCTTGTTCTAAATTAGTCTAAATAAAAATCGGTACTGTTTGTTCAGTACCGATTTGTTTTTAGGGAAGGGGTTATATTTAATTATCAATTATTTCTCTGCGTATTTGTCGTCACCGTTCCAGCTGTACATAGCTCTGATGCCCTTACCTACTTCTTCAAGTTGGTGAGAAGCTTCAAGCTCTCTTGTAGCCTTGAAGTGAGCCCAACCGTTGTTTGCTTCTGTGATGAACTTAGAAGCAAATGTACCGTCTTGGATTTCACGAAGGATTTGCTTCATTTCCTTCTTAGTTTCGTCTGTTACAAGACGCTTACCTGTTTCGTAGTCACCGAACTCGGCAGTATTTGAAATTGAGTATCTCATCTTTGAGAAGCCGCCTGAATAAATAAGGTCAACGATAAGCTTCATTTCGTGGATACATTCAAAGTAAGCGTTTCTTGGGTCATAGCCTGCTTCAACAAGTGTTTCAAAACCTGCTTTCATAAGAGCTGTAACACCGCCGCAAAGAACAGCCTGCTCACCGAAGAGGTCAGTTTCTGTTTCACACTTAAATGTTGTTTCAAGGATAGCAGCTCTTGCACCGCCGATGCCTGCACCATAAGCAAGTGCTGTATCAAGGCAGTGACCTGAAGCGTCTTGATATACTGCTACGAGGCAAGGAGTACCTTTGCCCTCTTTGTATTCTGATCTTACTGTGTGACCAGGAGCCTTAGGAGCAATCATAAATACATCAACATTTGCAGGTGGTACGATTTGCTTGAAGTGGATGTTAAAGCCGTGTGCAAATGCAAGTGCTTTGCCTTCTGTGAGGTATGGAGCGATGTCGTTCTTGTAGATTGCAGCTTGCTTTTCATCAGGTGTAAGTACCATGATGATGTCTGCAGCCTTAACTGCTTCTGCTGTTGTCATAACCTTAAGACCAAGGTCTTCAACATGCTTCCATGATTTTGAACCTTCGTAAAGACCAACGATTACATTTACGCCGCTTTCGTGAAGGTTGAGTGCGTGAGCGTGACCCTGTGAACCAAAGCCGATGATAGCAACTGTTTTACCGTCAAGTACGCTCAAATTACAATCTGATTCGTAAAAAATTCTAGCTTCTGCCATTTTTATTTCCTCCAAAGAAATGTTATTTTTGATTTTTCAGCGGTCGGACAAGTTGTTCAACAACTGATTGATTTATTTCTTAATTCACATTATATATCGTATGATGTCCTATGTCAATAGAAAATTTTTATTTTTTTCAAAGACCTTCTATTGCGTGCAGAATGTGGAGTCTCATTGCTGTCCTTGCACCCTCTGCGTTGCGTGCTTTCAGGAAGTCCATAATCAGCCTGTCGTCATTGAGATTGTCACGGTTTACATTCTCATCCTTTTGCATAACGATTACACCGTTTTTGATTGCGTTGAAGATAATCGGCATAAACTGCTTTACAAAAGCATTGTGTGTTGCGTTTGCGATACTTTCATGGAACTTTTGCTCCTCATATGTTCTGTCCTCGCCCGATTTTATCTTTGCTTCAACAGCTTCGCCGTACTTGCAAATAATCGCTATTTCCTCGTCTGTTGCTCGCTGTGCCGCATAATAGGCGCAATCCGGCTCAAACATCAATCTCATTTCAAACAGGTCGTCAAGCCCACTGCTTATTTCGCCGAGGTCGTTGCTCTCAATTGTGGTGTTTGAGGTGACGAATGTGCCCTTGCCACGCTTGATTTCAAGTATTCCGCCAAGAGTCAAAATCCTAACAGCTTCACGCAGGGTAGAACGGCTAACACCGAGTTCGGAGGCAAAATCGTTTTCGTTTGGCAATTTGTCACCGACAGAAAAACGCCCCTCGTCCTCTATCATAGATTTGATTCTGTTTGCTGTAATATCCGATAATTTGCTTGTGTTTGACATAGCACCATCTCCTTTATGTATGATAATACCACAAAATAACAGACAAGTCAACAGGTTGTCAGACATCATATTTTTAAATTATTTTTGCAATAGCTATTGTAAATTGTGAACAAATGTTATAGAATGTAATTAATTCTAATATATAAGGCAGAAGGTGTAATAATGAATAAAGCCGTAAAGGTAAGATACTACATTGAATCGCTTTGCATTTACGATTTTAAGCAAGACGAGATTATAAACGCATTGTATGATTTGCTTAATTCTCTTGAGGACGAAACTGTTTTGACAAAGCAGAGCAGATTTTTCAATCTGTTGTCATCACATCATTCGCTCAGGCATTATGTGTCAAAACTTATTTTGACAGATGATAATGTGTTTACCAAGGCAGCTGCGGCAGGCAAATGTGATGAACTTGACCCATCTATTCTTGACGGCGTAAAAGCTGATTTGGAAAAACTTGAGGTTATCGCTTCGATTTCGGCAGAGGATATTTATAAAGCAGAAGAGGACAGCGATATTGCGGATGTTCTCAAAACCATGCCAAAGTGGAATCCGAACGGCAGGGCAATGCTTCCTCTCACCGACAATTGGGCAGAACATATCGAGGACTTAAAGTCATTCCACAGAACGAACGGCTACGGTATGTTTGCCAAATTTGTTGCGTTCACTTGGAGAAATGAGGAGTTTGTTCCGATTACGGCTATTGATTCCATTCGCTTGACTGACCTTAAAAATTATGAGGTTCAGCGTGGCAAGGTTGTTGACAATACGGTTGCTTTCATTTCTGATTTGCCGGCAAATAATGTTTTGCTTTACGGCGACAGAGGCACCGGCAAAAGCTCCACCGTTCACGCAATTCTCAATGAATATAAGAACAGAGGCTTGCGAATGATTGAGATTTCAAAGGGCGACATCAACGATTTGACTATGATTAGGGAAAAAATTTCCGACAGCCCGATGAAATTCATCATCTTTATTGATGATTTGAGTTTTGACAATCACGATGATTCGTTCGGTGAATTAAAGGCGGCACTTGAGGGCTCACTTTCGGGCAGACAGAATAACACGCTCATTTATGCCACATCAAACAGACGCCATCTTATTAAGGAGAATTTCTCCGACCGTGAAAATGATGTCAATCGTTCCGATACTTTGCAAGAGGAACTTTCGCTGTCTGACCGATTCGGTCTTTCAATCACATTCATCAATCCTGACAAAAAGGATTTTGAAGATATTGTTCAAAAAATTGCAACCGACAGAGGACTTACCTCTGATATGGAAAAAATACTTTTCACCGCAGAACAGTGGGCAAGACGCAGAGGCGGTCGCTCTCCGAGATGTGCCCGTCAGTTTATCGACTATGTTGAAAGCTGTGAAAAGCGAAATATCGAATGGTAAAAATTTCATAAATATGAATTAATTAATTGTTAAAAATATTAACTCTTTGTTTACTCAAAATACAAATTGTGAACAAAATCATTTGCTATTATGTGTGCAAAGAGAAGAAAGAAAGGAAAAACGATTATGGCTAACAAAATTCTTGTAGTTGACGATGATTTAAACATCTGCGAACTTCTCAAACTTTATCTTGAAAATGACGGATATGTTGTATTCACAGCAAACGACGGTCAGGAGGCTGTTGAGATGTTCCAAAACAAAACCCCTGATTTGGTGCTTCTTGATATTATGCTCCCTAAAAAGGACGGCTGGCAGGTTTGCCGTGAAATCAGAAAGACCTCATCTGCTCCGATTATTATGCTCACAGCAAAGGGCGAAACCTTTGACAAGGTACTTGGCTTGGAGCTTGGCGCAGACGACTATGTTGTAAAGCCGTTTGACGCAAAAGAGGTTATGGCAAGAGTTAAAGCTGTTCTCCGCAGAACAACAGGTGACAGCGAATCAACAGAAACCGAGAAAAAGGTTGTTATCTATGACAATCTTGAAATCAATATTCAAAATTATGAGATGAAAGTAAAGGGCGTGCCGGTTGATACCCCACCTAAAGAACTTGAACTCATTTATCACTTTGCTTCAAATCCAAACAGAGTTTACACTCGTGACCAGCTTCTTGATGAGGTATGGGGCTTTGATTATTACGGCGACTCTCGTACAGTTGATGTGCATGTAAAAAGACTCCGTGAAAAGCTCGAGGGTGTATCTGACAAATGGTGTTTAAAGACCGTTTGGGGCGTTGGGTATAAATTTGAAACAAAGGACTAAATTGAATTATGGCATTACGAAAAGGTAAAAGACAAAACCTGTTTACCAAATACTTTTTGCTTTTCGTTACCGTGTTTCTGTTTATGCTTGTGGTGATGGGCATTGTGCTCACCACCATAGTAAACGCATATTCCCTTAGCCAAAAGACAGACATTTTGACCGAAAATACAAAAAAACTTGCAAACACTATTTCTCAAAATATGATAGTCAACAATATGAACAGCGAATATTCGTCATATAAAGAGAGTGTTTGCGAAAACCTTGCGATGGTTTCCGGTTGTATTGATGCAGATGTTTTTGTTTGCGATGCCGGTGGCAGTATCATTATGTGCAAGGATCAAACAGGACTTAAGGGCTTTATTTCTGGCGAAACGGTATGCGAAAATCATAAGAATTTTATAATCGGCGACAAACAGCTTCAGCGTGTGTATGAGGGTGCTTCAGTCGGAAAAGCTATTATTAACGGCGAAAGCTACTATGTTGTCGGCACTGCAATAAAAACATCGTTTGATGCAAACAATTTGAGTGATAACAATAAAATCATCGGCACGGTGTTTGCGGTCACTCCGGCAGGCACACAGGGCGTTGTTTCGCTTGTGTTGAGGTCGTTTTTGATTATCGCTTTGGTATGCCTTGGCTTTGCGTGCATCGTTTTGTGGCAACTCACAAAGCGTATGGTCACTCCGCTTCAGCAAATGAGTGCGGCGGCAAAGCGTTTTGCGGTGGGCGACTTTTCATACAGAGTTAACATCAACACAAACGATGAACTTGCAGATTTGGGATATGCTTTCAACGAAATGGCAGACGCTCTTGACAAGCTCGAAAGTTCAAGACGGTCGTTTGTTGCAAATGTTTCGCACGAGTTGAAAACCCCGATGACCTCGATTGCTGGTTTCATTGACGGAATACTTGACGGAACAATTCCAAAGGAAAAAGAAGATTATTATCTAAAGATAGTTTCTGATGAGGTAAGACGATTGTCACGACTTGTTGTGGCAATGCTCAATATGAGCAAGATTGAATCGGGCGACTTTGAAATGAAGCCGAAACCGTATAATTTATCTGACCAAATCATACATATTCTTTTGACATTTGAACAAAAGATTGAAAAGAAGAATATAGAAATCCGAGGACTTGAAAATTTGGAGCCACATCATATCACGGCTGATACGGATATGATTTATCAGGTTATCTACAATCTCTTTGACAACGCTGTTAAGTTCACAAATGACGGCGGATATATTGAGATTAATGTTTCCGATGTTGGCGACAATGTTCAGGTAAGCATCAAAAACAGCGGTGAGGGTATTGACGCTTCAGAGCTTTCTCGTGTGTTTGAAAGATTCTATAAGGTGGACAAATCACGCTCACTTGATTCAAAGGGTGCAGGACTTGGACTTTATATAGTAAAAACAATGGTAGAGATGCACGGTGGCAGAATTTTTGCAAGGTCGGATAGCAAGACCGAGGCAGAATTTGTGTTTACTTTGCCAAAATCTAAATAAAAGGAGAATCGTTATGGACGAATATAATAAAGATCAAAGTAACGGTGTAAACGGTGGCAACGAAATGCCAAATGGTGAATATCATTTTGTTCCGCCAAGACAAAATCAACAACCACAAAATTCAAACAATGTAAACTACGGTGCACAGCAGAACAGATATGCACAGCCGACAAACGGCGGACAGCAGTATTATCAAAATACTCATCGTTCCAACACAGGCTCGTATTATACTCCTAACAATCAAAATATGTATAATCAGCCTAATGCACCAAAGCCACCAAAGAAGCCGAAAAGCAAGTCGCTCAAGGTTGTCATCATTGTTGCAATAGTTGTTGTTGCAGTGTCAATCTTTGGCATTGTCGCTTCTGTTGCCGGCTACAAATCATACGAAGGTTCAAAGGAGAGCACAACTCAAAGTGAATCTTCCGACAGCACAAAGGGCGGAGCTTCAATCAGCGATAATAAGGGCGATGTTGCAACCGAAAACAGCGATGGCACATTGACTGTTGCCGGCGTTGCAAAAAAGACTATAAATTCCTGTGTTTTGATTTCCGTATACAGCGAGCAAAATTCTTATTACGATTTTTACAACTTCGGTTCGGAACAAAACAGTGATTCAAGCGATCCGACTCTTTCGGGCGAGGGATCAGGCGTTATTATGAGCGAGAGTAAAGGCACAACATATATTATGACTGCCGCTCATGTAATTTCCGATGCTTCAAAATTCAAGGTAACAACAAATGACGGCAAGACCTATGACGCAGCTCTTGTTGGATATGATGCTCAAACAGATATCGGTGTGCTTTCAATCAAGGCAAGCGGACTCCAGGTCGCAGAATTTGCAGACAGCTCAAATATCGTTGTCGGCGAGCAGGCAGTAGTTATCGGTTGCCCGGGCGGCAGCAAGTTTATGAACAGTGTAACAACCGGTATTGTATCTGCTCTTGATCGTCCCGTTTCATCATCAATCGGTTATGATAACGAGTGTATCCAAACGGATGCGGCTATCAATCCGGGTAACTCGGGCGGTGCTCTTTTCAATATGAGCGGTCAGGTTATCGGTATTAACTCATCAAAGATTGCTTCAACCGATTATGAGGGTATGGGCTTTGCCGTACCGAGTAATACAGCGGTTAAAACAGCAAACAGCCTTATCAAAAACGGCTATGTGGCAGGCAGAGCAAAACTTGGCATAAGCTACACAGGCATTACAAATGCTTCAAATGCAAGTGCAATTCTTGCCGCTTTGGAACAAAAGGGATTTAAGGATGCCGAAGGCACAATGATTATCGGTGAAATTGATTCCGAATCAGACCTTGCAAACAAGGATGTTAGACAGTACGATATGATTGTTGCCGTAAACGGAAAGACAATGACATCAACAGATGTTCTTACAAACATTCTCAGCAAGTCATCACCGGGCGATACAATCACTCTCACAATTGCAAGAATTGAAAATAATCAAATCAAAACCTTTGATGTTAAGTGCAAACTTATCGAAAGCAAAGGCTAAATAAAAAGCACAATACTAAACAGTTTAAGGGACTGCCACTTATAAATGTGACAGTCCCTGTGTTATTTTTTAGCGTGTTGAAAAGTTTTTTGATGTGCTACAGCCTGTTGAGAAAGGTTCTGAATTTCGTTTTCTTGCGAACTTTGCTGTACCTCGTCAAAACATATTCCGTATAGAACAAAACAAAGTTTTGTAAGTATACTACATATGTTTTTCCTCTTTCCAAAAAATCCACGGATTTTTTGGAAGCCTTATATATGCTTGTTCGCAAAAA
>NZ_FUWW01000018.1 GCF_900167205.1 Eubacterium coprostanoligenes
CTGGCAAAGTTTTATGGCGTTACTATTGACTCACTGATTCACTCTGATGAAAAAATAGGCAAAACAAAGATAGCACCTGCACCTATCGGCAAACATCTTTGGGGAACAGTTACTATCGGAAGCAAGGGGCAAATTGTAATACCAAAAAATGCACGAGATACATTTGATATGAAAGAGGGTGACCGTCTTGTTGTGCTTGGAGACGAGTCACAGGGTATCGCTTTAATCAAAGCAGAAATTTTTGAAAAGCAAATGCAAGAAATGTTGGAGCGTTCACAACGCTCTGCCGAATAACAAAATGGAGGTAAAAACTATGAAATGTCCGGAGTGTGGCAAAGAAATGAGAAACGGTTATTTGTTTTGCAGTAAAGACGGTGCTTTCAGCTTTGCAAATGAGGTGCCGGGTGTGTTTACGGATGCAAAAAAAGCTGACGGATTTGTTAAGATTACTGAAGTTAAACCGAGTCACAGAACGAATATCGCCGCTTCAATTTGTGAGAATTGCAAAACCGTAATTTTGAAATATTAATACAATTGTCACGACACCAAAAAAGCTATCCGAAAAAATCGGATAGCGTTTGGGGCGCACTACATAAAGAATAAATGCTCAAAAAATCAAATAAACAGCGAAATACTGCATTCAATTTACAGTGAAGGCGGTAAGCCTGCCCTGTAAATTATGCCTTGTCTTTCATCTGTTTCTTTGATTTTTGAGTGCAAGGCAGTTTAAGCAAACTGATTTTGTTCAGTGTGCATTAACAAAATCCCGTCAATACTTGCGTATTAACGGGATTTTTTAATATTGCAGTGGGCAAAACTCAGAAAGCTTAAACCAATTACTTCCTTATACAGTGTGCCCCTTCATTTAAAGTTTATTTATTTCGTCAACAATGTTGAGGAGATTCTGTTCAAGCTCTTGTGCCTGCTCATCATCTTCTTCATTGAGCACTTTTCAATCCTGTGGCTTATTGCCTCTCTTTGCAACAAGTTCTGCAAGAATATGCTCGTGCTCTTTATCAGTCATTGCATATTTAAGAGTAGGCAAAGCCGAAAGGAACATACCGATTGCAGGTGGGATTGAAATGAGGAAGAACATCGCTTCAGCATATTTGCCGACACCGGAACCGCCGTCATATGTGATGAAGTTTGCACCGTTTTCGATTGCCTTGTTGAGCTTGTCAACATTAACGCCGCTGTAACCTACAAAAGCGTATACGGCAGATGAAATGATTGTTGAAATACCTGCTGCAAGTTTTGTAATAAAGCTTTGACCTGAGAAGAATACTCCGTCGGTACGAACACCGTTGTAATATTCCTCATAGTCTACACAGTCGGCAATCATAACTGACTGAAGAACATTGATACCGCCGAAAGCCGCACTTGCAAAAAGCATGCAAATACCGATAACGATTGACCAAGCTGTAGATGTAAGGTCACCGCCCGAAACTTTGAAGAATACAAAGATAAGAACAAACGGAACAGCGCCTGCGATTGAATAGATATTGTAAAGAGTTTTCTTTTCAACCTTTTTGATGATGAGCGGAGTAACGCCCATTGCAACGAACTGACCTACAAAAAGACCGATTGCAACGCTGCCGAGACCGATAAGAATCTTGAAATCAATACCGGCAAGAGAACCGTCCTCGTTATACTTGAGGATGTTCATAATGTTGCCGTTTGCATAATAATATGTAACAAGAGTCATTGCAACAATCATAAGAAGCTGAATCGGGCTTCTGAGGATACCTGAAATAAGGATTTGTCTGAACGGCTTGTTGCCGAGCATAATTTGGAAGTTTTCCTTGAAAGTATAACTCTTTTCGGATTTTTCAACACGCTCTCTTGTAAAGATACCGGCAAACTCAAAAAGAATTGTTGCGACAACAGTCATAATAATAACCGTTACAATAAATGCCTTTTGCATATCGCCGCCAAACGCACCTGCAAGAGCCTGTGCAATTTGAACAACAAGAACGCCGATACCGCCGACGCCTGCAACCATACGGGCAAGGCCCAAAATCTTGCTACGGTCGTTTTCGTCCTCTGTCATAAGAGAAGTAATACCCCAAAGAGGAATATCGCAAACAGTAAAGCACATACCCCAAGCGATGTAAGATACAGCCGCCCAGCCTACAATAAGCACTTTTTGTGCGGTTGACGATGCTTCGGCATAGTTGCCGTTGATAAATGTTAAAATAGTGATTACGCCTATAATTGCAGGAAAAATAATAAGGTACGGTCTGCATTTACCCCATTTTGAATGGGTTTTATCAACAATAGTACCCATCATCGGGTCGTTTATGGCATCCCATATTCTGGCGATAGTCATAATCCAACCGAGAGCCATTGCCGGCAAACAAATTACATTCTGAAAATAGAAGTAAAGACCTGTTGCTACAATGTTGTAAATAAGGTTTTGACCAAACATACCGACAAGATATCCTGCCGCCTCTTTTTTGGTATAGGTTTTAGCTTTTGAATTCATTTTTACACCCCTTTTAAATGATACATATATAATAACAGATTATATAGAAATTAACAAGAGGTTTTTATAATTAAAAATAAATCGCATATTTTTCTTGCCAAAAACGACAATCTACTTTGCTTAAAACTTATTACAGATTTTTTGGCGACCGACGGATTTTCAAATGTCGTAATAAAATTCGGAGTTTGCGAAACCATATGTACTGCATCGAGCAAACGGTTAAGTCCTCTTGCGGATTTTGTGGCAAACACCACGGGACATTCAAGAGCATAGGAGAGGCGTGTTTTATCTATTTTTATACCCATCCGTCTTGCTTTTTTGACATCGGTCAGATACAAAACACATTTTTGAAAATCGACCAAGTCAACAAGAGTTTCAAAGCAGCAAAAAACATCCACGGCAGAAAACACAACGACCCTGACATTTGCATCATCGGGTGCTTCAACACGATATAGGGACGATTTGTAATAAAACCTATCCCCTGTTCTTTTTCGAGAAAGCGGACAGGTCAGTTCGTGCACAAGGTTCTCGCTTTCGCCGACAAAGCCGACGGTGCTTATTGATTTGATTTTGAGCATAAATATCACCACAGGATATACTATTACTTATCCTTTGGTTTTGTTACAAGGCTGACAACGAGTGCCGACAAAAGTGCAACGGTTATACCGCCTGCCGATGCACAAAGCGGACCTGTTACAACCCCTAAAAAGCCTTTTTCTCTGATTGCTTCTCTTGTTCCGCTTGCAAGAGCAGAACCGAAACCTGTAAGCGGAAGCGTTGCGCCTGCACCCGCAAAATCAATCAATTTGTCATAAACCCCGATTCCGCCGAGCAGAACGCCGAGGCACACAAACGAAACAAGGATTTTTGCCGGAGTGAGTTTTGTTAAATCAATCAAAAGCTGACCGACAACGCATATTAATCCGCCGACAACAAATGCTTTTAAAAACAACATAAAAAATCACCTAAATCTATTTTAACCGATTTAGGTGATTTTATTACAATATTTATTTAGTTTAGCCGAGGTCAATCGGATTGGCATTGTCGTACTTCGCTTTTCTGCCGTACTTTTCTTCAAATCCCGGATTGATGTAGTCCTCAACGATTCTGCCGTCACGAATACGAACAACTCGTTCCGCCTCCATGGCAATCTCATTGTCGTGAGTGATGACAATAACGGTTCTGCCCTCATCCTTGAGTTGGTGCAAAATCTTCATTACATCCTTTGTTGAACGAGTGTCGAGGTTACCTGTCGGTTCATCGGCAAGAATAACAGGAGGTGCTGCCGCAATTGCACGAGCAACCGCAACTCTCTGTTGCTGACCGCCTGACAAAGCCTTTGGCAAGTGATCCATACGAGAACCAAGACCAACTTTTTCAAGCGCAGCTATAGAAATCTTCCTGCGTTCATCTTTTTTCATTCCACGATAAACAAGCGGAAGTTCAACATTTTCAAGTGCAGTAAGTGACGGAATGAGGTTGAAGCCCTGGAAAATAAATCCAATCTCCTCATTACGAATAACAGACATTTCGTCATCTGTAAGATCGTCAACAAGCTTGCCGTTGATATAATATTCGCCCTCTGTCGGAGTGTCGAGCAAGCCAATCATATTCATAAAGGTTGATTTACCCGAGCCTGACTGACCGATAATTGCAACAAATTCGCCACGGTCAATAGTAAGGCTGACACCGTCAAGTGCGTTAACCTGATTTTCACCCGGATTATAAATCTTATATACATTTCTTACATCAACAAGATGTTCCATAAAGTGACTCCTTTACGATTAGTATAATCGAATTATACAATTATTAATACACAAAGTCAATAATACTTTGTGAATATTCACACCGCATTTACAAATGCTATATATATAAACAAAAATGAGGTGTAAATATGAGCATATCAAACAGCGATTATTCAAAAATGACAGACAAAGCAAGTCCGAATTCCCCTGTTGTGCAAAACTGCATAAGAGCATTTTTGTTCGGCGGAGGAATATGTCTGTTTGCTCAAGTGCTCAACACACTATATGAAAAAATCGGATTGAATGCAGACGAAGTTAAACTTGCGACACCGTCAACCGTCATAATAATAACGGCAATTCTGACCGGAATAGGCGTGTTTGACAAAATTGCACGCTATGCCGGAGCGGGAACAATTGTGCCGATTACGGGCTTTGCGAATTCAGTTGTATCCCCTGCACTCGAATTCAGGCACGAGGGATATATACTCGGCACGGCAGCACAGATGTTTTCCATCGCCGGACCTGTAATTGTTTACGGCACGGCATCGTCATTTTTATACGGTTTGATAATTTACATTTTCAAGTTATATTAAATATGGTCTTTATATTGTTCGGCGGTTATTATGCCGTCATTTACATTTAGCTTGCAAATTCGTGCATTGCGTGCATCAAAAGCATCTGCTCCCAAGCCGTCATCATAATCCCTTGCGTGATAAATTGCATACCACTGACCGTTTTCTTTAATCATAGAATGATGACCAGTACCCTCTTCAAAATCATTTGCTTTCATCACAGGGCAATAGGTGTGGTCATCAGGAAATTTTTCAAATTTTATTTTGCGAAGATCGGTTTCGTCTGTTTTGGCTCTTGCGTAGCCGATATAATAGGTCGGCTGTTCAAAGCAGTTGCCGGAATACATAACATACTGCCAATCGCCCTCTTTGAAATAGAACGCACCCTCAATAGTATGCCAATGCTGCCCTTTTTTATATCTGTCACGGCAATAAATATCCTCGTCAAGAGTAGGCACAACAACAGGCACAGGCTTGCCCTCAACGGTGAACGGGTCAAGGAGTTTGTCAACCGCAATATATGTGCCGATTCGGTCGCCCTCAAAGGTGTTTGTTGAATAGAAAATCCAAAGTCCCGCTTCATTTTGAACAACATGAGAATCGATAGAAAATGGCTCTATAAGTTGCTTTACAACCTTAAACGGACCAAGCGGATTGTCGGCAACCGAAACATGCATAGCACCTCTGTGGCCGCCTTTATCGGGTGTGTATCCCTCAATTTCAAACGAATTGTACATATAAAACTTGCCGTCAAGTTCTATAACGCTCGGTGCCCACCACGAATCGTGCTTGCCGTCTGTGAGAACCATTCCCTCAAACTTCCAGCCCTTTGTGAGTTCATCAGATGAATAGGCATAAATACCCGTGTGACCGGTAGTGTAAATATAGTATCTGCCGCCCGATTTCAAAATAAACGGGTCTGCCTGACCGATATAATTTTCCTTATCAACTTCTAACAAGTGCATAATAAACTCCTGTTAATTTTTATTATTCTTTTCAGCCTCAAGCTCTGCTTTTTCCTTATAGAACATATTAGCCTTGAGATAAATTTCAATAAAGCCACGGATAACTTCTGCCATTTCGCCCTCTCTGTAATTAGTAAGAAGAATATGCTCGTCATCATCAATGGCTAGCGGACCTCTTTCAAAATCGTTGAAAGTCGGCATAAGAGAATAGTTGGTCTTTGTCTTTACTATCGAAATCATAGTGAAATCTTTGGTAGCGTTGGCAAAGCCTTTTTTCTTTGTATACCGCTCGATAGTTGAAGTGTCGACACTGTCGTTGTGTTTTTTTGTATAGCAAGCGTTGATTACCTTTTCAATATAATTTTCAAGTGCCTTATCGGTATAAGGTGCTTTGAGAAGCAAAACGGTATCAATATCCGCAATTCCGTACTTGTCACTTTCGCCACAAGGGATGCCGATTAAGTTTTCATTTTCATCAACATAGACCGAAATTGTATAAAACTCTCTGTCCATAACAAACCTCCGAATAGTTCAGTATAATATAAAATTATATAATATATAATTGAAAATTTCAACAATAAATGATAATATAATAAAAAGCAGGTGACGATATGAAAAAAGCATTAATAACAGGCGGTGCGACCGGAATCGGCAAGGCAACCGCAATTTTGTTGCAACAAAACGGATACGATGTGTACATCACATACAACCAAACAAAGCCGGACTATGAAGTGAACGCAATAAAGTGCAATCTTGAAAATATTGACGAAATCGAAAGTGCCGTTGAATCAATCGGCAGAGTTGACCTACTTGTGAACAACGCAGGTGTGTCTATCATAAAAATGATAAACGACATCACAGTCGAGGACTACGAAAAAATGACCGCCGTGAACGAAAGAGCGGTGTATTTTGCAAGCAAGTTTTCTGCGTTGAAAATGATAAGAGAACAAAGCGGTGCGATAATCAACATCAGTTCAATGTGGGGTCAGGTCGGTGCTTCGTGCGAAACCCTATATTCAATGACAAAGGCAGGAATCATCGGGCTGACAAAGGCACTTGCAAAGGAACTTGCGCCAAGCAACATAACCGTGAATTGCATTGCACCGGGAATAATCGACACGAGAATGAACAATATGTTTGACGCCGAGGAATTGAAAGAAGAAGTGCCTCTCGGCAGGCTCGGAACTCCCGAAGAAATTGCACAGGCTGTGCTGTTTCTTGCAGAAAGTCCGTACATCACGGGTCAGATTTTAGGCGTCAACGGCGGAGCTATAATATAATAACTTATAACATATATAATACAAAACAAACCGCAAGGAGCATTGTACTCTTTGCGGTTTTGCTGTTTATTGCGGAGTTACAAGGAGAGTGATTTTTTCTCCTGCAAACGATGATTTTTTATGTCCTTTTGTAGGGAACGGACCGCAAGCATTTGAGCCTGCGCCGAGATGATAAGAATCAAAGTGCAAGAATGTTGTGTTACATTCCTGAAGGTCCTCCATATGTTCTGCCTTTGCACACTGCTGTGATGTGTAATGATCGGCAGAGAAAGTCATTCTGCCGTCAAGCGACAGGAACATAAGTCCCTTGCCGTCATCATCGGTCACCTTTGCCCAGCGGACACCTGTACGCATTGATGATTCCTGCGGTCTGACATAATTCTCGTGCATATCGGCAACCTTTGACTTATAAATTCCAAGCATTGCGTGTTCGCAGAAATCGGACAAATTGACGCTGTTGCCCATTCCGTAATACTCAACATTTGAATATTTCTTTGGCATTTCAAGAGTTAAGCCAAAGCGAGGAGCATTTGGCAAGCGCATTGATTTTGTGCACTCTGCATTAACCTTGATTGCACCGTCGTTGTAGATTTCATAGGTGAATTTAACCTTGCAAATCTTCTTTTTCTTGACAGTTGAAACATAGTGATTTGAAGTGATAACCACCTTGTTGCCCTCTGTGGTAAATGCCTTTGACGGAGAAAGCGGCTTTTCAACCAAAAGTTTTTCGGTTTCGAGTTCAAGTTTTTTCCACACACGCTTGATGTAAAGGTCGTTATCAATCGGAGCACGGAAAATGCCGATACCGAATCCCTTTGAACCGCCTAAAGGAGCGGTGTTGATATATTCTCTGCCGTCCTTTTTGTAGCTTACAACCTCACCTGATGAAGTGTCAAAAATGAGTTCGCCCGAATTGAAATAAACAAAAATTCTCTTTTCGCTCATTTCGGCAATCGGTGCGTCTTTTTCGCTGTTTTCATAAGTCTTGACATCATCGGAAAAATTGACAATCTGCTCTTTTGCAACTTCAAAATCGCCGTCAAGATAAGTAAACACAAGTGCCTCATCGCCGTTTGCGTGCTGAATGTCGAGTTTGACATTTTGATGTGAGCGAGGCTCAATATCAAGAGTGATTTCGCCCTCCTGCGCAACATTGCCATCAAGGAGGTGCTGCCATTTTACTGTGTAATCTGCCTTTGTGAAGCATTTGTAATTATGAAATTCAAGATTGTCGCCATCGTGCTTTGTAATACGAACAGGACGATAGCAGTTTTTCATTTGAAGCGCACCCGAATGAGGGGTTCTGTCAGGCAAGAAAAGTCCGTCAACACAGAAGTTGCCGTCGTGCTTATTTTCGCCGTGGTCACCGCCATAGGTATATTTGTACAAACCATCCTCGTGATAAATTGCATGGTCTGCAAATTCCCAAATGCAACCGCCCATCATATTGTTTCCACGCAAAAATGCCTGAACATAGCTTTCAAGTTCGCCTGCGCCAACACCCATTGCGTGAGCATATTCGCAAAGGTAAAACGGCTTTTTATAATACTTCTTCGGAAGTCCCGAGCCTGTTGCAATTTTGTTGACCATATTAGGCCAAGTGTACATTTGCGAAATGACATCATATGCCCATCTACGAGTACGAATAACGCCCTCATAATGAATCGGAATATCGGTGAACTTCTTTAATTCGTTATAGCAATAGTCCTGGTTTTTGTATCCGTGTGCCTCGTTGCCGAGTGACCACATAGTGATGCCTGCGTGGTTTTTATCCCTCTGATACATTCTGTAAACTCTATCCCAATAGCGAGGTTGCCAAGCAGGATTGTGAGAGCAAGAACCCGGTTTGTGATTTTCAACTTCACAACCGTGAGTTTCAATATCAGCCTCGTCAACAACATAAACACCATATTCATCGCACAAATCAAGAAAAATAGGGTCAGGAGGATAGTGAGAAGTACGAACACAGTTGACATTGTACTCCTTAAAAATTCTTACATCCTTTTCCATATCCTCAACGGTCATAACATAGCCTGTTTTTGGATTTGTGTCGTGATGATTTACACCAAAGAGTTTGATGTTTTTATTGTTGAAAGTGAAAACATTGCCGATTATTTTTATATGCTTGAAGCCAATCGGTCGGCGAACAAGCTCAACAAGTTCTCCGCCCTTTGAAAGCGAAACAACGAGTGTGTAGAGATTCGGGGCTTCGGCAGACCATTCCTTGACATTGAGTGATGAAAAAGTAATTTTGTCAATCTGCTTTGAGTCAACATTTATTGACGTTGTGGCAACAAGCTCACCGTCATCAAAAACAGTTGCCGAAAGTTCGCATTCGTCAACAAGTTTAAGTGACGGCAAAATCGTCAAATCATATGTAAGGTCATTGTTAAACTTTGTTTTTGCCTCAAAATCATAAATAGAGTTTTTCTCGTTTTTATAAAGAAGCACATCACGAAAGATACCGTTATCACGGAACATATCCTGACATTCGAGATAAGTGCCGTTTGTCCACTTGTGATTAACAACAACAAGGTGGTTTTCGCCCTCGGTCAAATAATCGTTCAGTTCAAACTCCGATGTGTTGTGACTGCCCTCGCTGTAGCCGACATATTTTCCGTTTACAAACACATCAAGACCGCCTGCAACACCCAAGAATGAAATGATATAATTCTTGTTCAAATCATCAATTTCAAATGTGCGGTGATAAACACCAACCGAACAATCCGCGGGAATTTCAGGCGGAGTAGGCTTGAACGGATAACGGCTGTTGACATAATACGGCTTTTCATAGCCCGTATGTTGCCAAACTGACGGCACAGGAACTTTGTCAAATTCAGTGCTGTCTATATCAAGTTCGTTCGGCATATCCGATTCGTTTTTATAATACTTAAAATCCCACTCACCAGACAAAACCTCAACCATTGATGAGGAATATCGTTCTGTTCTGATGTCCGTTTTTGCCATTTCTTCAGGTGACGAAAACGGAATAAAATACGAACGAGGAGTCAGGACATTTTCCTTGTACACATCAAAATTTTTGTAATTATCATTTTTAATTTTGAATTTCATAGCTTCCCCTTTTATCATTTATTTAAGCTTTGCGATTGTTACACCATCCTCGCCCTCGCCGTATTTGCCGAGGCGGAACTCATCAATATTAGGATGATGACGAAGTTCCTCCGTGACAACGCTGCGGAGAACGCCTGTGCCCTTGCCGTGAATTATGCGAACCTCTGTAATTCCGTTGAGTACACATTTGTCGATGAATATGCCAAGATTGCCGATGGCTTCCTCGGCTGTTTGACCTCTCAAATCAAGCTCGGTTTTCACATCCGCATCTGCACGAGAACTTGTGCGATAAAGATTTCTCTGCGGTTTAGTCGGTTTTTTCTTTTTCTTTTCAATCAGCATAAGGTCGGACATTTTAACTCTTGTTTTAAACAAGCCCGACTTTACGGTGACATTGTTATTTTTAACTTCAATTACTTCGCCCTCGCCGATACCTCTGATGATAACGGCATCACCCACAACAACGGGACGGGGAAGTTTGTAATCGTCATCCCAATTATCCGCAAGTTCCTGCGGATTGATAAGGTCGTCCATCTCACCCATTTGGTTTTTGATGGCACGGCGAGTCTTCTTTGCAAGCTCGGTTGCATTTTCAGGCGACTTTTCTTTTTTCATTTTTTCAAGTTCAAGGAGAAAATCGGACGACTGTCTCTTGGCTTGATTGATGAGTTTTTCGGCTTCTTTTTTTGCTTTTTCGAGTTCACGAGCCTTCAAGGTTTCTATCTTATCCTTTTCAGACTGCGCCTTTGAAGCCATTTTTCTTGCCTGTTCGGTTGCCTTTTCAGCCGCCTTTTTCTCAATTTCAAGTTCGTGTCTTGTTGCTTCAAGTTTGTCAAGCACGGCTTCAAAATCTCGATTATCAGAACCCACAATCTCTTTTGCTCGGTCAATAACATCCTCATCAATTCCGATATGAAGCGAAATTGCAAAAGCATTTGACCTGCCCGGCACGCCGATAAGCAAACGATATGTAGGCGACAATGTTTTAACATCAAATTCACAACAACCGTTAACCACCCCATCGGTATCGAGTGCATAGGCTTTAAGTTCGGCATAGTGAGTGGTTGAAAGGATTTTTGCGCCCTTTTGTCGCAATTTTTCAATTATGGCAACTGCAAGTGCGGCACCCTCGATAGGGTCTGTGCCGGCACCGAGTTCATCAATAAGCACAAGCGAACTTTCATCCGCAACCTTCAATATATTTGCAACATTGGTGATGTGTGACGAAAAAGTTGAAAGATTTTGCTGAATGCTTTGCTCGTCACCGATGTCCACCAAGATTTTATCAAAAACGGAAATTCTGCTTGACTGATATGCCGGAATAAGAAGTCCGCACATAGTCATGAGAGTGAGAAGTCCGACAGTTTTTATCGAAACGGTTTTACCGCCTGTGTTAGGACCTGTAATCACAAGTGTGTCGTACTTTTCGCCGAGAGAAATATCAATTGGCACAACCTTGTTTTTGTCGATAAGCGGATGCCTTGCCTGCTTCAAATCAATTATACCGTCGGTGTTGATTATCGGCTTGACCGCTTTCATTTTGTTGGCAAGATGAGCCTTGGCAAAAATGAGGTTAAGATCAACCGCCGCTTCATAGCTGTGCTTTATGCTTTCGCCAAAGTTACCCGCTTCAACCGATAATTCAAACAAAATACGGTTGATTTCTTCCCTTTCCTTGCCCTTGAGCACTTTAATATCATTGTTAGCCTCAACAACCGAAATCGGTTCAATGAACACAGTTGAGCCTGATGACGAAGTATCGTGCACCAAACCTTGAACATTGCCACGGCACTCGCTCTTTACAGGAACAACAAACCGACCGTCACGCTGGGTGACAATAGCTTCCTGCAAATATTTTGTGTAGTGCGGTGAATGAATCATTGCATCAAGTTTTTCACGAATTGAAGATGACTTCGCTCTGATTTTTCGGCGAATATCATACAAAGCCTCACTTGCCTTGTCGGAAATTTCATCTTCACCGATAATGCAAGTGAAAATCCTATCTTCAAGATATTTATTTACGGTTATGCTCTCGAACAAGCTGTCAAGAGTTGTTCGCACTCCGCTGCAATGTCCGTGCCATTCATAAAGAATACGGATTGAACGAAGCGTTGACGCAATGTTGAGAAGCTCTCTTGTGTTGAGTTCTCCGCCTGCAGAAGCACGGGCAAGCGCACCGTTTACATTATACAACCCCGAAAATGACGGTGCACCAAAACGAGCAAGCAACGAAAAAGCGTCCTCGGTTTGATTAATCATATTGCACACGGCAATAAAATCAGAAGTCGGCTTGATGTTGAGCGCCATTTCTGCGGCATCATCACACGAAGTTTCATTTTTTAGCATTTCCAGAACTTTATCAAGCTCCAGAGTTTCATAATTCTTTTCCATATCTATATAACAATTGTTTTGTAAAATTCCAAAGTAGTCAGCCTTCCGTCAATTCGGGAAAGCAAATATTTTTCAACAGTTGAGCAAAGAAGCACCATATTTTCCTCGCTCAAATTAAATGAAAACACCTTGCCGAGATCAACAAAGCAAATAAATCTCATTGCAGTCACAACGGCAAGCGGAAGTTCAACGGCATTGTTGCGATAGCAATCCTTGCAATAAATGCACGCTTCTTCCATATCAAAATACATAATTTCGCTTTCGTATGTACCACAGCGGTAGCAAGCCGTCAAATCGGGCATATATCCGCCGAGTGCAAGCATACGAAGTTCAACTGTTGCCTTGATGAGCGGATGGCTTTTTTTGCCTTGGCACAAAAGATAAAGTGCGTTGAGCAAAAGCCGAAGCATACCCGGCATCGGTTGTTCCTCTGTTCCCAAAAAGCAAGCAAGCTGTGCAAAGTACTGTGCAAGCGACAAGGTTTCAATGTCCGAGCGGAGATTGAAAAACACCTCGATTGAAGTTGCATTGTCGATAACATACGCTTCCTTGCTTCTGTACAACGAAAACTCACTGTACGCAAAAAGCGAGGTTGCAGATAAGTTTTGACTTTTGATAGTCTTTGCACGGCGAACAAAGGCTTTGATTAAACCAAAATCCTCGGTGATAACTGTTACAAGTTTATCGCTCTCCCCCACCGTCTGTTCTCTGATTATAAGTCCCTTTGTTTTTGTCTGCATCAGTCTGCACAACCTCGTTTTTATTTTCTGATTGTTTGTATTTAAGGTAGTCCGAAACGCTACCCGTTGACACAAAGTTTTGCCACAAATTATCCATAAAAAACACCACCGTTACTATTTTATCCTATGGTGTTTTAAATGATTTGTGCCAAATTAATCCAAACCGAAATTGTGGATTAATCCCTCACGGTTACGCCAATCTTCCTTTACCTTTACCCAAGTTTGAAGATTTACTTTTATGCCAAAGAAACTTTCCAAGTCTTGACGGGCATAGGTGGAAATCTTTTTGAGCATTGAGCCTTTTTTGCCGATAACCATACCTTTGTGGCTCTCTCTTTCGCAATAAATAATTGCTTCAATATCAAGAATGTCCTGATTGTCACGCTCACGCATTTTTTCAATAGACACAGCAATGCCGTGTGGCACTTCCTTGTCCATAAGTCTGAGTATCTTTTCTCTGATAATCTCTGAGGCAAGCACTCTTTCGGGCTGGTCGGTAAGAGTGTCATCAGGGAAGAAGTGAGGTGAATCAAACGCAAGTTTTTTCATTTCGTCAACAAGTTCATCAATATGCTCACCTGTCGATGCACAAACAGGAACAATCGCTTCAAAATCGAACAAGCTGTTGAGCTGAACAATACGCTCCAAGAGTTCCTCTTTGTCCTTAATCATATCAATTTTGTTGATTGCAAGGATAACCGGCACTTTGAGATTTTTGAACTTTTCAAGAAGCTCGTACTCGCCTTTTTTGATGTCGCCCTTTGATTCAACAACAAACAAACAAGCATCAACACCGCCGATTGAGTCGCCGACTGCCTGATTCATTTTTTCGCCAAGCTTGTTGTGTGGCTTGTGATAACCCGGAGTGTCGGTGAAAACAAGCTGAATGTCATCCTCGGTGAGAACGCCCATAATCTTTGTGCGGGTGGTCTGTGGCTTTGATGACACAATGGCAATCTTTGTGCCCATAATTTTGTTGAGTATTGATGATTTGCCCACATTTGGACAGCCTACAATAGCAATAAATGCTGTTTTTGTCATTAATTAATCTCCCATATAATAGCTGTTGTCACGCTTAAGTCCGATTTTGGTAAGAACTTCCTCTTCCTTTTCACGCATATGTACCTGCTCGATACCGCCGTTTTCGTGGTCGTATCCAAGCAAGTGAAGCATTGAATGAACGGTCAAAAATCCGATTTCTCTTTGAAGAGAGTGATTATAAGCCTTTGCCTGCTCCATAGCCTTTGGCACGCTTATAACAATATCGCCGAGGATTTTTGCACCTGTGTCCATATTTGTGTCGTACTCGCCGTTTTCGCCCATCGGGAACGAAAGAACATCCGTTTCCCTGTCAACATTTCTGTACTGGGCGTTGAGTTCGTGAATTCTCTCGTTGTCAACAAAACTTACGCTAACCTCTGCATCCGAGCCAAATTTCTCTGCCTGCAAAACAGCATTGCAACAACGGCGAATCAACATTCTTATTCCTCTGGGAACAGTAATTTCCTTTTGTTCGTCGGAGATTATAACTTTTACTTTATTCATTACTTATCTTCTCCTTTTCTTTTTTTCATTTGCTTTTCGTCATATTTTTCATACGCTTTGATAATATCCTGAACAAGTCTGTGGCGAACAACATCCTTTTGGGTAAACTTGATAATCTCAATATCATCAACATCTTTGAGGATATTCAAAACGGTTTTAAGTCCTGATTTTTTGCCATCAGGAAGGTCAATCTGTGTAATATCACCGGTAACAACCATTTTTGACCTAAAGCCAAGTCGGGTCAAAAACATTTTCATTTGCTCCGGAGTTGTATTTTGTGCCTCATCGAGAATAATGAAGCTGTCATCAAGAGTTCTGCCTCGCATATAGGCAAGCGGCGCAACCTCAATTGCTCCCCTCTCTTGATAATTTTGGAAATTTTCCGCACCAAGCATATCAAACAATGCGTCATAAAGCGGTCGGAGATAAGGGTCTACCTTGCTTTGCAAATCGCCCGGCAAGAAGCCCAACTTTTCGCCTGCTTCAACAGCCGGTCGAGTGAGGATAATTCTGCTAACCTGCTTTGCCCTGAACGCAGTCACCGCCATAGCAACGGCAAGATAGGTTTTACCTGTTCCGGCAGGACCGACACCAAATGTGATTGTGTGGTCGTCAATTGCCTGTGTGTACTTCTTTTGACCAAGTGTTTTTGGTTTAACAGGTCTGCCCTTTGCGGTTATGCAAATCGAATCATTGGTCATTGAAGAAATTTTATCCTCGTTGCCCTCATTGACCAAAGACAAAACATATCTTACATTTTGGTCGGTAAGTGCCTCGCCCTTGCCAATGAGCACAAGCAAGGAATTGATTGTTCTGACTGCTTTTGACACAGCCTCGGCATCACCCATAATTTTTAAATCAGAGCCTCTTGAAACAATGCTGACGCCAAACTCCCGTTCTATCATACGGATGTTTTCGTCAAACGAGCCAAACAGCGACACCGCCTGCTCCATTGCATCAATCGTTATTATTTGTTCTGTCATACACTTCCGCCTTAATTGAATCTATTTTCCTATCCGTAACTTCAAGCACGGTAAATCTGACTCCGCCGTATTCCACAGCTTCGCCCTTGCTCTCCTCGCTCGGCACAGCACCAAGTCTGTTGATGACAAATCCTGCAACAGTGTTGTAGTCGCCCTCCGGCAAATCAACGCCAAGTGCTTCCTCGGCGTCTTCAATATCGCAAGCACCGTCAAAAACAAAGGTGTCGTCATCAATCTTTGTAACCGATTGCTCCTCATCGTCATATTCATCCTCGATTTCGCCGACAAGTTCCTCGATAATATCCTCCATAGTAACAAGTCCCGCTGTTCCGCCGTACTCATCAACAACGATAGCAAGTTGAATATGGGTTTCGGTCATTTGAGCAAAGAGTTTTCCACACGGAATAGTTTCCGGAACAAAGAGCGGTGTGCGGATATAGTCCTCGATTTTTTCGCCCTTTGGAATTTCCGTTCCGACAAATTTGAGCAAATCTTTTACATACACAATGCCCTTGATATTGTCAAGATCCTCTTCATAAATAGGAATACGGGAAAAGCCCTCGTCAATAGCAAGTTTGACAACATCAATAATTTCCTCGGTAATTTCAACAGCGGCAATATCTGTTCTGTGAGTCATAATATCGCCAACATTAGTATCGTGAAATTCAAAAAGATTATTAATAATATCTCTTGTAGATTTTTCAAGTTCGCCCTCGTCATCGTCAACAAGTTGTTTTATTTCTTCCTCGGTTGAACTTTCTTTTTTAAACAAGCGTTTTAAACTGCCAATAGCCATAAAGGCAAATACCTCCGATTAACAAAATTATATAGTAATCCATTCTGATATATTATAATATATAAATATTAATTTGTAAAGTGCAAAGTAATATGTTATTATATATCAAAATGAGGTGACGGCAAAATGCTTGAAAAGATACAAGACAAAAATATATGGGACACCCTGAAAGACAGCAAAAAGCCTATTGTGCTATACGGAATGGGACTCGGTGCAGAAAAAATCATGGCAGAGCTTGAACAAAGAGGGCTAAAGGCAGACGAAGTTTTTGCAAGTGACGAATTTGTAAGAGGTCATTCGTTCAAAGGCTACAAGGTGCTCAAATACAGTGAGGTTTGCGAAAAATACGACGACTTCAATGTTGTTCTTTGCTTTGCAAGCCACATAGACAGCGTTATTGAAAATATCAAAAAAATCAACAGCGAACACACGGTATTTGCTCCCGATGTGCCTGTTGCCGGCGGAGGACTTTTCACCCGTGAATACATTGCCGAGAACGAGGTAAAATTTGACGAAGTATATTCTCGACTTGCGGACGAAGAAAGCAAGAGGGTTTATCTTGACATTCTTTCATTCAAGGTATCGGGCAAGATTGAATATTTGCTACGCTCTTTCTGTGAAAAAGACAAGGTTTATTCAGAAATTTTAAAGTTGACCGACAGCGAAGAAATCATTGATTTGGGTGCATATGACGGCGACACAATAAGAGAATTCACAACCGCAACAAATGGTAAATACAAGCACATCACCGCACTTGAGCCTGACGCAAAAAGCTACAAAAAACTGCTGAAAAACACCGACGGCATGGAGAATTTGATAACGCTGAACATGGGTGCGTGGAGCAAAAAAGACACGCTGATTTTCAGCGCAGACGCAGGCAGAAACAGCAAGCTGTCATCAAGCGGAACAAGCGTTGAAGTGACCGATATTGACAGCCTGAACATCCCTGCAACATTCATCAAAATGGACATTGAGGGAAGCGAAATGAAGGCACTTGAGGGTATGGAAAAAACCATAAAATCGCAATTGCCAAAGTTATACATCTGTGCTTACCACAGAAACGAAGATTTGTTTGCCTTGCCGTTAAAGGTGTGGGAACTTAACGAAAACTACAAAATATATTTCAGGCATTCAAAATATATACCGGCATGGGAATCAAATTTTTACTGTGTAAACTATTGATAAAGACCCTGAAGCAGCCAATAAACATACTCTTTTTAACATAAAAAACGGACATTCTTACAATTGCAAGAAAGTCCGTTTGTATTTTTATTATTCCGCTTCTTTATGTCTTTCTATAAGAACATTGAGCATTTCTTGATGAGATTTGCTTGTAATCTCATATTTAATGGTAGGAATGATTGAAATTGCCATACCGATTGCAGGCGGAATTGTGAGCAAAAACCACATTGCCTTTGAATAATTTTGAAAATCGGTTGCAAACGACGCACCGTTGGCAATGGCTGTATTCATTTTTTCAATGTTAACATCGGAATAGCCGACTGCGGCATAGACATAAGCCGAAATAATTGAAGCAATACCCGTTGAAAACTTTTGGATAAAGCTTTGACCTGCAAAAAACACACCGTCGGGACGGTAATTATGATGATAGTCCTCATAGTCTATACAGTCGCTTATCATAACGCTTTGGCAAATCATAACCGCACCAAAACCGATTCCGGCAAAAAGGAGCAGTACGCCGTCGATGACTACCCAACCAATTTTGGCAAGTTCGGTAGGAGCGATAAGATAAGTAACAAACAGCAAAGCCATAGGCAAAGCGGAAAAACCTGTAAGATTGTAAAGCGTTTTTACATCAATCTTTTTCATAAGCACAGGGCAAAGTGCCGTTGCACCGAACTGACCGATAAAGAACGCACCGCCAATGATAACAACGGTAAGGAATGTTTTGCCGTTGCTGAACGCATTGGTTAAATCGCCGCCGCAGTAGTAATATGTAAACAAAGTCATTACAACTGTTGCGAGGAGCTGAAGCGGAGCACGAAGAATACCGGAAATCAAAAGTCTTCTGAACGGTTTGCAGTTCCACATAAGAGCAAACGATTCTTTCATCGTTTTTCTTTCGTCAGTATTAGGTACTCGTTCTTTAACGCCCAAGCCTGCACATTCAAAAAGGATTGACGACACAATCGTCATTGCGATACCGACAACGATAAAGCCCTTTTGTGCATTTTCACTTTCGCCGAATGCTTTGTTAGCCGCCTGACTGAGAGCAACAACCGACACAATACCGAGACCTGCCGCAACGGAAGCAACTATTCTTGCAAGTGCGATAAGATTTGCTCTGTCTTTTTCAACCTCACTCATACGGCTGATGACGCCCCAAAGCGGAACATCGCCCGCCGTGTAGGACATACCCCAAAGAACATAAGACACAGCTGCCCAAGTTACGATCAGCACCATAGCGGTTGTATTGCCGTTTTCTTTAGCCACGGCATAATTTCCATTGAGAAATGAAACGCATGTAATCACGCAAATTACAAGCGGAGCAAAAAGAAGATAAGGTTTGCACTTGCCCCATTTTGTTCGTGTTCTGTCAACAATCGAGCCCATCATCGGGTCGTTGATTGCATCCCAAATTCTTGCGATTGCAAAAATCCAGCCGAGTGCCACAGCCGGCAAACAAATTACATTTTGAAAATAATAGTAAAGCCCTGCCGTAACAACATTGTAAATAAGATTTTGACCGAAAAGACCGGTTAAAAACATACCGGCTTCTTTTTTGGTATAAGTTAATCTTTCGTCCATAATAACCCCTTTTTAAAATTATGACAAAAAAGGACGATTCCACCGAACCGCCCTTTCAACATTATTAGCTATAAAAATGTGACTTATGCAGCCTTTTCCTCTGCTGTATCGTCTTTCTTTTCTCTCATAAGTACAAACTTTTCCATTGGGAAGAGAACTACCATCTGAACAAAACCTGCTGCCATAGAAGCAAGAAGACGTGCGATAGACTCGTTTGTAACTATCTTGAGGAACCAGTTGCTTGCTTCAACCTTGAGAAGTGCACCAACGATTGCACCCTGCATCCAAGTTGAGAAGAGGATGAGTGCGAGAAGAAGCACGATGTAAATAACAAAGTTGTACCAAGCAGAATCAGACTTGAATGTTGTCTTTTTATTCTGATAGAAACCATAAATGTTAGCAATAAGGTTTGAAAGAAGGAACGGAAGTACATAACCCCAGGTTACTACACCGTCGATAACATACTTTGTAGCTTCTTTTGAGCCTGCTGTGAACATTGTAGGTGTAAAAATGCCTCTTAAAAATTCAGGAAGCAATGTGTGGATTTGGTCGCATACCAAAGGAAGCAAAGCCGCAAGTGCCAACTGAATGATTGTTACAAGACCCGATACAACAAGGAACTTTACAAGTTGCCAAAGAGTCTTGATGAAACTACCCTTTTCTTCAGCAGCGTTATCAATGCCACCAAGACTGAATTTTTTCTTTTCGTCTGCCATAAATTTACTCCTTAAAAATTATGTTTTCTATGTAAATAGCGAATTTACTAAATCATTATAACAATTTTTATTCCAATATGCAACAATTATTTTAGTAAAAACATACAAAAATTATGAGAACAACAATCCGAGCATAGCGGTGCCCGAAATCGCGTGAATAATAGCGATAACCGCCCACACGATAAGTGCAACTATGCCGGCAAGTATTGCAAGAAGAAGAATTACAATGAGAATAAGAACAAGAAGCACAAGAGGACCTTTTTTGCTCTTATTAACAGTATCTTCAAACTTCTTTTGTTCAAAAGCAGAAGCGGGGGCAGGGTTTTGCTCATCATAAATCGGATAAAGCGGAAGAGTTGCCTCGGCATCGCAATAACCGCTGTTCCAAAGAAGAGGCTCAACAAGACTTCTGACCGAAGTTGCACCTTTGAGCACCTTGCCTATTGAAAAATGAATTGTATTCAAAAATGCGTCAATTACATTGAGTAAACCGCAGGTGAGCTTGTATTCCCTTGTATCCGGAGTATACGGAGAATCACCGCAGTACAGGTTTTGGATAAGCTCGAGAATAAAATCAATAACCTTATTATTCGCAATATCGGCTATATCGGACTTTTTAAGACCGCATTCCTTTTTGCAAAGTCGCCAAATTTTCTTGAAGGTCAACTTGTCAAGAAACTTGCCGACAGGTTTTATTATCCACGCAAACTTTTTGACAGTTTCGCCCGGTACCGAAAAAGCAGTTGCCATTTCTGCAAGTCGGTCAATATCATGACCCATTGCCCACAAAACTTCCTTTATCATACCGAAGAAAAAGTTTTTCATATAATCCGGAAAACTCTTGCCGTCAGTGTCAAGTCCGTCAACATTGTCAACAAAAACAGTGTCAACATCAATCTTTGAATTTTTTGGGTCAAAGGTGACATTCCTCATTACAGGCGGACAGCCGATAAGTGCACCGCAGGTGATGTCATAAAACTTGTTGCCTTTTTTGGTTGTAATATCGCTTATGTCGTGAACATGGGTGTGACCCGTGAGCATACAGGAAAGACCGGCATCCGCAAAGATTTCTCGTGTTGTTTCGTAATTTCTTTGCATATTGCCACCGCCGATGATGTTATAAAACGGTGACGGTGAAATCATAGGATGATGAGTCATTGCAATTACAAACTGGTCGTTCTTTTTTGCATCCTCAAGCTGTTCCATAATCCAAGCCATACAGTCATCGGAAAAGCCTGAACCATGCTCGCCCTCCGGCTTGTAATTTGTGTCGTCATTGAGTGCAAACAAACGATAACCCGGTGCAAGCTGAACAACATAGCACATAGACTCTTTATGCACGGCAATAGCCTCGTTTGGTCCAAACTCATAGTACATATCCCACAAATCGTGCCTATCGCCAACGGCAGGAACTTCGACCTTTTCATCATCCTCATAAGCATAGGCAATGCCGTCATCCTGAAAATCGTGGGTAGCAGTTATAACATAAACTCTCTTGCCTCTTTTTTTGAGGTCACGGAGCATCTCAATAAATTCCTTGTGCGACTGTATTTCGCCCTCGTGAGTGGTATCTCCGGAAATAAGAACAATATCCGTTGAGGTGTCCTCACACAGCATATCAAAGGCTCTTTTGATGACAAGAGAACTGTCCTTAATCACCATCTGCGACTTGGATTCCATCTTGTCATAAGCCTTACCGTGAGTACCGAGCTTTGTTGAATAATAATGAACATCAGTAATAAACTGAACCTTAAGCGGCTCGTTGTTTGAGCCTACAATTTTGTATGCCATATTCTTACCTTTCAATTACAAAGTTTCAATTTTAAGTATACCCTTATCAACATCTTTGTCAAATGTAAATTCCAATGAACTGCCGTTACGGAGCTTAAATTTAACTTCTTTTCCGTTAAAGGTAGCCTTGTACGAATTCTTATCACTGAGGGTAACAATCATGGAATATTTTTCGTTGTTGCCGAAATACTTAAACGAAATCTCGGCACTGTCATCGGTTACATTTTGGTAATCGGTCCATACATCGAGACCTGTTGTAACCGTTCCCGGCTTGTAATAAGCGTTTGCCCAAATGCAAATTGGAGCAGACAAACCGCCGAAGTTGTGGAACCATCCGCCACGGCGGGTTTTGATGCCGAAGCATTCATATGTAAAGTAGGTGAAATCGGTTTCTTCTTTCCACATTTCAAGTGCACGGTTTGCAATTTCAAACGCAAAATCTGTGTCGCCGTTGTCAAGCATTGTTTTCCATACAAACCACTGATGGCTCATCCAAACATTGCCGTTCCAATAGCCGTCATCAAAATAATAAGAGGCGGACATATCAACAGCAGAAACGCCTGCATTTGACCACATTTCATTTGGATTTTTGATATGAGAAATCAAGCGTTGCTTTCTTTCTCCGTCAACCGCACCTGCGATAAGCGGATAAACTCCGTCAAAGCCTTTATCCCAGTTTTCGCCGTCCTCGGTTTTCATAATATAAGGAGCATTTTTGTCCTTATCGTACATAGTGTAGCCGAAATATCCCGACTCCTCATCCCAAGCGTAATTGTTGAGTGCATCTGTTGAGAACTTAATATCCGCATCATAAACGGCAATATCGTCTGTTTTGCCGAGATAATCGGCAACCATTTTCATAATCTTACCGGCACGAATAATTTGGCTTGTAGAAAGACAAGGGCAAGAATATTCCTCCGCCTTGTCGGCAATCATCTTGACCTGAGCCGGATAATCATCCATACCCGAACAAGAATACCAATAATCATAGGTTGTAAGAAGTCCGTTGCCAAACTTTGCACAGGTTGAATTATGGTTTCTGCCACGCAAAAATTCATAGTACAGCTTCATTTTGTTATACATAAAATCAAGTTTTGCCTTGTCATTTGTACGCTTCAAAAGTTCAAGATATTCCACAAACTGTGTCGGCACAAGCGAACCGTGAAGGAGGAAGCAAAAATCATCGTTGTCATCATCACAAAGATACATATCAAGTGCATATTGACAAAGTTCATTGCTGAACTCAAGAAGTCCCATACCGATGAATCCGCTGTCCCAAGTATAGAAGCTGTCCCAACGCTTGCCCGGTGTGTGATGAATAACATTTTCGCCGTGCTTATAAACAGGATAAACCGTATTTGTCAGCAAAGTTGCACGCAAAATATCGGTTGAAAGAGCGTACTTTTCGCCACTTTTGTTGAACTTTGCGGTTTCACCTGCTGTTTTGCGTTCGTTATATATTTTTTCATATTCGTCACAACTCAAAGGCTCAAAATCAGACTTTGCAACAACCGCATATTCAATATGAGTGCTGTGCGGTTCAATAAAAATCGACTTTACAAGAGTGTTTTGGAAGAAGCCGTCATCCGAGTTTTTATGCTTGAACGAACCTGAAAAAGTTTCTTTCAAAGCGTCATATGTATGGTCGCCGTTTGAAAGACGATTGATGAGTGCATCCTCAAGGCTTCCGCTGTCGAGTGTGCGGAAACGGGTGTTTGGATTTGAAGTAATCACCCTGAATTTGCAATCGTCATAATGATAATCAATATCAACGGTGTAGCCGTTTTCGTTTTTCTTTGTTGAAATTTCAGGTTTAAAATCGTGCTTTATTTCAACAACTTCAAGACTGTTGCCTTTTTCATAAACAGCAACAAAATCAAGTTCAACACCTGCACCGCCGAGGCTGACAAGTTCAAAATCTTCCGCAAAAGGAAGTTCAACAATTGTCAATGCATCACTGTGAGGCAAAATGATTTCCGTGCCGTTCAAAGCGAATTTTGCGTCTCCGTCGGTTACAGTTTTATATCTGACAGCAACAACAGGGTTGTCAATGCCGTCTGCCGAAAGTTTATAGGCAACCTTATCCCCTGCCTCACAGCCAAAAGGTTTCAGTCCCAAATAGTGCACATGAGCATTATCACATCTGTCGCCCAAGCCGTATCCGAGATAAAATTCCTCGCTCTTGAACATTCCTCTGAACATACCGTCGGGTGTTTCATTTTCCCACGGTCTGATTTTTGCATAAGAATATTCCGCATAATCATTTGCCTTGACAAGTTTGTAATTTTCATCTTCAGCCTTGATGTAGTATTCCTTTGAATTTGGAAATTCGAGTGATGAAAAGAAGTTAAGCACCGTGTTTTGCGACAAATCGGTGTTGTTTACGAATTCAACTCTTGCAAGATACGCTTCGTCATTTATTTTTGAAAACGAAACATCGGCGTACACCATATCTTTCCACATCAATTCATATCTGTAAGAATAGAACGAATAGTCCGTTGCACACTTCCACAAATGGTAGCTTGACGGAACGGTTACATTGGGAACAGGGGTAGACGAGTTCCAAATTGTCGGATGAACCGCAAAATCAAAACGCACCGCATCAGCTGTTGATTTTGCATTTTTGTTGTTGATAGTGCCCATAACCCTTGAAAGTCCCATATACTTCTTTGAATAAGGACCCCAAAACGGCATAGGCCCCAGTGATTTTTTTGCCATATTATCCTCCATAGTTTGTTATATAAACTTAATTTTCATTATGATAGGAAATTGTTTCTTTGTCAATAATTTATTCAAATATAATTCTTTTTTTGACAATTAAATTATTGACAAAACATATTTTTAAAGTTATTATATTATAATGAAAAATACTGTACAAAGGAGTTAAAGCATGAATATTGACGAAAATGTTAGAAAAATACTTGTATCTCTTTTGAGAAAATGGAAAGTTATAGTTGCATTTGCCCTTGTCGGTGCATTGCTTGGTTTTTTTTACACAGCAAACATCACAAAACTCACCTATACTTCAAAAGTTGAATTTCTTGCCTATGCGGTGGACACAAAATCAGAAATCAAAGGTTCATACAACAGCCCCGATGACACAAGAACCAGCAACACAAGCAAAATGAATTACACCACGATGATGCTTGCTACATACATCGAGATAATGAACACAAACGAATTTGCTTCGACCGTTGCTCAAAATTTGAACAAACGAATAAATTCGAATTGCACTTCCGACTTCATAAAAAAGTCGATGCTGATTGAAGCGGTTGAAGACACGGCTATGTTCACAATTTCCGTTACTTGCCAAAGCAACGATATGGCATACGAAATAGCACATCAGCTTGAAACGGAAGTTCCACAAATGATGAAAAGAACAAACAACGGACTTGTTCAGGCAAGCGTTGAGGACAAGCCTATCAAAGCATCCGCCGCAGGAAGCAAAGGATACACAAAGAAATGTGCAATCGGTGCTATTGCAGGCATAGTAATTGCTTGTGCATACATCATCTTGCGCAACTTGCTTGACATCAAAATTCGTTCAAGCGAGGAACTTGTTGAAAAATACAACATTCCTGTTCTTGGCAACATTCCAAATTATGAAATCAAGAGCACAACAAGAGCTAAGGCTATTGACGAGCCTTATGTCAGCAAGACATCGAAGGGAGATGAATGATTATGGCAAAGAAAAGCAACAAAAAATCTGCTAAAACAAATTCAACATCCCGCCAACTTTTGAAAGACATCGAAATGGACCCTTCTCTCAAGTTCAGAGTAGAGGAAGCATACAAAAGCATCAGAACAAACATTATGTTCTCGGTTATGAAAAAAGGATGCAAAACCATTGTAATCTCATCTTCAACACCAAACGAAGGCAAAACAACAACCACAATCAACATTGCGATTGCACTTGCACAGGCAAACCAAAAAGTTTTGCTCATTGACGGTGACTTGCGTAAGCCAAAAATTCATCACTATTTTTCTGTGCCTAACTCACCGGGACTGACAAATTATCTCGGCAGTAAAGTGGGTTCATCAAACAGAACAGATTTGCTTTCTGTTATTCACGCAACAGAATACGAAAATCTTTCGGTTTTATGTTCAGGCTCAATTCCCCCAAACCCTGCTGAAATCCTCGGCAGTGAACCGATGGCGGAATTTTTGGAAGAAATCGGCAATGATTTTGATTACATAATCATTGACACACCACCTATCAATGTTGTTTCGGACGCACTTCCTGTTATCAGAGAAAGTGACGGAGTTGTGCTTGTTGTTCGTTCAAACCAGTCAACTCATCCCGAAGTTCAAAGAGCAATTTCAGCGCTTGAATTCATTGATGCAAAAATTCTCGGATTTGTTGTAAACTTTGCCGAATCGGGTCGTTCAAAATACGGCTACGGCAAATACGGCCGTTACCGCTACGGCAGATACAAGAACAGCTATGGCTACGGCTCATACGGTTCATACGGAACATATGGCGGATACGGTTACGGTTCATACGGATACAGTGGATACGGATACGGAGCAAAAGGCGGTTATGATTCATACGGCTACGGCGGATACGGCTACAACACACCTCCGTACGATCCACGACAGAACAAAAGATAAATTTTGCGGCAGTAAAGGATTGATATAATGATTATTGAAAATCTTGTGGAAACACATTGCCATATTATGCCGGGTGTTGATGACGGAGCACCTGACATTGAAACAAGCCTTGCTATGATTGAAAAATTGCAAAGGCAGGGTGCAAAGAAAATAATTCTTACACCCCATTATTATTCGGACAATATTTCGCTTGATGATTTTTTAAGACGCCGTGACAAGGCTTTCAACGAGCTTTTAAGAGAACTTCCGAGCGGGAGCCCAACGCTGATTCCTGCTGCCGAAGTTTACATCAGCAGGTACTTGTTCAACAATCCGAATATTGATGAACTGAAAATAGCAGGTTCAAATTATATTTTGATTGAACATCCGTTTTCAAGCAGTTTTTCTGAAAACACATACGACAGGCTTATGAATATGTACTGTGATTACGGTGCAAAGCCTATTCTTGCTCATATTGAAAGGTATCCGGCTCTTATGGATGACCCGTACAAGCTGGAAGATTATATCAATATGGGTTGTCTTACGCAGGTCAACATTTCTTCATTTGTTGATTCTCACAGAAGCGTGAAGAAAAAGCTCATCAAACTGCTCAACACAGGTCATATTCACCTCATTGGTTCTGACTGCCACAATCTGTCAAGCAGAGCACCGGAATATGAAAACGGAATAAAAGAAATTATCAAAAAGAGCGGACAGGAAGCTGTTGATGTTCTCATCAAAAATTCAAACATCCTGACCTCGGGAATATAAAATTAACCTCGGACATCAAGTTAGTCCGAGGTTTTATTTTGTCAAATTGCAAAATATAATATAACGGTGATTTATATGAAAAAAGCGGTTACCGTTTTTCAAACAATATTCTTACTGTTACTGATAGGTTTATTCATTGTTTTTTCAACAAAAGCAAAGGCACAAACAATCAGCGGAATGAAAATGTGCATAAACATAATTGTACCCTCTCTGTTGCCGATTTTGATTTTGACCAACACGGCAATAAAAAGCGAGGCTTCGACATTTTTCGAGTTTTTACTGACACCTATTGCAAAACTATTGAAGTTCCCGCCGTCTGCAATGTGTGCAATAATTTTTGGATTAATCGGCGGTTATCCGACAGGCGCACTCCTAACAGAGCAACTTTTTGAACACGGTGCAATAGATAAGCACACATCAAGACAAATGCTACGATTCAACTTTTGCGGTGGAGTTGCTTTCATCGTCACGGCAGTCGGAACAATAAAACTAAACAGCACCAAAATCGGCGTTGTTATTTACACCATCAACCTGCTGTCGTCACTTATAATATGCATTGCGGAAAGCCTGTTTGAAAAGCCCAAATCATATAAAAACACAAAAATAACAAAGCAAAACTTTTCAACTGCGTTGGTGAATTCTGTTGAAAACAGTACAAAAAGCATCGCCATTATGTGCGGATACATAACCTTCTTTTCGGCATTGTCGGGATTATTCAACATACCAAAATCCATAATGCCAATAATCGAAATTACAAACGGCGTATTTTCTGCAAAACAAAATATCTCCCTGCCCTATCTTTGTTTTTTCTTATGTTTCGGCGGATTTTGCATACATTTTCAGCTGTTTGGAATAATCAAAAAAGTAAATATGAACTACTTTGATTTTTTCATTCATCGGCTTGCCGGCGGAATAATATCATATTTCCTGGGAAAAGGCTACATTGTTCTTTTTGCGCCCGAACAAGAGGTGTTCAGCAACATATCAAACATTACGCCGATTGCAAGCGAAATAAACAGCAGTTTGAGTTTGATGTTGCTTGCAAGCTGTGTCATAATAGTTGTTGACCTGCACAACAAAAAATCAAGTTTGATATAATACATATAATATGTTATTATTAAGACGGTGATAGAATGAAAAGAAAATTTGCAAAAATAATATCTCTGCTGTTGGCAATTTTGATGTTGACAGCGTGCAGTGAATTTGAAAACATCGAACAAACCGTTTCTAAAGAAAAAGAAACGACAACGCAATATACCGAAATTGCACAAAGCGAAAGTGTAAGTGAAGTTGAACCGTACACGGTTTATCCTTATACGGTAATCAACAACAATGTTCCCGAATTTGAAAAAACGGATTACACAAAATCATTTGAAAAATACGGCGAACTCGATTCTCTTGGCAGATGCACATCGTGCATTGCAAACATCGGAACAGACCTTATGCCGACCGAAGAGCGTGGGGCAATAGGTTCTGTCAAACCGACCGGCTGGCAAGTTGCCAAATACAGCAATGTTGACGGCAGATATTTGTACAATCGTTGCCACTTGATCGGCTATCAGCTCTCAGCCGAAAACGCAAATCCAAACAACCTCATCACAGGCACACGATACCTCAACATTGAGGGAATGTTGCCGTTTGAAAACAAAGTTGCAACCTATGTCAAAACCACAAGCAACCATGTTTTATACAGAGTTACTCCGATTTTCAAGGATGACGAACTTGTTGCACGAGGCGTACAGATGGAAGCATACAGCATTGAGGATGACGGCGAAGGTGTTGAGTTCAATGTTTACTGCTATAATGTTCAGCCTGATATAGAAATAGACTACAAAACCGGCAACAGCAAATATGTAGGCAATGAAGCGGAAACCATCGACAACGGCGAAAAGCAAAAATACATCGTCAACATCAACACAAAGAAATTTCACAAGGAGGACTGTCCTTCTGCCAAAAAGATAAAATCCGAAAACAAAAAAGCATACACGGGATACAAAGAAAATCTTGTGAAAAACGGCTATTCGCCTTGTTCGCAATGCAACCCTTAATATTAATTGGCAGTCCACAATTTATAAACAGTTAATCAAATCTTAATTAAATATTTGATTTTTTATGCTTATATAAGTATAATAAAAATAATAACTATATTTCAGGAGAATTATATGCCTAATTATGAAGATTATAAATGTCCTGTTTGCAACAAGCAATTTACAAAGGACGATGATATAGTTACCTGTCCCGAATGTGGCACACCTCACCACAGAGAGTGCTACAATTTGACAGGTCACTGCGTAAACAAAGGCTTGCACGCATCCGGATACAGCTTTTTGGATGAGCACAAGCCGATTATTCCGGAAGCACCAAAGCAACACAACGCAAATACCGGTGAATATTATGCACCGCCTGCTGACGGAAACAGCAACGCAACAAATCAAAATCAAGGCGAAAATCAGCCGACTCAAATGCCGTTCCCTACTATTCAAACTATTCAGTTTGACATTCCGGAATACAAGGAGCAGGGCGAAATTGACGGCGTGAACATCAACGATATTGCTGCCACCATCCGAACAAACCCACAGAGATTTATTGAAAAATTCAAAGATTTTTCAGCGAAAAAAAGCAAAATAAGTTGGAACTGGGGTGCATTCTTCTTTGGCTCATATTATCTGCTGTTCAGAAAAATGTACAAGCAAGGAGTTGCATTCTTCTGCGTACTGTTTTCAATAGTCTTGGTCGGAGATGCCGCATTGTTCAAATTTGCTCCAAAATATATGGGAGCAATTCAGAACTTTGTTTCAACCTATGACCCGAGATCAACCGCAATGCCCGATATGTCAGCAATCATGAACGCATCGGACGCACAAACGGCTGTGAAAATTATGTACATTATGCTCGGTGCTCTGCTGTTGGTGAGAATAATAATTGCAATGTTTGCCGATTATTTTTACAAAGGCACGGTATTTGCCATAATCAAAAGTGTTTCGGAACAGCTCGACAACGGCGCAAACTTCATCCAATCGTCACTTTTCGGTATGGATGCAGACCTTGACCAAAGTCAAATGAAACGACTGTACCTTGGCAATAAAGGCGGAGTGACATTTTTTGCACCGCTGGTTGCATATTTTGTATTTTATATTGTAACATCAATGTTTTAAAATTTAGGAGAGAGAAGCATGAAAAAAGTCAGAAAAGCCATCATCCCTGCTGCGGGATTGGGCACAAGAGTGCTCCCTGCATCAAAGGCAGTGCCAAAGGAAATGCTCAACATAGTTGACAAACCGGCTATTCAGTACATTGTTGAAGAAGCGTTCAACAGTGGGATTGAGGAAATACTGATCATCACAAACCGTGGCAAAGAAGCAATTGAAGACCACTTTGACCACGCATTTGAGCTTGAAACAAAACTTGCAGAAAATCCTGACAAAAAGGATCTTTTGGATTCTGTAAAGGCTTGTGCAAACTTTGGCAACATCTACTTCCTGCGCCAAAAAGAAACAGGCGGATTGGGTCACGCTGTGCTTTGTGCAAAGGCATTTGTCGGTGACGAGCCGTTTGCGGTTTTATATGGCGATGATGTAATTATTTCTGACAATCCTGTTACAAAACAGCTCATTGATGTATATGAAAAATACGACAAAGGCGTTGTGGGAGTTAAAGAGGTTGATACCGAATCAATCCTCAAATACTGCTCTCTTGCTGTTGAACCGCTTGAAAGCAACTGCTACAAATGCACAGATATGATTGAAAAGCCAAAAAGAAACGAAATCCTTTCTCACTTTTCAATTTTGGGCAGAGTCATTTTGCCTCCGCAAATTTTTGACATCTTGGAAAGCACTCCAAAAGGTGCGTGCAACGAACTTCAGCTCACTGACGCTATGAGAACGCTTGCACAACACGAGGGTGTTGTTGCTGTTGACTATGACGGCAAAAGATACGATATGGGCAACAAATTCGGAATTTTGCAAGCCAACATTGAAGTTGGACTCAAACATCCCGAATTGTCCGACAAAATGAAGGAATACATAAAGGAACTTTCAAAAACCTTGTAATCCTCGGAAGGAAAAAGAATGAACAACAACTATTATAATCCACAAAACAATCAATATTATCAGCAACAAAACGCACAATATATTATGATGCAAAGGCAAATTGCCTACGCAAAAAAACAACAACGAAGCGAGCTTGTAAAGGTTGGATTTGTACTCGGCGGTGCAATTATTTTGTATCTCTTTTTGCAAGTCTTTTGGGCAAGTATGATGAACACACTCGGTTTGTCGGACCTTTACAACAACTCAACAATGTTCAAATACGCATTCAACATAGTTGCGGTTGACCTGCTTGCAATGTTCCCTGCGTTCGGCATTGCTGCATTGATACTAAAACGCAACTTCACAAGTGAGTTCTTCCCTGCCAAAAAGGTTGGAAAACTAAAAGCAACAGCTTGGGTTTTCTTGGGAATGGGATTCACCATTTTGGCAAACTATTTTGTATCATTTATGATGACATTTGTAAAAAATGTGCTTGGATACGAATTGACCCAAAATGAATTCGGCACATCAAACGACCTTCTCACCTGCATTGTTATGGTTGCGGCAACTGTATTTGCACCTGCAATTTTTGAAGAATTTGCATTTAGATGCTGTGCCCTTGGTGCACTCAAAAAATACGGCAAGGGATTTGCTGTGTTTATGGTCAGCATCATTTTTGGATTAGTCCACGGCAATGTTATTCAATTTGTATTTGCATTTCTTGTTGGCTTAATTTTGGCTTATATCACCGTACAAACCGACAATGTAATTATTGCAATGGTTATTCACGCTCTGAACAACGGCAGATCGGCTGTTAACGACATTGTCACAACAGCAACAGATGAAAAAACCGCAAACATTGTTGCAGTAGTCATTATGATTATTCTTGGCGTTCTTGCAGTTGTTTCGCTTGTTTATCTGCTCATAACAAAATCATTCAAAGCTGAAAAGAAAATCAAAAGCCTTTATGACAACAATTTTGCAACAAAACTTGCTTGCATGATTCCGGGCTTGATAGTTCCGTTTGGAATTCTCATTGCATTAACAAAGCAATACATCACAAAGATATGACAGAAAACAAATTTATGCAAACTGCGCTTGACCTTGCAAGGCAAAGCGCACTTGAGGGAGAAGTTCCCGTCGGTGCTGTTATCGTTAAGGATGGCGAAATTGTCAGCACAGGCAGAAATCGGCGTGAATACGGCAAAAACGCACTTTATCACGCAGAGATAGAAGCTATTGATTCGGCTTGCAAAAAGCTCGGAGGATGGCGACTGTGGCAATGTGAAATGTATGTCACCCTTGAGCCGTGCCCAATGTGTGCGGGAGCGATTATCAATTCAAGAATCAAGACCGTGTACTACGGTGCGAGCGACAACAAGGCGGGTAGCTTTGGCTCGGTTGTCAACTTCAACGATTTGCCATATAATCACAAACCTCAAATTGTGGGCGGAATTATGGCTGACGAAGCACAAGCCGTGCTAACAGCGTTTTTTAAAGAATTAAGAAACAAGAAAAAATAAAAATCAAGACACACTATAAGGAATTCAAATCCAACATAGTGTGTCCTTTTTTTCAATATAAAAGAGGCGAACAAAATGTTCGCCCCATTTTTTTAATAAGTGTTTTCCTCTGAAGATTCTTCGTCCCAGACGCTTCCTGTTTCGTTGCCGTATGATGTTGTGATTGCATCACTATTAAGAAACTTGATGAATTCACTTTTAGGTGGTTCAAATTTTTTCATATTCAAAACTCCTTACTTATTAAGTGATTGTTCAACAGGATCTGAATAAATAGTATTAACAGTTCCGTGGCTATCTTTATATGTTACATAAGCTCTGCCTGTAAATGCCTGAATGCTCGAAGTCTTTGAAACTTTCATTCTGATTGTGTATTCATTATGAGATGAAAGAGAATCGCCCTTAACAACCTTTGTTCTGCCGTTTGCGGAAATCTCTGCACCCCATTCAATCAATTTGCAATCTGTAGGGAGATAGAACTTACAGTTGAACACAGCAGATGCCATTGTGTTGCCCTTTTCATCTACAACATCCTCTGCAAAGCTACCTGTGATAGCAACCTTTGCTTCTTTTCTTGTAACCTCAACAACATAAATCTTGTCTGTCTTTGGAGCAAAGAAGCTTGTGTCATCAAGGTATGTGAGAATGTTTACGCCTGCCTCATCAGTAGCAAGTGCATATTGCTTGCCTTCTTCGGTGTTTTCAAGTCTTACATAGCTGTTATATGTGTAAGCCTTATAGCCATTTTCAAAGCCCTTGAAGTAAACCTTGCACATTTGGTCTTCTGTTGTTTGTTCAGGAGTGTAGGTTGCTGTTACATAAATATCACTGCCTGTACCTGTTACAGTTGACTTATCCCAACTTGCAAATGAATAGAACGGAATCTTCGGAGCTGGAACTGAATCTGTTGGAAGATCTACATTTTCCTTAAGATACTTAACAGCTACAACTCTGCTGTTCTTGCCAAGGAATACAACCTTTGAATACTTAGCTGTATCTGTTGATGGGTTTGAAACTGTGCAAACAGTAACTTCTGCTTCCTTTGTTACATACAAAGTGAAGTTGTCGGCAAGTGTTTTAACAGTTGTTACAGTGCTGCCGTTATCTGTTGTTACAATCCAAGCCTTAACGCTTTCGCCGTTTGTTGGAGTGTATTCTAATTTAAGCTGTGTTCCGTATTCAACAGGTTTTGTTTTAATCAAATTTGGGTTGGTTGCGTCTTCTGACAAGCTGTTAAATGTAATTACACACTGTGTCTTACGAAGCAAAGTTTTTGCAGAAAGAATCTGTGCAACCAATTGGTCAATATCAGATTGCATTGCAGCGTCTTTTTTGTCTGCTTTTGCTTTTTCAACAACAGCAGAATACTGTGCTCTTGATTCAGCTGTGTACTGCTCATCGTTTACGATTGATTCAGCTTCGGTTACAGCACCATTATATGCAGTTTCGTCAGCAATGAATTCACCACATTTTGTGCAGATGTGTTCTTTATTTAATGTATGCTTTTCGGTATTCTCTTTTGGAACTTCCTTGAAAACTCTGTTTGCGTCCGGTTCAGTCGGCCAAGAATATGTTGTCCAAGAGTGATATTCTGCATCCTTGCTTGTTTTTTTAGTAGCAGCTGTGTTTGGAGCATTATTTCCGGTTACTGCCCATAAGCGAGCTGTTTCAGAATCCTGTGCCTCAACAGTAACCGGTGAACCGTCAACCTTTTCAAAAGTGAATGTATACTTCTGAATTTCAGGATTTTTGTACTTATCATAGTTTTCAATCAAAGTTTTCATTTCGGAAGCCTTGGCTGCAACTGTTTCTTCTGTGAGTCCGTCTGTAAGATTAAACTTGTAAAGTGCTGCGAGAGCCTTGTAGTAATTATCAAGTGAAGAAGCAACATATTTGCTCTCATTTGCCTTGATCATTCTGTAATTTGACTTCAATTCTTCGTCGTTCAAGAGATTCTTGAGTGGAAGATAATTGATTACAGAATAGTTTACAGGAACGCTCATAGTCGTAACATTGTTACTCATCGGTGTGTAACCTGTACGCCACCATACCGAAAAGTCTGCCTGAATTGTATATTCAATTTTATTCAAACTTGAATAATAATTATTGTTGAATGAATCATCAGGAGTGAATTTAATATAATTCTTGAATTGCTTGGCATCTTGAAGATCATATCTCCTGTCGCCGTATTTACCCTTTTCCTCTGATCTTGAAATGTCCACATTTAAATCTGACGAAAAATCATGTGAAGAATCAGTAGAATTTGATAAATCCGTCCAACTTGTAGAACGAGTCCACATAGGACTGCCATCTTTTTGTCCGCCTAATGAAAACGGACCGCCATTTGTTAACGCAATATGGTCAAAACCATTATATAACCAAATCCATGTTCCTGTTTTGGCATCCTTTGTTTCAAAAGTAACAGGAATCCTTATATCTGCGTTTTCTGAATCATAAATGGCAACCAAGCTATTAAGGTTATTTGAAGCAAAATTGAAATTATTTGCACTTTTGTCAAGAACCTTATTTTGTGTAGTTTGTGTCCATGATCCGGAATAAGCAATATTTTTCATATAATCGGCTTGATTTGAAAGAGCTCTGCTACTGTCATTGACCAAATAATTATATGTAGGAGCGCCCTTGTCAATCATTGAAGCGATATATTGCTTATCTGCATCAAAACTTGTTGTTACATTTACATCCAAAGCAAAAGTGTCAGGACTGCCGTTCTGACCGAAATAATAAACAGATGTGTCAGAATAGCTATTACCCGAAGCGTCAGTAAAATCGCCTGCAGCTTCACCGTTAGCAAGCATAAATACGATTGTTACATAAGAAAGGCGTGCAGCCTTGGCAGACTTGATTGCCTCAACAATATCAACACTGCAATCACGAGAATCACCTTGATTTGCAAGTGTAATCGTCTGAAGATTTTGCAAGCCGAAAATTTGCTTTGCACTATTTGCACGACCGTTTGTATTGATTGGGTTTGACCAAATATCCTTATAAAGAGACGCATCAATTTTTTTTGCGTTGCCGGATGTGTTCCATACAACATTGCTGTCGCCTGCAAAGTATGCTTGATTCTTTGTAGGATACATTACATGCAAAGGAACCCTTTTGCCACTTGTTCTTTTAGCAAAGAAATTATAATAAACAGGGCTGATTTGATCAAATTCAGTTGCTGTGAAGCCACTGATGTCAAAATTGACAAAACCAATGTCGAACATGTTCTCGGTAGCATCATTAATGACATTTGCATATGTGCCACCCCATCTGTTTCCTGTTTCGTTTGTAAAAAGTCCATAAGATTTTACACTGATTTGTTTGGAAACAGTTGATGAATCAGCTGCGTTAGCTGTAAGTGCTGTGAATGGCAATGAAGAAACAACCATCAACACTGCAATTAAGCAAGCAATTGTTCTTTTGAAAAACCTTTTCATAAAAAAAACCTCCATATGTTTCTATTTTTCTGATAAAACTTTTGCAGACTTTCTCCCCAAATGTCTGAACACAAAAGCATAGTTTTACTTATGGATATTTTACCATAATTATGGCTTTAAATCAACAAAAATTTAACATAATTTTAAACTATTTATACACAAATACACTATAATTTATTGTGAAAATTAACTAAACAAGACAAAAACTAAGACTGTCGATAAAGCTCCTGAAACACGCCAAATGTATTCAACCAATTATGCCTCCCATTGATGCAAGGTGATTCCCCCGTTAATCGGGGGAAATGTCTGCAACGCAGACAAAAGGGGGCGTCTACGCAGTAAAGGTGGCAACACGAAGTGTTGACGGTGGGGTTTAAAAAGCTGTAAGTATCGAACTTACAGCTTTTTTGGCGTTTTTCGTTTTTTGCGAACAAGCATATATAAGGCTTCCAAAAAATCCGTGGATTTTTTGGAAAGAGGAAAAACATATGTAGTATACTTACAAAACTTTGTTTTGTTCTATACGGAATATGTTTTGACGAGGTACAGCAAAGTTCGCAAGAAAACGAAATTCAGAAACTTTCTCA
>NZ_FUWW01000019.1 GCF_900167205.1 Eubacterium coprostanoligenes
GTATTACAATTTGCCCCTTGCTTCCGATAGTAACTGTTCCCCAAAGATGTTTACCGATAGGCGCAGGTGCTATCTTTGTTTTGCCTATTTTTTCATCAGAGTGAATCAGTGAGTCAATTGTAACGCCATAAAACTTTGCCAGCTTATCGCATTTATCAATATCGGGAAAAGTATCTCCTTGTTCCCATTTGGAATACGATTGACGAGAAATTCCGACTGCTTCGGCAACTTGTTCCTGCGATAAACCTTTAATGTTTCTTAAGTATAATAAATTATCCGAAAACATAAATACGCCCCCTTAACTATAAATCATTATAGCATTTAGGGAGCGTACTTTCCACCATATAAACTTGTCAGATAAGTAATTCTCTTGTTAAGTTTAACTGCATCGGTCGGCAACGTTTATTATTTCAAGACCATTTTGTTTTGCATAATCAACAGCATATGCCGTGCCACCCTCGTGCTTTGTCAGAAAGCAAATGCAAGCAGAACTACAATCAACAAGGTGTCTGTTTCTCTTTTGCATACATCCGTTATAGTAATGCACAGCAAGGACCTTCACCTTATCGGCTCTCAATCTAATATCATTATACACATCAATATCTTGTTGCTTCCAATATTTCGTTTGATTTTCACATGGCAACACTAAAATAAGTTTAACTTCGGGATGAGTTTCTTTCACCGACAAAACAGCCTGTGCAGCAATGGTATCAAACCCCAAAGCACCGCCTGTGCCGAAGTATTTGAAACCTTTAGAAACAAGCAGGGTAACGATAGCCTTCGTCTGTTCAAAGACCGTGTCGGGCGTATATGGGGCAATGTTGCGATGCCCTGTAAAACAACATGTTTGGCTTTTATAATCCATTGAAATCACCGCAGAAAAGCAAAAAGAGCGTAGCCGAAGCTACGCTCAAAAAACACTTGCTTCAAACTTTCTGCGACGAAAATTTCATAGTCTGGAAAACCCAAGCGTATGACAAAGAAGCGTGTGTTTTTATCAAAAGATAAAAAGCCACGCTCGGGTTTTCGAAACTTAAAAATACTATAAAATTTTCGTCGCAAGATGATTATACCATTAAAGGTATCTGCAAGTCAAATAGATTGTTAACAAAACAAATTGCTCTCACTCTATTATAGAGCGAGGGCAATTATGCTTAGTCTTTTCTAAACTCTTTATAGAAAACGCCAGCCATAACATCCATGACATTTTTGTAGAATTCAGCATCAGTAAATAGCTTGTTGTAGGACTCGGTACTCTGTGTGTAACATCGAGTTGCAATCTCTTGAAATTTATCAGGGAATAAGCTGTTGACAAACATTTCTGCGTTTGAACCTTTGGCTTGTTCTCTCATTTTTGCTTTAACTTCGGGATCAGCCATAAACATTTCGTAAACCCCTTTGAGAATGACTCTATCACCTTCAGTGAAATTGCCAAGATATCTCTCGTTAATTTTATCAATAATGCTTTGCAAGGTATCTTTTTTCTTATTCGGCTTTTTCGGCGCAAGATTACTTGTTGGAATCAGTTCCACACTTGCGTTATCAAGTTTTATTGAGCCACTGAATGTTTCGTTAAGTGAAGCATATTCAAGACTGATTTTATCATCAATGTCAACAATATCTTTGGAAGTTCTCGGCAGAAACTTAACTAACTGAGAGGTGAAAAGATATTCGTTAAACAGCTCTTCATCATGGAGTTTAACAAGTTGAGTAACATATGCATATGCATTGTTAAATTTTTTTAGATAATCCCTTGCAGCATATTGCCTGTCTTCTTCAAGCTCAGAAAAGCGATCAACAACCGGTTTCAGTATTGCAGAAAGTCTTCCAAGTCCGGTTTGTGTTTGCTTTTGTTTCGATTGAGCGTCCATAAGTGTTCTGTATTTTTGAACATCATCCATATTATATAACAAGTAATCTTGAATTTTAGTTCTTAAATCATAAACACGATTTATATCTACCTCACCATTTAGCAATGTACACTCAAAGAAAGGTTGGAACGAGTCCTTAATTTCTTCAACTGTGTTTTCAAAGTCCAAAACGAACACTTCATTTTTTCCTGTGCAGGTTCTGTTGAGCCTTGAAAGAGTTTGAACAGCGTTAACACCCTTTAATTTCTTATCAACATACATTGATTGAAGCAACGGTTCATCAAATCCAGTTTGATATTTGTTTGCTACTACAAGAATATTATACAGAGGACTATTAAATACTTTTCTGAATTTTTTATCAGTTGTTATGTATTTACCATTCTCGTCAACATTCATCTGTGATTCTCGATAACTAACACCATCAACTTCAACTGAGCCTGAAAATGCAATCATAACATCCGAGCCGACGCTCTCTTTAGGATGAGATTTCAAATAATCTTTGATTGCAAGATAGTATCTAACCGCATTGGCACGAGAATCAGATACAATAATAGCCTTACCTTTACCGTCAATAGTAAATCTTCCTTTTGAAAGGAAGTTAGACATTATCATATCGGTTTTTTGTTGAATAGTGTAGCCGTGTTGCTTGTAGTATCTAAACAAGGCTTTTGCGGCAGCACCTTCAATAAGCTCAGGATTGTCTTGTGAAATTCTGACAAGTCGAAATGCTTCTTGAATTGTTGTGTAGTTTTTAAGGACATCAACAATATATCCTTCTTCGATTGCTTGCCTCATTGAATAAACATGAAATGGCGTTCTGCGCACTTGCATTTGACCATTCTCATCTCTATATGGATGAGGTGTGCCAAACAATTCAAGCGTTTCAGATTTTGGTGTAGCTGTGAAAGCAAAGAATGATTGGTTGTCGTGTTTACCTTGACCTACAAGAGTGCCGATATATTCGTTTTGTAAATTAACTTCGTATTCCTCAATATCTTCGCCTTCAGCAATTTCTCTAACAGCAACATTCAAATCAACAAGAGCTTTTTTCAAAGTTTTTGCACTTTTGCCATTTTGTCCTTGGTGTGCCTCGTCAACTATAATTGCAAACCTCTTGCCTGTGATTTTTTTCATTTTCTCATAAGCAAATGGAAATTTCTGAATGGTGCAGATAATAATCTTTCTGTCATCATCAATAGCATCTGCCAAATCTTTTGATGTCTTTTTATCATCAATTGCGGCAACAAGTCCGGCTTTGTGGTCAAAACTGTTTATGGTTTCTTGCAACTGTCCGTCAAGCACAACTCTGTTTGTAACAACAATAACCGAATTAAATATCGGGTTATCGTTATCATCGTGAACAGAAGCAAGTCGGTATGCTATCCAAGCAATCGAATTGGATTTGCCTGAGCCTGCAGAGTGTTCAATCAAGTAATTGTTGCCCGCTCCGTTTTCTTTAACATTTCTAAGGACCTTTTTGACCACATCATATTGATGATATCTTGGAAAAATCAGCTTTTTGTTTGACTTGGTATATGACATAAATCTATGCAAAATATCAAGCAATGAATCACGCTGTAATACTTCTTTCCAAAGATATGAGGTTAAATAATCCTCACCATCTTTTATAGGATTTCCTGCACCGCCCGGATTTCCTGCTCCGTTTGAACCTTGGTTAAACGGCATAAAGTATGTTTTATCATCTTTAAGAACGGTAGTCATCCATGCTTCGTAATGGTCAACAGCAAAATACACAAGAAATCTGTGGTTCGGTCTAAAGCAAAATTCTTTTGAACTTCTGTTTTTCTTAAACTGCATTTTGGCATTGTTTACATCTTGTCCTGTAAACTGATTTTTGAGTTCAAGAGCAACAACAGGAATACCATTGACGGATAAAACCATGTCAATAGTGTTATCAAGTTTAGGGGAATATTTGAACTGTCTTGTGCATCCAAGAATGTTGGCATTGTATTTTTCCATGGTCGACTTATTCAGATTGCTTTCAGGTTTGAAATAGCAAATCTTAAAATTATGTCCCATATCAGTTACACCGTTGCGCAAAACATAAAGAAGTCCTTCTTCGCTGATAACCTTTTCAAGTCGCATATAGAGTTTGTCCGGTGCAGCTTCGCCATAGTATTTTTTATATTTTTCCCATACTTTAGGCTGTGTCTTTTCGATAAATTCGATAAGAACATCCATATAAATACATCTTTCCAAATCGTGTTGACGGTTATGTATCCACATAGATATGCCTGACGGGGCATCATGCTTTTGACCTACGAATTGTTCATATCCGCCTTCGGTGATGAGATACTCCTCAATATCGTATTCAAATCTCTTTTCATTTGTTTCCATATTATGTACCTTAACTTATTTTTTTATAACTTTGCCTACAGCTTTGATGATTTTTGGACCATTTTTCTTTGCTACTTGTGCTAAGCCTCCAATACCAACTGCAGCTATTCCGCCTACAATGGCTTTGCCGATTTTTCCACCGGCTTTAATTAAATTAATTCCCATCTTCATATGCCTCCAGTAATTCTTTACCCGAAATTTCGATTAACATTGTATCTGTGTTATTGCCGGTGCCTAAACACAATTCTTCTTGTTGAATAATCGGTTCGGTAAGACTATCACAAATTCCTTCAAATTTAATCTTCTTATCTTTTAGATTTTTAATTGAGCTTATATTTTCTGTGTTAACTTCGCTCAATTCTTGCAAGGATTGTTCGTAAACTTGTTTTGCATTATACTTTTCTCCCATAAGCATATAAGCAGACGCCATTAAATCTGTTGAAGCGGCATATAAATCAAAGTATTTCTGAAGTTTGAAATACTCACTAACAGCTTCTTCAACAAATCCGGTTGGAGAAAATGTTTCTTTGGCTATTTGTAACAGTTGATTCTTTGGTACATTTACAAAGTTCTCAGACTTTCTTTTGAATGTTGTAAATACTTGTCCTTGTGCAGCAGAAACATCTGCAAGCGCAAGTTGAATCGCCGTTGTTCTTGAAGCATCATCTTTTTGCGACATAGCAAGATACAATCTTTTTTTAGCAGAAGAAATCAGACCTATTTTATCATCCAAATGTAAGCTGTCTAATTCTTGAACTTGTTTATATGTTGCTTCTGCAATTTCAGCCAATCTTTGAACTTGACCTTGAAGATACACATTTTGGCATTTCTGTGACAGTTCTTGAATCGGATTGCCTTGAACAATGGCTTTTTCTTTCAATCCAAGTGGTTTTACAATTTGATTTTTGCCATTGTCAGCCTTTTCCATTATGTTAGGCCAGAATTTTCCATTTTTTTTGGCGTTTTCCATTATCCACAAATCGCCATTTTTAAGTCCTTCTCTGAATTCTTTGGGAATTTCCAGAACATACTCTTTATCAATTTGAATATCTCTAATAGTTTCTGCAAAATCCAAAACTTGCATCATTTTGTTAGCAAAGCCTTTTACATCAATACGAAATCTTTTCTTTTGATAATCGATAACTTTGCCATATACAACTTCATGTGGAGTTTCATTTTCAACAATTAACTCATCTTGCGTTTTTTGCAAATCTTCACCCATATTATGCCTCCTTTTTACCGGTCACATATTCGTAAATGAGCGACTTTTTATAGTCGTTTAATTTGTCAATTTTTTCTTGTTTGATAGCTATAAGGCGGTCAATTTTAGCACATTTATTATCAAGATATGTTGCAATTCGCTGTTGCTCATTTAATGGTGGTAACGCAATCTTGACATTTCCAATATTGTCAGCTGAAATATGTACTACTTTCAGTTTTGCTTTTCCGTAACTTTTTTGCTTTTGTGAATAAATACTGTTCAAAGCATAATTTAGGAAAGCCGGATCTTGATGATGTTTCATAACAATAATATCACCGCCGGCAAGACACTTTTCGTTTCCTAAATAAACTACATTCTTACCGATTTCTTCTACCAATTCTCCTGTACCGGCAAATAATATATCACCATGTTCAAAAAACTGATGTGGCTGAATAATTTCCAAGTTTGTTCTGGAAACACAGTCTGTGAATCCTTGGTTATATTTAGTATAGATTTCACCATATCTTACACACTGTATATCTCCATCGCTTATCACTTCTTCTTTAGTTATACCTTTACCTTTTTCAAGAGCGTTCGCAACGAACTTTGTTCTTTTAACAATCCAATGCTTGGGAATCATTCCTATCCATTTAACACCACTATCTTTCATTGGCACATCAGGATTAAGTCCTTTTGTTACAACTTCGGTAATAAGTGATTGCTTATACTGTTTCAGTTTTTCAATCTGTGTCTGCTGATTGACAATCAGTAAGTTAATCTTGGAACAGGCGGTATCGAGATAGTCGACAATACGGTGTTGCTCTATCTCAATAGGATAAGGGATAAGAAAATTTCCCATATCTGAAGAATTTAACGCACTTCTAACCCCATCACCGCCGAGGTTATTAAACACACAGTTGTAATACATACTCATGAGAAAGTAGTATATGAATCTCGGATATTGTTTCTTATTTTTTGGACAAAATCTAATATACGCAGGCGATACAAGTCCTGTATATGGAGATAGTCCAACACGGCTTGTACTGATGTTTTGTAAATCAATCATTTTGAAAACAAAGTCGTTTTCATGTAGCACTTGATATGTATCAAATTCTTTTGGCTGAAGTCCATCAGAATCGTCTTTAGGTCTCTTTATAACTCCGTTCAAAGACAACGCAAGTCTATCATATGAACGAGATTTATCACCTGCAATTTCTTTTGAATTCTTATATTTATCCTTATATCGAATTAGTCCCCATGCTTTTGGAATATTCCCAATCCAAGCAACTCCGCTGTTTTTCATTTCTCTCATAATGTTTGTGTCCTCTTTCTTTTGATGACAGTTATCAGTATTGATATTATCACAATTCCGGCAACGATGCATAATGCTGTTATCCAATTTGATGCAATCCATCTGAACAGCCAAATTGCAACTCTTATTACAGCCCACATAACTACATAGCAAACAAGGCGTATAGTCCAATGAGCAATCTTGCCGCCGGTTCTCGTATGAATAATATCAAAATCATATAATTCGCCAACAAAACCGTACGCAAGATGATATGCAATTTCACCAATAACAAGCAAAATAGCCCATTCTTTCCACCAATCAAGTGGCAATCCTAAAGGATCTGTCAGCGATCCAAATAAAAATCTTAAAATTTCTGTCATCAATTCTCCTTACCAAATAATTCTTTCATTAGTGTTGTTTCCTCTTCCTCCAAGGCTTTGATCTCTGCAAATATATCCTCGGACGGAGTAGGCGGTACGAATTTATAAAATAATCTTGTAAACGGAATTTCGTAACCGATTTTATCTTTCTTCCTATCGAGATAAGCAAATTCATTATAAGGCAAAACATTCTTTTTAATGAATTCATCAATGTCTTCATTTAGCGGAATAGATTCTGTATCCGTTTTTGCTTTGTCCGGCTGAGGCTTACCTTTTTTCAAAATCGGCTGTCCGTTTTCATCAAGAATAGGAGTTAAAACGGTAACTTTTGTATAACCGAAATAATCATTATCAAATACCTTTGATTCAACAGAAAGGTCACCGTTTTGATAAGTATCATTTGAAAAATCGTTATAAGCATTAACGATTAAATCAATGCAGTTTGATGAAAGGTCTACTCGCTTGTTACCGATGTTTTTTCTACGCTTTTCAAAACATTTAGATGCATCGATAAGTTGAATCTTGCCTTTTCTTTCATCAGACTTGTTTTTTGAAATAAGCCAAATATATGTAGAAATGCCGGTGTTGTAAAACAGGTCTGTTGGAAGCTGAACAATGGCTTCAACTAAATCCTCGGTAATTACATATCGTCTGATTTCAGATGCACCGGAACCTGCATCACCTGTGAACAACGATGAGCCATTTTGAATGATTGCCATTCTGCCGGCGCCTTCTTTTAATTTCTTTACGCCGTTAAGCAAAAAGAGCATTTGACCGTCAGAAATTGCAGGAAGTCCGGGACCGAATCTACCGTCATATCCCAGTTTTGCTTCGTCTTGAACTGCTGTTCTTTCCTTTTTCCAATCGATACCAAACGGTGGATTAGAAATAATATAGTCGAATTCATAACCACTGAATTTATCATCACTCAAAGTATCGCCATACATCATTCGAGATGCATTGCTTCCTTTGATAAGCATATCAGCCTTAGCGATAGCAAAAGTTTCAGGATTGAATTCTTGTCCAAAGCAATCAACCGTAGCATTATCGTTAATATCTTTGAGCTTTTCTTCAAGACAACCAAGCATTTGTGAAGTGCCCATTGTCATATCATAAGCAGTTTTAGAACAACCATGTGCTTTGATATTGTCTTTTTCAGGAGCAACAAGAAGCTCGGTCATAAGATAGATAATATCTCGGCTTGTGAAATGTGCTCCGGCTTGTTCGTCATAAGATTCGGAAAACTTACGAACAAGTTCTTCAAAAATATAACCCATATCGGCAGATGTAATTTTACCAAGTGACATATCGCCTTTTTCAGAATTGAACTCTTGAATTACTACATAAAGCACATTACCGCTGTTCATTGTTTTGATTTCATCTGCGAATTTAAAGCGTGTCAATATATCTTGAACATTCTCTGAAAAGCCGTGAATATAATCCTCAAAATTTTCTTCAATATTGTCAGGCTCTGCAAGAAGTTTTTTGAAATCAAACTTGCTTTTATTATAAAACTGATAACCGGAAGTTTGAGAAAGAATGCCATCCATAAGAGCAGGAATCATACCTTGTGCCTGAAGTTCCTCAGCTTTTTTAACAACGGCTTCTTTGGTAGGGGCAAGAATATCATCAAAGCGTTTAAGTACGGTCATTGGCAAAATAACTTTGCCATATTCGTGTGGCTTATATAAACCGACCAAATGTGTTGCGATTTCCCAAATCAAATTGGCTTTTGCTCTGATATTTTCTGTGGTCTGCTTTTCGATTTTATCGATATTCATAATTGAATTCTCCTTGTTTTCAACTGGCAAATAAGCAATAATCAGATTGCATTTCTAACAAAATCTAATCAATGATTATAATATTACAATTTTAATTATATCGTAGAAAAAGCATAATATCAACAAATAAATAGCAATTGTCCCAAAAACCGAACTATTACAAACAAAAATTCGATAACAACATCAAAAAGGAGCTGCCTTTGCATTTTTGATGGATAAACAATATAAAAGGCAGAAAACAAGAAAGGCACCGTGAAAAATCACGGTGCCACAGACTGTAGAAAAACCTTGTTCTTTACTTATCACTTTAAGATCACTATCTGCGGTATTTATCGCCAAGTTTTTCAGTGCAGAAAGCCGTTCTTGTAGAGTGATGTTTGGTTTATTCCAAATCAACGTAGCTTTTTGAAAATCTGTTAACTGAAAACCTATTCCCTCATATCTATCTCGTGTGTATTTTGAATCAATCATCTCAAACATAACATTTCCCACCTTCAACAATTATTACATCTGATAAAAATTCATTTGTTTTAAGTTCGATTTTTTTACATCCCTTTTTCACTTTAAACATACCAATCCAGTAATCCCAATTTGTTATAAAAACCTCTATAAAGTTATCGGTATTTCCACGTTTTATATATCTGTTTCTATATTCATCTTTTAATTCATAAACCGGAAAAACAAAAGAAAATGGAATATCATCACAATACAACCAATTCATTATTTGTATATCGGTTGGAATCACAATTATTTTGTTTAGCTCTGCTACGCAGAGAGATATTAATTTTTCGTAATATTCGTATCACCAGTTTGGGTTTAAAATCAACTCGGAAACAGCTTTAATGCTCTCATCATCGTAACTATTGCTAATTTCGTTTAAATTAGAATACTTATAAGGCATAACGTGTAGATCGATAACATTTTGATATGTTTTAGCAAAGGTTGTTTTACCGACACCAGAAAACCCCGCAATTATCACTTTTCATCACCTGCCGTTTCGATTTATATTATTTTTCTTCTTCAAGCAAACTTTCAGGCTCATTTTTTATTCGACGCCAAGTTTGTAGTTCTTTCTCTGTTAGTGTTTTTTCAATGACAATTGGGATTGCCTGCTGATGCACTTTAATGAACAAGGTGTCATTCAACGTGCATTTTCCACAAGTACGAGGACCTAGCAATCCGAAATAACCGATTCTCGGCGGGTAGTCCCATCCGGCCTCAAAAGCTTCTTGTGCTGTGCAGAAAGTTTTTGCACCACAAATTTCACAATAGTGCCAGAAACGACGTGAATTCATACTTTCAAGCAATTCTAATCGTTGTTTTTCTTTATCTTCCTCTTGTTTCATTTGCTGTGCTTCTTCGCTGAGTTCTTTATGTGCCGCATCAACAATTTCAGGTTTGGGAGCATCCATTCGAAGTCCGATATTGCCATCTATAACTTCATATATCTTATCAAACCCTTCGCTGGGGTTGGGAAAATCTATTTCTTTTGCAATAGATTTTAGTTGTTGGATAGAAGAATCTAATTTTCGTTCGTTTATATATGTATTCCAAGCAGAATCGCTCGGACACATTACATAAACCTCAATGTAAATATTTTCAACTGCATTACGAATGGCATCTATGTACGCTATTCTACGCTTTGCCTTGTATAAAGTTTGCTCAACTACTACATCTTTACCTTCTTGCAACGTCTTAATAATGTCAACTAAAAGATTTTCGTTTGCTTTATATAAGCATTTAAATTCTTGTCTAAATGGAATGTGTTTACCGAACCCTGCTTCCTTATATGCAGCTTGTTGATAATCATATATATTCAATATCACCGTATTTCGATTGTCAGAAAAATGATTTTTGATAAAAGTTGTTTTTCCGGAAGCTGTAGTCCCTATAACGAAAGTAACTGTTCTATTCATAAATTTACTCCTTTCACTTGCTTGATATTTCATTTATAAAATCATCAATATGTTTTTGCCAAGAACAATAAATTTAAAAGGGGCTTTCATATTGAGAAATGTATTTATTAAAAATTGGGAAATACGTTTCTTTAATAAGCAAATGATTTCCGCAACCTGTATAAATGTGTTTCCAGCCTTTTGCGACTCTCGTCAGATTTTTGTTTTTTGTATCATCATTTACAAATAATACAATTTCTCCGTCAGTTTTTTCATCAGGCATAGGACCATTCCAGAAGAAACCCTCTAATGCCGGAAATTTGCTTTTTATATCGGAATAAGTGATTTTGCCACTATCAATAGAGTTATAAAATAAAGAAAAGCATTCACCATTTTCTTTCACAAATTCCATTAAGCAGGGTGCCCCCCATGGCACCGTGTTCGGCAACAGTATATATGACAACACTGTCGAACAAGTCTAATGTTATTTCTTCAAGTTCTTTAAATTTAGACATTTTACCATTCTCCTATTTTTCATTTTTATTTAGTTCATCTGATTCTTTGCTTAAATCATTTATTCGAGCCAATCGCTTTTTATTGCTATATAGGCAATTTGTTTAGTCATTTTTTAACCATGTTACCTCGTATAACTATTGTTTCCGATAGAAGTTATAAACCCTCTTTTTTCGCATTTAATTAGTAATTCATCAATTTCATCTTGTTCGTAACCAAAATCATTTTTTATTTTTGTACTCAACTCAGTTTTTGAAAAAACAGTACCACCGTCAAGGAAATAATCTCCTATTGCTAGAAATTCTTTTTGGAAGAAAGCAAATTCTTTTATGGACCAATATTTTTCTGCTAAATTCATATATCTCATCAATTCGGTTACGTTTGTTATTGGCATACTCCCTTGTTTTATAATTTCATTAATAAAAGTTTTTTCTGTAATAAAGTAGAAAGTGGCACAATATTCGTAAATATCCTTAAAATCATTGAGAAATGAAATTAACGCAGGCTTATTATTGGGCGAAGAATATTGTAATATTGAATTAGAAACACCTCGAAAGTATTTATCTAATTCATATACAAAAGTATCTAATCTATCATATCGGTTACTTCCTTTAAATTTCTGCATATTTCCTATTCCTTGCATTAATGAGAAATTTAATAGATTATGGTGCATTTCTCTACAATTTGCAAGTTGTTGACTAGCATTCGCTTTTTCCTGTTTTGAAGCCGTTGAATCGCTTTCGATTATTTCTAAAAATAAAGCATATTTTTTTTCGTTAAAATTGAAGTCGCAATCACCGCCAAGACGATAAGCGGCAACAATATACTCAGTATTATTAATTTTCTTTATTTTTGTGTCTTTTTCCAACACAAACAAGCGATTATAGCGTGAACCTTTTCTTAAAGGTTTATTTAAATAGTTAAACCATTCATAATCCGTGTAAATTCCTCTTTTTAAGCCGAAATCTGTATAGCAATTATAAAAGAAAAGATCACTAAAATCGTAATTATTATTCAAGTATTTATTTTTAGAATAAAATTTTTTATAATGTCCCCAAGCAGCTGGAGATGAATCGGGTTCAAATTGCACCTTTGCTTCATTTTTGAATGTCTGAATACTATCAATTTTATTTTTAAACATATGATTCCCCCCTGTTATATTAATCTGTTTTTTCTGTTATATTTTTAAACAATATATCTACGGTAGAAATTAATTCTCGCTGAAAATAATCGTTTAGATTATAGTGATAATTATTTTTTTGATTATCTTTTTCAAGCTTTGCAAAATATTCTAAAGGATGAATAATTATTTGTTATGGGAAAACACAAACCGCAACGAAACATAAGGTCTTTTTCTTCTCCGAATGTCTTGTGACTGATTTTATTTACTTCATCAACAACTTTTTTGATGTCATTCGGTGCAAGGTTGCTTATGCATTATATCATAAACAAAAAATTATGCAAATCAATAAAATAACAATTTATACCTTTTCCCTGCTGTTATTCATCTGACAAAACTATTTCTAAACATATTTCAAAAAGGAGCGGACCGGCTTTTCGATCGGTACAGCAATTATCTCTGCTTACACCGTAAAATTCACTTCTTGTTAAGCCTACGCCTTTTACTTCCATTTCGTCATAATCAGCGGCTACATCACTTAGTCTGACATAGTTATAGTATTGCAAGGTTTTATAATCGCAAATTGATAACAAATCAATGCGTGATAAAACTTTTCGTAACTCTTTAAATTTCATATTTACGCCTCGTCATTTAAACTGTTATTGTATTTTTTTATAAATTCTTTTACATCACTTTAATCTTCATTAGTCAAGCAATGTAAAAGAGGCGTAATCAACTGTTCAACTTCTTTTACAGCAACCTTTTTTGCCGTTTCGACATCATCAAAGGCATACCTAAATCGACCAAAATTATTTACTGTTAATGCAGCTGAAATTTGACTGTCAGTTTGAATATTTCCAGTATTACACGGTTTAGGTACAATTAGAGGTTCAGTCAAATCATCAATTTTTAACAAGTGTAGAATATAATATTTAATATCTTCTTTAGGGTGGCTAAGTCCGTTTTCGTCACAACGAGACTGATACTGTATTGTGAACTTAATATAAGTGAATTTATTTCCTTTAGGAATATTCATATCAGAATATATTCCGTTTTAATCCATACTTGAATTATTATTGAAGTAGAGTGGTTTCCATTCAAACCCTCTTCTTGTGATTGCATATAAACTTTTTATGTATTCAGATAATTCGCTCATAATCAAAATTCTTCTTCGTCATATGGCTGCACTTCGTACATTCCGTTTGGAGTAACTCGATAATACTTATCCTCATCTGTGTCTACCATCAGCACTGGCAGAACAGAGGTACTGATGACATCACCGTCGATAAAATAGTGATTAAAGCCGTCATAATAGACATCGTTATATCTTGGATTGTTTGTAATCTCAGATGTATAAATATGACCTGCTACGACTTTCATATCCAAGCCATCTATTTTGCCAATATCGGCAGGATATTTATTTGTTAAGGTATATTCATCTGTTAGTTCCCAGAGTTCTCCTAAACTTTCGTCAATACCTGCATGAACAAATATGGTATTACCGGCTACATAATATCTCGGCAGATTTTCTAACCAATATATGTATTTATCATCGTCTGTATAATCATCTTCATATGACGGGTTTTGCTCTGATATAGTGCTTGAACCGTTTAGTACCCACTCCTCGTGATTGCCTAATAAAGCTACGACTTTTTCAGTACCATAATGATTTTGCAGACTTATTATTTTATCAAGTACTTCCTTACTGTTATCACTCCCATGTATATAATCACCAAGAAACATTAACATTGTATTAGGTTTTTCAAGTTCATCAACAATATAGCTAAGTGCATAATCTAATGCGTCCATATCTCCGTGTATGTCACTTAGGCAGAAAATTCTCATTCTAATCTTTAAGTCCTTTCAATTCAACATTAAGTTTATCATTATCAATAGTTATAATGGCATAATTACCGAGATACGAAACAGAACCGGGGTTAATTATGCGAACACCGTCTACTGTTTCATCTGTTTGAATATGTGTATGTCCGATAAAAGCAACTGAACAACCCTTAGACTTAGTAGCTTGAGCGATATTTTTAAATGTCAACTTCACGTCATAAAAATGACCGTGAGTAATAAATATATTTATGTCTTCTACCTTAATTACTCTTTCGGATGAAATACAATAATCGGTATCACAATTACCTGTTACGGAGGTTATCGGCTTACTTGAAGTCAAAAACGCATCTTCAACATCTTCTATTCCATCACCAAGAAATATTACACGATCAAAATTCGGTTCGTTTTTTAAAATTTTGCTTAGTGTTTGTTTATCTCTGTGACTGTCCGATATCAAGAGAAGTTTTGTCATATGTAGTTCTCCTTTTTATTTATTGCTAAATATATTTTTAGTCCATTTGCCGTTGATTTCATCAAATGAATCAATGAGTATTTTTTCTATATTATCCACGCTCATTTTTTATATGAATCATCAATTTTAGATTGTTCAATTTAAGCAACTTTTCTTGCTTTTTCTTTTTCATCGAAAATGCCTATTGGCTCCATAGAACTATATTCTCTATTGCTTAAATCAGTATAATACACCAAGTAATGCATAATATTCAATTTCACTCCCGTTATGTACATGTCCATCTTTTCACATCCGGCTAATTGAACAAGGTCTTCACGAAGTAAAAACTCATGGTTACCCAAAGTCATATGAACATTATCTCTTGTTATTATGTCTTGTAGTATTTTTATACCGTCATTACCCTATCAATAACATCACCAATTATATAAAGTTGATCGGAATTCTTTAATGTATTAACTAAAGCGATATATTTTTCGAACATACCGTGCAGGTCACTGCAAACATAAGTGTATGTCATATTAAAACACTCCATTCATTATTGTTATTAGTGAAAGTTTTTGAATACAGTTGGTTTAATTTATTATTTTTCATTTTATAAATATGAACTGTGTATTTGCAGTTATTATAGTGCTGAACATCATCATATCTGTAAGACGGTAAAACATAAAATTCGAAATCATCATAGCGTTTCATCTCATATATTTGAGATTCACAAGAATATTTGTCATTATATTCAACTCCGGAAACTGTGAGATAATAATCACTAAATGTTGTATTCTTACCCGTAATATGTATCATTGGGACATTTTCGCTAACGATCACTTCTGAATCGATAATTAATCTTGAATTATCCTTAAAAGAAAATATTACACCAACTAATATTATAGTAACACATATTGATAATATAGTCATTAACAGTTTTATTCTTTTCATATTTTTGCCATAAACTGCCCTTTGATGCTATCGCAGGGCATATCAATTAAATATCATATTTCTTCTTTTTCGCTGTCCGAATAATTGGATAGCACTTCATCATACCAGTAATTTAGCATTTCTGCTTCTGATTCTTCATATGTATTCAATTTAAACACCTCCTATCAATGTTTGTATCAAAACAACAAATTTGTTTTCACTTATTAGCGATGCGTTAGTCGAGCATTAGTGTATTTCGCTTCGCTATAGCTTGATTATAACACGGACTAGTTCGAAAGTCAAGTATTATTCAAATTTCGTTTTATTTAGCCTTGACTTTTTCGGTAAAACTTATTATTATATACTCAGATAATATAATTGAGAGGAAGATAATATGCATGAATATCAAATAGGTTTAGCATTAGTGAAAGATATTGCAGCAAACCAAAAAGGGCTTGACGAACGAAAGAATTTTATTATATCCAAAATCAAGATTTTTAACGAAAAGTCTTTACGTTCAACATTCAATTCGAAACATATTGGCTTAGGTGAGAACGATGAAAATAATATCATATTGACTAGAACAACACTTATTATCACCTTATATACACAAGAAGAATTAAACACCCCTGGAAAAGCAATCCGTTTACTAAGTCAATTACTAATTACATCCGATGAACAGGATAACTTGTCAGATTTATTGTTCAACAAAAAATTATTCAGAACTTTCAAAGCAGCATCGACAAATGATATCAATGATAATCAAGAAGCGATAGATCTGTCGAATTTTTCTGATTCGGATTTAATTAAGTCTATTGTTGATTTCGTTTGTGATGAGAAAGACTTTTCTAACGAAAAACGCAATGCTATAGATAAAATGAAGCAGATAGCAATTAAATGTGGATTATTACATTAAACAATTGTTTAAGTTCCAAATCTAAAAACGGACTGCCTCACTCGTGAGACAGTCCATTTTAACTAATAAAACTTTTCACAGTTTACACATTTCTTTATAACTGTTATTATTTAAGCACATAAATTAAGGAGGTAAAATTATGTCGAAACCTATGCGTTTGGAAGACTTAAAAGACATGGATTTAGACGATGAAATTTTAGAAGACTACTCGGATAAATCCTCATTTAGTAATTACTCAAAATCTATTGCAATTAAAATAGCATATTTGCTCGGTGTCCGGCAAGATTTTATATTTACAATTGATGAATCTGCCGAAGATATATTTAACGAGCTAACAGGCAACATGGATGCCACAATTATACGAGCGTTAAATAACCTAAGAAGCAATATTATTTTAAATTTTAAGCGAATCAGCCGTACAATTAGAATTTCTGCTAATGACTATCAACCCATATATAAAATAGATATTTTAGAAAATGATTTTAAAACTTTAAAAAAATATAATATAGAAATTACTACCGGGCGACAGGATTTAAATGAATACTTAGAGAGAATCAATACTGAAATTCAAAGGCATATAGATTCTGTATCAACACTCTTTCCCGAATGGATTGAATTCAAGTATATTAAATTCATGTTCAATATGCCTACAAATAAAATAAAGGAAGAATCTGAAAAATACCAAAACAATCAAAATTATTATCCTTATAAGAGATATTTTTATTGGCGCAAGCCTATGGAATACGGAAATATACTACTCTCTGATGTTAAATTACTTGATATCATATATCAGAATGCAGGAGGATATTTTCAAGATATAGATCGAGTTATTGATGCCAGCGATAATGTTAAGAACAATATAAATAATTTTATAAATAACGGCAATAAAATACAGATATTTGTTGATGGCGAAAACTGCGATCCTTATCGTTTGGCTGCTATGTTTGATAGCCTTAAGGGTTATGAAATACAGAAGATCGATAAAGTCGTTGTTTATTATGATGAACTCAACTCATCAAAGGCTTGGCTGCAACTGAAATTCTTTACATATAATGTGGAAGTCAAAACCATTGCTGTTGAGCGTATTAAAGAGGACAAGTCACTTGTAGATCACAAGCTTGTTGCCGGTGTTTCAAAAGCAGTATATAAGGATGAAGTGGATTCTATAATTCTTGCTTCAAGTGATTCTGACTTTTGGTCTGTTATCGAGGATGTTAATGCAAAATATCTTGTACTTCTTGAAAAAGCAAAATGTGGTTCTGACTTCAAATCTCTTCTTTGGAATAAAAATATTTTCTATTGCTATCTTGATAAGTTTATGACACCTGAAAAGGACAAGTTCTTTGATACAGTGTTCAAGAAAGAACTTGAAAAAATAATTGCAAGCTCATTTGTTTTGCCAAATGCGGAGCAAATCTTTAGAGAAGCACTTACGCAAACTCGTGCCTCATTATCGTCTACGGCGAGAGACCACCTTTACAATACTACAATGAACAATCTTAAGTTGGTGCTTAATAGCAATGGTACTTTTTCAATAAAACTTGCAAATTAAAAATTCGTCTTATATTTTTCGCATACAAGATAGGATTGCTCATATGATATGACAATAAAACAAAAAAAGATGGCTGTATCACAAAACTTTGTGATACAGCCATCTTTAGTTTTAATAATCCGTTTGGTCACTTATGGAATCTAAAGCCAAATTCCTTAAGCCTTCGTCTAACGAATCAAGTTTTGATTCATATTCATCTTCGTCCATTTCTTCCCAATTACAACAAATATCTACATAATTAGCATATTGTTCCGGTTCTTCTTCGGACATCATTTCTTCATAGGTTGGATATTCTTTCATAATTTACTCCCTTCAAATTGTTTAATTATTATATCAACACTAAAAACAGTATTGGTGAAACAATTAGCAGTGTTCTGATTCCTGATAGAACAAGTTTTAATGCAAATGAAAATAAACTAAATGCGATTTTCAATGTAACTATTCCGAGCATTATTGTTATAAATGACATTAAAATAAACATAAAATTCCTTTCTTGTTGTTAAGAAATAACCCCTAAAAATATGTCAACTTCTTACGAAGATAAACTGCGTTTCTCAGCAGACATGTTATTTGAATGACTACTGCTGAGTAACATGGGAAAAAGGAAATTTTGTGAACTGATGCTTAAACTCCTATTCACTTGTCATGTACTTTATTTAACTATATGAGCAAGAAACAAAACAGTTTTGCTACAATTTATAGGACAAACCTAAAAAACATCTTTATTTCGTCTTCCCAAAGTGACATCTTATTTGTCACTTTGAATTTTGTTTTTTGACTCTTCAATTTTTGAAAAATCGATAACACTATCCGATGATGAGATTTCTGCCGGAACTTCGATATCTTCTTCATCGTCATTGAACATCATATATTCGGCAGCACGACCGGTAAGCCGCCTTTTGATTTCATTATCGTTCATTCAATCGCACCTCGTTTTACAGAACTCATCCAATAATAAAATTTAATTTACAAATCTTGTAAAAACACACAAATTTATTGTTATACTCGTAAATTACATTTCTTTTAGCTGATATTTATATTGCAAGTCGTCCACAAAAGAAAATAAATCTTTATCGTTATATAATTCAGAAAGTTCCCTTAATATGCGGTTTTTACCTATCTATATAGAATTCATAATATTAAGCAAACTCTGATAACTGTCAACATCGTGGTAAACCACCTTGCTTGTTGACATTTCGTTAAACAGCTTTTTGGCACAAGAAATCTTAGCCTGCTCAATTGGTCTCAGTTCGAGACTTTCCATTGTGCCTTTGGTTTCGGCAATAAAGAAAATGTGTTTTACTGTTCCCTCATAAAAAGCGATTGCCCAGTCGGGAGAATAATTGCCTACCGGAGTAGGAATTTGAAATGTTCTCGGAAGTTTTGCATAAACGCACACTTCATCTGCTCTATCCAAATCCTGTGCAAACCTTCGTTCAACGCTTTGTTCAGCAGAGCCATCAGTAAAGACATAATCTTGAATAGCTTTCTTTGCAAGGAATGCTTTATCAAAACTTTGTGTGTTCTTTTCGGCTGTAAAGATATTACTGTCATACTCACCCTCGATTGTGTCATAGGAAATATGCTCAACAATCATTGTAGCCTTCTGCTCATTGATAAGCCTGGTAACCTTTGAGATGAATTCCTCTGGGTTATTCTTAAACATATGAATCTTATCCATACGAATACCCTGTAAAATTGCAGATACAGTCTTACGGGTAAGCGTGGTACCTTCTGCAACCTTACCGATAAGGTCATATTTAATCTGGCTTGTTTCAACGTGTTTCAAAGTTTTCGTTCTTGTCTTTTCGCCTGCAAAAGAAGCTCCGCGCTCAACCTCATATTCATTCATTTTGTCTTTCTGACGGCCAATGGTTGTGGTGTATTGAAGTTCAGAAACAAATAGCTTTTTATCAATGTGAGTAATCGCTTTCTCTATTAGCTCTTTGCTGTCAAATTCAACAGTATAAGCATACTTATGATTGATTTGCTTCCACAAAGCTTGGAATTCTTTTTTAGCAAAATTTTCATTGAGTGGATTATCTCTAACCTTTGTTTCGTGACCGTCTGTAAACATATCCTTGAGGACACTGTCATCATAAACAGCCTGAATAAGCGTATGTATACCATCTGCCATAGGTTTCAATTCATCAGGAAGCTCAGCAACAGTTCCACTTTTTATATCTTGACGGTATTTGTCCGTAACCTTACGCTTCATATCGACATAACCGTTCTGTATAAGATAAAATTCAATGGCATTGGCTGTATCGTCATCAATAATCGTAGATACACCGTCAACATTAATGCATTTACCCTTAAAGTACTCACTCGTAGCAACAGTAGGTCTGTCATACAAAACAGTTTTGATATCCGACTGCAAATCCGTAACAAAAGTTTTATAGCTTTCACTTGCAATAACCGTAAGCGTGTTAATATCGTGTACGGCTTCTCCGCAGCTTTCAACATCCATACGATTACCGTTTTGATTTACGCACAAACGCAATCCGCGACCAACCTCTTGGCGTTTTGCAGTGTTGCTGTCGGAATGTTTAAGCGTACAAATTTGAAATACATTTGGGTTGTCCCAACCTTCACGAAGCGCAGAGTGAGAGAAAATAAATCTCGTTGGCTCATCAAAGGAAAGCAAACGTTCCTTATTTTTCAAAATAAGGTCATAGGCTGAAATATCGTCTGAAAATTCACTGCCCCTTTTGAGCTTACTGTCAATACTGTGTCCGGTCTTTTTATCAATACTGAAATAGCCCTTATGTACCGCACTAACATCACTGCAAGTAGATTTCAAGTATCTCTGATACGGTGTATCAAGCAGGGTTGTGTATTCATTAAGAGCATTCAAATACTCTTCCTCAAACATAACACCGTACTCGCCAAGCACTTCATCGCCGTTCTCGTCATATTGACGATACTTTGCGACCTCATCAATAAAGAACAATGAAAGACATTTAATGCCCATATTAAAGAGCTTTTCTTCTTTTTCAAAATGAGAAAGAATGGTCTCTCTAATCTGAATACGGCGCATATCTTTTTCGGACACATCACCGACAACATCACCGGCTTTGATAACCTCTCCGTTTGTAAAGGTTACAGTACCTCTTAACGGGTCAATTTCTGAAATTGTATATCCCTTGTACTGTTCCATTTCCTCAGATTTATAATATAGATTATCATCAACACCCAACAATCTTGTCTCACGATTGATTGACTTATTATATCCGATTTCAAGCTCAATTTTTGCCATAGGTGGCTTTTTACTTGAAAGCACAATCTGTTCAAGGTACAAATAACTGTCCGTACCTCTGAAATTCTTTACTTCAAAACCTTTGACTTCAATCTTCTTGACCAATTTCTTATTAAATGCGTCTAAAGCATCAAGAACATAAATAAGATTATGATGCTTTGCGTGAGTAGCAGAATAATTGAGCGTAAAAAGAGGATTGAAATTTTTCAAAGCCTTTTGTGTAACTGCACCGCCCATCTTCTGCGGTTCGTCTAAAATGATAATCGGTCTGTTAGCCTTGATAACATCGATTGGGCGGCGGGAGCCAAATTCATCACGTCTGGAATAAATAATACGAGCTGCGGCATCGCCTTTTCTACCTTCAACATTCTTTTCTTCGTTTAAGGAAGTAGCAAAAGCCTGCGTATTGATAATCATTACATTTATGCCCGAACTGCTTGAAAAATTATCAAGCTGGTTCAGGTTTGAACTGTTGTAGATAAAGAAACGAGCCTTTTTGCCATAATGCTCCATAAAGTGGTCGGCTGTAATCTCAAAGGATTTCTTTACACCCTCACGGATAGCGATACTCGGTACAACAACGATAAACTTGCTCCAGCCGTACTTTTTGTTCAGTTCAAACATCGTCTTGATATACACATAGGTTTTACCTGTACCGGTTTCCATTTCAATATCAAGACTGCATCTGCCCAAATCTTTTACAAGGGACGGAGAAAGTTTAATGTTATTTTGGCTTTGCAAATTTTGAATATTTTGCAAAAGTTGTTCGTCAGAAAGCTCAACAAGTTCATTCTTGTATCCCGTATCATCCATTATTTCGTTTTCATCAAATGATACTTGAGAAGAAAGATTTTGTTCAGTATTTCCCAAATCACGAATATAGTTAATTTTATCGTGAAAGCCTTGTCCGTTAAAAACTTTTACAACTGCATCAACTGCGTCAGTTTGGTATTGTTGTATTTTGAAATTAAACTTCACCTTCGGTCGTACCTCCCTTCGTTAGTTTGGAGTGTGCAGAGTTGAGTTTGGAATTCATTGTCTTTGTAGTAGAAGACATCATTTTTCTTAACTCTTCACAATCATCTTTCATAGACTTGTACTCAATTTCAGATAAGTAATCAGTTTCAAACAACAAGTCTAACCAATAAATTGTTTCTGCCGACTCTTTTAATGCAATATAAATTTTTGAAAGAAAATCTTTTTCGCTTATGGCACATTCGCTTTCAGCTATATTAGCGCCAATACTTGTCCCACTGCGTAATAATTGCTTCGACAAAACATATTCTTTCTTTTCGTCACACAAATACTTGTAAAGCCTAACAATTCTCACAGCAAATTTCTTACTTTTATATTTAACTGTTTTTTCTCTGCCCATAACTTCACACTCCACTCTCAAATCTCCACACTCACAGCACCTTCCTTACTGTGTCAGGACTGTATGTAGCGAAAATCTGTTCAAAGTTAGTTGCGACACTATCGTTAGCCATAGAACTGTCACGCATTACAAAGTAGTACGGTTTCTGCTTTGCAATTTCTGTAATTACATCTTCGGTTACATTGTCATCAAAGCAAGCAATCAAGTAATTTTCCTCAACATTGAATACTTTCTTTCCGGCGATGGTTGTATCTTCAATCCTGCTTGAAAGAAGCACACCTAAATCAAGCATAACTTGGAATAACAAATCCTCCGGAGTTCTGTCCTCTTTGATGTTATCTTCAAGACTTGAGAAAAGAGACGGCTCATATTCGGCAGGGTTATAATAGACCTCTTTCATATTGGAAGTGTCGCATTTCAACACACGGAAACCGATGTCAGGGATTGGCATTGGTTCATCTTCCTCAATAGGAATTCCTTTACTGTTTGGGCTATTCATAAGAACTCTAACTTTAGAGTTATACTCATCTATTTTTGCTATACAATCTCCTTTGATTTTATTACCTGCTCTGCGAATACGCTCTTTGCCAATTTCGCAAATGTTCTTATATCCGGCTTTATAGGCATCGCTCTTTTCGTCTGTTTCTTCGGGAAGCTGAACCATAATAAACTTGCGGTGTCCGCCATCTTCTGCGTTTAGTTGCATAACAGCGTGGGCAGTTGTGGCAGAGCCAGAGAAAAAGTCAAGAATTGTGTCGCCAGTAGAGGACAACATATTTACCAAGTATACAATCACATCAACAGGCTTAACATTTTCAAAAACACGAATCCCATCAAATAAATCTTGAACGCATTGTGTTCCGACATTGTAAATGCTCATCATTTCTTTGGGGATGAGCGTTGAGGGGGCACCCATGGCTTCTCCAAGGTATTTTCGAATATAAATATTCCAGTGTGCCTGTTTGCCGTCTGCTGTAACAAGAGGCCCAGTGTTTGTCTTTTTGAAAGTGACCATATTCTCTTGTAATGCCTCATCAAACTTTGGACGTATGAAGCGATAGATACAGCCGTCCTTTGGATATACAACCTCTCCGTCGGGGCATTCAATACCATACTTTTGGTTGTTGTTTGTGGATTTGTTCTTGAAAACAAAGTCCTTATCACGATAAAGTCCTTTTTCATCTTTCTGCGTATACATTTTAATGGCATCAGATGACAGTGGAGCATATATCATATCCATTGCATTTTTATTCTTTGCATAGACAAGGATATATTCGTGGGTCTTGCTTGCAAATTTAGGTCTAATGCCACCGGCTGTTGAGCAATTCCAAATGAAACAGTTGACGAGATTTTCCTCACCGAAAATATGATCACAACACTTTCTCATATTTACGATTTCATTGTCGTCAATACTAATAACAAGTACACCTTGTTCGGAAAGCAAATCTTTAGCGAGCCTCAGCCTCGGATAAATCATATTTAGCCAGTCGGTATGAAAACGGCCATTACTTTCCGTATTTTGTACCATTCGGTTACCGTCATCATCGAACTGTCCGCTGTTAGCAAGGTATTCATCTGTGCTTTGAGCGAAATCATCCTCATACACAAAGTCATTGCCCGTGTTGTACGGTGGATCTATATAAATCATCTTGATTTTACCAAGATATGTTTCTTGCAAGAGTTTTAATACTTCAAGGTTGTCGCCCTCAATATAAAGGTTTTCTGTATTATCAAAATCAACGCTTTCTTCCCTGCAAGGACGGAGGGTTTTATTTATCGGTGCATTAGCAAGAAGAACGGATTTTTTCTTGTCAGGCCAAGTAAACTGATAGCGTTCCTCATTGCCGTCAACAACCTTGCAAGAAATTTCCTGCATAAGTACATCCTTATCAATAGCACGAACCACTTCGCCGTTTTCATCAATTGTTTCAGTAACAGCATTAGGAAACATCTCCGCTAACTTCTTAAAATTCTCATCAGCCTTATTTGCCGTTTGCATCTTGAGTTTGTCCATATTCTTTTCCTCCTGCTAATTTGTTTTGAATCATCTTTACTGCTTCAGCAACTTTCTTTTCGTCTTCCTTTTTCTTCAGTTCCATATCCAACAAGGAAGTGATAACGTATTTAACGGCGAGGTAGAGCTGCAAGCATTCCTCGTCATCATACTCGTGTACGCCTTTACTTAAAATAGCATAGATTTGAGATTTAACTGCCGACAAATTATCGGGAATAATCTGCTCGGTTTTTTCAACCTCTTTGAGTTTGTCAATAAATTTTTTACCATCTTTATCGGCAATGCGTTTATCAACCAAATCTTCTAAAATTCTTCGGAGATAGATAAATGCCGCTACGCCCATACGTTGTGAATAAGCAGATACAGATTTTGTGAGTTCTGTATAATACTTTGAAATAATGTTCTTATATTTAACAAGCTCTTTGATTTCAGAAGAAGCATAAGAGGGATATTGTCCGATTTTTTGAACCTTATCACCTGTGAATAGAAGCGAATAATAATGAGTCTCGCCACACAAGGCACAATTAAGTTCTAAATTCAAAAAGAAAGACTTATCTGCAAAGTATTCATCTTGGTTGCTCGATGTTGTTCCATTGGGAACTCTACCAACGGAACGAAAGACATCGTCCGAAAAGGTGTTGTGCATTACATCGTCTATATCTCCAGTGAAAACTTTTTCGGAAGCACAGTGCTCACAGTATGAGTTAATAGACAGCTTTGCAATATTATTAAAATCCCGATACCATTTCATATCAAAAGGGATTTTCTTGTATGGAGGTTCATTCTCCAACACTTGTGCAATAAATGCCTTTTGTTCATCCAAATCATAATTGGCAAAGATGTTATGTCGAGCCATAAGTTCACCTCTTTCGTATGTAGTTATCCAAGCTCGGCAAGCTGTTTCTTCAATGCTTTTGCTTGGGAAGCAAGCTCAAATTTCTTTTTTGGTTGTTTTTCAGCTATTCTTCTCCTGATTGCATATTAATATAAACTAAATATACCATATTTAGACATCAAATACAAATATTTTTGATATAAGGTACAATTAATTATTCAAGAATATAAAATTTAGATCAGCTAAAGCAAAGTTAAATAAATTAAACTCACTCAACTCTTAAAAATAAGAGCCAAGTGAGTTTTTTAATTTACCGAAAGAAAAAAATTACAACTGTTCACGCATTTTTTAATCAATATGATTTTTTATAATTTTCTGACCGTTAAGTATAAAATTGATGATAAAGTTTTTATCAACACTGATTGGAATTTTTTCTAAACAAGTTTCAATCATATCTTTTGTGATAGCAGGAATATCAAGTGACTTAAACATTTGCTTTGCCTGTAAATTATTATCAATAAATTCAAAAAAGAATTTCATCAATCCGTCCTTTTCACGAGTAACATCGGACGGATAGCCATTTGCTATTAAAGCAATGTTATTATCATAATTAGGTGCAAGTGAAATAATATCACCACTGCTGATATCACGAATCAAGCCGTAATTATTTGTATGTCGGTCCATATTATAGCAAACGGTATCAAGATAAATAAGTTTTAAATAATCAGCTGCTATATCTTTTGAAATCGAATTAAAATAATTAAAATTATCGTTATAATCTTCATTATCACCCATAACAGATGAAATCGGCTCAAAATTTACTTTACCATCTGTAAAATCTTTAGTGCGAATATATCCGTCTGCATATTGATATTCCGCCATATTAAAACCGATACATTTTCCAAGCTGATATATAAAAAGCTCTGAAAATATTTGATTATCATTACCGCTTTTATACATCCACCAGCTACCGTTTTCAAGTCGCCAACACTTTTCAAAGCTACCGATATTGGTAAGTTCGGGAGTCCTTGACGGTTTTTTATTAAAGCTATCCGGGTCACCCTTAAGAGCAAGTTTGTCAAAATCATTTTCGTTAAATTTAACATCAGCCCAGGTAAGATTTTCACCATCAGGCTTAAACCAATAATTATCGGTAATTGTTACTGCATTAACTGCCAGAGCAGTATTAGCGTCATCACGATTTGCAAGTCGCAATACCTTTTTTAAAAGTCTTGAATTAGCACGATGAGAATCAATGGCTCTGCTTTCAAGCCAAGAGGTAAAATCCTTGTTATTCACAAAGTGAATCGGTGCAAATTTTTTATCAACGCTTATAACTTCACCGTTTTCAATCCGTACAACTTCCCTGTCGCCCGACATTATATAACCGTTAGAATAAACCACAGATCAAACCTCCCTTGTAAATTGTAACTTTATAGTAACATAATAACGAAATAAATTCAATAAATCATATATTTATTTTAAAAAATATATAGCATTTAAATTCACATATTTAATAAATTTTAAAAAGTAAATTTATAACGCCCTTAATCTTTAGGGCAATTTTTTCTATTAAGGCTTATGGGGCTGAAAGCTATATTTAAAGGGTGTTTTTTAAGTTTTAAACAAGTCAAAAACAAGATGCAGAAAAATCGTTTTCGTTTTTGACAAAAAAATTTTGGATAATCGTCAAAAACTATGTACAGTTTTTCGTTTTAATTTTATTTTTGTTATAATTATATTGAAGGGTTATGGGTTTGCTGTAAAGCTCATAAAAAGTCTACCGGACTATAAACATAAGTTAACAATCAACGACATTCTGAAAATAAAATAGCAAACTCATAGCCTTTCATTTTTTGTTTTTTAAAAAATTTGTTATAACTATTATATACATGGACAAATGTCCATTCTTGCTTGGTAAGAAAGATCAAGAAAGTACTGCAGCTATTCCTTATAAATACTGTAGCTACCACTCTTAACATTAGAGTATAAATAATGTGGCGTGGCAAGCCTAAATAGAAAGTTCAGCTGGCTTAAAGTTGTTACCTAATGATGCTGACAACAATAAGCACTGGGGGTATAAGTGGGCCTTTGACCTTATAGTCTAAGTTAAATTTTAACAAATAAGTTAAATTTAATATGACAAACTGGCTCGGAACGACAATGGAAACCTATTGCCGGCGTATAGGGTAAGTCGGGGAGAATATGCATTAATCGGAAACGATTATCGGGTAGATGGTAGTGGACGCCTGACAAGCATATCTGTTGAAATACAGAGTCTAAGCATCAGAATACGGATACATATACGGTGACGGGGAGTCGCTTTTGGATACCGTGTAAAGGTAAGACTTCTTTTTCTTCGATAGGAGAAGTCTGCCCGAAGCCGTTGCAAACCAGCTCTGAAAAGTCATTTTTGCACAAAGCTTTAAGATTTTTTTGAAAATTAAAAATTTGTTATAATTATTACATAAGGTTATTTACATATATGTAAGCCTTAATATAAAAATCATTATGTATAAAGGAGCGTGATACTCATCAAAAATTATTAATCTTAAAAACATATTCGTTAATGTATAGCAAAGAAAGGAGGCTTAATAAATGCTAAATATTAATAACGAATTTAACATAAGCGAAAACAATTATTATATTGATACCATAAACAAACTAAACGATTGTTGCTCAAAGCTTTTGCAAATAATAAATGAATTAGAAACTAATACAAACAGTTCAGACATTAAACTGCTAAGCAAAGAGGATGTAAAACGCATTACAGGTTGGTCATCAAGAAGAGTATCACAGACTTTTGACAGTCCTGAACTAAAAGATAAAGTTATTTATATCGGTAAAAAGATGCAAATTGAAGAAAGCGACTTTAGACGATATTTACAATCAGGTCCTAAAAAAGACAGCAGTACATATTGGCTAAAACAAATAAATTAAACGAAAGGATTGAATTATAATAAACAAGAAAAAGAAAAAAGCCTCAAACAACGAAGGCTCCATGACATATGACAAGAAAAGACATCAATTTACATATAGAATTACATATTTAGATCATATTGATAATAAGAAAAAGAGAAAAACATTTTACGGACAAAGTGAAAAAATCTGCAAAAACAAAGCAGATGAATTTTTAAAAATCAAAGCCCGTAATCTTTCAAAAGAGAAAGAAGAAATTACTGTTGCAGACATTTTAGAGGATTTTTATACACTAAAGCACAATCTTAATCGTATTACAGATTCAACATATTTGAGGAAAAAGTACACATTGGATATTTACAGAAAAAGTAATATAGCAAAAATTCCTATAGTAAAAATGAATGTAAATGATATTAAAATGTTTTTGAGTAGCCAAAAGAACAAATCAAACAGTGATATTGATAAGATATATTCTTCTTTAAATGCAGCTTTTGAATTGGCTATCTCTGAAAATATCATTGATAAAAATCCCTTAAATGATAAAACGGTTTTAAAGCCTAAATCAAATAAGCCGGACAAAAAAGTAAGAGGGTTTACTCAAGAGGAACAGCAAAAATTTCTCGAAACGCTTAAAGACTATAAACCAATAGCTAACAAAAATTATTACAAGCCTCAGTTTCTTATTTCACTAATGACAGGAATGAGGATGGGAGAAATAAACGCACTGACTTTAAATGACATTGATTTGGACAAAAAGGAAATTCATATTTACAAAACCATAACTAAAGACACAAACGGTAAAGCAAAATTAGGAACTGCAACTAAAACGATTGCAGGACAACGAATTATACCGATTCCTGAAAGTTTAATTCCGATACTAAAAAATGTTATAGATAATTATGTACCAAATGAAAACAATCTATTATTTGTAAATAAAAGCAACGGCGGAGTTATATCAACAGGTCAAGTAAATTGTGCATTTAAACGATTGTGTGAAAAGGCCAATCTTGAGGTTGACGGTCAGCATATGTTAAGACACTCTTATGCAACAAGATGTATTGAAGCCGGGATTTCTGCACCGGTGCTAAAAACATATTTAGGTCATACAGATATATCTACAACTATCAACACATATGTTGACATATTTAACAAATTCCAAAAAGAAGAATTAAAGAAATATGAAGAGTATATGAAAGATAATTTTGATATGAGTTCTATTTAGATTAGAAAATATTTTTAACGGGACAGACTTTCTCACGAGGTCTATCCCCTTTTTTGATTTCCACCTATGCTAAAAGTAAAATAAATGAGGGCAAAAATGAGGGCAATTTCTTAATTAGGTACGATATAGCAACAACACATTAAAATTCATTAAACACCATTTATTGAACGTTATCCACAATATATTGTGGTTTATAAACAAAAAAATACAGATTAACCAATAGATTAATCTGTAAAAATTGGCAGGGGCAGAAGGACTTGAACCCTCGGCACGCGGTTTTGGAGACCGCTGCTCTACCAACTGAGCTATACCCCTATGTATTGACCTCTAATAATATAACAGATTGCAACGAAAAAAGCAAGAGTTTTTTTATTTTTCTTGTAAATATTTTTCCAAAAAATAAAAAGCCGCCGAAGCGACTTTTTTGGTGGGCCAACAGGGACTCGAACCCCGGACCGACCGGTTATGAGCCGGTGGCTCTAACCAACTGAGCTATTGGCCCATAGCTGTCAGTTACGACTGATATATAATATCATTATTTATTGAATAAGTCAATAGTTTTTATTACATAAACAGGATAGAAGAAGCAATTAAATACTGTGCTGCATAGTACAAGAAGTGGTTAATGAACAAGTAGAAACTTCCGTCCTTGCCTCTTCCAAAGAAAGTTGATGAAAGCACTGCATCAGACAATGTAAAGCATACAGCGCCGATTGTAAGAAGCACATATCTCTTTTCAAAGCCACTTGTAATTGCTGCAATGATTGACAATACCATTGTGATGCTGAGGAAAACTACATAAATAAATACGATTTTTCTATATGCACCAAAATGCACTTTTGTAATTTTTGCCGACCAATTATTACCGAAAGCAATAATCACTGAAATAACGACTGCAAGAAGCACAAGCCACCACTTCATTTTATTCTGCATAATGATTGCAATTGAATAAAAAACATGGCCAACAAGGAAGAAAATAAATCCGCCTCTTAAATAAACGCTTTCGTCTTTTTTATAAAGACCTTTCAAATCAAGCAAGATATCGCCAACAAGACCGAGAGCACCGCCAAAAATTATCAGCGAGCCATAAGTATAGACATCAGGATTGCAGATAAGAGCAAAAACTGCTGTCAACAAGTAGCACATACTTGAAACTGATTTGAGAATAAGATTTTGTAAGCTAAATCCTTTTCGCCTTAAAATGCAAAAAATCATTGACATAATTAAGCCAAAAGGTAGAACGATGTAATAAGTCATAACATACCCCTTTTAAATATATTCTTTAATAGAGTATACTATATAAGGCAAATTTTGTAAACTATAAAATTTAGACAAAAAAAGTCGGATGTCGAATTTTATTAATAATAATTTAGACAGTAAATATAAATAATAAAACTGACTATAAAAAGAAAAAAATTGATTAATTTGTATATAATAAATAGTTTAATAACTCAAAATATAAATTAAAAATTAAAATCATCATCGATTTTATTTTCATCATATGATGAATCTTTCTCGTTCTCTTTATCATCTTTGTTGTTTTCTTTTTTATTGGAAGCCTTACCAAGAGTATAACTTATCAAAAGCAAGCCAACAACACCCAAGGCTAATCCCACAGCAGTCGGAGTATTGATATTAATAGAACCCGAGCCGTGTTTTTTATATGTATTCCAGACAACTTCAGTTGGACCTTGCTCGTTTGAAGCATTTGTTTTAGATTTAGACTCGGTTTTAGACTTCTTTGATTTACTGTTATTCTTTACCGTCGTTGTATGATACTTGTTTTGACCAACAAATTTTGTAGATGATTCGGTTTTTGAATTCGATTTTTTACTCTTTTTTGTAGTTGAATCCTCTATTATCACAGTGACAGGTGGTAAATTTTTGTTATTTCTTTGCGTTGTTGCTCGATTAAAATTTGTTGTATTAATTTTTGTGGTTGTAGGCTTTTTAGTTGTCATAAGTTTATTCAAAGTTATCCCGTCAATCAATTCATATTTCATACTGTCAACGGAAAAAGAAAGATTAATTCTATTTACATATGCTTTTGTTTTTACATCTAAAGCTGCGATATATGTTCCCGAACCGACATCAGCAGAGGAAATAAAATGACTTTTAGCTTTGAAGAGTTTGCTATAGTCATTAGTACTCTGCAATCCTGATTTATCTACATAAAAAGAATACAATTTATTATCTGCAAAAACATCAAAATACAAACGAACATTACTATCTTTTGTAATTCCAAAATTGCTTGCTAATACCTGAAAATATACAGTGCTATTCTCTTCATCAACAAGATAACTAATAGCGCAATCCATCACTTTATCACGACCTTCACAGCCAACAATTTTTGTTATAGCAGACTCACTGTCAACCCAAGAAGTATCGTCCAAATAATCAGAATTATAAGCAAAAGCATTTATACTAAACGAAAGTGAAAATATTATTAAGCACATTGCGAAAATAATAAAATGCCTAAACCTTTTAAATATATTCAACAGTTAATCACCTGATTTCAAATTCAAAATCTTACTATAATTTATCGTACTACACTGACAAATTAAAGTCAATTATAACATAAAAAATATGTCGAAAAAAGAATGTGCATAATTTTCACATAAAGAAATATTGTCTGCAAAAGCGACTGTAAAGTCAACACAAATATAAAAAATAAACCACTCGAAAGAGTGGTTTGTTTTTATGTCGGCATCGACCTATTTTCACAGGAGGCTGCCCTCCAACTATTTTCGGCACGCGTGAGCTTAACTACCGTGTTCGGTATGGGAACGGGTGGACCCTCAGCGTAATAAACACCGACTATGAACTGTAACTGTTAATCACAGTTATTTTTGTGACCTGTTGGCTTTTCCTTTAGGTCTTGGTGACCCGTAGGAGAATCGAACTCCTGTTTTCGCCGTGAGAGGGCGATGTCTTAACCGCTTGACCAACGGGCCATAGATGGTACACCATCACGGGCTCGAACCGTGGACACCCTGATTAAGAGTCAGGTGCTCTACCAACTGAGCTAATGGTGCATAGCTCT